>CAJTYU010000015.1 GCA_910584095.1 uncultured Dorea sp. | reverse complement strand
AAGTTTCCGTTCAAAGCTGGGAGTTCTATGTGAAAATCGACATAACCGACAGCGGTAAAGGAATAGCGGAGAGCAGACAGGGGATAATTTTCAAACGCTTTTACCGGGAAGAAGAAGTACACGACGTTGAGGGCATCGGCATAGGACTGTATCTGGCCCGCAAGATCGTAACAATGCAAGGAGGTTATGTCAAGGTCACGTCAAGGGTGGGGCATGGCTCCACGTTTTCCGTATTTCTGTCTCATGGATAAAATTTTTAAGAAAACCTGCGGCCTGTGACATTTCTGTGAGAATTGGCTGTTAGACTGACGGCATCACAGAAAACAGAAAGGATGGTGCAAACCATGAGCATTTTGCAAACAACGGACCTCAAAAAATACTATGGCACAGAGCCAAACATCACAAAGGCGTTGGACGGTGTGACCCTCTCCGTTGAGCAGGGAGAATTTGTCGCCATTGTCGGAACCTCTGGTAGCGGCAAGTCCACTCTGCTGAATATGATGGGCGGTCTGGACGTGCCGACCTCCGGCAGCGTACAGATCAAGGGCAAAGAGCTTGCCAAGATGAACGACGAGCTGCTTACCATTTTCCGCCGGCGAAGCATCGGCTTCATTTTCCAGAATTACAACCTTGTTCCTGTTTTGAATGTCTATGAAAATATCGTCCTGCCCGTAGAGCTGGACGGCGATACGGTAGACAAAAAATTCATGGATGAAGTAGTGCGTCTGCTGGCCCTGGGGGACAAGCTGAACAATATGCCCAACAACCTGTCCGGTGGACAACAGCAGCGCGTCGCCATCGCCCGCGCCCTTGTTTCCAAGCCCGCTATCGTCCTGGCAGATGAACCGACCGGCAACCTGGACAGCCGGACAAGCGGTGATGTGCTGGGACTGTTGAAAGCAACCAGCAGCAAATTTCATCAAACGCTGGTGATGATAACCCATAACAACGAGATCGCCCAGCTTGCCGACCGCATTATCCGCATTGAGGATGGCAGGATTTTTGAGTAAGGGGGCGCTGACGATGAATGACATTTTATTCGGCAACAACAACGGCGTGGTGATTAAAAAGCTGTCAGGTCGCTATTTCAAAGCAAGCAAGAGCAGAAATATCATTGCAATCATCGCAATCATTCTGACTACGATACTTTTCACCACGATCTTCACCTTGGGTTCTGGCCTGATGGATACCGTTCATGACCAGAATATCCGTAAAGCGGGCGGCGATGGGCAGGCGGTCTTAAACTATATCAGCGATGAAGTATATGACGATATGGCGGGAAGTTCTCTGATCGACCGCATCGCCTATACAAAGGCGGTTTCTTACCGCCTGAAAAATCCGGGGCTGGAACGCTGGCGTTCTGATCTGTGGTACATGGATGATACCGCGTTGGAATTTGCCCGTTATACCCCCACGACAGGCCATCGGCCCGAAGCAGAAAATGAGATTATCGCGGACACAAAGACGCTGGACGCCCTGGGTGTACCAGCACAGCTTGGGGAAACCGTTTCACTGACTTATGATATTAAGGGGACAGAGTACACTACCGATTTTATCCTCTGCGGCTTTTGGGAAACAGACAGTTTGAGCAACATTGGACGGCTGATCGTATCAAAATCCTTTGTGGATGCTCAATCGGATATTCTGGCCTATACCTATCCCATAGACAACGACTACTCCGGCATTGTCACCGCCTATGTGATGTTCAGCGGAAACGGCGATATAGAAGCCCGGCTCCACCAGCTTCTTTCTGAAACAGGCTATACCTGTGACACGATGGGGGGCAGCTCGGAGAACGGGAATTATGTGATTGCCCGCGTCAGTCCAGCCTATCAGAGCGGCGTACTGTCCGATAACCTGGCTATGCTCATTTCCGGCCTTGTCGGCATACTGCTGATTATCGTAACGGGATATTTGATTATCTACAATATTTTCCAAATCTCCGTCATTCAGGATATTCAGTCCTATGGACAGTTAAAAACGCTGGGCACAACAAAGCGGCAGATCAAGCGGCTGATTAACCGGCAGGCGCTTCGGCTTTCCCTGATTGGTATTCCGATCGGTTTGCTGGCGGGCTTCTTGATTGGCCGGGCGCTGGTTCCTTTCCTGATGAACGGAACCAGTTATACTGCGGACGCCGGTATTAAGGTGACAGTAAATCCGCTGATTTTTATTGGCTCCACGGTGTTCACCTTTTTTACAGTCTTTGTCAGCGTCCGCAAGCCCGCAAAGATCGCCGGCGCAGTTTCCGCAATCGAGGCGATCCGCTACACCGAAAATGATACAGAGGCGTTTGGAAAGCGCAGGGCCAAAGACAAGAGATCGACCCACGGAGCAAAGCTCCAATTTATGGCCATGGCGAACCTGGGACGGAACCGCAAACGCACAGTATTGGTTATTGTGTCCATGACACTGAGTCTGGTGCTGTTCAATACCGTGTTCACCCTGTCCGGCGGGTTTGACATTGACAAGTATATCGCAAAATTTATGGATACGGACTTTGTGATCTCTAACACAGAATACTTCCAGTACAAGGTTGAAGAAGACGAAAACGACCTGTCCGAGAGCTTTATTGAGGCGGTCCAGCAGAATAACAGCTTCGAGGATGGCGGCAGGCTCTACTCCTCCTGGCTGATGGAAGAACCGTTTTCCACAAATCACAACGCCTTTTTCAGCTATAACAAAGATCAGAATGGAAATTCCTATGTAAGACTCTATGGCGCGGACGATTTTCTGCTGAATAACATGGAAGTAATAGAGGGGACAATCGATCTGGAAAAGCTGAAATCCGGAAAGTATATCCTGCTGAGTGTGGAGTGTAACGATGATGGAACCGTCATAGATAACCCAAATATCAGTGTGGGTGACAGGGTGCAGATCAACCATCTGGAAGCGGAGGGTCTTTCCTCCACCATTACGGACAGCTATGACTTTATAATCATGGCAAAAGTCCGGGCCAACGAGAACACAGCCACTACCCGCAACACGGGCGAAAGCCGGTTCTATCTCCCGACAGAAATCTTCCTGCCTCTGTGCGATCATCCCCATCTGGTCAATTTCACCTTTGATGTGAAAGAGAGAACAGAAGCTGAAATGGCAGAGTTTTTGAATGACTATATCGACCGTGTGGAGCCGAGTATGGATTTTGAATCCAAAGCAACCTATGTCAGATCCTTCGACGATCTGACCTCCCTGATTATCACCATCGGCGGAGCGTTGAGCATCATTATTGGAATTATCGGTATCGCAAACTTTGTCAACTCCGTTTTGACAAGCGTTATCACTCGCAAAAAGGAGTTTGCCATGCTGCAGAGCATCGGCATGACCGGCAAGCAGTTAAAGCGTATGCTCTCTTTTGAAGGACTTTATTATGCTATAGGAACGATTATCACATCGGTTGTCCTTGGAGGTCTGTTTTCTGTGGTAGTTGTGCGGGGAATTTCCAGTGGGATTTGGTTTTTCACTTACCGCTTTGTTATGTGGCCCATGCTGGTGATCTATCCGTTCCTTATACTCCTGACCGTGGCAATACCGGCGCTCTTGTACCAGCGAATTGCTAAAGTCAGCGTTATAGAACGGCTGCGGCAAAATTGAAATTTCTTTGAAAACCGAGGGTAAGACTGCCCCCGGTTTTCAACGTGCGCCTTGCGGCGCATGTTTCTAATGGGTGAAAGGCCTAATCCGCCCTGGTAGTGGGACGGATACAGCCGAACACTAAGGGTGTCCATCGTGAGGTGGAATCTGGGTAGTGTCAAGTAATCTATGAAAAATGTCAGCCCCAAAAATAGGCTCAAATGAAACTTGAAAACTGTAGATATTGATTCCGAAAAGCTCTCCGACGGCTTAGGGCGTTGCCCTAAGAACCTAAGGGACTTGTCCCTTGACCCATATGCGGGCTCTGCCCGTACCCGTCCTCGCGTATGCTGCTTTTGCAGAAAGCGCTTCTTCCCACCCGATCAACAAGAGTTTACAGTGGGCATATGGGAAAGAAATTGACAGGACTCGTGTATCGGATTTACAGGAAATCAGCGGTAATGGAGTGATTGCGAAAGTAGATGGTATGGAGGTTGCAGCCGGGAACGATAAACTGATAAAACATTTGAATATTCCTTATCGGGCCTGTCACCAGACCGGAACGATTATCCATATGGCAATCAATGGGAAATATGCGGGGCATATCGTAATTTCCGATATTATCAAACCTCATTCTAAGGCTGCGATTGTGGAATTAAAGAAAGCAGGTGTAGATAAGACTGTCATGCTGACGCGCCAGTGATTTCCAGAGCTTGCTTGTCTTGCATTAGGGGCTGTGGCATTGCGAATATGTATCTGGCGATTTTTGCAGATGTAGGTGTTATGGTTCTTGCTGTGCTGAACGCAATCCGTTGTCTGTTTGTAAATGAAGAAATATCATGAATTTGATATTTTTTTCATTCATGTAATATAATAAAAAATAAAAATATACTATAATCTTTTCAGGTATAGTATGATGAGCAATTGGAGGAAGTTATACGGGGAGGAAGGAATAATGACATAAAAATACTTGGTCAATAGCCGGTAGAAGTCTAAAAAAGGTTCTACAGAAAAATTATAATTGTTCAATGAGAATTTTATAGTTATAATTATTAGTAAGATTTTTGATTATAGGAAGAATTAGACGTAGATTCGATAAAATCTTTTCGGATTATCAGAATGAAATGATACGAAAGGGGATAATACTATGGGATATCAGGATGAATGGCTTCTCTTGGAAGCGGAAGATGATATCGATGAAGTAGAGCATAGACAACCAACAGAAGAATTTTTATTCTATCAGGCAGTAACCAACGGCGACATGAAAGCAGTCAGGAAGAACTGTGAGCAAGAAAGGTTTCTGGACAGCGACGGAGTTGGCGTGTTATCGAGGAATCCGGTTACGAATTTAAAATATCATTTTGTTATTACAACAGCGATGATTACTCGTCTATGTAAACAAAAAGGCATGGAATTAGAACAGGCTTTCAGAATGAGTGATTTTTATATTCAGAGACTGGATGACATACACACGGTACAAGGGGTACGGAACCTTCATGACGCTATGGTTCTGGATTATACGGAGAAGATGTGTAAGATATGCCATAGTGATACGAATTCCAAACATATCAGTGTTTGCAAGGAATATATTTATTCTCATATAAAAGAACGTATTACGATTGAAGATATAGCAGATGAGCTTGGAGTATCTGCGAGCTATCTGTCTCGATTGTTCAAGAAAGAAACTGGTGATTCGGTCAGCGCTTATATACGCAGACATAAAATTGAGATGGCAAAAAATCTATTACAGTACAGTGAATATTCAATGATTGATATTGCAAACCGTTTGTCTTTTTCTTCACAGAGCCATTTTATACAACAATTTCGGGAATATGTCGGCATGACTCCGAAGAAATACCGGGATCTAAATCATACGATCCAATGGGATATTGAGACAGATGAAGATATATAAAAAACAGAAGATAAGATAAATAAGAGGACGCAGTGTATAGAATGCTGCGTCCTTTATTTGGGTATTCATAGAAAATGTCTTTTTAATCCGTATGCTTATATAGATTAGAGGATCATCTGAATATTATTTCGATCCTTAAGGCAATCGGCTGGAATATAATTACCGTCAAGTTCTTTGCCATTTAGAATAAGCTTTTCGTGACCGGTTTCTCGTTTGTTCGGATTTTCGATAAGGATATGCAGATGTTTTCCACGAAAATCCTTCTCTATTTCCAAATGTGTCCAGCTTTTTGGAATAGCCGGAGATAGGGTTATACCATTCAGATCAGGACGGAGCCCCAGGATCCCCTCCACACATCCAACCATCATGGTCGAGGCAGTTCCGGTTAGCCAGTGGACATGAGAACGTCCGTGATGTTTGCTGGCACGTCCTTCTGTAAATTGTCCGTAACAGTAAGGTTCCAAACAACGGAGTTCCGCCTGGTTATTCCAAGCGGCAGGTGCGTTTTCTATAAAATAGGTAAAAGCACGTTCTCCATGTCCGCATAGAGCTTCTGCCAGGATCAGCCAGCCCTGAGATTGCGAGAAGATACCGGCATTCTCTTTTGTTCCCTGATTATATATGACGGCAAGAGCGCCGTCGAAGGCATTGGCATGATAGGGCGGATCCATCAGAAGGGCTCCATATTCCGTATTTAATTGTTGATAGACATTTGTAAGCGCTGTATCGGCCTGATCGGCGGCGGCAAGTCCGCTGATGACAGACCAGCTCTGTGGATTCAGCCACAGATTAGCTTCCGGGTCTTTCGCAGCGCCGATCCGATCTCCGGCTTCTGTATATCCGCGAATAAAGCGATCTTGATCCCAGCATAATTTTTGAATTATACCGCCTGTCTCTTCCTGTCTTTTTTCGAGGTATTTTTCATATTCCGTATCCTTCATGTACCCGGCAAAATGCTTTAAAATAGTCATTGCGTAGTAGAACTGCATCGCAACGAATGAGGACTCTCCGTTTGCGCCCAGACGAAGGCAGTCATTCCAATCCGCATAAAGTCCTGCGGGCATACCGTGGGGACCAAGGTGATCAAATGAGAATGTAACCGCACGTTTCAGATGTTCGTAAACAGTGGCTTCACCTTTATCTGCGAAAGGTATGACTTCATTTAGAAATTCCGTATTTCCGGTCTCGGCAATATATTTGTATACGGTTGGAAAAAGCCACAGCGCGTCATCGGCACGATAGGCAGGGTGGCCGGTTTCCTGCCTATAGGAAGCGTCATCCGGCGTATCCTCATGTCCTGGATTGTGTGTGAATTTAACAAGGGGAAGTCCGCCGCCGTTACTTACCTGTGCCGAGAGCATGAAACGGAGCTTCTCTGCTGCCATCTCTGGCGCAAGATGAATGATTCCCTGTATATCCTGTACGGTGTCACGGTAACCATAGCCATTGCGAAGACCGCAGTAAATGAAGGAAGCGGCACGGGACCAGATAAATGTCATGAAGCAGTTATAAGCATTCCAAGTATTTATCATCGTGTTAAATTCCGGGCTGGGCGTATTTACCTTCAGGCGGTTTAATTTTTCATTCCAGTAGTTTTTCAGTTCCAGTAATTCCTGATTTATCATTTCTGCCGGATTTATATAAGCGTCAAGAAGAGCGGACGATTCATGAAAGCCGCCTGTTCCAAGCAAAAAAGCAATGTCTTTCGTTTCTCCCGGAGCCAGAGTAACGCTGCAGGAAAGAGCGCCGCAGGAATTTTCGTTGTAACTGGTTACATTTCCAAGATCGCCTGACAGGATTCCCTGTGGATTGCTATAGCTGTGATATCTGCCAAGGAAATGTTCTTTTTCCCCGCAATAGGAGGATATTGGAGCGCCTGCAAGGCCAAAGAAGCGTTCTGTTACATTTTTGTCATCTACTTGCTCGTCTTCTGGCAGGACGTCCAGATTGCCATGAATCTGCTGAATAATCTGGTTCTTTTCAAATAATGTTTTTGTAATGAACAGAGAATACTGTAGATTCACCTGATCCTGCTCATAATTACTATGATTTGTAAATTCGGCATAGCCGCTCAAGGTAAGGCTTCTGGTACGTGCAGAATTATTTGTTACAGAAAGTCCCCACACTTCGTAGGATTTACCCAGAGGAACATAGTAGCGGGCTTCCGAGCTGATCCCGTCATAACTGGAGGTCATCCTGGTATAGCCCATACCGTGATAACATTTACTTTCATAATTGTTAAGGTCTTTGCCCACCGGCTGCCAGGAGGCAGACCAGTAATCCTTAGACTCGTTATCACGGATGTAAAGATATCTGCCGGGCTGATCAAAGCTGTTGAAAATGTAACGCAGAATCCTTCCATTTGCGCCTGACTTTGCAAAACTGTAACCGCCTGCATTATTGGAAATAATTGCTCCATATTCCGGAGAACCCAGATAGTTTACCCAGGGAGCGGGGGTATCCGGCCGTTCTATAACATATTCCCGTTCTGTGTCGTCAAAATGTCCATATTTCATATTATTTTCCCTTTCCTTATATAGTAAGATCAAAGCGTCTTTTCAGGAGCTTACAGCAGATTTATGATGATGGTGTGCATGTCGTCTGATAATGCAGTAAGCATATTCCGGGAAAGACTAACAAAAGAATCTTCATTTACTGCAAGTTCATTTCCATCACATGAAGCAGAATCAATAATATAAGCTCCAAAGTCTTTGCCGTTTTTATTTCTATAAATAATAGTAAAATTTTTCCCTGCAAAAGGAATGGTAATGGAAGCGGCGGCATTTTCATCAAACTGGCAGGCCAGAAGTTTTGGATACAGGATAAGATCTCCGGCTTCGCCCCGGACACCGAAGACTTCTGTAATCATCGTCAGCATAAACCAGCTTGCGGCGCCTGTCAGATACTGGTACATTCCCCGTCCGTCAGAACGGAAATATTCCGGAATCCCCGGATAGATATGGCTGGTATTAAAATCCAGGGCTGTATCAGCAAGTGTCTTAAGCGCTTTCCATCCTTCTTTTACAAATCCTCTGTGATACAGGGCGTTGGCATACATAACTGCCATATGGGAGAATACCGCTCCGTTTTCTTTTTCACCATATGCAAATCCAAACATACGCCCCATATCAAATTTCAGTTCATGGAAATCGGTATTCAGGCGGTAACCGCCGATTTCTTTTTGATAAAGATAGTGATCGACGCTTCTTGTAATCTTTTCAATCTGGCTGTCTTCCGCAGTTCCGCTCATGATAGCAAAGACTTGTCCGGTCAGCATCATGCGCACATGATCTTTGAACAAACCTTCAACGGCGCGGCCATGATTATCATAATAGCTGTTAAACCATCCTTCTTCACCCGGACCGTCAATCCATTCCTGGGATCTCAGACGCTCCATGAGCCAATTCGCTTTTTGAATCAGATTTACAGCAAGAGCCGAGAGTGAGATGCTGATACGTTTACCGCTGATGGTATGTCTGCAGCAACCCATATAGTCGGCTATTATTTTGTGCTTTTTTCCGATATCGTCAAAGACATTTACATCGTTTTCCAATAAAATCTTTATTTCTTCCAACAATTCTACCGTATGCGTGGAGGAATGGCTGTCCAATAGACGGATCATTGACGCAAGATTCAACAGGTTACCGGCATAGGCACAGGTAAAGGCAACACTTTCGCCGTGTTCTGACGCCATATCCAGTGCATCGTTCCAATCGGCTCCGCGGAGTCGGTAGATGTTATGGTCTCCTACTTCATAAAATGCAGTCAGCTGCTGGATGAGAAGATGCTCTAAAATACTTCCGGTATAGATGTCATTTTGGGCAGTACGTTGTTTGTCTCCCTGCTCTGAATGCCACAGAACATCAACTTCAGTACCGCGCATAGTCTGAGCATCTTTAAAATAGGAAATAGATTTATTTAGTATTTGGACATCTCCTGTTTGGTCTATATAAAGTTTTGTCGTCATTAACGGCCAAAGTGCATGATCCATCCATACCCTGGAGATTCCATTTCGATCTGCAAGGAAATTACCATCTCCATTTCCGATAATTGTTGCGTTGGTTCCGTCAATGCGGACGCCCCCATAATTCATGGCAATCATATGACTGACGCTTTCAGGTTCTATCAGCAGCAAAGAAAGACAATCCTGCCACAGATCTCTCCATCCACGGCCGCCTCGTCCGTAGTCATGATGCGGAAGGAAAGAACAGCCGAATAATCGGCGGAGGAACGGCTGAAAGCAGATCCATTTCATTAGATGGTCAAAATCCGCTTCCTTCGTATGGAACTTCACGTTTACTTTATTTTGCCAGTAAGATTTTGTATCCGAAAAAGCCTTTTGTACTTTGCCGGCGGTATTATATTTCTCAAACAGGTCAAGAATCTTTTTTTCATTGTCTTCCACGCCAATAAGAAGAATATAATCTGCTTTTTCCCCGGGAGCAAGAGAGACGGTTTCAAAACGGAAGGCGCCCATTGCTTCCTTTCCGGCCGCATGCCCGGGCGCTGTAACCCCAAGGTGTTTTTCATATATGGCGCGGGGATGCGTAAAGGTTCCCCCTTCGCCGACGAAATCTTCGACAGTAGGATAGAAACTCTTCGGTGCATTGCCATTACCCATACACCCCATAACATAATAAATATGTTTATTGGGACGGTGCCCTTTTTCATCAAAGGACATGGTGGGGCAGACAAGGACTCCGTTTTTATTCGTATCAATCCTGTGTAACATGGATGTGACATTCCTGTGGTCGCGGATGTTGTCTGCACTGCGCCCATAGATCGGAATCGCGGCATAAGGAGTTAATTCCTGCGTAACTTCCGAATGATTCTGCACGGTTACATACATGATTTCTACATTGTAATCTTTTGGAATAAAAGAGGTAATCGTAGACTTTAATTGGTGGACTTTGGACAATCTTGTCAGTGTTTGCCACATAAATCCTGCTTTCAGTTCACTTTCATCCTGCATTGCAGTAAATTTGACGCTTTCCTGCTCAGCGGACGCTCCAGAAGCTGAATATGCATCTGCACCGTCTTTTAACAGCCAGAAGTTACGGGTAGAGCGATTATTATGTAAGTTTTCAGAACTTACTGGTTCTAAAAGGAAGGTTTCCTGATCAATCTTGGCATCGCCCCCAAGATTTGGCGTTACGGCGCTCTTCAGCCCCATTTCCGATGCCAGGGGAAAGTATAAATAACTTGTATTTTCCGGTTGCCTTATTGAAAAGCTGCCATGCTCATCGATAAATTTTAAATGCTCCAATCTTTATACTCCTTTCATTTATATATTTAGATAGAGAACATCATAGAGGAAATCGCGTATGAAAAAAATAAAAAACATGTGAAAAATATCAGATTCATGACCTAAAATAAGCGAGGCAGTCCCCATTGTTTCGCTGAAAATTTAAAATGTGTCATGAATCTGATATTTTGGTAAGAACTCTAATATAACTAAAAAAAATTATATATTATAATCCATCCATCAATAAACGTGAAGCTAATGCTTCACAAATATAAAAGGAGGGTTTTATCAATGAAAAAGAGAGTAGTCAGTATCATGTTAATTGCGGCGATGGCAGCAAGTCTGGCAGCAGGCTGCGGGAAGTCGTCTGGTTCTGATTCTGGAAACGGCGGTTCGTCAAGCGCCGGTTCGTCAAGTGCCGGTGCGTCAAGTGGCGAGGAAGGAAAGGTAATTAATATTTATAGCTGGAATGACGAATTTCGTGAACGTGTGGAGGCAGTTTATCCGGAAGTAAAGGAAACTTCTAAGGACGGCACGGTAACTGTTTTAAACGACGGTACAGAGATTCACTGGATTATCAATCCCAATCAGGATGGCGTCTATCAGCAAAAGCTTGACGAGGCGCTGATGCAGCAGGCAGACGCTTCAGCCGATGACAAGGTCGATATCTTCTTGTCAGAGACGGATTATGTCAATAAATATACGGATGCAGATGCGGATGCGGCTATACCGCTTAAGGATCTTGGAATTGACCCTGATAAGGATCTGGCAGATCAGTATGATTTTACGAAAGTTACAGCTTCTGATGTAGATGGCGTTCAGAGGGGCTCTACATGGCAGTGCTGTCCGGGACTGTTAGTATATCGCCGTGATATCGCCAAAGAAGTATTTGGAACAGATGATCCGGAAGAAATCGGTCAGAAAGTAAAAGACTGGGATACTATAAAAGCAACGGCGGAAGAGCTAAAAGCAAAAGGATATTATACATTTGCTTCTTATGCAGATACATTCCGTCTGTATGGCAATAGCATTGAACAATCATGGGTAAGTCCTGGTGAAACGACGATAAAAGTTGACCAGAAAATCATGGATTGGGTAAATAGTTCGAAAGAGTGGCTGGATGCAGGTTATTTGGATAAGAATATAAAAGGTCAGTGGAACGATGACTGGAATAAAGCAATGGGTTCTGCTTCTAAAGTATTCGCATTCCTGTTCCCGGCATGGGGAATTGATTTTACTTTGAATCCAAACTGGGACGGTGAAGACGGCGTATGGGCTGTTACCAATCCTCCGCAGGAATATAACTGGGGCGGTTCTTATGTACATGCATGTACGGGTACAGATAATCCGAAACACGTAAAAGACATTATTCTTGCGGTAACGGTAGACAAAGATAATCTGCTGAAAATTTCAAAAGACTATTCGGATTTCACGAATACAACAAGCGGTATGAAAGAAGCGGCAGAAGATGATTCTTTCGCTTCAGAATTCCTTGGAGGGCAGAATGCTTTTCAATATTTTGCACCGGTTGCAGAAAATATTGAGATTGCTCCGCTTTCCGCATATGATCAGGGATGTGTGGAATTAATCCAGAATTCGTTCAGCGATTACCTGCAGGGGAAGGTTGACTATGATAAGGCGAAAAAGAATTTTGAGACGGCGATCATAGAGCGTTATCCTGATATTACCGAGATTCAATGGCCGGAATAGATAAAATGACCGCGGGGCATTGATTGCCCTGCGTCATATGGAGCAGAAAGGAATGATAGTTTATGAAATCAAAACATAAAAAAGTTGACTATTCAAAATGGGGATATATTTTTATTCTTCCATTTTTTGTAAGTTTTTTCATTTTTTCCTTTATTCCTTTGGTGGATACCATCCGGTATAGTTTTTTTGAATATTACCGTTCAGGAATTAAAGAGATCGGACCGAATTTTGTCGGAATGGAAAATTATATCAGCCTTCTGGGGTCGGATATGCTGAAATATGCAGCAAATACTCTGATCTTATGGATTATAGGATTTATCCCACAGATTGTGATCGCACTGGTACTTGCGGAGTGGTTCGTAGATGCAAGGTTAAAGATTCACGGAACACAGTTTTTTAAGGTTGTTATCTATCTGCCGAACCTGATCATGGCGTCTGCATTTGCGATGTTATTTTTTACGATGTTCTCTACTAACGGACCGGTTAATTCTATTCTTATGTCCATAGGGCTTACCAGTCAGCCCATTGATTTCCTGGGTTCCGCGCTGGGAACAAGATCATTGGTTGGGTTTATGAATTTCCTGATGTGGTTTGGAAATTCAACGATTATGTTGATGGCTGCAATTATGGGAATCAGTCCTGATGTATTTGAGGCGTCTGAGTTGGACGGATGCAACAGTTTCCAGCGGTTCTTCTACATTACGCTGCCGCAGATACGGCCGATTCTTGCATATACGCTGATCACAGCTATCATTGGCGGCCTGCAGATGTTTGATGTGCCGCAGATTCTGACTAATGGACAGGGTACTCCGGACCGTACCTCCATGACTTTGATTATGTTCCTGAACAGCCATTTGAAGAGCAGAAATTATGGTATGGCAGGCGCGTTGTCCGTCTATCTGTTTATTGTCAGCGGTATTCTGTGCTTCTTTGTATATCGGATGACAAATAATGATGACCCGGACGGTTCGAAAGCAGCAGCGAAAAAAGCGAAAAAACAGAAAAGGAGGGGATAGATTTATGAAATCAAAACAGCCAAGTCATTTACGGAGTATAGTTGCGCATATTGTACTGATTATCCTGTCATTCATGTGTTTGTTTTTCTTCTATATCCTGTTCATCAACGCGACACGGTCGCATGCAGACCTGCAGAAAGGTTTTTCTGCATTGCCAGGAAACTATTTGTTAAAAAATCTATCTAATGTCGCCAATGACGGAACCTTTCCGATGTTGAGGGGTATCTTAAACAGTCTGATCGTTTCTGGCTGCTCTGCGGCAATTTGTACATATTTTTCAGCATTAACGGCGTATGGTCTGTATGCGTATAATTTTAAACTAAAGAAAGTTGCATTTACATTTATTATGGCAATTCTTGTAATGCCTACGCAGGTGACTGCAATGGGATTCCTGCGGTTAATTACGAATATGGGAATGTATGATTCTCTGCTCCCGTTGATCATACCTTCGATTGCGTCTCCGGCTGTGTTCTATTTTATGTACAGTTATCTGCAGTCATCACTTCCGCTGTCACTTGTGGAAGCGTCAAGAATTGACGGCTGCGGAGAGTTCAGGACTTTTAACCAGATTGTACTTCCGATTATGAAACCGGCGATTGCGGTGCAGGCGATTTTCAGTTTTGTAGGATCTTGGAATAATTACTTCGTTCCGGCTCTGGTTATTCAATCGAAAGACAAGATGACCGTTCCGATTCTGATCGCGACACTTCGAGGCGCCGATTATATGAACTTTGATATGGGTAAGATCTATACAATGATTCTGGTGGCAATAGTGCCGATTATTATCGTATACCTGTGTCTTTCCAAGTTTATCATTGCAGGTGTTACACTTGGCGGTGTAAAGGAGTAATAAAACAGGTTTTAAAACGACTGCTATATGTAAGCCTTTTGAATTATGAAAAGCTGACTGTGGCAGTCTTTCTTTTTATATTACTTTTCAATTTTGAACCGTAATAGTAAATTTAATGGTTGCATAAAGGAGTGCATATTAAAAGGAGGGTAAAAGTAAAAATTATGAATTATAGCGGTACACTGAAAACAAAGCTTTCCAAACGGGAGCTTGATCATGCAAGATTAGCAAGAAATGCGTCAGCCGAAGGTATGGTTTTATTAAAAAATGAAAATTTGCTTCCGCTTGAGGTTCCAATGTCCATTGCATTGTTTGGCGGAGGCGCTGTCTGTACGGTTAAGGGAGGAATCGGTTCAGGCGATGTTAATAATCGAGAGAGTATATCAATATATAGAGGTTTAAAGACGGCAGGCGCAGTGATTACAAGCGAAGACTGGATTGCAGATTATAAGAATCGTTACGAAGCGGCCAGAACTGCATGGAAGGAAAGAGTTTTAGAAGATGCCAGGCATGTAGAAAATCCATTTGACGCTTATTCAGCCAATCCATTTTCCATGCCGGACGGACGAAAAATTATGTTAAAAGATTTAGAAGATGCTTCAGCAGCAGTATATGTGATCAGCCGTATTGCGGGAGAGGGTAAAGACCGCCGGAAGATAGAAGGAGACTATTATTTAAGTAAAAAAGAGCGGGAAGATATTTTATATCTGGATCAGACGGATATACCGATTATACTACTCTTAAATGTCGGGTCACCGATAGAGCTAACCGATGTTTTACAAGAAGCCGGAAATATTAAAGCGGTTTTAAATATTTCTCTTCCCGGGCAAGAGGGAGGTCATGCAGTTGCGGATGTTTTGTTTGGCCGCGCAGCGCCAGGAGGCAGATTGACTGCCACTTGGGCAAAGCATTATGAAGATTATCCGTCAGCAGACAGTTTTGGTTATTTGAATGGAAATTTAGAAACGGAGAAATACAGGGAAGGAATTTATGTTGGATATCGGTATTTTGACAGCTTCGGTATACAGCCATTGTTTCCATTTGGTTATGGCCTGTCCTATACGGATTTTTCTATAAGATATGAAGGGCTTCAGAGAACAGCGAGAGGCATGGATATCATGGTTTCTGTGACAAATACTGGAAAATCATATTCCGGACGAGAAGTCGTACAAGTATATGTGACATTACCGCAGACAATTTGTGCAAAAGAATATCAAAGGTTAGTTGGGTTTGCAAAGACAAACACTTTAAAGCCGCAGGAAAAACAAAAACTTGTAATATCTATAGACCAGTCAAATCTTGCCAGTTTTTCGGAACAGCTGCATGCATGGTACATAGAAGCCGGAACATATGGTATATGGATTGGGAATCATTCCGCGTCATTGCAGCTTGCAGAATTGTTTACTGTTCATCAGCAGACGATATTGGAACATACAAAGGGAGTCTGTTCCCCAAAAGAATCTGTTGAAGAACTTGGCATAGCTAAATTTGCCAAGAATAGAGCAAGGGAATGGCTTAAGAAGACAAAGGAACAAAAGATTCCGATTTCTTCATTTATACCGCAGGAAGAAAAGAATAATACATATCAGATAACGTTTGCAAAAGAACAGCATGTTACAGAAATGATACCACTCTTGTATGGAAATATTACTCAGGGCGCCAGCACTCTCGGATCGGCCGGAATTCGAGTGCCTGGTTCTGCCGGAGAAACAACAGAAACACTGGAAGAAAAGTATGGCATACGTTCTTTGATTATGGCGGATGGTCCGGCAGGGCTTCGTTTAAGGCAGAGCTATGAAGTAGATTGTGATACGAATTCCGTATATGGCGCCGGTGTTTTAGGATCTTTAGAGAATGGTTTTTTGGAAGAAACAAAACATCATGAAAATGCAGATACTTATTATCAATATTGTACTGCATTTCCGGTAGGAACAGCATTGGCGCAGTCATGGGACACAGGTTTGATGCGGGAATTTGGAGAGGCTGTTGCCGTAGAGATGGAAGAATTTCATGTTGATCTGTGGTTAGCGCCCGGTATGAACATTCACAGGAATCCATTATGCGGACGTAACTTTGAATATTATTCGGAAGATCCTTTTCTGTCAGGGGTCATGGCAGCATCTGTGACGGATGGGGTACAGAGTCACAGAGGATGTGGCGTAACAATCAAACATTTTGTCTGCAATAATCAGGAGGATAATAGAATGGGGGTGGATGTTTGTGTTTCTGAGCGGGCTCTCAGAGAGATTTATCTGCGTGGATTTGAAATTGCAGTAAAGAAAAGTAAGCCGATTGCTATGATGTCTTCTTATAATTTAATCAATGGTGTTCATGCGGCTAATAGTAGAGAGCTTTGTACGATAATTGCACGTGAAGAATGGGGATTTGAAGGCGTAATTATGTCTGATTGGAATACAACTGTTCCAGAAAATGGCAGTGTGCCATGGCAATGCGTTGCTGCTGGAAATGATATCATTATGCCCGGAAATCAGAAAGATGCTGCAAATATCCGTGAGGCTTATGAACAAGGAAAATTATCGGAAGAAATGATACGATGCAGTGCGGGTCGGATACTTAAAATGATTCAAAGATTGTCGAATTAAAAATTCAGTAAAAGGTTATTCGATAATTGCAAAAGAGATTGATTCCATATTTGCTGTAACAGTGAAAAAGATTATAAATCGTTTTTCGGTTTGCTTGTGTTTCCGGGGATGAAGTCTGAAACACCCTTATCTGACAGGCAGCTTCAAAAGAATCAAAGCGGTAAATATCCTGATGATCTGGAGAACGTGCTCCGGGCTTAAAATCACCGCTTAGAGATACCTTTGAGATGGCTCATTATGCATTAAAAGCACATGGATGCGCAGTGCAGAAGCTGCGGCAATATGGAAAGACGGAAAAGTTATGTATGACGAAGCAGACAAATTGTGTTATAATTGCGGAGGGAGGGAATTAGTTTATGGATAAATACAATTTGATTGCATTAGATATGGACGGGACGCTTTTAAATAGTGAGCAGATTATTTCTGAGCCTGTAAGGGCGGCAATTGACAAAGCGGTGCTGAGGGGAAAGACAGTGGTTATCTGTACAGGCCGCAGCCCGTCTGAGCTTCTGGATTATGAGGAGGAGTTCAGGAATATCCGTTATTATATATGTGAAAATGGAGCGTTGATTTATGATTCAATAGAAAAAAGGGTTATTGATTCTCAGACGATTCCTGCAGAGCTTGTAGAGGAGCTGATGAAAATTGCCGAAACAAGGGATGTAATGATCTATATTGCAAGTAATGGGCAGCATATGTGTACATACGGCGATGTGATGCGGATGGAATATTTCCGGCTTGGCAAGTATAAGGAACTGATGCTGAGGACGGCGGTTCTCCACGATGATATGATTGCAAGTTACCGAAGGGAGCCGTTTCCAGTTGAAAAATTGAATTTTTTTTCGGTATCGACGGAAAGCAGAGATAAATTAATGGATACTTTAGATAAATTCCCATTAACGGCTGTGTATTCGGAAGAAACGTCGATAGAACTTTCGCCCCTGCATATGTCTAAGGCGGCAGGACTTGAAAAGCTTTGCGGATATTTGTCGATTCCTATCAGCCAAACGATTGCAGTGGGAGATTCTGATAACGATGCGGAGATGCTCAAGAAGGCGGGGCTTTCCGTGGCTATGGGAAACGCCCGCCCTCATATTAAGGAGCTTTGCGACGTGGTTGCTGCGGATAATGACCACGATGGATGCGCGGAGGCTATTGAAACATATTTATTAGGTTTATAGGGGATAATTATAATTTCCGCCCCAGCATTTCTGGATTTGTTGCGTATTTCAGAGCAGTATCTTTGGTAATCCGTCCCTGCTTATATAGATTAAGCAGGCTTCCGTCCATAGAAATCATATCTTCTTTCATAGAGGAGTAAATGATACCGTCAATCTGGTGAACTTTATTATCCCGGATCATATTTCGGATTGCGGGCGTTACAGTCATTATTTCCAGAGCGGGAGTTACCTTGCCGTCTACGGTAGGTACAAGCTGCTGGGATACAACTGCCGTCAACGCCATTGATAACTGTGCGCCTATCTGCTGCTGCTGGTTTGCTGGAAATACATCGATGATACGGTCGATTGTGTTGGCAGCGCCAATGGTATGCAGAGTGGACAACAGAAGATGACCGGTTTCTGCCGCTGTCATAGCGATGTTGATGGTTTCGTAATCGCGCATTTCACCAAGAAGAATAACATCAGGGCTCTGACGAAGCGCCGCGCGGAGCGCCGTCACATAATTCTCTGTATCTACATTAATTTCACGCTGGCTCACGATACTTTTATTGTGGCGGTGCAAATATTCCAACGGATCTTCCAAGGTAATGATATGCTTATGCTGTGTCTTGTTAATTTGGTTAATAATACATGCAAGCGTAGTAGATTTACCGCTTCCGGCGGGACCGGTAACAAGGATCATGCCTTTACCGTTATCTCCCAGATGAATGATATGTTCCGGAAGACCCAATTCGCTGAAATCAGGAAGATCAAAAGTGATAACCCGTATTACGGCAGACAGGGCGCCTCTTTGCATATACGCGCTGACACGGAATCTGGAGAGACCATGAATGGCGAATGAAAAATCATCATCTCCTGAATTATTTAGAATATTCAGGTCGCGTTGTCCGGCCTGCTCGTAGATCTCAGTCAGCAGAGCTTCCGTATCTGACGGAAAGAGCTTTGTATTTGTAATCTGGCAGATTACGCCATTTTTTCGAAAAGTAACCGGAAGGCCGGCAACGATAAATACGTCGGATGCCCCTTCGTTTATGGCCTGCTCTAAAATCTTAATTAAATCCATGTAAAAACTCCTTTCTATTGGATCACCGGCATGAGATTTAAGGTATCGTCGTTTTCCCATGTGTCGGTAGAAATGACCTGCCATTTTTGTATTGCGTAATAGTTTGCGTTCTTTGTATAATCGGTAACAATAAGCTCTATATTGAGAATCTGCTTATCGTCTAATGGTATCTGATAAAAGACTTTAAGGTTTTTATCTGTTTTTTTGCATGATACCGCAGTATCTGAAATCTGTGCGTCATTAAGCTTTTTTATTACATCGTCAATATAGGGCGATTTCATAAAATCACCAGAAGAATTAGAAGAGTTGTTTTTTGACGCCGTATCAGCCAGCGCGGCATCAATTTCTTCTAGAACTTCCTCGGCCTTTGAGGATGCTTCATAGTATTGTCCTTTGTGTTTGGCAAGCTTTTCACTGAGGGAAAAGTCGCTTTTCGCGCTGGAGATGGATAAAATTGCGAATGTAGCCAGACATAGTATTACAAATACGATCAAAAGCGATGAAGAGCCAATATTTACGAAAGAAGACTGTTCTTTATCTTTCTTCATTATCTGTCCTCCTTGCTATATGGTGTTTTGTATTCAATTCATAGATTACTGTTTTTGTTTTGGAAGTTCCTGTGGACGCCACCTGAATATCTGCAATAAGTAATCCGTCTTTATTATCATCTTTTGCCAGATGAAGAGTAAGCATATATGAAGAATTTTGGCTGATACATTCCTCAAAAGTATCGTCATAATAAATCTGGACGTCTGCTTCCCTGATTTCAGTGGAAGAAAGATATGTGTTAGGGTATGTTCCGTTTGGGTACAGCCTCATCAGCATATTAAGGCAGTCTGCTATACTGTCCGACGTATTGATAAGCTCTGCGGTACTGGTGCATTCATTCACCGCATGGTTCAGCGCATTGGATTCTTGGCTTAATAAGTGTGACTTTACGAAGAACTGTATACATACAGCGCTGGCAGCAGAAAAGAAAAATATTGCAATTATTAATTCCATCAGGAATAGGCTGGAAGATCTGGCTCTGTTTCTACGTGTCATAAAGAAATGATATCCTTTCTTTGTAAATTTACAGAATTATCTATAGTTAACGGCTTCTAATTCCAATCATTGTGGAAGCCTGCTGATTGTTCTTATCGGTACATGAAAATTTAAATAGATTATCAGAGATCTGCTCTATAGAGAAATCCTGAATTTCCAAAATCGTCTGCCCGGAGGATGCCGTGATGCCGGAATTACCGCTTGTGAATAATTCTTTCAATTCATTATTGCAGGCGTAAATATAGGTGTAATAAGTTACATTTTCAATCTGCTGTTCCATAACAAGGGCTTCATATCCGTCAAAATTTCCGAGATATACGGCTCCATCCAGATCGCTCTGATGGATTTTCTCACTGATATAGGACAGGCTTGTTCTTGACGTATAATTCAAGGAGGAATTTTCTGTTGTCGATTTATAAATTCTGGCAGCCAGAAGGATTACAATAAGCGCCGACAGGGCAAACACAAAAAATAATGCCACAGAAAACAGGAAATCTATCATATGCTTACGCTGTGTGTGAAAACGCATTATTTTCCCTCCCTCTCAATGATTGTGATATCCGGCAGAATATTGGAGCCGGATATATGGTAGTCTACAAAAAATAGGTCTTCGTCGTAAGTCAGGCCATAATTATCCTTTATGTAGTCTAGACTTTCGGGGTATACACCCTCGACTGTATAGCAATATGTGACATTGCGCATGATTGCATTTTCCAGACTTTCTCTCTGACGTTCTTTCGTGCTGTCGGACAGAGAAGAGATTCCCTGTATAAATAGAAAGAGAATTAAAATAAACACACAAAGAGAAAAAAGTATCTTCGGTGGATGATGTGTTTCTTTTTTGTATTCAAAACGACGCATGGTTTAAGCTCCTTTTGTTATATGCTGGACATAATTCCCATAAGCGGCAGCATTACCGACAGAAGAATTACGCCGACGATCAGAGATAGCAGGATAACGAGAGTAGGCTCTAATACAGCAAGAATATTGTTCATTCGGTTATCGATATCTTCTTGGTATAGAGCGGCAACCTGCTCCATTACCTGATCCATCGTACCGGTTTTAGAGCCGATGGAGACCATGCGGGCATAAACGCCTGTAAACATTCCGGAACTAAACAACGCTTGTGAAATGTCATTTCCTTCATTTACCTGACTCTGGCACCGGTCAATTTTTTTCTGGAACACCGGATCGTCGTTTAAGGAATTTACAAGTTCCATACTTCGTTCCGGATTCAAGCCGCTGCTTAAAGTAAGGGCCATGCCGCTTGCAAATCGGCAGACTGCGATTTCTTCATAAACGGCTCTTGTAAGCTTAAGCTTGTAGCCGATATTGCGGAAGAGACTGCGGCCGGAATTTGTCCGGGTTCCGTAAAAGACCATGATTGCAATGATCACAAGGAGGAGGACGAATGCAAGGGAATAGCGGTTAATAGCGTTGCCCACATTCATCAGCATTCTGGAAAATCCGGTCATTTCTGTTCCAAGCTGAATAAATACCTGATTAAATATAGGCATAACCTTTACCAAAAGAACAACCACAACCACAGCCATCATTCCTGTCATGATCATCGGATATGTAATGGAATTGCGGATACTTTTGCTGATGGCTTCTTCTCGTTCATAATGATTCTGCAGAGCCTGCATAACCTCGTCAAGAGTACCGGTTTCCTCTCCGATCTCTACCATATGAAGCATGTAGGGAGGGTAAAGTTTAACCGAGTCGAGAGACTGGTAGAGACTTCCTGTTTCCTGCATTTTTTCAAGAAGGGATTCTAGTATTTCTTTTTCTTCTGCGGATGCTGCATCCTCCAGCATAATTGTAAGTCCCTCAAGGGAAGAAATGCCTGATTTCAGGATTAGGGCAAGCTGTCCGCAGAAGGATGATAATTCCATATTGGAAAAAGGTTTCATAAGTAGTCCTCCGTTTCTGAGATAAATTAAAAAGTTTCTTTAATATGAATATTTTACTGTGTAATTATTTCCGTCGCCAACATATTTTGCTACTGATTTGCTGCTGTTATTGGCGGCAAGCGTTGGGTCCATCAGAGACCAGTTCTTTCCGTCAAATTCAATGATATCATCTACCCATCCGATTTCCTTCATGTATACGCTGATCCATGCGTGATAAGCATCGCCGGAATAACCGACAACCAGTTTTGTCGGGACTCCCTGAGAGCGGAGCATGGCCGCCATAAGAGACGCATAGTCAAAGCAGATGCCTTTTTTCGTCTTCATAGTATGATCAATATTCGGGAGGTAATTGGTTTTGACATTGGCGGCAAGTTCCTCGTCGTAAGAGATATTGTCAATAACATACTGATAAACCTGTTCCACATAATCAAGGTCGTCGGAAGAATTCTCCGACAGGTCGGCCGCATAGTCCACTGCTTTATAATCCTGTGTGAACCAGACATATTGGTTTGGGTATAGGAAAGGACGAAATTCATCATTCAGCGTGACGCTGATATCCTGTGAAAATGCAATTGCGTACATATCGTCGTAGGCATTTTCCAGTATATCAATATGATAACTGCCATCCCCTCCGGATAAAGGAAATGTCTCATAGGAACCAATAGCAAGCGCATAGGTATAGGTAGTTCCGTCTGGCGCCGTAATCTGTATGCGGACTTTTTCAATTCCGCCGTTGTATTGAATCATGACATAGCCTTCCGAAACGTTAGATGCATCAATAGAAATAATATCGTTTCCATAGACAACAGCGCCGGACGCGGCCGGAAGAAGATATTCGTGAATCGTTTCCCGTTTCTTCCCACTGGATTCTTTCTTTGGAGATGAAGAACCGGAACGGCCAGTGGAGGTATTTTCTGAAGATTTTACAGAACAGCCGGTGAAAAGGGGGACTGATAAAATAAGAATAACGGATAAGCAGGCTATAAATATTTTTTTGTACATATACAGTCTCCACTCCTTTGAAATAGTGTTTTCTTTTACAATCATTTTCAGTATAACATAGTTTTTAAATATTGCAGTAACTTTTTTTAAAAATAGAAAATCATCTAATGCATAATAAAGGAGGCTGTCCTGAATTGTTTTTTTCAGGACAGCCTCCTATCAATCATTATTTTACGTAAAGAACACCTTCCGTGCTTCCATAGACTGGATTGTTCGGGTGAACTTCGATAAAGCAAAGTTCTGTGAGGCAGTCAAAAGCGCCCTCTTCGATCATAATGATATTAGCAGGAATAAATATTTCATAGACCTGCATACTAAGAGAGGATAATGCATCTGCGCCAATTCCCGTACACGCAGTATCAAAGGGAAGGCATAATACGCCGTCGGTTATCCGTATATCCTCGCATCCGATGATTTTTCCAGAAGGATCGCAGAGAAAACCGCTGCAGATAAAATTCTGGTTGTTTGGTTCGCTGGCTTCAGGCTCCTGTGTGTCGTCGGGAATCGTCACTGGTTCATCGGGAAGAACTTCCGGGATATTCGGTTCGTCCAAAATATCCGGCTGTTCTGGAAGAATATCTGCGTCTTCGTCTGGAGTAAGCGCAATTTCTGGTGAAATAGGCGTCTGTACCGGCGGGATATCTGTGGTTTCCTGAATTACTGATTCAAGGCTTTCCGTTGTCTGCATTTGTATCGGCGTAGAAATTTCAGGCGTTAAGAGCATCTGATTCAGCCGGTTTTCAAAGGTAATCTTGGGCGTCTCGCTAGGCTTGTTGTGTATATTGATTTCGGGTGCGCATTCAAATATTGCTATGAGATTTCCGGTAATATGATCGGATATGTAACAGGTTTCTGATGCGGCTTCCAATACCGGCAGTTTTGCAGCCTCCATTTTAGCCGGAATACACAGCAGCATGATAGACAGAAGTATTACAAAGGTATCAAGTACCTTCCTGCTATTGAAATTTTCGTTCACTGCCAATTCATAATTTATTTTCATATATGCGTACATATACTTATTATAGAATTTTAATAAGTGTGAAACAATGATAGATTTAGTGTCATTTTGACACTATTGTTTATATGTTCTTGGGAAAAGCGGCAGTCTTGAGTATTTCGCAGATATATTTTATAATAGGAAGAAGCGAAAGGAGTAAATTTGCTTTGGTAACCGTCAAGTAAGGGATTTTGGATATCTTTTAGGGAGGCATTGAGGTTTATATGAGAAAATGGGCGCGGATAACTGCTGTGATATTGGCGGCGGCTCTGCTTAGTATAGCGGCGGACGGGCATACAGGAATGATAACGGAAGCTTCGGAAAAAAAAGAAGAGCAGGAAAAGCCGGAAAGTGAAATGACAGAAGAAGAGAAGGCGGAGAAAGCCGCGAAAGAGGCTCGCGAAAAGGCGCTGAAGGAGGCTTATGAACTGCCGGTACAGACAAATAAATTGAAAGGCTGGCCGGAGGGACCGGGTACATATGGGGACGCTGGGATTGTGATGGATGCTGACAGCGGAGCTATTTTGTATGCGAAGAATATTGATAAGCATGAGTATCCGGCGAGCATAACAAAAGTATTGACGGCGCTTCTTGCATTTCAGTATGGGGATATGGCAAGTCAGGTGGCGATTTCACCGGAGGCGCTGGCGTGTCTGGGTTCCGGGTACGCGTCCATCGGATTAAAAGATGGAAATGTGATCAGTCTGGAACAGGCAATGTATGCTATGCTGCTGGCATCGGCGAATGAGGCGGCTTACGCGGTGGGCGAAACGATAGCCGCCGGTCAGGGACAGAGCTACGACTGGTTTATTGGGCAGATGAATGAGAAATGCGCGCAGCTTGGCGGGAAAAATTCTAATTTTGTAAATACAAATGGCGTTTTTGATGAAAAGCATTATACCTGTGCAAGAGATATGGCGTTGATTGGAAAGGCGCTGTTTGATTATCCAATGTTTTTTCAAATCTGTCAGACCCAGCAGTATACCATACCGGCTGGGAATACGGTAGAGGAGCATGTATTTCAGCAGAAACATCATATGCTGATTCAGGGAAATCAGGACTATTATGAATATGCGGCCGCCGGAAAGACCGGATATACGACAGAGGCGGAGAATACCCTGATTACTTTGGCGGAGAATGCTGATAGGCGTCTGGTATGTGTGGTTCTGCATACCTATGGCGGACATCCGTATTCTGATACAAAGGCGCTCTTAGAGTATGGATTTAATAATTTTGAGGAAGTTCCGATCATGGAACATGATGAAAGCGGGGAATATAGCTGGGTTGAGGACGGCGCGTATGTAATGCTTCCTAAGAAGGTGTCCTTTGAGAAGCTGGACAGGGAGGTTGCGCTTCATGAGGATGGAACGGATAACGCAACGGTTACTTATTATTATAAAGATATGCCGGTAGGAACCTGCGAGGTGACGGTCAGCCAGAATTTTTATAACGGGAAGAAAGACGAAAATGAGCCGGAAGAGATAAAAGAAGAAAAACCCGGACCAAAGAAGGAAGCGCGGGAAGAGAAGAAAGAAGAGAAAAGGGATGATAAGGAACGGTATAAGGCGGCGGCAGCTATCGGCGCGGCAGCGATACTTGCGGTGTGTACCGGGATTTCCGCTATTGTGACGAGAATTACACGGAAAAGGGAGAAGAAGCGAAGGCATACAGCGTAGAACCGCTCCGTTATGTGTTCGGAGCGGATTCTATTACAGGGGCGGTGCAGGCGTTAAAAGGGTTGAAATGAGCGCCGGATGGAATTTGGGAAAAACCCTTGACGAAATCTGTCTTTGTCGACTATAATGACATGGTAAAAAATGATGACGGAGACAGTAAGATGTTTTGAAAGTTTTGCTGCTGTTGAGAACGAGACGGCGCTGATTCAGCGAGCCGGGGACGGTGGGAGCCTGGTACGAGTAGAGACAGTCCGAATATCACTTCCGAGTTGCGGTTTTCGAACAGTTCCTTCTATTATAGTAATAGACCGGTCATTGACCGTGGGAGAAGATAAGTAGATACCGACGGAGTTCCCCCGTTACAGGGAAGGCATATCATAGTATGTTTAGGTGGTTTATAAGCGAAGCATTCAGGCTTTCGTCCTATTCAGGGCGGAAGCCTTTTTATGATATAGGAAACTTTGTCCCCAATATCATAAAAACCCTCCGGGAGGATGCGCACTCGCGCGAAGAGGAATTATGTCGCAAGCGACCGCGCTCGGCGCGAGAATGTGCCTTGGCACATTCTTTATTTTCTTATAGGAACAGTGCAGAACGTTTCCTATTAAATAAAAAGAATCTATAAGAGAAGGAGGCTGGTTATGTATAAGAAGGTTTCTACGGATCTGAAATTCGTAGATCGTGAAAAGGAGATTGAGAAATTCTGGAAAGAGAACCGTATTTTTGAAAAGAGTATGGAGAACCGTAAGGAAGGGGAGGCTTATACCTTTTATGACGGTCCGCCGACTGCTAACGGAAAACCGCATATCGGTCATGTGCTGACCCGTGTTATCAAGGATATGATACCCAGATACCGTACTATGAAGGGCTGTATGGTTCCGCGTAAGGCAGGCTGGGATACCCACGGTCTTCCGGTAGAGCTGGAGGTGGAAAAGCTTCTGGGGCTTGACGGCAAGGAGCAGATTGAGGAATACGGCTTGGAGCCATTTATCAACAAATGTAAGGAAAGCGTTTGGAAGTATAAGGGCATGTGGGAGGATTTTTCCAGTACGGTAGGCTTCTGGGCGGATATGGAGGACCCTTATGTAACGTATCATAATGATTTTATCGAATCAGAATGGTGGGCTCTCAAAAAAATCTGGGATAAAGGGCTTCTCTATAAGGGATTTAAGATTGTTCCTTACTGCCCGCGC
Organism: uncultured Dorea sp.; assembly: GCA_910584095.1. Taxonomy (GTDB): domain Bacteria; phylum Bacillota; class Clostridia; order Lachnospirales; family Lachnospiraceae; genus Claveliimonas. Next base: position 44,624 of record CAJTYU010000015.1, on the reverse strand, counting down.
TGCGGTACGCCCCTTTCTGCCCAAGAGGTAGCGCAAGGGTATAAAGATGTAAAAGAGCGGTCTGCAATCGTCCGTTTTAAGGCAAAAGGAGAAGACGCTTATATCCTAGCATGGACCACAACGCCATGGACGCTGCCATCGAATCTTGGTTTGTGCGTGAATCCAAAGGAAACATACGCGAAGGTATCCTGCGCGGACGGTTATACCTATTATATGGCGGAAGCGCTGCTGGATACGGTTCTGGGCCCGATCGCAGAGGAAGGAAAAGCAGCGTATGAAATTCTGGAGACCTATACAGGAAAAGAATTAGAATTTAAAGAATATGAGCCGCTCTACCAGTGTGCGGCGGATGGGATTGCCGGACAGAATAAGAAGGCGTTCTATGTAACCTGCGACGACTATGTAACGCTGACAGACGGCACCGGCGTGGTTCACATTGCCCCTGCATTTGGCGAGGACGATGCGAAGGTATGCCGGAAATACAATATGCCCTTTGTCCAGCTTGTAGATGAGAAGGGCAATATGGCGGAATCTACGCCTTTTGCGGGACTCTTTGTAAAGAAAGCGGATCCGGAAGTGCTGAAAGATCTGGAAGCGAGAAGCCTTTTGTTCTCAGCGCCCAAATTTGAGCACAGCTATCCGCACTGCTGGAGATGCGATACGCCGCTGATCTATTATGCAAGAGAATCCTGGTTCATCAAGATGACGGATATAAAAGAGGACTTGATTGCTAATAATAATACCATTAACTGGATTCCGGAGAGCATTGGAAAGGGCCGTTTCGGCGACTGGCTGGAGAATGTTCAGGATTGGGGCATCAGCCGTAATCGCTACTGGGGGACGCCCTTAAATATCTGGGAGTGCGAATGCGGACATCAGCACTCCATCGGAAGCATTGAGGAATTAAAGAGCATGTCGGATAACTGTCCGGAGGATATCGAGCTTCACCGTCCCTATATTGATGAGGTGACCATCCGCTGTCCGAAATGCGGGAAGGAGATGCATCGTGTTCCGGAAGTGATTGACTGTTGGTTTGACAGCGGCGCAATGCCGTTTGCACAGCATCATTATCCGTTTGAAAACAAAGAGCTGTTTGAGCAGCAGTTCCCGGCGCATTTTATATCGGAAGCCGTAGACCAGACTCGCGGATGGTTCTATTCGCTGCTGGCAATCTCTACGCTGATCTTTAACGAGGCGCCTTACAAGAACGTAATCGTACTTGGGCACGTACAGGATGAGAACGGGCAGAAGATGAGCAAATCCAAGGGAAATGCGGTAGATCCGTTTGAAGCGCTGGAAACTTATGGAGCTGATGCGATCCGCTGGTATTTCTATGTGAACAGCGCGCCATGGCTTCCAAACCGTTTCCATGGAAAGGCGGTAGTAGAGGGGCAGCGTAAGTTTATGGGTACCTTGTGGAATACCTATGCGTTTTTTGTACTGTATGCGAATATTGATGAATTTGACGCGTCTAAGTATACGTTAGAGTATGATAAGCTGTCGGTTATGGATAAGTGGTTATTGTCCAAGCTGAATACACTGATTAAAACGGTGGATGAAAATCTTGGAAATTACCGGATCCCGGAGACGGCGAGAGCTCTGCAGGATTTTGTAGACGATATGAGCAACTGGTATGTAAGGCGAAGCCGTGAGCGTTTCTGGGCGAAGGGTATGGAGCAGGATAAGATCAATGCTTATATGACTCTTTATACGGCGTTAGTGGAATGCTGTAAGGCGGCGGCTCCGATGGTTCCGTTTATGACCGAACAGATTTATCAGAATCTGGTAAGGAGCGTGGCTTCGGAAGCGCCGGAGAGTATCCATCTGTGCGATTTCCCGTCTGTGGATGAGGAGAGAATTGATAAAGAGCTGGAAGCAAATATGGAAGAGGTCCTGAAATTAGTCGTTATGGGCCGCGCCTGCCGTAATACGGCGAATATTAAGAACCGCCAGCCTATCGGACGGATGTTTGTAAAAGCGGATTTTACGCTGCCGGAATTTTATCAGGATATTGTAAAGGATGAGCTGAATGTAAAAGCTGTAACATTTACACAAGATGTACGGGAATTTACGTCTTATACTTTTAAGCCTCAACTAAAGACAGTCGGGCCAAAATATGGTAAGATGTTAGGTGGAATTAAAACAGCGCTCAGTGGACTGGACGGAAATGCAGCAATGGATGAGCTGAATGAGTCAGATACCTTAAAGCTTGCGGTAAATGGACAGGAAATCACACTGTTTAGGGAAGATTTGCTGATTGAGACCGCGCAGATGGAAGGGTATGTGTCCGAGAATGATAATGGAATTACCGTTGTTTTGGATACCAATCTGACAGAAGAGCTTCTTGAAGAAGGTTTTGTCCGCGAGATTATCAGTAAGGTTCAGACTATGCGAAAGGAAGCGGATTTTGAGGTGATGGATCAGATTGCCATTACTTACGAAGGCAGTGAGAAGGCTTCCAGAGTATTTGCGGATAACGCGGATATTATCGGTTCTGAGACGCTTGCTCAGACAGTTGCGCAGAGAACTCCTGCCGGATATGTGAAGGAGTGGACGATTAACGGGGAGAAAGTAACACTTGGCGTAGAAAAATTAGGATAAGAGGGGATGAAAAGCTATGAATTCAAGATTTGACAAAGCAACTTTTAAGAAGGAGGTACTGGATAACTGCAGACGCCTGTACCGAAAGGAGCTGACAGAGGCATCTCCGCAGGAGCAGTTTCAGGCGGTTTCCTATGCGGTGAAAGAGGCAATTATTGACAACTGGATGGCAACCCAGAAACAGTTTGATAAAGAAGATCCAAAGATTGTGTATTATATGTCTATGGAATTTCTTATGGGCCGTGCGCTGGGCAATAACCTGATTAACATGACTGCATATAAGGAAGTGAAAGAAGCGCTTGACGAGATGAATATTAACCTGAACTTTATCGAAGATCAGGAGCTGGATCCGGCGCTTGGAAACGGCGGTCTGGGACGGCTGGCCGCTTGCTTTTTGGATTCGCTGGCATCTCTCGGCTATGCGGCATATGGGTGCGGTATCCGTTACCATTATGGGATGTTTAAACAGGAGATAAACAATGGAGAGCAGGTTGAGAAGCCGGATAACTGGTTGAGGTACGGCAATCCATTTGAACTGAGAAGACCGGAATATGCGAAAGAAATCCGTTTTGGCGGCAATATCCGCGTGGAGTATGACGACTCAACAGGAAAGACTTTATTTAAACAGGAGAATTACGAGTCGGTTCTTGCTGTGCCGTATGATTATCCGATTGTCGGTTATAACAATAATCAGGTTAATACACTTCGTATCTGGGATGCAGAGCCGATTGTCGATTTCCAGCTAGAGTCATTTGACAGAGGAGATTATTTTAAAGCGGTAGAGCAGCAGAATCTGGCAAAGACCATTGTAGATGTATTGTATCCGAATGACAATCACTATGCCGGAAAAGAGCTTCGTCTGAAACAGCAGTATTTCTTTGTATCGGCGAGCCTTCAGGCAGCGGTTGCCAGATATATGGGAGATCATGACGATGTGCGCAAGCTGTATGAGAAAGCGGCTTTCCAGATGAACGATACCCATCCGACAGTGGCGGTTGCAGAGCTTATGAGGATTCTTCTTGACGACTATCATCTGGAGTGGAATGAAGCATGGGATGTTACTACAAAGTCATGTGCGTATACGAATCATACAATTATGGCAGAGGCGCTGGAGAAATGGCCGGTAGATCTGTTCTCTAAGCTTCTTCCAAGAGTATATCAGATTATTCAGGAGATCGACCGCCGCTTCCTGCTTCAGGTGGAGGCTGCATATCCGGGTAATCAGGGGAAGGTTAAGAGCATGGCAATCATCCGGGACGGACAGGTGAAGATGGCGCATCTTGCTATAGTTGCGGGCTATTCTGTAAATGGCGTTGCAAGACTTCACACTGAGATTCTGAAAAAGCGCGAGCTGAGAGATTTTTACGAGATGATGCCGCAGAAATTTAATAACAAGACGAACGGTATTACACAGAGGCGTTTCCTCTTGCATGGTAATCCGCTGCTTGCCGATTGGGTAACGAAGAAGCTTGGAACGGATAAATGGGCGACAGATTTGTCATTGATGTCAGGTCTTAAAAAATATGCGGATGACGAGCAGGCGCTGAAGGAGTTTATGGATATCAAGTATAAGAACAAAGAACGTCTTGCCGCTTACATTTTACGGCATAACGGTATTGAGGTTGATCCGCGTTCAATGTTTGACGTGCAGGTTAAGAGGCTTCATGAGTATAAACGCCAGCTTCTTAATATTTTGCATGTTATGTATCTGTATAATAAGATTAAGGATAACCCGGAGATGGAATTTTATCCAAGAACCTTTATTTTTGGAGCTAAGGCATCTGCTGGATATATCCGTGCTAAGGAGATTATCAAGCTGATTAATTCGGTTGCCGAGGTGGTGAATAATGATCCGACGGTTAACGGCAAATTGAAGATTGTATTTATCGAAGATTACCGCGTATCCAACGCAGAATTGATTTTCGCGGCGGCAGATGTGAGCGAACAGATTTCTACCGCATCCAAAGAAGCGTCGGGAACCGGTAATATGAAGTTCATGCTGAACGGCGCTCCTACAATCGGAACCATGGACGGAGCGAATGTGGAGATTGTAGAAGAAGTCGGCGAAGAGAATGCGTTTATCTTTGGACTGAGTTCGGATGAAGTTATGAATTACGAGAAGAACGGCGGATATAACCCGTACGATATCTACAATCATGACGAAGAAATCCGCCGCGTAGTAAACCAGCTTGTAGATGGCACCTATGCGAAGGGCAATACTGAAAAGTACCGAGACCTGTATAACTGCCTGCTCAATAATAAAGGCAGCGACCGTCCGGATATGTATTTCATCCTGAAGGATTTCCGCGCTTATGCGCAGGCTCAGGAAAAGGTTGAGGAAGCATACAAAGACAAAGAAGGATGGGCAAAGAAAGCGCTTCTGAATACGGCTTGCTGCGGTAAGTTCTCTTCTGACAGGACAATTGAGGAGTATGTATCTGATATCTGGCATCTGGATAGGATTCAGGTGAACATGGACTAATTTCTGCGTATTGATAAATAGTGCGTGCATAAAAGGAAGAGTCCTCTCATACATTATCGTATGGGAGGGCTTTTTATGCTGCAGAAAATGAAACGAATGGGAAGCTATCTAATAATTATTGTACTATTACCGTATATAATTACCGTTTTTTTAAACGGACCGACGGTAAAGACCTCTGCAAATGTGGATGAGGAGGTTATTACAGTAGAAAATGAAGGAAAAGAAATAGAGATGTCCATTGAGGAATATTGCATTGGAAGGCTCGCAAAAGAAATACCGGCTGATTATAACGGGGAGGCGCTGAAGGCTCAGGCGGTATTAGTGAGGACGACTGTGTATGGACAGATTTTGGAAGCGGGCAGCAGTACGGTTCTTCCGGATGAATTTTGGACAACGGAAGAGATGCGCAAGGAATGGGGAGCGGGAAAATATAGCGGGAATTATGATAAGCTGAAATCTGCATGGGAAGAGACGGATGGACAAGTGTTGATGTATGGAGGAGCGCCTGCAAACGTACCTTATTGCAGATTGACAAACGGAAGCACCAGAGACGGAGCGGAGGTGCTGGGGAGTGAAGAGTATCCTTATTTGAAGATAAAAGAGTGCCCGCTTGATATTGAAGCAAAGGAACAGATGCAGACAATTATTCTGGATGAAATGGAGGTTCAGGTTACCGCCGTGGATACGGCTGGATATGTGCTTAGCGTGCAGGCCGGGGAGGAAACGGTAAACGGAGAAGAATTTCGCAAAACTTATGGACTTGCCTCCAGCTGTTTTACGCTGCAGAATTATGACGGAAAGCTTCGTATTACCACAAGAGGAGTGGGACATGGACTTGGAATGAGCCAATATACGGCAAACAGGATGGCAAAAGATGGAAGCGGTTTTGATGAAATTCTTGCATATTTTTTTGAGGGAACAGAGTTAAAAGAAGTTACCGATATTGTGAGAGACACTGAATAAAAGAACCGGCTTCTGGCAAAAATATAGCCAGAGGTGATGAATATGAATAAGAGACCAAAGCCTTCAAGAAAAAGAGGTGCGTCTGTTGGGATTGCAATTTGCTTTGCGGCGGCAGTTGCGATTGTGGGAACATATACACTGAAGAGTTACCAGAAATCCGACCGCTCAGAGACCGGCAGGTTGGAGCAAACCGACAGCACAGAAGATAAAGTGAAGGTGCAAACAAGATCAGCAAATACAGACAGGCTGGTAATTGATACAGAAGATGACGAGAAAGAAAAGGAAATCGAAGAAACAAAGGAAGAAACAGGAGAAGGCGCCGAAGAGGAGATAACGGAAGTCCAGCCGGGCGTGGAGACGGCGGGAAGCGGTACAGCGCTTAGTTTTAGTGAGAGCAGCCAGCTGTTGTGGCCGGTAAACGGGCAGATTCTTTTGAATTTCAGCATGGACAAGACTGTATATTTCTCTACGCTTGATCAGTATAAGTACAATCCGGCGCTGGTAATTTCCGGCGCAGAAGGAGATCAGGTTATCAGCGGCGCGGCCGGAATGGTAAAATCCATTGATGTAACAGCGCAGACAGGCACTACAGTCAATTTGGACCTGGGAAACGGATATGAGCTGTTTGTTGGGCAGCTTAAGGAGGTTCCGCTAAATACCGGCGATTACGTGAATGCAAATACAGTCATCGGATATGTAAGCCAGCCGACGAAGTATTATTCCGTTGAGGGGTGCAATGTGTATTACGAACTGAGGAAAGACGGACAGCCGATCGATCCGCTGCAGTTTGTGGATGAGTAGAAGAGAAGGAAAGAAAGCCGGGCGGATGCCAGGCTTTTTTTCTGGCTGTGGTTGCGCGTAAGGGTCATGGTGGTTATACTGGATGTAAGGCGGGCGAAGCGCAGCAGACAGAGCAGCAAAGCCGGCCGGAATACATGGATGCGTACATGGAAAACGGTGGAGAGATTATGAATTATACATATATGGTCAGATGTCGGGACGGAAGTTTATATACGGGATGGACGACGGATATTGAGAAACGGGTTAAGGCGCATAATGAAGGGAAAGGCGCGAAATATACACACAGCCGCAGACCGGTCAGGCTGGCGTATTATGAGGCTTTTGAAACGAAAGAGGAGGCTATGCAGAGGGAATATGCGATCAAGCATATGAATAAGGCGGCGAAAGAGAAGCTGGTGAAAGAAAATGGAAACAAAAAGATGTAAAGTATACTGGGAGATCCAACAGGGACTTTACATCTTAATGGGCTGTTTATTTCTTTTATTATAACTGACATTGGATAAGACTGTAAAGCGTCATAGTACAAATGCATACATTACTATGAAATGACAAGCGCTTCCGCCCATTACAAACAGGTGGAATATCTCATGACTTCCAAAATACCGGTGCTTTGTGTTAAATAATGAGAGCTTTAATGCATAAATAACACCGCCTATGGTGTAGATGATACCTCCGGCAAGAAGCCATCCAAAGGCAGCGGGAGACAAAGTGTTTAAAAGCTGGGTAAACGCCAATACGCAGGTCCAGCCCATGCCGATATATAAGACGGAAGACACCCACTTTGGACAGTTGATCCAGAATGCTTTGATGATGATTCCGGCAATTGCAAAGCTCCAGACGATGGCGAGCAGAATGATGCCAAGCCGGCCGCGCAGAACTAAGAGACAGATCGGAGTGTAGCTTCCCGCGATCAAGACGGAGATCATCATGTGGTCTATTTTTTTCAAAATCGTATTGATCCGTTTGGAACGGTCAAAGGTATGATAGGTAGTGCTGGCGGCATATAATAAAATCAGGCTGGCAGCATAAATTATAATGGATATAATATAAATCTGTTCCGGTTCATGGGCCGCTTTGATCAGAAGCGGTATGGACGCAAAGACGGCCATCAGCATTCCGATAAAATGAGTAATGGCGCTTCCCGGATCTTTAATGTGTTTTTTTATTGTATCTGCCATGATATTTCCCCCCCATAAATAGTTATATATCGACAAGTGGTTTTTAAAACTATGTTGTGATATATTAATATTATACCCAACCGGGAAAAAAAGCAATACATATATATAAATTTTAGAAACTATCCGTAACAGTGGGGCCGTAGGATGAATTGTTTGACTATCTTTTTGGATGGGATTTTGAAGGAGCTGCAATGAAAGATATGGTCCGTTATATGAATATAAAAAAGAGATACCGAAGTATCTCTTTTTTATCAAGCTTCCTTTTAGTTTTAGCCGAAGTATCTCTTAAGAAGTCCTTCGAATGCTTTGCCGTGTCTTGCCTCGTCCCTGGCCATCTCGTGTACGGTGTCATGGATTGCGTCAAGGTTCGCAGCCTTAGCTCTCTTTGCAAGATCGAATTTGCCTGCGGTAGCGCCGTTCTCAGCGGCAACTCTCATCTCAAGGTTCTTCTTTGTGCTGTCTGTTACAACTTCGCCGAGAAGTTCTGCGAATTTAGCGGCATGTTCTGCCTCTTCGTAAGCAGCTTTCTCCCAGTATAAACCAATCTCCGGATAACCTTCTCTGTGGGCAACTCTTGCCATTGCAAGATACATACCAACTTCTGAGCACTCGCCGTTGAAATTAGCTCTTAAATCTTCGATGATGTCTTCGCTTACGCCCTGAGCAACGCCTACAACATGCTCGGCAGCCCAGCTTAAGCCTTCGCCCTGCTCTGTAAACTTGTCTGCGCCAACACCGCACTGAGGACATTTCTCTGGTGCAGCCTCTCCTTCATAAACATAACCGCATACTGAACATACAAATTTTTTCATAATCGTTATCTCCTTTTCTTAATGATAGTATTTTATTTAAATCAGTATTTGCTACTGATATAAACCAATGATGTTATTTCGTGTTATTGATTGCTTTGACAATGACCGCACACTCCATAAAAAATAGCGGAATGGGAATGGATTGTTCCCGAAAAGCATGCTCTTGCTTCTTCATTGATTGATTCGGAAACGTTCATATCTAAATCGAATAATCTGCCGCATTCTGTACATAATGCATGATAGTGGGGAGAAGTCGTTCCGTCAAACCGGACTGCTCCGTCAGGAGTTGTAATCTTGACTGCATCCCCCATGTCAGTAAGGAGGTTAAGGTTGCGGTAAACGGTTCCCAAGCTGATACGGGGAAAATATTCCTTGACATGCATATATACAGTATCCGCAGTAGGGTGCTCAGCCGTCTCAGAAAGATAGCTTTTGATTACTTCCCGCTGTCTGCTGTATTTTAAAGCCGTCATAATTATCTCTCCTCAAATAATATTGATAATGATTACTATAATTAATATTAGATAAAAAGATTAGATTTGTCAAGAAAAAAATATTTTTTTGAAAAAATAAATAACGTCCAAATCTTCCATTATTTAACAAAATTGTAATAAATTTTAACAAAATATGACAAAACAAATTAAGAAAAAAATAATAAAAAGAATGAAAAATTGAGGTTTATAAGCTTGACACAAGGAATACGTGCTGATATAATGATATCGTAATATTTGTAACAATTCTGTAACAAATGGCATAAAGTAATATTGCCGGAAGAAGAAAAATTTTCAAATGTACAAAAGATAAGAAGACATAGACGAATGATAGGAGGATGTTTATGAATTCGAGTCTTAAGAGAGGATTGTTTCTGGTTACTGCAATTGGAACATTTTCAGTTTCCGGGGAGAAAGCGGAGGCAGCAGAGGGGCTTGAAAATACAGACAGAATTGAAGCTGCTTTTCCGGGCGTGGGAATTGAACAGGTGCTAAACGACTGCTATGCGGCAGATACAGATATAGCCGTGGAGGATTATTTGGTACCTACTGAAAAGGGAGAGTATTTAGATATGGCATTCACAAATGTGAGTGCAGATACATTTCTTTTTGTCAGAAGTGAGCCGACAAGAGAAAGCGAGTGGGTCGGAAAGCTGTATCCGGGCTCGGCATCGGAAATTATTGGTCCGGTTGGGGAATGGACGAAGGTGCGGTCCGGGTCAGTGACCGGCTACGTTTACACGGAATATATTATTACAGGCAACGAGGCTGAAGAGAAGGCGGAAGAACTTGCGGCAGACACAGAGACGGAAGACGTCAGGGAAGTCGTAGAGAACGCGGAATCAAGGGAGGAAGAGGAAGCCCGTCTGGCCGAGGAGGCAAGAATTGCGGCTGAGGAAGCGGCGCGAATTGCAGAAGAGCAAGCCGCAAATGCTGCGACGCTGGGACAGGCTGTCGTAGATTATGCCTGCCAGTTTATTGGAAACCCCTATGTATGGGGAGGTACAAGTCTTACAAATGGAGCAGACTGTTCGGGATTTGTTCAGTCGGTATATGCGCATTTTGGGATTAGTCTTCCAAGGACCACATGGGACCAGGAATATTCCGGTACGGGCATCAGTTATGAGCAAGCCCTGCCCGGCGACTTGATTCTTTATGAAGGCCATGTAGGAATTTATATGGGGGACGGACAGATTGTAAATGCAATTAATGCTTCCAAAGGTATTGGAATTATTCCGGCAACCTGTATGAATATTAAAACAGTTAGACGTGTGATTTAAAATCGTCTGATAATAAAATGCAGAAAAATCCCGCATTATTTTATAAAAAAATGCCGGGATTTTTTTATGTTATAAATAAAAATTATTATGTCATTTCGCAAAAAATCGAATCTTTATATAAAATATACAAAATTGTAAAATGCTGGGATAATTTGTCAAAAGGCTTTGCAAAAGTTATCAACATTAAAAGCCGTGAAAAGAGCGGAAAAAAGGTAGGTTTTTGTAACTTATCAACATTATCAACATAAAAACTAGTGATTTTGGTTGATTACTCGCGGAAATCAAAAGAACGAATGTTTTGTAAACAAATCACAAAATTGATTTATTGTCGAAAAAACTGGAATTGTATCTTGCATTTTGAATCGTCAAATTTCGGGAAGAAAAAGCTTTTAAATGTTTACACAATGGAGAAAAATGGATATAATAAGGATTACCAGTGTAGGGAGGAGGCGATAATATGGCACAGATTAATAAGGAAACCACAATAGGCGAGTTATTAATGACCAGTGGAGATAAGATTGAGGACGTTGCAAAAGCTCTTATGGAGATTGGGATGCACTGCATCGGATGTCCATCTTCTCAGGGCGAATCCATCGCAGAGGCCGCTATGGTACATGGTATCGATGCGGATTTGCTGACTGAGAAGCTGAATGCAATTTTAAATGCATAGGAACGCGTATATTTACGCATAAAAAGACTGCCGAAACCGGCAGTCTTTTTATGCGTAAAAGCAAAAGGATTAAATCTGTGAAAGCTGCTGCACCGCATCAGCGGATAAAATTAACTCACAGTGTTCTTCCAGATATGCAAGCGACGCTCCCGAGGAATGCTCCAGAGAGCCATATTCGGACAGCATGTTACAGATTCGGCTGAAATCATTAATTGTATGATCAGACTGGGTAAGAGCCAGAACATACATATCAGAGTTGTGGTCTTTATATAAAGTGTTTGAGCCGTGGTACATGCCGCCAAGAAGTTCGGCGGCTGAAATCACACCGTCCATAGAAGCGAAGGAAAACAGCCTTAAGTCAGTTCTTTTCGCTGGCGCTTCTTCTTCCGGCGCCGGTTCCTTTGGAATAGCGGCAATACTTTCCTTCACTTTGCCCAAAAGATTCAGGATGTCTTCTGCACCTTCCAGCTTCAGGGAAGCAGCGTCCCGCCTGTTATCCCAGTCTCCGTTTGCCGTTGGGGCAAATCGGGAAAATCTGGTATCCAGTTCTTCAGGGTCTTCTACTTTAGTAATTATCAGCACAATTGAATCTGCGGACGCAGGAATTGCCTCAATCATAAGAGGAATGTCCTCTGCCTCAAAGCCGCACTCGTAGGCTGCCTGCTGCATCATATCATGGAAAAGTGATTTTGCTTTTTCTGTGCCGTATGCCAGTTCGCTGAGTTTTAACTGGCGGTCGGCTAAATCAGCCCGCGTAAGTGTACAGCGTATCTGATTGTCATTGATCTTCTCAATTTTCATATTTATCACTTCCTTTTAGACAGTATAGCATAGTAGCTTGTAAATGTTCAATAAAATAAATAAAAAACTGCTTGCGTTTACATAAGAACTGATATATAATGGCTGTACAGAAAATAGTATTCCCACGCAGGAGTATTTTCAACGTATCAGATTATTCAACATTTTCAAATCAGATTAATTCAAAGATTTTCAACAGGTTTCCAGTGGATTTTTTTGAAATATTTATATGGATCAATGCAGGCATATTTTCTGTCCGGGCAATATATCACATGCACTTTCCGGGTCTTTATATTTTATGCACTGCGTCGGGAAGCCGTGCATTGAGAAGGAGGAGCCCATGAAGTCGGAGACGAGGGAATATCAGGAACTGTTCAATGAACTGAACCGGTATGAGAGAAAGGGAGTATATTTGGAGATGGAGGGGAATCCGGCCAGTCCGACTCAGATTGTGAAGGCGCATATGCTGAGGGAGGATCTTGGATATATGAGGGATTATGTTTTAAATGACAAGGGGGATTTGAAAGAGCTGTATTTTTACCATATTAATCTGCAGGAGATGTAAATGCCCTCTGAATAATTTAAAAATTTGTCGAAATGTAATGACGGTCAACACTTTTATTGATATAATGGTAAAGCGATATTACAGTCCTGTAAAATCAAACTGTAATGAGGCAATAGGAGGTAGACTATGGAAGAAAGACGGATTAGGGACCAGAGACATAGAAGGTCTCGCGGAAGAAGGCAGTCTAGACGCAGACGCAAAAGGAATCTGATGCTGAAGATTATTTTGTTCTTTATATTATTAATAGGGATTGTTGCAGCACTATTATTGTGGAAGCGTTACGGCGGAACAAAGGAACGGGCTGATCTGGATGAATATTATGGGATTCAAAATGAGAATCAGCTAGCGGTTATCGTGGATAATCAGGTGCTGGAACCGCAGGGAAGGCTCTGGGACGGTAAAGTATACGTAGAATACGCAATTGTAAGGGATTATATCAATGAGAGATTTTATTGGGATCCGAATGAGAATGTCCTGCTCTATGCACTGCCGAACGATATCATATCAGTAGGAGTGGGAAGTCAGGAGTATTCGGTTTCCAAGCAGAAGAACAGTGAAGACTATGTCATTTTAAAAGCAGAAGGAAGTACAGCTTATATTGCCTTAGATTTTGTGAAACAGTATACCGGCATAGACTTTGAGATGTATGATGATCCGGGCCGGGTGATGATCAATACAGAGACCGGCGACGTGAAAGTGGCGCTGGCAAAGCGTAAGACGCAGGTGAGATATCAGGGCGGAGTAAAGAGTCCGGTGCTGACCGAGGTGGAGAAGAAAGAGAAGGTCCGCGTGATTGAAGACGAAGGAGACTGGAAGAAAGTCCGCACAGAAGACGGCTTTATCGGATATATCGGAAAACGGCATCTGAAGGACGAGACAACGGAGAAGGTGTCCAGAGATTTTACAGAACCGGAGTATACAAACATTACCAGAGACCACGTTATTAACATGGTTTGGTGTAATGTGACCAATTATGAGGCGAACAGCGGGATCTTGGAGATGATAGCCCAGACGAAAGGGCTGAATACGATCTCTCCGACTTGGTTCCATGTTTCGGACACGGCGGGTAATATTGAATCTATTGCGGGTTCGGACTATGTAAATTACGCGCATCAGGCGGGGATTGAAGTATGGGCGGCAATTCGTGATTTTGACGGAGGAATCAACTCCTTTGAGGAATCTTATGAACTGCTCAGCCATACATCGAGCCGAGACAACCTGATTAACCAGCTGATTGCGGCGGCGCTTTCCAGTGGGATTGACGGAATTAATGTAGATTTTGAGAAGATTTCTACAGAGTGCGGGGAGCATTATATTCAGTTTATCCGCGAGCTGTCTGTTAAGTGCAGACAGAATGGGCTGGTATTGTCTGTAGATAACTATGTGCCTCAGGCTTATAACGAGCAGTATCATAGGAAAGAACAGGGGATATTTGCCGATTATGTCGTAATCATGGGATATGACGAGCATTACGGCGGGTCGCCAGAGGCGGGTTCCGTAGCTTCTTATGAATTCGTGCAGAATGGTATTGCGAAGACAGTGGAAGAAGTTCCGGCGAATAAGGTAATTAATGCGGTTCCATTTTTTACCAGAGTATGGAAAGAGACGCCAAAGACGGAAGAAGAATTGGCGGCTCAGGCGGGAACGGAAGAGGCGGAATATCCTATGAATGTTGAGAGCACGGCATATAGTATGTCAGAGGCTCAGTATGTGGTATCTCAGGCGGGAGCAGAAGTAACTTGGGATGATACGGCGAAGCAGAATTACGCATCATGGGAAGCAGACGGAAGCACCTATAAAGTATGGCTTGAGGATGCCGAGTCTCTGCAGCCAAGACTGCAATTGATGAAGGACTATGGACTGGCGGGAACCGCAGCATGGAGGCTTGGACAGGAGACGTCCGATATTTGGGATGTAATCCTTCAGTATACAAACTAAATGAAAAGGGTTTGTGTAAGAATAGATATCCTTCGGCAGGCATATATTTAACTGATATATGCTGCCGGAGGATATTTTTTTGCGTCAGAAAATAGAGTTAGCCGCGGCAATTTTGGCGCTTGCCGGACTTGTCTTTGCGAGCAGGACGGTCAGTAAATATGTGAATAGCGATCAGGTGAAGAAACAGAAAATAACGGTAGTTTTGGACGCCGGCCACGGCGGTTCTGATCCCGGAAAAATCGGAGTGAACGATGTGGAGGAGAAAACGGTTAATCTTGCGATCGCCGAAATGGTACAGGAACTGTTGAAAAAAGAGAAGATTGACGTGGTGATGACAAGAAAAGAGGATACTATGCTAGCAGGACAGGATGGCTCGGCGACAAAGGTAGGAGATATGAAAGAAAGAGTAGCGCTGATTAATAAAACTGCCCCGTCGCTTGCGGTAAGTATTCATCAAAACAGCTATCATCAGGAAGGGGTTAAGGGGGCTCAGGTTTTTTATTACAGTCATTCAGAGGAAGGGAAAAGGGCGGCGGAGTTGATGCAAAAGGCGCTGCTTGGTCTGAATACGGAAAACAATCGTAAAGCAAAGGCAAATGATACATATTATCTGCTGAAGAGAACAGAGGCTCCTACGATTATTGTGGAGTGCGGTTTTTTAAGCAATTGGGAGGAGGCAGAGCTTCTTAAGAGCGAAGAATACCAGAAAAAGACGGCGGAGGCAATTGTGGAAGGGATTAAGGCCTATGTAGAATAATGGCGGAAAAAATGATATACTTATCAAAAGAAGAAAGAGATTCGGATGGAGGTACAGTATGGGAACAAAAAGAGAGGATTATATTAGCTGGGACGAATATTTTATGGGAGTTGCAATGCTGTCGGCCGCCCGGTCGAAAGACCCAAATACACAGGTCGGATGCTGTATTGTAAGTCAGGACAATAAGATTCTGTCAATGGGTTACAATGGGTTTCCGATGGGGTGTTCGGACGATCTGTTTCCTTGGATTCGGGAAGATGAAGACGAGCTGAAGACCAAATATTTTTATACGGTACACAGCGAGCTGAACGCAATTTTGAATTACAGGGGGGGGAGTCTTGAAGGAGCGAAGCTGTATGTGTCTTTGTTCCCCTGTAATGAATGTGCGAAAGCAATTATTCAGAGTGGGATTAAGGAGGTCATTTATGACAGCAATAAGTATGACGGTACGCCCCGGGTACAGGCCTCTATGCGGATGTTTGACGCGGCGGGAGTGAACTACCATCAGTACCAGAGAACCGGAAGGAGGATTGAGATTCGGCTGTAACGAAGGTTATGCGGGTATAATTGACATACGGCGGGAATAGATATGTAAAAAGGACAAAGGAGAGTGGAGGTATATGCAGGAAGGAAGACCGGGAATTATTGTTAATTTTCTGATTCGAGCACTTGTAGGGATGGCTTTGGTTTTCTTTGTAAACGAATTTATTTCTTCCCGTGGAATAGATGTTGGGGTAGGAATAAACGCCGTAACTTTTTTGACATCTGGAACCCTTGGGATTCCTGGGGTTGCACTGCTTTATGGAATTGTTTTTTATCAAATATTGTAAAAAATATACAAAGTTTACATAGTTCTAAAAAAGGTATGGACATTTGTACGATGTGGAGATATAATACATCGTACAAGTTGCCATAACTTGTATCTGATAAGTTGAATCTAGTTGAAAATCTGAGCATGTTTCGTAATTCAGGCCGTTTCGGCCGAGGATTCAAAACAGAAAAACCAGTGTAATTAGGAGGAAGGGGGAAGGCTTGTAAAAAAATAGTTATGTAAATTAAAAGAGACAGGAGGTTATAAGTGAGCAGTAAGAATTTGGTTATCTGCGACCGGGAGACCGAGTATGCGTCCCGGCTGGCGGATTACCTTGGGGGTAAGAAGGAACTTGCCCTTCAAGTGAAGCTGTGTGGCAGCCCGGAACAGTTGGAAGCGATCCGAAGGGAAACACCGGTGGATATCCTTTTGGCGGATGACGGGATTACGTTTTCAGAAGGGGAGCTGGCCGGGATTCCAAAGGTTATGCGGCTGTCGGCGTCGGCTGTATCTGCAGAGACAGAAGGTTCGGTACGCAAGATTTTCCGTTATCAGTCAGGAAACGATATCTATACTCATTTGATCGAAGCTTTGGCGGAGGGAGGAATGGGGGAACTTTGGAACATCAGGAAAAAGGAAAGGGGAAAGCTGATAGGAGTATATTCGCCGGTTCACAGAGCCGGGCAGACGGCATTTGCACTTGAGAAGGGGATAGAACTGGCGAAGACGCTGAATGTTCTATACATAAATCTGGAGACCTATGCGGGAATCGGAGGTTATTTTCCAGAGGAGGAAAAGAGAAATCTGTCGATGCTTCTTTATTATGCTAAGCAGGAGACCGGGAATCCGGGCTTATTGATTACGACATTGGTGAAGCAGATGAAGGGGCTGGATTATATTCCGCCAGTAATATTTCCAGAGGATATCCGGACTGTAACAGCATCGGAATGGATGTGGCTGTTTGGGGAGATTTTGAGCCATAGTATCTACGATGTGCTGGTTCTGGATCTGGGAGATTGCGTTCAGGGACTGTTTGATGTCCTGAAGGCCTGCGATACGGTTTATATGCCGGCTGCAGACGACCGTCTTGCTGTCTCGAAGCTTTATCAGTATGAAGAGGCGCTTTGCCGTCAGGGGTACGGTGAAGTTTGGGAAAGGATGATTCGCTGTGATATCAGAAGAACAGCTAAAGGAAAAGGTTCTCGGACAGATGGATCTGTCAAGGGAGGTAGAAGATGAAGAACTGCAGGAGTTGATTTTCCGGGTTCTTGAAGAGGAGAGCCGGGGAGAATATATTTCATTGGAGACAAGGGCAAGGCTTGGGAAGGAATTATTTAATGCATTCCGTAAGCTGGATCTTCTCCAGGAACTGATAGAGGATGAGGAGATTACAGAGGTAATGATCAATGGGGTGCAGAATATTTTCGTAGAAAAGAAGGGGAGGCTTTATCTGACGGACAGGCATTTTCTCTCTCGAGAGAAGCTGGAAGATGTAATCCAGCAGATTGTAGCAGGAACGAACCGGCTGGTCAATGAGGCTTCGCCTATTGTGGATACCAGACTGCCGGACGGCTCCCGCGTTAATGTTGTGCTTTATCCGGTGGCGTTAAACGGTCCAATTGTCACCATCCGGAAATTTCCGAAGGAGCAGATGACGATGGGGCGTCTGGTTGCGCTGGGCGCGCTGAACGAGGAGCTGGCGGAGGTTTTAAAGAAGCTGGTAACGGCGGGATATAACATTTTTATCAGCGGCGGCACCGGATCGGGAAAGACCACGATGCTGAATGCGCTGTCTCAGTATATTCCGAAGGACGAGCGTATCATAACGATTGAGGACAATGCAGAACTGCAGATTCTCGACGTGCCGAATCTGGTCAGGCTGGAAGCCCGCAACGCCAACGTGGAAGGAGTGGGAGAGATTACTATACGTGATTTGATTCGGTCGGCTTTGCGTATGCGTCCGAACAGGGTAATTGTAGGAGAAGTAAGAGGGCCTGAGACCATCGATATGTTACAGGCTATGTCCACGGGTCATAAGGGGAGTCTTAGTACCGGGCATTCAGACAGTCCAAGGGATATGCTGCGCCGTCTGGAGACGATGGTGCTGATGGGAATGGATATTCCGTTGGCGGCGATTCAGCGGCAGATCGCATCGGCGATTGATATTATTATCCATATCGGCAGATTGTGGGATAAGAGCAGGAAGGTGCTGGAAGTAGTCGAGGTGCTGGATTACAACGGAGAGGAAATTGATACTAGGGTGCTGTACCGGTTTGAGGAGACCGAACGAAGAGGAGAGCGGGTAATTGGCAAGTGGAAGAAAATCCAGAATATTACGAATACGGCAAAATTACTTTCGGCAGGATATACGGCGGGCTGAATATGCGCTGGCAGCAGGACGGACAATTGGCCTTCTTGCGGCTGTCTCCTATTTGTTTTATGAATCGGCGGCTGCATTTGCCCTGCTGCTGCCCTTTGGAGTATGGCATTATCTCCGGTGGGAAACAGAATGTATCGCAAAAAAGCAAAGGGAATTTCAGGAGCAGTTCCGGGAAGCGATTCAATCTCTTTCATCTTCCATGCGCGTGGGATATTCTGTAGAGAATGCCATGAAGGAGACGAAGCGGGATTTAAGTCTTTTATATAAGGAGGACGCGGCGATTCAGCGAGAATTTACCCATATGGTGCGGCAGATTTATCTTCAGGTGCCAATGGAACAGATTATGGAGGATTGG
Source organism: uncultured Dorea sp. (assembly GCA_910584095.1). Classification (GTDB taxonomy): domain Bacteria; phylum Bacillota; class Clostridia; order Lachnospirales; family Lachnospiraceae; genus Claveliimonas. The sequence goes on along the minus strand of CAJTYU010000015.1, from coordinate 25,742 downwards.
TCCGGACGGGTAGAGCAAGAGGATGTAAGGAATTTTGTCAATGTGTTTGTAATGGCAAGGAAAAGCGGCGGCAATATGCTTGGAATTATAAAAAATACTACGGACCAGATCAGGGATAAGCTGGAGGTCCGGGCGGAAATTGAAACGATGCTTGCAGCCAGAAAATATGAATTTAAGGTGATGTCAGCGATCCCTTTTGGGATGATTGCTTATATGAAGATAAGTTTTCCTGAATTTATGGAAATCCTCTATGGGAATCCGCTGGGAATCGGGGTAATGAGCGTATGTTTAGGGATATATTTCGGCGCGTATATGCTTGGGGAAAGAATTGTAAATATCGAGGTGTGATGGCGGTTATCCTGGCGGCTGCTGCAGCGCTGGCCGCGGCTTTGCTGGTATCCGATAAGGAAGAGTCGGCCAGACCGGTAACTGAGATCCGGAGAAACGATTATGGAAAGGGCAGCGTTACGCGGACGCTGAAGGTAATCATAGACGGAAAAGAGCAGAAGGCTCCCATGGAGGTTGAGGTAGAAGAAAAGCGGTATACCGAAGAAGAGATGAAGCAAGTCTTTCAGAAGGCAGTTCAGAAGCTTGAACCGTTGATCTTGGGCGGGAACCGGAGTCTTGACGAGGTGCGGACAGACCTGAGCCTTGTAACGGAGATACCGGGAGAACCTATAGAAGTTTCGTGGGAGCTTGACCGTTATGATCTGATAAATATATATGGGGAGCTGAATGAGAAGGGAACTGCAGAAGAACCGGAGGGAGCGCTGGTGAACTTAAAGGCATATCTTACCTATACGGAGGACGAGAGTATGCAGGCGCTGGAGGAGATGAGCGTTCGAGTATATCCTCCGAAGCTGTCCGGCGAGGAAAGCCGAAGGGCGCGGGTGCTCCAAGCGATTGCGGAGGAGGAAGAACAAAGCAGAGAGAAGGATGTGCTAAAGCTTCCGGATGAAATAGAAGGCAGGAAAATTGTTCTCCGCAATCCGGATAATCCGAGAGGGTGGTATGTGCTGGCGGTTGGACCCGTTATCTGCCTGCTGCTTGCGGGCCTGCAAAGACAGAATGAGCAGAAGGAAAAAGAGGATAGAGAAAGGCAGATGATGCTGGACTATCCGGAGATTATGAATAAATTTACGCTCCTGCTTGGCGCGGGAATGACGGTGAAAAAGGCATGGGAAAAGATTGTTCAGGATTATGAGCGGCAGAAAGAGGGCGTAGGGCTGCGTTATGCTTATGAGGAAATGGCGGTAGCATACCGAGAAATGCAGAGCGGAGTTACAGAAGCCGAGAGTTACGAGCGGTTCGGAAGGCGGTGCGGACTAAAGGCATACAGGAGGCTTGCAAGTCTTCTTGACCAGAACCTGCGCAAAGGAACCAAAGGTCTCGCCGAGTTATTGGGAGCGGAGTCGATTCAGGCATTTGAAGATAGAAAAGCGGCTGCAAAGCGGCGAGGGGAAGAGGCGGGAACCAAACTGCTTCTGCCAATGTTCTTCATGCTGGCGATGGTGCTTGTAATTGTAATCATTCCGGCGTTTTTATCTATACAGATGTAATAGATCCGGGGAAATAGAAAATCAGAAAAGGAGATAAAATATGGCAATGCTAATGTGGAAAGTGAAAGGGGCGGGGCAGAGGATAAAGAGACTGCTTAAGGAAGAACAAGGAATTGGGGTGGTAGAGGTGATCCTGATCCTAGTGGTTCTGATCGGACTGGTAATTATCTTCAAGTCTCAGCTTACCAGTCTTGTAAATACTATATTTGAGAAGATAACCAGTGAAAGCGCGGGAATCTGAGCGTGGGGAGGTCACTGCATTTTTGGCGCTGATTTTTGTGCTGCTGGCAGCTTTTGCCGGAAGTATCATGGAGAGCGCCTCCCTGCAGTCTGCAAAAAGTTACCGACGGGCCGATATGAATCGGGCAATGGAGTCGGTATTTGCGGAGTATCAGAGGGAGCTTCTGGAAGAATTTGAAGTCTTTGCGATGGACGGAGGATATGAGAGCGGAAGCTACAGTGAGCAGAAAGTATTTGACCGTCTGTCCTATTATGGCGCATCCGGTATGGAACAGCGTATGGAGAGGATTCAGTTTCTGACGGATGCGGACGGACAGGCTTTTTTAGAGCAGATTGTGCATTTTATAGACAATAAGTATGGACTGGGTTCTCTGAACCATCTGCTGGGAAGTATGGGGCAATGGGAGGGACGGGAGGAAGCTGCGGGCCAATATCAGCAGACAGAAGAATCTCTTTACAAGGAGCTGGCCGGTATGCTAAATGAGAATGATCTTACGCTTCCGGCGGAGGATAATCCACTTCCTAATATTCAGCAGCTTGCAGCGGCGCCTCTTACGGAGCTGGTTATGCCAAAGGAGCGGCAGGTATCTGATAAGTCGGTTGAAGAGGGAGGGTTAGTCTCCCGGAGAAATTTGCGAAGCGGATTCGGAGACTTTTCAGACGTGGCAGACGCGGTGGAATTATCTCAGATAGCGTTTGGCGAGTATGTGCTGACACATTTTTCTTCAGCGGCAGATAGCGGGCAGGAGGGCAATATAGGAGCGCTTAACTATGAGATAGAATATATTTTGTCAGGAAAAGACAGTGACCGTGAGAATCTGGAATTCGTGCTGAAGAAACTGCTGGCCTTTAGGGTTGTTCCAAATTATATATACCTGCAGGGAGATGCGGCGAAACGAGCGGAAGCTCAGGCGTTAGCGGTTACGCTGTGTACGGCTGTGGCATTTCCGGCCGCTGCAAACGCTCTGACTCAGGTTTTGCTGCTTGCATGGGCATTTGGAGAGAGCATTATGGATTTGCGTTCTCTGATGAAGGGATATGGAGTTCCCCTCACAAAGAATGGAGAGAGCTGGCAGCTGTCCCTGTCCGGATTAATGAGTCTTGGCTCGCGGGAATCAGGACAAGAGGGAGCGGACGTTCAGGGCGGCATGAAGTATGGAGAATATCTGAGAGTGCTGCTATTTTTAAACCGCGGGCAGGAAATGCCTTTTCGGGCGCTAGATCTGGTTGAGCTTTGTCTCAGGCGGGAGAAAGGACTGACATGGTTTCGGGCGGATGACTGTATCAGCAGGATGGAGGTTGCCTCTAAGGTCAGTCTGCGCAGAGGAATTACGTATAGATTCCGTACCTATTATGGATACCGGTAATGTCAGAACAGTTATATGAAAAATGGAAAGGCAGAGGGATGTTCTTTTGGAGAATCGTCAAATATTACCAAAGCTACAATATTATGTTGAAAGGAGATGTTCTTATATGCCAAAAAGGCAGGACCCTGTATATTCAATATCCTCAAATTCCCCAAAATCCGGGCAAAGGTTTCTGTGCTCCAAAAGGGCATCCCTCTGCCTTTCCAGAAGAGAAACTGCGGCGGAGAAAGGCGTAATTACAGTAGAAGCCGCACTTGCAGTACCGCTATTTTTCTTGGCGGCGCTTGCGCTGTTCTATATGCTTGAGGTAATGTCCGTTCGGACTGCTATCCGCAGCGGGATGCAGTATGCCGCTAAAATGGCGGCGGAAGATATTTATGTTTATCCGAAGGTTACGCCGGGGAGCCTAGAGGCAGATATTGTATCTGCCGTTGGAGGAGAACGTCTGGAGAGAAGTATTGTGGTAGGCGGAAGCGGCGGGATTCACTGCGAGAAATCGAGAATGTCTGCAATAACTGGGATTCTGGAGCTTAAGGCCGCTTATCAGGTTAGGCTGCCTATTCCGGTTTTTGCAGCGGCTCCGGTGAATATGACGGAATCCATGAGGATGAAGGGGTGGAACGGCTATGTCCGTTCCGGCTTCGGACAGGAGGATGAAGAAACGGTTTATATCACAGAAACAGGTATGGTTTATCATCGGGATTATCATTGTAATTATCTGGAACTGTCAATCCGGATGGTTCCTTATAGCGAGGTGCATGGACTGCGCAATGAAAGCCAAGGGAAATATTATGCCTGTGAAGGCTGTGTGCATGGCGGGGCGGCAGTTGGAGTCTATATAACGGATTACGGGGACAGATACCATGATTCGCTGAGCTGCAGCGGGTTAAAACGAACCATTTATGCAGTTCCGCTATCGGAAGCAGTGGGGAAAGGGGCGTGTTCTAAATGCTGCAGGTAAGTCATTATGCTGCAGAAAACGGATTGCTGATAATCGGCAGGATTGTATGCATGGGTATGCTTGTCGGATTGTCAGCGACAGATTTAAAGAGCAGGAGGATATCGGGAACGATGCTGATGATAGGGAGTATTCTGGCGGCAGTGTATGCGGTATTTGCCGGCGGAGGACATATCCGGCTGGCGATGGGAGGGCTTCTGACCGGCCTGATATTTGTATTAGTAAGTAAAGTGACGAGGGAGCAGCTTGGATATGGAGACAGCTGGCTGCTGTGTATACTCGGAACATATCTTGGTATTTGGAAGCTGCTGGAATTAATGTTTGCGGCGTGGATAGCGGTTGCTTTGGCGGCGGCAGCGGTACTTGCGCTGCACAAATATCAAAGAGGAGCGGCGCTTCCCATGGTGCCGTTTATTACGGCAGGATATGCGGTTATGTGGGCGGGAGAGCTCTTGTCATAGGAGATAAGCAGGGACAGAAAAGAGAGACGGAGGATGAGAGAAAGAAAAACGAAAGGTATAGATTTTTCAGGAATGATTACGGTGGAGATGGCCTATATTGTGCCGGCGGTATTGTCGGTATTTTTCTTAATCGTCATGGGAATATTCTATTACCATGATAAGGAGGTCATTTCTTCCTGCGCTTATGAGGCGGCGGCTGTGGGAAGTACAAAGACAAGGGAGAAGGAGAAAGTGACGGCAGAGACGGTGAACGCTATATTTGAAGAGAGGGTGCGTGGAAAATGTATTTTGTTTGGACGGGTGTATGGAAACGCACAGGTGGATGAAGAACGGATTGTAGTGAAGGCGTTCGCGGCTAAGGGAAAGATGCGGGTGTCGGTCGCTGAGACGGCGGGCATTACGGAGCCGGAGGAAAAGATACGAAGGTATCGGAGGCTGATGCAGTGATATGTTTGTAAAAGAGTTATTGGTCCGTGCATCGAGTATGTCTGCCGGATAATGGATTTAGAAAGGGAAATAGGAGTGGAATTTCAGACAGAACTAAAAAAGGAATTGAACCAGACAAGGCTTAGAATCAGCTTTTCTGGATTATATACCGAGGATTATCAGATTCGGATGCTTCGGGAGAACCATGTTAAAGGGCTGCTTTCGATCAGCGCCGTAGGGGAGGGGGAAAGAACCGTTTATGAATATGATATTACAGGGTTAATATCTATGCGGCAGTATTATAGGCAGAAAAAGATTACATGGGAAGATATGAACGGATTCTTAGGGCAGATACAGGAAGTTATAGAAGATACAGAGAGCTATCTTTTGAACTCAAACAGGCTGCTGATGAACCCGGAATATATATTTTGCGAAGAAGGAGAGTACCGGTTTTGCTATTTTCCACAGGGAGACGAGGACATTCGGATGTCTTTTCACCGGCTGATGGATGATTTTGTCCAGTGGACAGATTATCAGGATATTCCCAGTGTAAAAACAGCTTTTTTTCTTCATAAAGAAACAATGAAAGAAAACTATAGCCTCAAGAGGATTATGCTGGAACTGGAGAAAATGAAAGAAGAGGAAAAGGGCGGCATAAGCGCTGTGGAGCCGAAGGAGAAGCGGACAAAAGACACGAAAGGCGGGAAGCGGGAGGACGAGGAGAAGATTTTAAGGGAAAGAGAGCGGCAGGCGCCGGAGGGAGAAAGACCTTGCGTAGAACCGCTGCTGCGGCAGAGAGCATTTGAGTATGACAGTGAGGAACATGACTGGATAACCAGACAGGAAATGGGCAGTAAGATTCTTAAGGAAACAGATAATTTATGGAGTCCGGTGAAGAGACTGCTGCATCGTCACAAACGTCCGAAGTGGGGAGACTGGGACGGGATATACATTGACGAGGAGGATTTTTAGCTGCGATTTAAAAAAATTTATTATTTTATCGACGGATGTGGCAAATAATGGTATAATAAAAACATAATATGATGCAAAAGGAGTGGGCCATGTACCAGAAGAAAGCGCCGTGCACGATTGCCCTGGCCGCTGTGAATATAATAGTATTTCTGATTTTATCCTTTCAGGGAATGACAGAGGATGCCAGATTCATGCTGGAACATGGTGCCATGTATACACCGGATATAATTTATGCAGGCAAATACTATGAGTTGTTTACCTGCATGTTTCTTCATTTTGGCTTTGATCATCTGATGAACAATATGCTGGCTCTGGCGCTGATGGGCTGGCAGTTAGAGCACGAACTTGGAACAGTTAAATATGTGCTGCTCTATATGTTCAGCGGTCTGGCGGGGAATCTTTTGTCTCTTGCGACAGAGCTGCGTATGGAGGAGTATGCTGTTTCCGCCGGGGCGTCCGGCGCGATTTTTGGCATTATCGGCGCGTTATTTTATATTGCGCTCCGTAATCACGGAAAGGTAGGCGATATGTCGGACAGAGGTATTCTGTTTTTGATTGGAGTAACGCTGTATCATGGCCTGACCAGCAGCGGGGTGGATAATTCAGCACATATCGGAGGCGCGCTTGCCGGGTTGATCTTAGCGGTTATTCTGTATCGCCGGGACAGGGGGATGCCGGAGCAGAAGATACAGGAAGAAGTATGGTAAATACAGTGCCTATATCCGGGGAGGATTTCGCCTGCAGGGTTCCGCCGTGGGCTTCGACGATTCTTTTGCTCAAAGGGAGGCCGAGACCCGTGCCGCCGGATTTGAAGGTGGTGAAAGGAGTAAAGATCTCATCAAAGTGTTTGGCGGGAATGCCGCAGCCGTTATCACGAATCTGAATCTGCAGACTGGAAGAGACGGCGGAAGCAGCGGAAATACCGGGCTTGCCGGAGGAGGTGTGGGTTATTATATCCGCTTCCAGACGAACAGAACCCGGAGCGCCGGAGGGAATAGCTTCAAAAGCATTTTTTAATAGATTGAGAAGAACTTCTTTTAATTTTGGAGCATCCGCTTGAATATATGGAAGTTCCGGCGCAATCCGAGAGGTAAATTCTATGTTTGAAGCTTCGGAAGAAGCGGCAAAAGACAGGACGAGCTGCTTTAAAAAACTGCCGGTATTCAGCGGCTGTTTATGTAATGTGAAACCGTTATTGTAATCAGACAGATCCGCAAGAAGCCGCATCATATATAAAACATCTTGATGCATAGCATTCCAATGCCGAAAAGTGCGAACTTCGGGGTGGTTAGATTCGATAAGCTGCAGAGAGCTGTACACCAGAGTCAGAGGATTGCGTATTTCATGAGTGATAGTGCTGATTGATTCTCTGTGAGAGGAGAGAATCCTGCTGATAATGTCTGCGAGTTCTTGGTTTTCTTCCATAATTTGTCTAAGTTTGTCGAGGTCTGTAGATGTATACATAATTCGCACCGCCTTTCTGGAGTATCAGTGTAACACCGGCGGTTGGAATATGCAAGAGATGATTTTGTAAAATAAAGCAGTTATTTTATATTTAGAAGGAAGGTTGATGTTATGAGAGATGATAATTGTATCTTTTGCAAGATTGCGAATGGAGATATTCCATCTGCGACATTGTATGAAGATGAGGAATTCCGGGTGATTCTGGATCTTGGCCCGGCGTCGAAGGGCCATGCGTTGATTTTGCCGAAAGAGCATTATCCGAATCTGTATGAATTACCGGATGAATTGGCGGGGAAGGCCATCTTGCTTGCAAAGAAGATGGCGGTGAAGATGACGAAGGCTCTGGATTGCGATGGGTTTAATGTAGTGCAGAATAATGGGGAATCCGCGGGGCAGACGGTTTTTCATTTTCATATGCATTTGATTCCTAGATATAAGAATGATCAGGCGGGCTTTGGGTGGAATGTCGGCGAGCTGAGCGAGGCCGACCGAGAGGATATTCTGTCCAGAGTAAGGGCGGTTAATTAGCATAAATAAAGGAAAAAGCAAAAGATAAAGGAAAGTAGTTGTGGGAATGGAGTCAGAAAGAAGAAAAGACTTCGATGCTGTATACAAAAAATATCGGAATCAGATATTTCAGACAGCGCTAATGAATATCCGTAACCCAGATGATGCAGAAGATATTGCGCAGGAAGCGCTTATGAGGTATTACATACACCGCGCTCATAGTGAAGTGGAGAATCCGAAGAGCTGGCTGTTAGTCACAGCGAAGAATTTGGCATACAATCATGTGAAGCGCATAAAGCGCGAAAGACTGCTGCATGAGGATGAAGATATAGAGAGTATGCTTGGAAGAGAGCCTGATCCGGAAGATATTTTCTTTGAAAATATGTGGAAAAAGGAAGTGCTTGAGTATACGGATAAAATTCTTGCCGCAGTGCTGGAGCGTAATAAAAAGTGGTATGATGTACTGATCTATGCACACGGGATGGAGATGCCAAGGCAGGAGCTTGCGGATAGTATGGATACGACAGTAGATGCGTTGGCGAGTATGCTGCAGAGAGCAAGGAATTGGATAAGGGAAAATTATAGGGATGAATTTGACCACATTACCAGAGCATAGAAAAAGGTGTCAAACTGACACCTTTTTATACTAGAAAAGAAGATATAATTATATAATGCTGTTCTTATGAATGTACGGCGGATTCTATTAAATCAACGATGGTGTCAATAGAATCTTGTTGGTTTGAGTTCATCATTGCCGTTTCAAATTGCGCTCGGTTCTTATAGAGGCTGCGAATAGCGGACAAAAGTCCCGCGTCAGTGATTTGTTCTTCCTCTAGAACTGCGCTGAAGCCCTGACGCTCAAAAGAACGGGCATTCAGAAGCTGGTCGCCGCGGCTTGCATTTGCAGACAGCGGAATTAAAAGACTCGGTTTGTGAAGAGCCAAAAGCTCGCAAATAGCATTAGCGCCTGCACGAGAGATCACAATATCAGAAAGGGCGAATAGATCCTTCAATTCATCCTTAATATATTCATATTGTACATAGCCGTTCAGATTATTCAGGGATGGATCAAGTTTTCCCCTACCGCACAGATGGACTATGTTAAAATCCTTCAGAAGTGATGGAAGGATTCTGCGGATAGCTTCGTTAACAGCTTGGGCGCCGAGGCTTCCGCCGACAATCAAAATTACGGGCTTGGCATCATCAAGGCCGGTGAAGTTTAATGCATGCTGCTTGTCGCCGGATAACAACTCTTGGCGAATGGGCGAGCCGGTGAGCACAGCCTTATCTGCCGGAAGGTGTTCTAGAGTTTCCGGAAAGTTGCAGCAGACCTTTGTTGCAGAGGGAATGGATAATTTATTTGCGAGGCCGGGGGTCATATCCGATTCATGGATAATGGTCGGCACTTTGCACTTCTTTCCGGCGAGAACGACCGGAACAGATACAAATCCGCCCTTGGAGAAAATAACGTTCGGCCTAAGCAATTTGATTAGCTTGTGAGCTTCGCCAAAGCCCTTTACTACCCGGAAAGGATCTGTGAAATTCTGCAGACTGAAATACCGCCTTAATTTTCCGGAAGAAATTCCATGATAAGGAATGCCGAACTGTTCAATCAGTTCTTTTTCGATTCCATTATAAGAACCGATATAATGGATATCGTATTCTAGTTCTTTGAGACGCGGCAGTAAAGCAATATTCGGGGTTACATGACCCGCTGTGCCGCCGCCGGTTAAGATAATACGTTTCATAGTGTGCCTCCAATCCATTGTCATAGGATAATTGTAAACGAGGGGAGAGCGCTGGTCAAGTGGAAAGAGGAAGATATGAGAGACCAATTCGATAATTATGAAAAGAGAATAGTGGAAAAGCTGGATCGGGAAGCGGAGGAGATCGAGCGCAGGATCGCAGAGAACCCTCAGGCGGCGGAAGCAAAAGCGAATGAGGGTCTTGATAGGAAGGTCTATGCCGGAGTGGCGGCTTATGAGAAAGCGGTTGCGGGAAAGAATGAAGTATCATGTAGAGAAACGGATAGGAAGTCGGATATTCTCGCCGGCCTTTCGCCGAACGATGCGGAAGCGCTGCGCCTTGGATGGGAGCTGCAAAGAAGTCTCAGAGAAGAAGAGGATAAAGAAGAGCCGGAGAAGACGGAAAGAAAACATACCGGAGTATGGAAACGCTTTGCGGCTGCTGTGGCGGTATTGGTGATGGTTGCTGGATTCGGGGTCAATAGTATCGGCGGACCAATGAGAATAGTGGAGATAATGGGATTTAAAATTGGTGGAAGAGAAATATCACAGGGAAATAGTTCCGTGGACGCGGCAAAAATATCAGATGAAGAGAAAGAACTAAAGGCTTATCAACAGATTAAGGATGAGTTAGGGGTAGAGCCAGTAAGAATTCGAGCAATTTCTAAAGATATGAAATATAAGTCTTCTAATATTGATTTGGAGATACGCTTAGCGCAAATGTTATACGTGTGTGAGAATAGAAATATTTCATATCTCATAAGTGATTCATATACAGAAGAATTCTGGAGTTCAGATATAGAAGATAAAAAAACCGATGAGTATACATTCGATTATGGACAATTAAACGCCGAAGTAACAGAATATGAATTGCCAGAAAGCGGAGAAAAGGAATATACGGCAAAATTTGTATATAAAGATATACATTATCAAATAACGGCGGTTGTTAAAAAGACGGACTTTGAAAAAATATTAAAAAATTTATATTTTTATTAAAAAACCGATGGATTTTCGAAGTTCAGTTGTCTATATATATGAGGGAGGTGGGAAAGTATAAAGAGTACTATGAGAAAACAGGTAGTATCTGGTATCTGTGCACTGGCGTTGATGTTCGGTCTCTTGATGAGTACGGGGTTGGATACGAAAGCGTCCGATAATCGGCCGATGTTGGATGGCTCTTATCTGACTAACGAGACGGAGTCCACCGGGACAGGCACCAGCATTACGCGGGGGGAGAACCTTCAGATAGGCTATTCTAAAATCCGAAAAGTAGGATCGGGAGTGATTTACGCCGGAGGAACTACTATTGGGCAGCATACCTGTGAATCGGTGAAAATTGCCGTGATTGTGGAGCGTGCCAAATGGGAGGATGACGAATGGGAATTCGTGGATACCTGGGAAAAAGAGAATACCAATGCGGATCTTGTAAGCACCAGCAAGAAGCTGGAAGTAGAGGGAGGCTGGTATTACCGGGTGAAATGCTATCATTCTGCGGATGGAGATGTTAGTGATTCTCTTACGAATGGCCTTTATGTTGGAGATCCCAGTGATATCACTCCGCCTGTGGAATCTGGTAATTCTTTATAATTTCCTGAAGCGCTAACGACAAAAGGGGCGGCTTACATTAAGATGAATATAAAAGAACCCTCGTGCCGGGCTCAAGCAGGTCTTGAGTCTGCTTTAGGACTCTTGGTTTTTCATAGGGAATGAGTCCGCTGCCTGTATGTTTCTCTTACAGTACGGAAATGAATTATCCAGAAATTTTCCAGTAGGGTAAAGAGAACTCGATAGCCATTACTCACAGAAAAAAAGAGACTGCTTGCAAAGAGTCTCTTTTTTTCTGCATAATAACGCATATTAACATAATCTTACTCTGCCAGTGCAAGCTTCAGTGCTTTTGCAAGCTGGTCTGGGCAGGATGTAGATTTGAAGCCGCAGCGGATGCCTTCCAGTCTGGCAATGGCTTCCTCAGCTTTCATACCCTGTACCAGAGAGGCAACGCCTTGGGTATTGCCGGAGCAGCCGCCTACAAATTCTACAGATTTGATAATGTCACCATCTAATTCTAACTGGATAGCCTGCGAACAGGTTCCCTGTGTTTTGTATACCATGTTAGTATCCTCCTTTGTTGATTTACAGGAATTATAGCAAAAAGAAAAAGAAAATACTAGGGAATCGCTCGATTGTTTGAGAGAAAATATTGTATCTGTCTAAATGAAAGAGTATAATTGTATTGGTTCGGGTGCGTTATTGATGATTAGGAGAAATTAAAAAATATTTTAAAAATATGAGGAGGAAGAAGAAATGATTGGAATTATCGGGGCAATGGATGAAGAGGTTGCAGCTTTGAAGGAGGCTATGGAGACTGAGGCGACGGTGGAGCGCGCGGGAATGACCTTTCTAAAGGGCACCCTTTGTGGTAAAGACGTTACGGTGGTGCGCAGCGGCATTGGGAAGGTGAATGCCGGAATCTGCGCACAGGTATTAGTGTCAGAATTTCAGGCGGATGTGCTGATTAATACAGGCATAGCGGGTTCCTTGGATGCTAGAATTGATATTGGGGATATGGTTATTTCTACAGATGCGCTTTACCATGATATGGATGCGACCTCATTCGGCTATCCGTTAGGGGAAGTACCGCGGATGGGACTTCTTGCATTTCCGGCGGATGAGAGGCTGGTTCGGCTGGCGGCAGAGGCAAATGCGGAGGCAAACCCGGATATCCATACGTTTACCGGAAGAGTGGTAAGCGGCGACCAGTTTGTGGCATCGGATGAAGTAAAGGGCAGGATATTAGAGAACTTTGGCGGCTTGTGTACAGAGATGGAAGGGGCTGCAATCGCCCATGCCGCTTATCTGAACAAAGTTTCGTGCGTCATTATTCGCGCTATTTCCGACAAGGCGGACGGAAGTGCGTCGCAGGACTATCCGACCTTTGAGAAGAAGGCAATTGAGCACAGCGTAAGGCTTGTAAAGAATCTGGCGGCAAGAATTTAACCGGCGCTGATGAAAGAGTTGCGCGACAGCATTTGACAGCGGGGCGCGGATTCGTCAGAGAACATCATATTTCGGAGATCCGTATGCGAAATATGGAAAACGATTTTTCTACCCTCTTTTTCTGATTCGGTTATAATCGAATCAAAGAAGGAGGGTAAGATTATGTTGGAAGTGAATATGGACAGGCGATTTCTGCTTGTCCTGATAGGTGTCTTTGCGGTTATTGGAGTAGTCAGTAAATGTGTGGTCAGCATCTCGCTTAAGAGTCTTACAAAGGCGGCGGGAAATATGGGAAAGAGTTCGCATTCACTGATGCGGCTGGTGCGGGCAAAGTATGAGCATACCTGCATGGTCAGCGACCGGGTTCAGAATGTGGAGGTATTTGTGGAGAAATACATATATGAGTACCGAATCATGAGAATCCGTCTCCATAGCTGGAGGAGACTGGAGCGCGCGGCGGCATGGGGGTGTCTGACGGCAGGAATTGTGGGAGCCGGCATCGAATATGCGTTTATGGGAATGACTGATTTTGTACTGCAGAGTGCGGGCGGAGGAGCGGCAATCGGAATTTTGCTGTTTTTGATGCGCATAGCCATGGACGAGGAATATTATCTGAATGTGATTCGGACATATATGGTGGATTATCTGGACAATTTCTGCGCGCGTAAATTTGAGAAGAACAGGGAACTGAACTATCCTGAAAGGCCGAGACCCAGAGAGGAAGTTCCTGCGCCGACGGATACGCCGGAGATTCTGCCTCCGGTAATGCCGGAACCATATCAGCAGCCGGAGCCATACCGGGCGCCGGAGGCGGGGACCGCACCGGAAGGACTTCGTATGGCGGAGCGCAGGGAATATGCGATAGACAGCCATGGAGAGAGGGCGATTGATAATCGCACGGAGAAGGCGTCTCATAGCCGATCGGAGCGGATGATTGACGATCATACAGAGCGGCAGGCAAAAGAAACCGCGTCCGGCTCGCTGAACGACAGCCAGAGTGAGCGTATGATGAAAGAAGAGCCGACAGAGGACCGGGTGGAAAGGATTTCCGAAAAGCTGATGGAAAATATTGTAGAAACGGCGGTAGCGGATACAAAGTGGGCGGAGGCCGCCGGAAAGGAAACGAAATATACAGGAGCAAAAGGCAAGAAAACCGCAAGAGGAAAGAAGAAGGAGCAGCAGCTTGCAGAGCGTCTGGCGGAGAGGGCAGTAGAAAAGAGTATGGAAGCGGCAGCAGATAGGGCGGCCGAGAAGCTGGCGGCAGATTCTGCCGGGAAAGGAGCAGAGCAAGGAGAGGACAAGCCGATGGGGGCAATTTCAAAGGAAGTATTGATCCGGGAAATTCTGGAGGAGTTTTTAGCTTGATAAAACTGTTGCGAACTGGTAAGATATAAATAGAACAGTTGCATTTAAAGGGATTCGAGAGGATTATTTATGAATGGATTGTACGACCGGCTAACAGAATATAGTGCGTCCGATTATTACGGATTTCATATGCCGGGACATAAGAGACAGGCGGCGGCGGGCGTTGGACTTCCCTATGAGATTGATATTACAGAGATAGAGGGATTCGATGACCTGCACCATGCGGACGGGATTTTGCTGGAGGCGCAGCAATTTGCGGCGAAGGTGTATGGCGCCGAGGAAACAAGGTATCTGGTGAATGGAAGCACTGCAGGTATTCTGAGCGCAGTGCTTGGAAGTACCGGAAAGGGAGACCGGATACTTGTCGCGAGGCATTGCCATAAGTCTGTCTACCATGCGATATATTTGAATGAGCTGAAGCCGATGTATTTATATCCGGAATTTAGTTCCAGTCTTCATATGAATATGGATATTTCTGTAAGCGCAGTGAGAACTGCGCTTATGGAGTATTCGGATATCCGAGCGGTTGTGATCGTATCTCCTACTTTTGACGGGGTGATCTCCGACATTAAGGGAATTGCCGAGACAGTCCATGAATGGGGGGTTCCGCTGATTGTGGACGAAGCCCATGGGGCGCATCTGGGATTTCATCCGTATTTTGATTCAAATGCGCTTGCGAAGGGAGCGGATATTGTAATTCACAGCGTTCATAAGACATTGCCGTCGCTGACCCAGACGGCGCTTCTGCATGTCCGGGGAGAGATTGCGGATCGCAGGAGGATCTTCCGATATCTGGATATGATGCAGTCTTCCAGTCCGTCATATATCTTGATGGCCAGCATTGATAAGTGCGTGCATATGCTTGATGAAGAAGGCCCCGGGATGTTTGAAGATTATGTTCGGCGGCTTACCGGACTCAGGAAGAGTCTTGGCAGCCTGAAATGTTTGAGACTGGTTGAAACGGAGCGGTATGACTGGTCAAAGCTTGTGATTTCTGTAAATGGTTTGGGAATGACCGGGAGGGAATTGTACAAGATACTTCTTGAACGGTATCACCTGCAGATGGAGATGGCGGCCGGAACCTATGTGATTGCCATGACTTCGGTAAATGACAGCGGGGAAGGGTTCGAACGGCTGCAAAAGGCGTTGTCTGAGATTGACGCAGAACTGGCAGAAAAGGGCTGCCGCGCAAGGGACGCCGAGGAAGCCGGAATGAAAAAGGCTGATACCGGAATGGCCGGGAATCCGGTTAATCGTCAGGTTATGAGCTGCGCGGAGGCGCTTAGGATTAGTGATGGGGAATTTAAAACGGAGATGCTTCCATGGGAGGAAGCGGAAGGAAGAATTTCGGCAGAGTACGCGTATTTGTATCCGCCGGGGAGTCCCTTGATCGTGCCGGGCGAGCAGATATCGCCGGAGGCGGCGAAGCTTCTGGGAGAGTATCGAAAGGCCGGCTTCTCTATAGAAGGCTTGGAGAGGGACGGGCAGATTAAGGTGGTTAGAGCAGGATTCTGACTGCGAAAGTTACTGTTTACAGGTCTGCGCATTTACTGCGCAGACCGTAAGAAAGCAATTCAGGTGTGAGCAAATCCCATTGCCGAAGGCAATTTTAAATGGATTTGTGAAAGTTTCCTGTGAACGGGAGTGAACAGTAACTGAATACGGGAATGAGGGCTTGGCAGATGGGTAAGATATATTATATGATGGGGAAAAGTTCATCTGGGAAGGATACGCTATATCGCGAAATTCTTAAGCGTTGTCCGATGCTTGGTAAAGTTGCCCCCTATACCACAAGACCCATGAGGGAAGGCGAAAGGAACGGAGTCCAGTATTATTTCGTGACGGAGGAGGAGCTTTCTAGATTTGAATCGGAAGGAAAGGTGATTGAACTTCGATTATATCATACCGTGCACGGTATCTGGAAGTATTTCACTGTGGATGACGGACAGATTGATTTGCGCGGTCACAGCTATCTGATGATTGGGACGCTGGAGTCCTATGAGCAGATGCAGAGATTTTACGGAGCGGAATATTTGGTTCCTGTATATATAGAGGTAGACGACGGAGAGCGGCTGGCGCGGGCGCTTAAAAGGGAGCGCAGCCAGGCGGAGCCGAAGTACAAAGAGATGTGCAGGCGGTTTCTGGCAGATGAGGAGGATTTCTGCGAGGAGAATCTGATGCGTCTGGGGATAGATAAAAGGTATGAGAATACGGATATGGAGACATGTCTTAAAAAGATAACAGAGGAGATATACGATGGGCAGCTTTAAAGATGTGATAGGACATAAGAATATTATTGGATATATCAAGAATGCGGTGAGGGAGGACAAAGTATCCCATGCATATATCCTGAATGGCGCCAGAGGGTCCGGGAAGAAGATGCTGGCGGCTTTGTTTGCGGAAACCTTGCTATGCGAGGCGGGGGGAGCAGAGCCTTGTAATAAATGCCATTCCTGCAGGCAGGTAGACAGTGGCAATCATCCGGATTTGATTTCTGTGGCTCCTACGTCTCTGGAAAGTATTGGAGTAGATGTGATCCGTACAAAGGTAAATAACGATATCATGATTAAACCATATCAGGGAGCGTATAAAATCTATATTATTGACCATGCGGATCTAATGACGGAAGAGGCGCAGAACGCGCTTTTGAAAACGGTTGAGGAACCGCCGGAGTATGCGGTAATCTTTCTGCTGACAGAGAATGGGGAGAAGCTGCTTCCGACTATTACGTCCAGATGCGTCATGTTAAAGCTGCGCAATATCAAGGATACGCTGATTAAGAAATATCTGATGGAAAAGCTGGAGGTGCCGGATTATAAAGCCGATATGTGTACCGCCTTTGCACAGGGGAATATTGGACGGGCAATCCTGCTGGCCAAATCTGAACGATTCAATGATATCCGGGAAGAGTCGGTAAATCTGCTTAAGAATATCCGAGATATGGAGCTGAATGAACTGATTGAGGCAATCAGGCATATCCATGCATATAAGCTTGAGGTGGAAGACTATTTTGATATCATTATGATCTGGTACCGGGATGTACTGATGTATAAGGCTACCAAGGAAGTGGATGAGTTAGTGTTTAAGGAGCTGCTTCCGGAAATTCAGGAAAGAGCGAAGAGGAGCTCTTACGAGGGAATTGAGCTGGTTATTGACAGCTTGGATAAGGCTAAGGCAAGGCTGAGGGCAAATGTTAATTTTGTTCTTGTGATGGAACTGCTATTTCTTACGATAAAGGAGAATTAATATATGACGAAGGTAATTGGAGTGAGATTCCGTACTGCGGGGAAGGTTTATTTCTTTGCGCCGGGGAAGCTTAATATCCACGCGGGGGATAAAGTAATCGTGGAGACGGCAAGAGGCGTTGAGATCGGCGCTGTCGTGACCGGCGTGCGAGAGGTGGAGGATGAGAAAATCACGCAGCCGCTTAAACCGGTTATCCGGATTGCTACGCAGGAGGATGAACGCAAGGAGGCTAAGAATAAAGAAAAGGAGAAGGAAGCTTTTGCAATCTGTCTTGAGAAAATACGTAAGCATAAGCTGGAAATGAAGCTGATAGATGCAGAGTATACTTTTGACAATAATAAGGTGTTGTTTTATTTTACCGCGGATGGAAGAATTGATTTCCGAGAATTGGTAAAGGATTTGGCGGGAGTGTTCCGTACAAGGATTGAACTGCGCCAGATCGGCGTCCGGGATGAAACGAAGATACGCGGCGGACTCGGCATATGCGGAAGGGCGTTGTGCTGCCATACGTATTTGACGGAATTTGCGCCAGTATCTATCCGAATGGCAAAGGAGCAGAATTTGTCATTGAATCCGACTAAGATATCAGGAGTGTGCGGAAGGCTTATGTGCTGTCTGACAAATGAAGAGGAGACGTACGAGGAATTGAACAGCCGTCTGCCGTCGGTGGGGGATTATGTAACAACGCCTGAGAAGCTGCGCGGAGCTGTGCATTCGGTTAACGTACTTCGGCAGCAGGTAAAAGTTATTGTCGATCTGGACAATGACGAGAAGGAAATACGGGAATACAAGGTTGGCGAGCTTCGCTTCAAACCAAGACGGAAGAAGAAGGATGTAAAGCTGTCTAATGAGCAGTTAAAGCAGCTCAAAGCGCTGGAAGAAAAGAACGCGGCTTCAAAATTAGATGATGAATAGTAAAATGAGAGATAAAATAATGTCAGAAGAAGTAAAAATAAGAGAATCTCTTGTGAATGAAGGGGAACGGCTGGATGATCTTCAGACAGGGGGATATTATCTGATCCAGAATCCGAATCAGTTCTGTTTCGGAATAGACGCAGTTCTGTTATCTTCCTTTGCAAAGGTAAAAAGAGGAGAGAAAGCTCTGGATTTGGGGACCGGAACAGGAATTATTCCCATTCTTCTGGAGGCAAAGAATGAAGGCGCTTTTTACGCGGGATTGGAAATTCAAGAGGTAAGCGCAGATATGGCGAGACGCAGCGTGCAGTATAATCGTCTGGAAGGAAAGGTCGATATAACAACGGGAGATATTAAGGAGGCAGCAAATATATATGGCGCGGCCTCTTTTGACGTTATAACAGTAAATCCGCCCTACATGATCAGCGAGCATGGAGTAAAGAATGTAAACGATGCAAAGTATATTGCCAGGCATGAAGCGCGCTGTACTCTTCAGGATGTGCTGGAGCAGAGCGAGAAGCTTTTGAAAGAGAAAGGGCGCTTTTATATGGTGCACAGACCATTTCGTCTGCCGGAGATCATGAAGGGGATGTGCGAGCATAGGATAGAGCCGAAACGGATGCGGCTGGTGCATTCGTATGTGGATAAGGAGCCGTCGATGGTTTTGATAGAGGGCTTGAGAAGCGGGCGGCCGCGGATTCAGGTGGAACCGCCGCTTATTGTATATGAGAAAAACGGACAATACACCGAGGAAGTCCTGCGTATGTATGGAGAAATGAAAAAGTTTCGCTAATTCCAGTGCATATTTAAGTATTTTTGAGCGGTGTCTGTATCTAAAGAATATTGTGAGGCTAGCTGCTCTAGGGTATTTTGTCTGGAAATATTCACGCTGCGGCAGGTTCTGATCAGAAGTCTGATACCGTTCTCCCGTTCTTTGTCAACGCCCAGAAGAAGCCCTTCGGCTAAGCCAACAGCCTTGCCATCGGAGAATCCCATGTTGAATCCGTCTTCGCGCATGACCTCCCGATATTTTTCTTCATTAAATTCAAATATACTCACGTTTAATACCTCCGCTCGATTTTTCTGTAAGAACTCTGCGAGTATTCCTTCTGAGATACACTCATTAATAGCACGCTCAACCGCTTCTTCTGAGGGGAGAAGCTTGCGGTACTTTCGGGTCTTGTCTACAAAGATAGAGTATCCGTTGAGGGACTCGCATTTGTCCTTGATAGATGTGTTATGGCCTTCGTTAATATTGAGTACCGATACCTTTAATTCCAAATCCGGAATCGAATATGCAGTGCAGTCTGGGCGGGAATCATCAGATTCGCCGTCATCCTGCGGCCTTGCGATGTTTCTAGTTTCATACAAATCGGATAACTTATACTCGAACCGTTCCGGCAGACGAGCTGTTCCATTGTAAAATACGATGAATCTTGGTTCTGGAATTAGCTGCCGGGAAGAACTGTACAGCTTCTCTGGTGGAACTAATCCGGAATATAGGCTGGATACGTAAAACAAGTCGCGTAACGGGATGTTCGGATTATCTGTTGACTGGTGTTCATAAAGCATCATGTTATCATACAGAAGAAAAGAAAGGTCGTTCTTCATGGTGATATAAATGGCGTTCTCTAAAGTTGTAACAGTTAAGTCATCGGGATTGTCGTAATTGGTATCATTCACAGCGTTGTAAAGCGACAGTAATTCCTTCTTTTCCCGAAAAAGCAATCGGAATACGCGATCCTTGGCGTTGCGAGCATGTCTAAGCTCTGTAATCTTGTTATGTTCCATTGGCATTCTCCTTTGTATTTTGGTATAGGCAATCTCGAATGCTGGAATCATAATATATACTATTATAACTGTTGTGATATGCATAGTCAAGATTACCTATGTAAATAAAATGATTTATTTGTGTTGATGAAATGGTTACTTGGAAAGTTAATTGAAAATCTGAGTTTCTGCTTGTTGATTGTAAAGAAATCAATATAAGATCTGTTTTTGAAAACACTTATAGGATAACATAAAAATACTTGTTTGTAAAGTTGTCATATTATATAAATATAATATAAGAAATAAGGGAATGCTTAAATGTGGAATTGCATAGATTATATAGTTTTTTGGAATATGACGTTGGCGCAACCGAATATGATGTACGGTAATTGTAGGAATATGTAGAAGAATGTATAATTGTAGAAATAATTTAAAAGAAAAGAATTGTAAAAAATATCCAAGCACGAGAGGAGAGAATAATGAAGCAAATAATAAAAAAATATTTATTTATGAGTATTTTGTGCGTTTCGGTATTATATGGGTGTTCTTCTAAAGAAGAGACACAATGTCAAGAAAACGTGGAGGCATTTTTGACTGCATATCAAGCGCAAGATAAAGCCTGTGGGAAATTTCTTTCAGGAAACTATGAAGAGGTTTCGGTGGAATTTGAAGGATTTCAGGCGGTTTTGGCTGAATCAATTAAATTTGAAATTGAGTCATCTGAAATAGATAAAGATTCCAACGTAATTAATGTTGTTATTACAAATGTTGATTTTGGAAAGGTTTTTGAGGGAATGGCTAGCAGTGACGATTTTCAGTCTAATATTACAGAGGATATTATAATCGAATTAGAAAAGCGTCTTCAAGCGGAAGATGCACCGGTGCGCGAATTTGAAGTAGCCATCAAATTAGATAAAGAACAAAAGATTGAAATGACAAGTGAATTATCTAATGCTTTGTTAGGTGGATACACACAATACATTTATGAATTGACGGAAGGCGGTGCGCAATGAAGAGAATACTTAGCATGTTATTAGGCATATGCCTTATATTTAGTGCATGTCCGGTAAAAGCAATAGCAAGTGAAGTACATACAAAGTATTTACAAGTTTCTGTTAATGGAAAGATACAAAATTATGAATGTCTGTGGGATAATAAAGAAACATATTGTTCCATTGAGACTTTGGCAGAAATGTCTAATTATAATTGGGCACAGATAGAAGATAGGCTAGAATTTGAATTTATCAGAGAATATGAAGGTGATACAGAAAATTATGGTATTGAACTTCAAACGAGAGTATTGGTTAAAGTTGATGTTGATAAGAAAAGAGCTAAAATTAAAGCGATGCATGAATCATATACTATGAATTGCTATATTGTTGACGAAGAGGTGTTTTTGCCTTTTGAGAAGCTTTTGTATTTATTACATGCAGAATATACAATTGAGGATAATATTGTGTGTGTTCAACCAATGCCTCTTACTATATTGGATTTCATGGCTATCCATAGTATTGATCTGGTGCAGATAGCATCTAATTCAGAAGATGTTCTTATTGACACAGGCTGGCTGTTTAGCAATCAAGAATGGATGCAAAGGATATATTCTGCAGTAGCAGAAGTTTTTAATGACTTTGATGGCAAAATTTTTATGCCATGGTGGCCAGGCGAAGGAAATGTGGAAACGGCAGAATGTTATGAGAATGCTATTTTACAACTTGCAAAGGAAGATAAGGAATTTGTAGGGGAAGGAATGCAAGCTGATGCTATGAAACTGGCTGCAAATTCGCCGTTTTCCATATATAGCGAGTATACTGGTAAGATTCAAAATATTATTTCCTTGCCGGAGAATGTAGGTGAAGTGATAAAGAGCATTCCCGATGCAGTAGCATTGTTGGAAAAAGCGAAGTTTAAAAGCACAAGGCTGGAGAATATTGCGAATCAAATTAGAAGTGGAGAAATAGATACTTCGATTTTTGAAATTCCTGAATTTAAAAACAAAGCTAAAATGTTGGAAGAAATAGGGGATGGGCTGGGGATTCTCCAATGCATATGGAATGTATATGATACGTCCAGCCGAGTGGAGACGTGGAATGAAGAATATTTGGAACAGCTTCAGGTATTAGCAGATTACAAAAATCCTGGGTATATAAATGAAAATGTTTTGGGATATGTAAGGTCCTCTGGGAAACGTCTTCTGGATTCTTATAATAACCCAACAGCGGCCGCGGCAAATGAAGCTTTGCAGAGTGCAATAGGTTTTGGGTTGAATAAAATTTTTAGCAAGTCGCCTTTTGCAACGGCATTTAGCATTATGGGAGCAATTGGATCATGCTATGGCATGTTTGATGTTAAATCGACCGAGGTTTCGGATGTTTACTCGGAACTGAGTATTGTAACATTTTCAATTAAGGTGGAGCAGCTAGTTCGAGAATTATTTAAAGACGAGAATATATTAACGACAAAAGATAAATTGACTAATGAAAGCATTCAAGAGGCCCGGAATCAGCTTATGCTTTATTTGCGATTGAATTTACGCAATAAGACGCAGCTCTATAATTTAAATATAAAAGGAAATAAAGATGAAAATTGGGTTGATTCTGAGAATGCAAAAGAATTATATAATGAAATTGTGAAAATATATTCGATGCTTGCAGAGTTAATTGAAACAAAAAATTGTGATGAATATATTATATTATCTAAAGATTACGGGGACGCGGAATTTAATACTAAAAAAATAGAGAAGCTTTTACTGGATGAATTACCTAATTATACTTGGGCGGTGAAACCTGAGATAGAAGCTGATGATATATTTTATCTTGCGGCTTATCCGGATGCAAGGTACTCAATAAACGAATTATCTAAACAGGCAGATAATCCAAATGCTGTAATTCAAAAAGGAAATGAATTAGGAATAATAGATCTTGATGGAAAACTATTGGCGGAGATTGCTTATAAAGAGATTGCTAATTTTGGCGATAGTTATATGATGATTAGAACAATTCCTGAATATTCAGAAGAATATCAAATGGAATGGGATATTTACTGGATAAATAAAAATGGGGATATAACTGCGTCTGTTGGTAATGGAGATTTAAATTTAACAGTGTACTATTATTATAATGGCGCTAGGCAGAGAGCGGGTAACCTTAGCAGTGAGTTTGTGCAGGACGTTATCCCTGTCCAAGAGGCATCTGAATATATAGATTATAGTGTTGTCAAAACATTGTTAAGTAATTTAAAGGGGAAATATGCGCTTGAACAGGATTGTAATTTAATAACTGATTTTATTTATGATGAATGCGGTTCACAATCCAATGGTTTGTCTGCCGTGTGTCAAAATGGAAAATGGGGTTATGTAAATGGAAAGGGAGAGGTTATTATTCCAATTGAATACGATTCGTCGTGGAAACAATATCCAGTGTTTGATATAGGGGCACGGCGTTCGTCAAACCATACTAAAGAGTATTGCTATGCGGCTTCTGAAGGTTATGTTGTATTATGCAAAGACGGGGAATGGGAGCTGAGAGATACCGTTGGAAATATTATAATTCCAAAAGGAAATTTTGAAGCTATCCGGCCTGTGTTTGATGGGAAATGCTGGGTAAAAAAAGATGGAAAATGGGGAGTGATCAAAGTAGGGTTAGATAATAATGTTTCGGGGGACAAAAGTTTAGAAGAAAAGAGCTTAACAGAGGAAATTGTGAGAACTGCCTTGGAACAGGTTACTGAAGATCAGGTTATTAATATTAAAATAGCTGATTATGATTCAGACGGGACGAAGGAGGCGTTCGCAGCTACGTCGCCAAATGGTGATAATCAGAACCTTTATGATAAAGTATCAGTTTGGTTTGTGAATAATTTCGCAGAAGCAGCTATTGTGGAAACAGGGCTGTGGGGATTTCCGATTGATGAACTTGTTAATGTAGGTGAGCATACATTTTATACATGGGAGGTGTCAGGAGGAGGTTCTAATAGTTTTACAAGTATTTTTGGAGTGAAAAACGGAACTTTTTATCAGCCAGAAATATCGGCAAATTATATGGCATTTCAAAAAAGTGAGAACGATAATTTATGTAAGGCTTATGAGGATTATTTTCTTGACAGGCACAGGTATGATGAGATACATTTTGAATTTAATGAAGATACAGGGGAATTCCATATAGTTGATAGAATTTCAGATATGGAATAAGAAATAGTAAAATCGCATATTGCGTTGCAGAGAGGCATTTTCTAGTGGTTATAAGTAATATTGAACATAAATATTATGGCGGAGTGGTATGCGCTTATAGAAACGGGCGGTTCTCTGAATTCAAGTAGAACCGCCGCTTATTGTATATGAGAAAAATGGGCAATACACCGAGGAAGTCCTGCGTATGTATGGGGAAATGAAAAAATTTCGCTAATTCCAGTGCATATTCAGGTATTTTTGAGCGGTGTCTGTATCCAAAGAATATTGTGTAGCCAGTTGCTCTAGGGTATTTTGTCTGGAAATATTCACGCTGCGGCAGGTTCTGATGAGGAGTCTGATACCGTTCTCCCGTTCTTTGTTAGTGCCCAGAAGACGTCCTTCGGCTAAGCCTTCGGTCAAGCCAATAGATTTACCTTCGGCTAAGCCAACAGCCTTGCCATCGGAGAATCCCATGTTGAATCCGTCTTCGCGCATGACCTCCCGATATTTTTCTTCATTAAATTCAAATATACTCACGTTTAATACCTCCGCTCGATTTTTCTGTAAGAACTCTGCGAG
This sequence comes from uncultured Dorea sp., assembly GCA_910584095.1. GTDB lineage: Bacteria > Bacillota > Clostridia > Lachnospirales > Lachnospiraceae > Claveliimonas. Next base: position 1,003 of record CAJTYU010000015.1, on the reverse strand, counting down.
TATTCCTTCTGAGATACACTCATTAATAGCACGCTCAACCGCTTCTTCTGAGGGGAGAAGCTTGCGGTACTTTCGGGTCTTGTCTACAAAGATAGAGTATCCGTTGAGGGACTCGCATTTGTCCTTGATAGATGTGTTATGGCCTTCGTTAATATTGAGTACCGATACCTTTAATTCCAAATCCGGAATCGAATATGCAGTGCAGTCTGGGCGGGAATCATCAGATTCGCCGTCATCCTGCGGCCTTGCGATGTTTCTAGTTTCATACAAATCGGATAACTTATACTCGAACCGTTCCGGCAGACGAGCTGTTCCATTGTAAAATACGATGAATCTTGGTTCTGGAATTAGCTGCCGGGAAGAACTGTACAGCTTCTCTGGTGGAACTAATCCGGAATATAGGCTGGATACGTAAAACAAGTCGCGTAACGGGATGTTCGGATTATCTGTTGACTGGTGTTCATAAAGCATCATGTTATCATACAGAAGAAAAGAAAGGTCGTTCTTCATGGTGATATAAATGGCGTTCTCTAAAGTTGTAACAGTTAAGTCATCGGGATTGTCGTAATTGGTATCATTCACAGCGTTGTAAAGCGACAGTAATTCCTTCTTTTCCCGAAAAAGCAATCGGAATACGCGATCCTTGGTGTTGCGTGTATGTCTAAGCTCTGTAATCTTGTTATGTTCCATCGGCATTCTCCCTTGTCATTTTTGTATAGGTAATCTCGAATGATGGAATCATAATATATACTATTCTTGCTACTATTATAACTACTATGATACGTACAGTCAAGCTCGCCTATGAAAATAAAATGTTTTGTTTGTGATAATTGGATGTTTGGCTGGAAAGTTGATTGCAAATCTAAGTTTCTGCGTGTTGATTAAAAAGAAATCAATATAAGATCTGTTTTCGAAAACACTTATAGGATAACATAAGAATGAAAATTTGTAAAGTTGTTATGCTGTAAAAATAATGCCTCCTAAAGCTGAATGCTTTAAGAGG
>CAJTYU010000014.1 GCA_910584095.1 uncultured Dorea sp. | reverse complement strand
CGGTATGAGCGAAGAGTTTGTAGCGCATATTTTTGAACCCTTCGAGAGAGAGAATAATACAACAACCAGCGGTATTCAGGGAACCGGTCTCGGCATGGCAATCACCAAGAATATCGTAGATATGATGAATGGTACGATAGAAGTAAAGAGCGAGCAGGGAGTAGGGACGGAAGCCATATTATCCGTTACCTTCAGAATAGATGCGGAATCCAAAGAGCCGCTTGATATACCGCAGCTTAAGAATTGCAGGGCGCTGGTGGTAGACGATGACTTTAATACCTGCGACAGCGTGTCCTATATGCTGCAGCAGATCGGGCTGCGTGCGGAATGGACCTTGTCGGGGAAGGAAGCTGTGCTTAGAACCCATCAGGCAATTGCATGGGGAGATCAGTTCAGTGTGTACATTATCGACTGGCTGCTGCCGGATATGAACGGGGTTGAAGTGGCCAGACGGATCCGCAAAGAGATTGGCGGGGACGTGCCGATTATCGTGCTTACCGCCTATGACTGGTCAGAGATTGAAGACGAAGCGAGAGAGGCCGGAGTGACAACTTTCTGCAGCAAACCGCTGTTCCTGTCGGAGCTGAGAAGCTGCCTGTATTCAATCGTAAATGCCGGGGAAGAAGATAGTCTGGAAAAGAAGAAGGACGACGGTATTCAAGTAGAATTTACACCGGGAAATATCTTGCTGGCCGAGGATAATGAATTAAATCAGGAAATTGCAGAAGCGATTTTGGAGGAAGCCGGATTTTCAATAGAGATCGCAGAGAATGGGCAGATAGCCTTGGATATGCTCAAAGCATCCGAACCGGGGCATTACCAGCTGGTGCTGATGGATGTGCAGATGCCTGTTATGAACGGTTATGATGCAGTGAAGGCGATCCGCAGTTTGGAGAATAAAGAACTAGCCAGCGTACCTGTGCTGGCAATGACAGCTAATGCTTTTGAAGAGGATAGGCAGCAGGCGTTGAAGTGCGGAATGAACGGGCATATAGCAAAACCGATTGATATAGAGAAATTATTTGAGACTCTGAGCAATGTACTAAATTAAAATTTGTATACGCGGTGTCAGAGTGGCTGCAGGATTAGGAAGAGTATAAGTTATAGCGGCAGATTCATCGTGTGATGTAAGAACCATTACGGATGATATCTGCCGTTATTTGTCTGGGATATCAGAAAGGCAAATATCAAGAAACGGATTTTTTAGTTGAAGGCGATATAGGAATCTGACGAAGGGCGACGCGGGATAAAAGGCTGGCTGTGTGGTAATGGAGGTACTGAAAGATGAAAAACAAACATTATGTAGGGAAAATATTGCTGCGGCTGTTCATAATTTTATTTTGCTTTGGCATATTGTTTGGAGGTTTTTTTGGAATAAAAGGATATCGGATGTATCGGGAAGCCACGGCAGAGAAGTCGATTGAAGAGACAATGGAGGAAATCCAAGGCGGGGCTCATTTCGTCAGATATTCGGAACTGCCGCAGTTTTATATTAACGCAGTAATTTCCGTAGAGGATCATAGGTTTATGGAACATCCGGGAATTGATTTTATTGCGATCTGCCGCGCAGCGCTGGCGGATATAAGAACCTGTTCTTTTAAAGAGGGCGGAAGCACCATTACACAGCAGCTTGTAAAGAATCAGTTTTTTACACAGGATAAGATTCTGGAACGTAAGGCGGCGGAAGTTTTTGCCGTGTTTGATGTAGAAGGGAATTACAGCAAAGAAGAAATATTTGAATTATATGTAAACACTATTTATTTTGGCGGCGAGTATTATGGAATATATGATGCGGCTAAAGGGTATTTCGGGAAAACGCCGTCGGAGCTTACGGATTATGAAGCCGTGATGCTGGCGGGTCTGCCTAATGCCCCGTCAGCATATTCCCCGGATGCGAATATGGAGCTGGCTTCTAAACGTGTGGAGCAGGTGCTTGACAGTATGGTGAGAAATAAACTTCTCACGCGGGAGGAGGCGGACGGCCTGCGCAGCCAGAATGAATAGTCCGGTAAGTTTTAGAGAATTATGTCGGTATATCCAGCACAGCCTGCATATCATTCGGAAGCGGCGCGGTAAAATCCATCGCTGTTCCGGTTATAGGGTGCGGGAAGGAAAGCCGGCAGGAGTGAAGAGCCTGCCTTCCGATACAGGACATGTCCGGATGATATAGGTAATCGCCGATCAAAGGATAACCGAGGTATTTCATATGAATGCGGATCTGATGGGTGCGTCCGGTCTCCAGCTTCAGGGAAACAAGGCTGTGGCGGTCGTCGGACGCTATCAGCCGATAATGGGTAACGGCGGGTTCGCCCCGTTCCCAGTCTACAGTCCGTTCTATGATGGTTCCCGGTTTTCTTGCCAGCGGCGCGGTGATGGTTCCGGATTCCGGCATAACATGCCCCGTTGTAATAGCAAGATATTCCCGGTTTACTTCCCTTCTTCCGGTCATGGCTGAGAGAATGCCCGCGCTGACCAGATGCTTTGCCACGACCGTCAGGCCGGAGGTATCCCGGTCCAGACGGTTGCAGCAGCGGAAGATAAAGGGTTTCTCCTGTTCCTTGTAATACCATGCAAGCGCATTTGCCATGGTATTGTAATAGTTATTCAGAGAAGGATGTATGGGCATTCCAGCAGGCTTATTAATCACGATAATATCCTCATCCTCATATACGATCTGAAGAGGAATTTCTACCGGCGGAATCTTTTCCGAGCACCGGCTCTCGGTGATTTGGACCGTCAAACGGTCGTCGGCGGCAAGGGGCTGGCGCATGTAGGAATGGATGCCGTTTATCAGAATGCTCTCCGGCATCCGCTTGATGGAGGCAAGGTTCTGGGAAGAGTAGCCCCTCCGTTTCAGATATTGTTCTACGCGAAGTCCTGCGTGGGCTTCGGATATTTCATAATGAATGGTTCGATTCATTGCATTTCTCCCATAAATTCGATAAAATATAATAGGCGTTCAGCTTACTAGTGCGGAAAATACGGCCGCGTAAGCTATCATACCACATTTGGAAATGTTCAGAAAGACAAATTTGCACAATAAAGGAGAGAAAAAGATGCCGGAATTAAGTACGCTCTGTTATATAGAAAAGGATGGGAAATATCTGATGCTTCACAGGAATGTGAAGGAAAATGACGTGAATGAGGGCAAGTGGATTGGGGTAGGAGGGCATTTTGAAGAGGATGAAAGTCCGGAGGAGTGCCTGCTCAGGGAAGTGAAGGAAGAGACAGGTCTTACGCTGACCTCCTATCAGTACCGCGCTATGGTTACCTTTGTATCGGGAAGCGGAGTTACGGAATATATGTCGCTGTTTACGGCGGATGGATTTGAAGGAGAACAGATACCTTGCGATGAGGGGGATCTGGAATGGGTAGAAATTTCTGAAATAGAAGAACTGAATTTGTGGGAGGGGGACCTGATCTTCCACAGGCTTCTTTTGGAGAGGGATACCTTCTTTTCGCTGAAGCTGGTGTACGACGGGCATGATAAGCTGGTCTATGCGGCGCTGGACGGAAAGCCGATAGGGTTCTAAGGGCAAAGACTGTGAATGGCGGGGGGTATTTCTAATGGAAGATACTAGATTGGAAAATAAGTCGGTAAATACGCGGGGGAAGCATCTTTGCATAGGCGTTCTTGCCCACGTAGATTCGGGAAAAACGACGCTCTCGGAAAGTATTCTCTATGAAACCGGAAGAATCAGGAAGCCGGGCCGGGTAGACCATGGGGACGCCTGTCTGGATACCCATGATTTGGAGAAGCTCAGAGGGATTACTATTTTTTCCAGTCAGGCGGAGTTTGTGCTTGGCGATAAGGCCGTGACGCTTTTAGACACGCCGGGGCATGTGGATTTTTCGGCGGAGATGGAGCGTACGCTTCGGGCGCTGGATTATGGGATTCTGGTTATCAATGGGGCGGACGGCGTACAGGGCCATACAAGGACTTTATGGCGGCTGCTTGAGAGATATGGGATTCCTGCGTTCCTATTTATCAATAAGATGGATCAGGACGGAACAGACAGGCAGAAGCTGATGGCGGAGCTTAAGCAGCAGCTATCGGAGGGCTGCGCTGTGTTTCAGGAGGAATTATCCGGCGAAACGCTGGAGAGCATGGCGGTAACCGAAGAGGCCGCACTGGAAGAGTATTTGGAGACGGATACCCTTTCGGAACAGACAGCGCGCGGCTTAATAAAGCGCCGGAGAATCTTTCCCTGCTATTTTGGTTCGGCGTTGAAAATGCAGGGGATCAGGGAGTTTCTTGGGGGATTGGAACGTTATACGGAAGCGCCCGCATATCCGGAAAGGTTTGGAGCAAGGGTATATAAGATTTCCAGAGACGATTCAGGGATGCGGCTGACCCATCTGAAAATAACAGGCGGAAGCCTTAAGGTCAAGGAACCGGTAACGAACCGGAAGCCGGGTATGGAGACGGGAGAGGAGATCTGGGAGGAGAAGGTTAACCAGATCCGCGTCTATTCAGGAGAGAAGTACGAAACGGTGCAGGAGGCGTACGCGGGAATGGTCTGCGCGGTGACCGGACTTAACCGGACTTATCCGGGAGAGGGTCTGGGATGGGAAGGAGAGCCAGCGCCGCCTATGCTGGAGCCGGTGCTCAGCTACCGCGTTATTCTGCCGGAGGGAACGGACGCGCACAGGATGCTTTTGAATCTGCACAGGCTGGAAGAGGAAGATCCTATGCTGCGTATTCTATGGAATGAGGAACTGGATGAGATTCATGTGCAGGTGATGGGAGAGATCCAGTTAGAGATATTAAAGAGCCTGATAGAAGAGAGATTTCATGTCCGGGTATCCTTTGATACGGGAAATATTGTGTACAAAGAGACCATTCGGAATCAAGCGGAAGGGGTGGGGCATTTTGAGCCGCTGCGCCACTATGCAGAGGTGCATCTGATTCTGGAGCCGGGAGAACCAGGGAGCGGGCTTGTATTTTCCTCCGAGTGCAGCGAGGATGCGATGGATAAAAACTGGCAGCATTTGATACTGTCCAGCCTTCAGGCTAAGGAGCACAGAGGAGTTCTGACCGGTTCGGCAGTTACCGACATGCGGATTATACTGGCGGCGGGCCGGGCCCATTTAAAGCATACAGAGGGAGGAGATTTCCGTCAGGCAGCCTGCCGCGCGCTCCGGCAGGGGCTGATGCAGGCGGAGAGCATACTCTTGGAGCCTTATTATGCTTTCTGTCTGGAACTGCCCGACGAAAATATCGGGCGCGCCCTGAACGATATACAGAAGATGCATGGGGAATTTGAAAATCCTGAAACGGACGGAGATTTTGCGGTGATAAAAGGAAGCGCGCCGGTGTCCGGGATGCGGGATTACCAGCTGGAAGTGGCGGCGTATACGAAAGGCAGGGGACGGCTGCTTTGTACCCTGAAGGGCTATGAGCCTTGCGCGGAGGCGGAGGAAATCATAGAGGAGGCCGGTTACGATCCGGAGGCCGATACAGATCATCCGCCGGGTTCGATATTCTGTGCCCACGGCGCGGGATTTTATGTGCCTTGGAATGAAGTGTTCCGGTATATGCATATAGAAAGCCAGCTTAAAAAAAGAAGGGAACAGGAAGAGAAGGAGACTCTCCGGAACGTGGGAAAAAGCAGCCGGTCCGGCAAGCGGGCGCCTTCCATGGCGGCAGCCGGACGGGAATACGCAGAAGAGAAGGAACTGGAGGAAATATTTATCCGCACTTATGGAAAGATCGAGCGCAGAAAGCAGCCGGTCCGGCAGACGATAGAAGCCTCCCGTGAGAAAAAGCCGGCGACGAAACCGGCAGACCGGAAGGAATATCTGCTGGTGGACGGATATAATATCATATTTGCATGGGAAGAATTAAAGGAACTGGCGGAGGAGCATATTGAAGCCGCGAGAAATAAGCTGATGGATATCCTGAGCAATTATCAAGGATTTAAAAAATGTACGTTGATCCTTGTGTTCGATGCTTATAAGGTAGAGGGAGAGGCGCTGGAAATCCAGCGGTATCATAATATCTATGTGGTATACACCAAGGAAGCGGAAACTGCCGACCAGTATATCGAGAAGGTGGTGCATGAGATTGGACGGAAATATCACGTCACCGTTGCAACCTCCGACGGAGTAGAGCAGGTGATTACAGCCGGACAGGGTGCGAGGCTGATTTCCGCAAGAGAATTTGAGGAAGAAGTGCGGCTTTCGGAGCGTGAGATCAGGGAAGAGTGGAAGCGGCACAGGCAGAGGGGAAAAAATTATTTGTTTGACCATATGGATGAAGAACTGGCAAGACAGATGGAAGAAGTACGGCTTGGAAAAAGAGAGTGAGTTTTTTCGCCAAATGGTGTATAATATGGGAAGGAAGCAAACAGACTAATTTGAAAACAAGGCAGAAAAGGAGAGAACTATGGCAGCAATACATGTGAAGTCAGAGGATTTTAAAGAGGTTGTTTTGAATGCGGACAAGCCGGTTTTGGTAGATTTTTGGGCAAAATGGTGCGGACCCTGCCAGACGATGGGGCCGATCGTGGAGGAGCTTGCAGAAGAGCTTCCAGATATCAAGGTATGTAAGCTTGATATTGACGATGCGATGGAGACTGCAAGACAGTACCGGGTAATGTCTATTCCGACCTTTGTGCTTTTTAAAGATGGGGAAGTAGTATCAAGAACCGTCGGCGAACAGACGAAAGCGGAACTAATGGCATTCATCGGCTGTTAAATATAGGAAGAAGTTACAAAAAATCGGGATTATTGCCTATAAATACGGTATAAACTACAATTGAAATATGTAACATATGTGCTATAATTATTTCCGATACTAGGTAAACAAGAACAAATGATATAGAATCGAGTTATCAGGAGGAAGTATTATGGCAACAAAGAAAACAGGAAAGACGACGGCTGCAAAGACTGCGGAAGTGAAAGTAACAGAGACGCAGAAGGCAGATGCGAAGGCGGCAGATATAAAAGCAAAGACAGCGGCTGCAAAGAAGACGGAGACTGCGGAAGCTAAAAAAGCAGAGAAGAAACCCGCTGCAAAGAAAGCTTCTAAGCCAGGAAGGAAGCCTGCCGCAAAGAAAGAAATGAAAGTGAACGCATATGTGGAGTACCGCGAGAAACAGGTAGAGGAGAAGACGATCATTGCTGACGTTAAGAAGGCATGGACTAAGTCCGGCGGTAAAATTGGGGACATCAAGACCATGGATCTTTATATCAAACCGGAAGAGGATGCGGTATATTATGTGATTAACGGAACAGAGAAAGGCTCCGTTGTATTTTAAGCAGATCTGTAGAATTATTTGAGGCTGCGGACGGATGAAAAGACGCGAAGGAGAAGGATAATGAATGATGTAATAACACGAATTGATCAGATAACCGGAACAGGAATGCTCTTCCTGCAGAACATGACCGTACTGATTATTACAATTGTGATCGGTCTGATCGTAGGATTGTTTGGGCTGAAGCTGGTAAGAGTGTGGGCAGCATTTATGGGATTTCTTCTGGGAGCGGCGGCAGGCGGCGGAATTGCTGCTGCGGCAGAACTGCCGGAGATGGCCTCCGTGGGAGTTATGTTAGGAGCGGCGCTTCTTATGGCAGTGCTTGCCTGCATCTTTTATAAGATCGGGATATTCTTCTATATGATATTTCTTGTTACCGGGCTATGTGTGCTGATCACAAAGATGAGCACTTTGCCGGTGCTTGGGCTCAGCCTTGTGCTTGGATTGGTTGTGGCGGTTGTTACGGTGAAGGTCTTTGACCCGCTTGTGATTATTGTCACGTCGATTAGCGGAGGTTTTATGGCGGGCGGCGCCATCGTATCGATGGTGGGGCTCGGTGAGAATCTCATCGCAGTGATTGCCGTTCCTCTTGTGCTGATCATTCTGTGTATGGCCGTGCAGTTTATTATGCGCTCCAGACAGGTAGGCAGAAGGCAGGAAGAGAAAGCTGATGAGAAGAAACAGCAGATATCCAGAGAGACGGAGGTTGAAAAGGCGAGAATGCTCTTAGATGATGATCTGGACGAGGAGATAGACGAGGACTATGACCTCTACGACGAGGATGCGGAGGATGATCTGGAGGATGAGCCGGAGCTGGATACGGATGAAGATTTAGAAGCAGATGAAGATTTTAGAATTATACAATAACGAATAGTAACAGTTCGTTAAGTATACCTTATTGAACATTAGCAGTCCAATAAGTATGGAATAGTGTACGGATTAAGGGACACCTTATTTGCTATAGTCTGGCTATGGGAAGTGAGGTGTTTTTTATGTGTAAAGCAGGAAGAATTGTACTGATGGCAGCCGGAACGGGCGCTATGGGCGTAATCTTAGTAGTGTTTGGATTCGTGGAGACTAACATACCGCCTGTGGGATATCTGGCCATGTGGGTGATATGCGCCGGGATTATCGATTATGGAGCGGGGGCGGGAGTTTTCTTAACAGGGAAAGACAGTGGGACTAAAGAGGATATTGTAAAGGGAAAGGGATGGTGAGAACAATGAGGCAGGAGCGATTTAAGATGGAACGGCCGGGACAGGTAGAGGAAGGGCAGGAGGTAACGATCAGCGAACGAAGCCCCAGCGCCGGAAGGTATACCTATTTGGTAGAGCCTTCCGTGGCTATGTCGGGGATTTACCGGACAACAGAGAGGATAAAGGCCAGAACAGGCATTATCCGGAAAATAGAGGAGACGGACAGAGGCTTTTATTTACTTGTAGAGATGGAGAATTAACTGTACTGCCGCGGTATTATGTAATTTATGGCGGGTGACGGAGCGTGATGCCTGACATAGTGAAAAAACTAACAGGAATGTGCGAAAACTAACAGGAATGTGCGAAAAATAACAGGACTGCGCGAAAAATAACAGGAATGGGTAGAAATTAACAATAATTTATGCAAATTTTTGTAGAATTTAGACAATTTGTGTGTTAAGATACTATATAGGTTAAGCGTGAACTAAATAATATAGAGAGGGAGGTAATCACATGCTTTCTAAAAAGTCTACGGTTCCATTTCGTGGAACTGAAGAACAGGAAAAAGCACTGCTGGCGGTAATAGAAGAGCTGAAAGATGAAAAAGGCGCGTTAATGCCGATTATGCAGAAAGCGCAGGATATCTATGGATATCTTCCAATCGAGGTGCAGACTATGATTTCCGATCATACTGGTATTCCTTTGGAGAAGATTTACGGAGTAGCTACATTTTATTCCCAGTTTAACTTAAGCCCCAAGGGCAGATATCAGATTTCTGTCTGTCTTGGCACGGCATGCTATGTTAAGGGCTCCGGCGATATTTACAACAAGCTGATGGAGAAGCTTGGCATTGTGGGCGGAGAGTGTACGGCGGACGGAAGATTTTCGCTGGATGCATGCCGCTGTATCGGCGCCTGCGGACTTGCGCCTGTTATGACCATTAACGACGAGGTGTATGGACGGCTGAAGGTTGAGGATATCGACGATATCCTTGCAAAATATGAGTAGCGATTAGTCAGAATTTGGGAGAAATGGAGGAACAGTATGAAATCTCTGGAAGAATTACGTGTAATAAGAGAAAAGATGCAGGGAACTGTAGAGTATCGTTCTGAACATGAATCTCTGGCAGACGCCTTAGCGTCAGAACATGGCAAGTATCGCGCTCATGTACTGGTATGCGGCGGTACAGGATGTACGTCATCCGGAAGCCAGAAGATCAGGGAAAGATTGGATGAAGAGATTAAGAAGAACGGTCTGGAAGAGGAAGTATGTGTGATCAAGACAGGCTGCTTTGGCTTGTGTGCATTGGGACCGATTATGATTGTGTATCCGGAAGGAGCCTTCTATTCTATGGTGAAGGAAGAGGATATTCCGGAGATCGTTGAGGAGCATTTAGCTAAAGGCAATGTGGTGAAGAGGCTTCTGTACGATGAGACTGTAAAGGGCGACGAGGTGCTTCCTCTGCAGGAGACGAACTTCTATAAGAAGCAGCACAGGGTTGCGCTTAGGAACTGCGGTGTGATCAGTCCCGAGGATATTGAAGAATACATAGGAACCCATGGATATGAGGCGTTGGGGAAGGTGCTGACCGAGATGGAGCCGAAGGACGTGATCCAGACGCTGTTAGACAGCGGCTTAAGAGGACGCGGAGGCGCCGGATTCCCTACCGGCATGAAGTGGAAGTTTGCCGCTGCCAATGAAGCGGATCAGAAATATGTCTGCTGTAATGCAGACGAAGGCGATCCGGGTGCGTTTATGGATCGTTCCGTACTGGAAGGCGATCCCCATGTGGTGCTGGAGGCAATGGCGATCGCAGGCTATGCAATCGGCGCTTCCCAGGGATATATTTATGTACGCGCCGAGTACCCGATCGCGGTAGAGCGTTTGAATATTGCAATTAGGCAGGCCAGAGAATACGGTATGCTTGGCGAGGATATTTTCGGAACAGGATTTAAGTTTGATATTGAACTGAGGCTTGGAGCAGGAGCCTTTGTATGCGGCGAGGAGACGGCGTTAATGACCTCCATCGAAGGAAACAGAGGCGAGCCGCGTCCGCGTCCTCCGTTCCCGGCTCTTAAGGGTCTGTTCCAGAAACCGACGATTTTGAACAACGTTGAGACGTTGGCGAACATCCCGCAGATTATCCTCAACGGCGCAGAGTGGTTTGCCGCTATGGGTACTGAGAAGTCTAAGGGAACCAAGGTGTTTGCTTTGGGCGGCAAGGTAAACAATACGGGGCTTGTAGAGATTCCGATGGGAACGACTCTGCGTGAGATTGTAGAAGAGATCGGCGGAGGTATACCAAAGGGCAAGAAGTTCAAGGCGGCCCAGACCGGCGGACCGTCCGGCGGATGTATCCCGGCAGAGAAATTTGATACGCCGATCGACTATGATAATCTGATTGCAATCGGCTCGATGATGGGTTCCGGCGGACTGATCGTTATGGACGAAGATACCTGTATGGTAGACATCGCCAAGTTCTTCTTGGAATTTACCGTTGACGAGTCCTGCGGTAAATGTACTCCATGCCGGATCGGAACCAGGCGTATGCTGGAGATTCTGGATAAGATTACAAAGGGACAGGGAACCATGGAAGATCTTGACAGGCTGGAAGAGCTGGCCGCTCACTTGAAGTCTAATTCCCTGTGCGCGCTTGGCCAGACGGCGCCGAACCCGGTACTTTCTACCCTACGCTATTTTAAAGATGAGTATATTGCCCATATCGTGGATAAGAGATGTCCGGCGGGCGTTTGTAAAGATCTGCTGCAGTACAAGATTGACGCCGACAAGTGTAAGGGCTGTACGCTTTGTGCAAGAATCTGTCCGAATGAAGCGATTGCCGGCAAGGTAAAAGAACCTCATGCGATCAATCCGGATAAGTGCGTGAAGTGCGGAGCATGTATGGAAAAATGCCGCTTTGGCGCTATTTACAAAGAGTAAGGGAGGATGGAGAATATGGAAAATATTAATCTTACAATTAATGGCCTTAAAGTATCTGCGCCGGCCGGTTCTACTATCCTTGAAGCGGCTCACTTGGCGGGAATCAGGATTCCTACTTTATGCTATTTGAAAGAAATCAATGAGATCGGCGCATGCCGTATGTGTATTGTTGAGGTGAAGGGCGCAAGGAACCTGGTGGCTGCCTGCGTTCATCCGGTGAATGAGGGCATGGAGGTGTACACCAATACGCCGAAGCTGATTCAGGCCCGCAAGAAGACGCTGCAGCTTATTTTGTCGAACCACGATAAGAAATGTCTCTCCTGCGTACGGAGCGGTAACTGTGAATTGCAGCAGCTCTGCCACGAGTATGGAGTAGAGGACGAGAACTACTTTGAGGGCGAGTCCAATCATTATGAGCTGGATACTTCGGCAGCGCATATGGTTCGCGACAATAATAAGTGTATTCTCTGCCGCCGCTGCGTGGCTACCTGCGAGAAGGTGCAGGGCGTCGGCGTAATCGGAGCAAATAACAGGGGATTTGACACCTTTATCGGATCTGCGTTTGACATGGGCCTTGGCGAGACGAGCTGCGTATCCTGCGGACAGTGTATTGCAGTCTGCCCGACCGGAGCGCTGTATGAGAAAGATTACACGGATCAGATCATAGAAGCAATCGCCGATCCGGAGAAGTATGTAGTGGTTCAGACTGCGCCTTCCGTACGAGCTGGGCTTGGCGAGGAATTTGGATATCCAATGGGAACCGACGTGGAAGGAAAGATGGCGGCAGCCTTAAGAAGGCTTGGGTTTGATAAAGTATTTGATACAGACTGGGCTGCAGATCTTACGATAATGGAAGAGGCGCATGAGCTTCTCGACCGGGTACAGAACGGCGGCGTTCTTCCGCTGATTACCTCCTGTTCGCCGGGATGGATTAAGTACTGCGAACACTACTTCCCGGATATGACGGAGCATCTGTCAAGCTGTAAGTCGCCCCAGCAGATGTTCGGCGCGATGTTAAAGACTTATTTTGCAGAGAAGGAAGGCATTGACCCGGCGAAGATTGTATCCGTCAGCGTGATGCCGTGTACGGCGAAGAAGTTTGAGATCGGCCGCGACGATCAGAACGCGGCGGGTGTTCCCGATGTGGATATAGCAATCACCACTAGAGAACTCGCGAGGCTGATTAAACGCTGCGGTATTGAATTTACCGCGCTTCCGGATGAAGACTTTGACGATCCGATGGGAGAATCTACCGGCGCGGGCGTAATCTTCGGCGCGACCGGAGGCGTTATGGAAGCCGCTCTTCGTACAGCCGTTGAGACTTTGACCGGAGAAGAGCTTGCAACCTTAGAGTTCGCGGAAGTCCGCGGAACCAATGGAGTCAAGGAAGCGTCCTACAACGTTGCGGGTATGGATGTGAAGGTAGCGGTAGCGTCCGGCCTTAACAATGCAAAGACGCTCCTGAACAAAGTAAAATCCGGCGAGGCAGATTACCATTTTATCGAGATCATGGGATGTCCGGGCGGATGTGTAAACGGCGGAGGACAGCCGCAGGTATCCGGCGACGTCCGCAACTTTACCGATGTGAAAGGAATCCGCGCAAGCGTTCTCTATAAGAATGACGAAGCGAAAAAGATTCGCAAGTCCCATGAGAATCCGGCCATCAAGAAGCTCTACGACGAGTATCTGGGCGAGCCGGGAAGCCATAAGGCGCATGAGACCTTACATACCTCTTACGTAAAACGTACTATAAATTAATGAATATCTTTCTAGAGCAGGGTGGAAATGTTTTTGCATTTCCACCCTGAGTTTTTGTGGATCGGATAGACATGGGTGAGTGCAGAGAACGCGTACTCAACGTTAAACCGTCCATTGCGTGAGTGTGTAACGTTTGTTATACAAAAAATCACCTTTTCCCAATAATAGACAAAACCTGTTTTTATGTTATTTGCATAAAAAGGAGCTGATGCACCTATAGTGATTATCCATCTGCTTCTTCAACAGCCTGTTAGAAATAAGAACGAATATTCGACAAAATATCCTTGCGTTTGTTCGTCCCGTAGAATATAATGATTGAAGAAGGAGAGGTAACGGTATGGGTTATATAACAGCGGGGCAAGCGGCAAAAAAGTGGAATATTTCACAGAGACGCGTGCAGATACTGTGTGCTGAAAATAGGATAGAAGGCACTTTTAAACTGGGGGAGGCATGGGCAATTCCAGAAAATGCAGAAAAACCTGATGATAATAGAAAGGCAAAGAAACAAAATGAAAAATAAGTTGAATACGATAGATTTATTTTGCGGCTGCGGAGGACTGTCTTATGGATTTGAGAAGGCGGGATATAACATATTGTTAGGAATAGATAATGATTCAAAAGCATTAGAGACATTTGAATTAAATCATAATGGTGCCAAATCAATTTGTGGGGATATAACAAAAATAACATATGAAAAAGATATTAAACCATTGATTGGTGATGAGAGAATTGATGTTATTATTGGCGGACCGCCATGTCAGGGGATGTCTCTTTCTGGACCGAGAAAGTTTGATGATCCTAGAAACAAATTATATTTATCATATATCCGCTTAGTGCAGGAAATACAGCCAAAAGCATTTGTGATAGAAAATGTACCGGGTTTGGTGGGACTATTTGGAGGCCAGATTAAAGATAGTATTGTAGAAAAGTTTACAGAGATGGGGTATCGGATTCGATATAAAATATTATGCGCTGCTGATTATGGGGTTCCGCAAAGCAGGAAGAGGGTAGTTTTTGTAGGAACCAAAGTTGGAGAATTTGTATATCCCGAGATAAATGAAAGTAAGTTGTAAAATGGCATTATCGGATTTGCCAGCATTAGAAAATGAACTTGGAGAAGAAATTTTAGAATATTTGACACAACCACAAAATGAATATCACAAAATAATGCGTAAAAATTCTGAGGCGGTTAAAAATCATATTGCGGCGCGTCATTCCGAGCGAGTGAAAAAAATAATTTCCTTAGTTCCAGATGGGGGGAATTATAAAGATTTACCAGATGAATATATAAATAGTAGAAACTTTCATGTTGCATGGACAAGGTTTGCGAGTGATAAACCAGCGCCAACAATTGATACAGGACATCGGCATCATTTCCACTATAAATATAATCGTGTGCCTACGGTTAGGGAATGTGCAAGACTACGATCTTTTCCGGATGATTTTATTTTCTTAGGGAATAAGACCCAGCAATTTAGGCAGGTAGGTAATGCAGTTCCACCGCTTATGGCACAGTGCATTGCAGAACAGTTGAAAAAAGTATTAGGAGATGAAGAATAGTGGCAGAATATAAAGTTCCAGAAGAATATTTTTTAGAATACATCATGTCCGGCCCAGATTTAAAGGCGACATAGAAAATGTGTTGATTTATGTTGCTGAAGAAATTTCTCGTGTTGGGGAAAAACAAATAGATGAGTTTGTGGAGGAAGTGAATGCCGCATTATTTCGCTATCCGGGAAATGCACATAGAGAATTGAAAACGATAAATAATTGGAGAACAGAAATATCAGCATTGTTTGGTTTTATTGAACATACAGAGACAACAGATAAACCGGGAAGACGTGCGATAGAGCTTGCTGAAAGTGGAGACTTAGTGGAGTGTTTTAAAATATTTCTTTATAATTTTTAATACCCGGGGGCACATATAAAACCGAATAGAGTTTTAGAACAAATTGAAAAGGGAATTCATTTTAAGCCAGCACAATATATTTTAAAGTTATTGAGATATGCCAATCGTGATGGTGGAAATTCTGTTGGAATTACGAAGTTTGAAATATGTCATTGCATGTTCAATGATTTGCGAGTTACGAGAGATTGTGAAAGCGTAGAGAAAACTTGGGAACGGATTTCTCAGAATAGAAAAAACGAATTAACATATGATCAGTCTGGTGATGTTATAAGATATGCTGGCGATATTGTTGACTATATGGAAATTGCAAATCTTTTAAAAACTTATGATAGTAAAACTTATTATTTAAATACATTGGAAGAGGAATCTATAGTAAAATTCTGCGAATCTAATGAATGGTTCAGTGAGTATGATACAATGATTAGCCAAAAAAGCGGAAGTATGGAAGGTATCAAAGCATGCGTTAGCGGTTGGTTTTCTTATGTAAATAGAGATATGCAAAATACAGAATTTTCTACTGATATTCTGGCATATATTGCAAGTGATGAAGAAGAATTAAAACAGTTAAAGGAAAATACAACGAATGTAGAAACTAGCGGTTTGGCTGAACTTGTTCAAAGAGATGATATATTAGAAAAACGTATTTTTACATATTTTGATAAGTTTACAACAAAGGATATCGGGGATATTGGAGAAAATTTGGTACATGGACACGAGTGTATGCGGATTAAACTGGGCGGACGTGAGGACTTATTGCATTTAATTAAACAAATACCGACACAATTTGCAGTTGGATACGACATTAGTTCAGTGGAATTGGACGAACGAAAGCGGTATATAGAAGTAAAAACAACCGTTAGCTCAAAACCGCTGCATTTCAATCGAATCCATCTTACAAAGAATGAATGGAATACGGCAAGCAGTACACATGATAGATATTATGTATATCATTTGATGTTGAGTAAGAACGAGCGAAAACTGTTTTTACTTCAAGATCCAGTTGGACTTTACAAAAAGGACAAGATAAATATGATACCTTCTAATGGTGCGGATATAACATTTGATCCTAAAGAAGTGGGACGATTTGAGGAGTTGTTGACATGGAAAAATTAAAAGCTGCGTCTCTATTTTGTGGGTGCGGAGGAACTGATGTTGGTTTAATCGGAGGTTTTGATTTCCTAGGAAAGCGTTATAATTCTAATAATATGCAGATAGTGTATGCGAATGATATAGATGATAATGCATGCAATATTTTTAAAGAGAATTTTGGAATTACACCAGATAATCGCGATATTAGAGAAGTCAAGACAGAAGAACTGCCAGAATTTGATATTTTGACTGGAGGATTTCCATGTCAGTCGTTCTCCATTGTGGCGCAAAATCCGAAACGCTTGGGTGTAAAAGATGAAAGAGGAAAACTTTTCTTTGAAATGTGTAGGATATTAAGAGAGCGACAGCCTAAATGTTTTGTTGCGGAAAATGTAAAGGGAATACTTACAGCAAATAAAAGAAGTGCATTTCCGCTAATCTTGAAAGAGTTTGAAGAAAGCGGTTATGATGTACAATATCAAATTTTGAATTCAGCAGATTATGGAGTTCCACAGAAAAGAGAACGTGTTATTATTGTGGGATTCAGAAAAGACTTAAATGTAGTGTTTTCATTTCCTAAAGCAGAAATTGAAGATGGAACGAGACATATACCATTAAAAACTGTTATTGAAAAGCATGTGGATGAAAAGTATTTTTTTAGTGAAAAAGCTGTCGCGGGAATGATGAAAAAGCGCGAAAGTATGAATAAAGGAAGGGCGCAGGATATCAATAAACCTTGTAATACAGTAGGAGCGCATCTGGCAAAAGTGTCTTTAAATAGTACTGATCCGGTACTTATGGAAGGTGAAAGATATAGACGTTTTACACCAAGAGAAGTTGCAAGAATTCAATCTTTCCCAGACGATTTTAAATTAGTTGGAAGCGAGTCTGCGCAGTACAAAGCATTGGGGAATGCAATTCTGCCAGTGATGTTTTGGCATGTTGCAAAAGCAGTAAGCAAAGAGTTGAAAAAGGGTTAAAATGGATAACTTGACTAAAGAGCAGCGTAGAAAAAATATGCAGAATATCCGGGCAAAAGATACTGGTATAGAGTTGAAATTGAGGAAGGCATTATGGCATAAGGGATATCGTTACCGGAAAAACGATAAAAGTCTGCCGGGAAAGCCGGATATTGTTTTGACTAAATATAAAATAGTTATCTTTTGCGATAGTGAATTTTTTCATGGTAAAGACTGGGAAATTTTGAAGCCTAGAATTGAGAAAGGAACAAATAGTGGTTATTGGCTTAAGAAAATTTCCAATAATAGAAAACGAGATGATGAAGTTAATAAACAGCTTTTATTTCGAGGATGGACTGTAATTAGATTTTGGGGAAAAGAGATCCAGAAAAATCTTGATGAATGTATAAAAGTTGTTGAGGAAGCTATTTTTGATACCATTATTGGAGAAGACATAAACGAAGACATAGAGTAGCCAAAACAGCTGATAGTATTAAAATTCTGCATTAGGAGAAATTAAATATGGATAAAGTAGTGAGGAAGGGTGTAAAAATAGATTTGCATATTCATTCAATATACTCAAGGAACAAGGATAAGGATAAAGTTGTCAATAATACGCCGGAGAATTTACCAGTGCTGGTTCAATAAGAAAACAATGGAATTTAGCAAAAATAAGAGGGTATGATACAATTAAAAACATATACCGGAAATGAAAAGTGAATGTACGGAGGAAGAGATGGCGAAATATCAATATTATTTTTTTGACCTGGATGGGACGCTTGTAAATACCGAGGAAGGAATTACGAACTCGGTCAAGTACGTACTGGAAAAATACCATATCAAAGAGTATGATATGGAGACTTTGCGCAAATTTATCGGGCCGCCGCTGGGGGAATCCTTTCAGAAATATTTCGGATTTTCCGCAGAAGAGACGGGGGAACTGATCAGATGTTACAGAGAATATTATTCGGCGGGCGGGATGTATGAGGCAAAAGTATACGGAGGCATAGAGCGTTTGCTGGAAAGGCTGAAAGAAGACGGAAAAGTATTGGTTGTGGCGACTTCTAAGCCGGAGCATTTTGCCAGAAAAATTCTGGAGCGTTTTGGACTGGCAGATTATTTTACCTGCATCGCGGGGGCGTCTATGGACGGTTCCAGAAGCAGTAAGGAAGATGTGATCGCGTATGCATTGGCTCAGTGCGAAGTGACAGAAAGAGCGCAGGCTGTAATGATTGGAGACAGAGAACATGATATTTACGGGGCCGGGAAACAGGGGCTGGACAGCGTCGGCGTTTTGTTTGGCTTCGGAAGCCGGGCGGAACTTGAGGCGGCCGGCGCGGATTATATCGTAAATACACCGGAAGAAATTATGAATATATAAGGAGGAGACGGCAAGTGAAGGTAATTGATTTTAAGGATGCAAGCTGCAGGCACTGTTATAAGTGCGTGAGGTATTGTGAGGTGAAAGCGATTTCGGTTCAGAATGAACAGGCGCATATTATGGAGGATCACTGTATCCACTGCGGGCAGTGTCTGGAGATCTGTCCTCAGAATGCCAAGACCTTCGCCAGTGATATGGAGCGGGTAAAAGGATATCTGAAACAGGGGATTAAGACGATTGTTTCTATTGCGCCTTCCTACTTAAGCGTGCTGGAGTTTGAGCAGCCGGGGCAGGTGGTGGACGCGCTTATGAAGCTGGGATTTTCGGAGGTTCGGGAGACGGCGGAGGGAGCGGCTCTGGTGACAAGCGAATACCGCAGGCTCCTGAGAGAGGGGACGATGAAGAATATCATTTCCACATGCTGTCCCAGTATCAATGACTTGATTGAGAAATACTACCCCTCCCTGACGTCCCAGATGGCTCCTGTGGTTTCTCCAATGATCGCCCACGGAAGGCTGATCAAGAGCATTTATGGGCCGGATGTGAAGGTGGTGTTCTTGGGTCCCTGCATTGCCAAGAAGGAAGAAGCCGTAGGTGATGAGCGGGTGGCGGGAGCCATCAATGCAATTCTGACCTTTGAGGAGATCATTAAATGGTGGAAGTCCGCTGGGATCGACGTCCGCAAATGCGAGGAAAAGCCCATGGGCAATCCGGATCCGGGAGTAAATCAGCTCTATCCATCCAGCGGCGGCGTCATTACTTCTGTGCTGGCAGATGCGGGGAAGGATCAGTATCATAAGATCCATGCGGACGGAATCAAGAATTGTATGGAGCTGTTAGAGGAATTGACCAGAGGCGAGATCGAGGGGTGTTTTTTTGAGCTGAATATCTGCGAGAGCGGATGTATCAAGGGACCGGCCTCTAACCGGTGGCAGCGTTCCATGCTGAAAGCGAAGATGGATCTGGAGGGAAGGATCCGGCACAGAGAGGATGCGAATGGAATTGACGGCAGCGCTGTTTCCATGAAAAAGGTATTTAAGGATCGGAGCGTTCACGATCAGGCGCCGACGGATGAGCAGCTTACGGAGATCCTTCACGCTATGGGAAAATATACAAGGGCGGACGAGTTAAACTGCGGAGCCTGCGGCTATTCGACTTGTAGGAATAAGGCCGTCGCGGTATTCCAAGGCAAGGCGGAGGTGAGCATGTGCCTGCCTCACGCAGTGGCTCAGGCGGAATCGATGTCCAACGTGGTCATGGATGTGACGCCGAATATGATTCTAGTGGTCGATAAGGAACTGCGCATCAGAGAGTGCAATAAGCGGGCGCTGGATAAGCTGGGCGTATCGAGGGAAGAGGCGCTGGAGCGGTACATATTTGAATTTATTGAGGTGGAGGATATCGAGGAGGTGCTTGCCACGAAAGAGTCCATTATGCGGAAGAAGATTAATCTGGAGACGCTGGATATGGTGGCGAAGGAAACGATTATTTATATTGATTCAAAGGAATCTGTGCTGGTGCTTTACTGGGACATCAGTAAAGAAGAGAAGGCGAAGGAGCAGCATATGAATCTGAAGATGGAGACGGTTGAGATTGCGCAGAGGGTTATTGATAAGCAGATGATGGTAGCTCAGGAAATAGCGGGGCTGCTGGGAGAGACTACGGCGGAGACCAAGGTGACGCTCAGCAAGCTTCGGGATTCAATTCTGGATGATGGAGAAGAGTAAAAATGAGTGTAAGTGTAGATATCTGTTGGAAAAGCTTCAACAAGAACCATGAGGAGCTGTGCGGCGATAAGGTAGAGATATTAAAGACGGCAAACTCTGATATTGTGATTCTGGCAGACGGAATGGGGAGCGGCGTAAAGGCCAACATTTTAGCGACGCTGACCTCTAGGATTCTGGGAACTATGTTTAGGGAGGGAGCGGGAATCGATTCCTGTGTGGAGACTATCGCTAAGACGCTTCCGATTTGTAAGGAGAGGGAAGTCGCCTACGCGACTTTCAGTATCCTTCAGGTCTTCCGAAACGGAGAGGCGTATCTGGTGGAATATGACAATCCTAAATGTATTTTTATCCGTAATAAGGAAATTGTCGATTATCCCTATGTGGAGCGCGTGATCGAGGGGAAGAGCATTCGTGAATACCGGTTTCAGGTAGAGTTAAACGACTGTTTTGTGCTGATGAGCGACGGCGCGATTTGGGCCGGAACCGAAGAGACTATGAATTATAATTGGGAGTGGGAGGATATGTCCCAGTATGCTCTCAAGTGTACCAAAGAGACCCTTTCGGCGGCAAGGCTTGCGGCTATGTTAAGCCAGGTATGCTTCGACCTTTACGGACAGAAGCCAGGGGATGATACAACGGTGGCGGTCACTCGGATTATCAAGAGGCGCACGATTAATATATTTACGGGGCCTCCGTCAAGGAAGGAAGACGACGAACGGCTGATGCATGATTTCATGAAGCAGGAGGGTAAGAAGATCGTCTGCGGCGGCACCAGCGCCAATATAGCGGCCCGGGTTTTGAAAAGGGAAATCGTTACGCTGGTGGAGCATGCAGATCCGAGGGTTCCGCCGATGGCGATGATCGAGGGACTGGATCTGGTGACAGAGGGCGTACTGACCATCGGAAAGGCGCTGGATCTTCTGAGGCGCTATGAGAATGATGATTTTGACGAGGTATTTTTTGACGAGCTGGATGCAGATAACGGGGCGGCCAGACTGGCGAAGGTCATCATAGAAGAGTGCACGGATCTGAATTTGTTTGTAGGCAAAGCTATGAATGTGGCCCACCAAAATTCCAACCTGCCCTTTGATTTGAGCATTAGGATGAATCTGGTAGACCAAATGAAGGAATGCGCGGAGCATCTGGGAAAGCATGTGACGGTAAAGTATTATTAAATGGGGACGTCCTGCTTTGTGTAAAGGAATCTGCGGGACAGCAAAATATATAAAAATATCAGCAAGAAACCGGTAGACGCTGCAGAAGAAAAACCGTATGCTGAGAATAGGATCATGGAAGTATTCTTCCGCAGAGGATATACGATAAAAGGAAAAGGAGCAGATGGTATGGAAGAACAGAAAACAGGAAGGGTGACAATCCCGACAGATATGGACGTAATACCGGAGACTCTGGAACTTTTAAAACTCTGGGGAGCGGATGCGATCAGGGACTGCGACGGGACCGATTACCCGGAGGAGCTTCGCGATGTGGGGGCGAAGGTATATGCTACCTATTATACAACAAGGAAAGACAACGCATGGGCAAAGGCGAATCCGGACGAGATACAGCAGATGTATATTATGACGTCCTTTCATACGGCGGAGGCCAAGGAACTGCGGATTCATCTGATGGACCATCTGTACCCGGATATGCTGGCGGTAAACGCAGACTGCGATATTACGCGCTGGTGGGAGGTCATGGACCGGACGGCTGGGGAAGCAGTTCCGGCGGCAGCGTGGGATTACGACAGGGCAGCCGGCGATGTGGTGATTCATGAGGCGGAAGAGTTCCACGAATATACGGTCAGCTTTCTGGCCTATATTATGTGGGATCCGGTTCATATGTACAACGCTGTGACGAACGACTGGAAGGACGTAGAAAAGCAGATCACCTTTGACGTGCGCCAGCCCAAGACCAGAGCATATTCTATGCAGAGACTCAGGAAATATATTCAGGAGAATCCGCATGTGGACGTGATCCGTTTTACGACATTTTTTCATCAGTTTACGCTGATCTTCGACGAGCTTGCCAGAGAAAAATATGTGGACTGGTACGGATATTCCGCGTCGGTGAGTCCTTATATTCTGGAGCGGTTCGAAAAGGAGGCCGGATATCCGTTCCGGCCGGAATACATCATTGATCAGGGCTATATGAACAACGGATACCGTATTCCTTCTAAGGAATATCAGGATTTTATGGCATTTCAGAGGCGCGAGGTTGCCGGTCTTGCCAGACAGATGGTAGAGATTACCCATGAAGGCGGCAAAGAGGCCATGATGTTTCTGGGAGACCACTGGATCGGCATGGAGCCGTTTATGGAGGAATTTAAGGGGATTGGTCTGGATGCAGTGGTGGGAAGCGTGGGAAACGGCGCTACCTTAAGGCTGATCAGCGACATTGAGGGCGTAAAGTATACCGAGGGGCGTTTTCTTCCCTATTTCTTCCCGGACACCTTCCACGAAGGCGGCGATCCGGTGAAGGAGGCCAAGGTAAACTGGGTGACAGCCAGACGGGCGATCCTTAGGAAGCCCATCGACCGGATCGGCTACGGCGGATATTTGAAGCTGGCCATGCAGTTTCCGGAGTTTATCAGTTATGTGGAGAGCGTCTGCGAAGAATTTCGTACGTTGTATGAGAATATTAAGGGAACTACGCCTTATTGTATTAAGAAGGTCGCCGTCCTGAACTGCTGGGGAAAAATGCGGGCATGGGGAAACCACATGGTACACCATGCAATCTATCATAAGCAGAATTATTCCTACGCAGGCATTATCGAAGCATTAAGCGGCGCTCCTTTTGACGTAAGTTTCATTAGTTTTGATGATATCCGGGAGAATCCGGGAATTTTGTCTGATATCGATGTGATCTTGAATGTAGGCGACGCTTATACGGCGTATACCGGCGGGGCGGAATGGAAGGACGAAAGGATTATAACGGCCATCCGGCGGTTTATCAGCCAGGGCGGCGGTTTTATCGGAGTAGGCGAGCCTGCCGCATACCAGTGGCAGGGAAGATATTTCCAGCTGGCGGGAGCCTTAGGAGTGGAAGAAGAGACGGGATACACTTTGAATGTGGACAAATATAACTGGAATGAGCAGGAGCATTTTATTATAGAAGACTGCAAAGGAACCATTGATTTTGGGGAAGGCAAGAAGAATATCTATGCCTTGGAAGGCGCCTGTGTAATCCGCGCAGTAGATGGGGGCGTACAGCTTGCCGTTAATTCTTTTGGAGAGGGAAGGTGCGTCTACATCAGCGGCCTGCCGTATAGTTTTGAGAATAGCAGGCTATTGTACCGGGCGATTCTCTGGTCGGCAGGGGCGGAAGAAGAACTTCGTCAATGGTTTAGTACAAATTATAATGTGGAAGTCCACGCCTATGTAGAGAATAAGAAGTACTGCGTCGTAAACAATACATACGAACCGCAGGAGACAGTTGTATATAAGGGAAATGGCGAAAGCTTTTCTGTGTTTATGGAAGCCAATGAGATCCGCTGGTATGAAATAGATTAAGAAAGAGGCTCTTTAAAGCAGGTTTTTATGCGGATAGGAAGAAAAAGGAGACTGTAGAATAGAGATACCCTACGGAAATAATGCCGTTTAGCACTGGCATATTCTGTGGGGGATTTTTATTTATAGGGAGGGTAATCACGTTTATGGATCCACAAAAGTACAATTATACCGCGTCTCATGTTTTTTAAAAACAGCAGTTTTTTTATGCTGCCATTTCAGCGAAGAAATGATTTAGCTATATCAATTTTTAGAACTCTCTTTTTGCCGCCAGCGCTTTAAGGTTGGCAAGAATTTAAGCAACTCTGCTCTTGCCTCTTGCTTTGTCAACTGTAAGCCAGTTTCTTGGTTCCAGTTATCTAAATCTTGCAAATTATGTTCAATCAATTCCTCTATTGTAAGGTCTTGAATAAATCTTCCTTGCTGGTAACAAAATGCACAATATTCCTCTGATTTGCGCCCATCGCTTTCTGTTCCTTTGTCGCTATCTTTTATCAAAACCATTCCGCAACTTTGGCACTGTCCAGAGGGATGACCTAATAAATAATCTATCGATACATTAAAAGTTTCAGCGATAAGTTTCAATGTATCAGTATTTGGTATGGTTTCTCCATTTTCCCAACGGGAAACAGCTTGTCTCGTAATCAATAATTTTTTTGCGAACTCATCTTGTGAGAGACTTAGACCTTTTCGCAACTCTAAAATCACATCTTTTGTTTCCATTGATACATCCTTCCGTGTTTTTCTATCATTTTACCATTGAATACAAAGATACACAAGCAACTCGCTGTTGCCCTATTTTACACTCTGTGTAATTATATATGTGCCTCAACAATGCGTACACTAGTGCCAAGTATGTTTTCGATGATATTTATTATCTTATTATCAATAGGTCGTGGGGGGATTAAAAATGCTAATCAAGAGGGAAGCAAATCCGCAAGGGAAATAGTAGTTTAAATCATTCAGGGAAATAAATCTTTTGCAACAGGGCATTTCTGTTTTAAGTGATGTAAATTCGCATACAGCGGCTTTATCCATAGCTTCTCCCCACCACTCATAATTAAGTTCTGTACTACATTCCGGGCAAGAAATACTTTCAAGATTTTCTCCACAATCAACAAATACTGGTGTTTCATTGGATTCCACTTCAATAAAATCACAACGTATCTGCGTTTTGAGAAAAGATTTGGCCGACTGTAGTGTCAAATCAGAAACTTTATAAAATGGGTCTTTGGGGATTATCTTCATAATACAATCCGACATGAAATCACCTCCGGAATATACTCCACTTTACCCAACAAGTATAGCATATTCCAATACGAATATCTATTGCAATCTTTGGGATAAAATGAACTGCCACAGTAATGTTGCGCAGTAGAAGGTAAAAAAACCTTGAATTAGGCGGTATACAGACACGAAAGTTTGTTGGTTGATACTGTTTTATGCGCAGCTGCCTTATGAGCAGTAGGTATTGCTATTTTACCTTTCTGCCCAAAGGGAGCATATTCATTTGTTAATCGCTCCTATCTATCCGCTTCCGGTACTGTGCTGGCGTAATGTTCAGCTCCTTGCGGAAAACCTGCGAGAAATAAGACTGGGAGGAAAATCCAGCCGCCTGCGCAATCTTTGCAATGGGATAGTCCGTAGTTTCAAGGAGATGTCTGGCCTCGTTCAGCCTGCGGCTGATCAAATAATTGATCGGAGAGATTCCCTTATATTTTTTGAAAGCGTGAACCATATAATATTTATTCATATAGGTCAGCCCGCTCAGCATCTCAAGGGTAATATTTTCCGTAAAATGTTCATCCAGATACTGTTCAATAAAACGGCATTCTCTGGAGGCTTTGTCAATAGAAGCGCAGTCCAGCGTAGACTTTGTGTCCCGCATCAGCAGAAGCAGCAGGATCTCCAGAAGATCCTGACAGACTTCCGTATAATGATCTCTTTTGTGCTGCAGCTCCTGAAGAATTGATTTCAGATAGAACAGGATTTCCGTGCGGTGGTCCGGGAGATTATAAATGCGGTAGTCGCTCTGCGCTTGCCCTGGGTGCAGGAACAGCAGGCCGTCAAGCCCTAAGATAATATATTCCAAAGCTTCCTTGCCATGGTTAAATTCAGTATGCATGATATTAGGATTAATAATGATCAGGTCATCCTTTCCCACAAAAAAGGTTTTGTCCTCTACTTGGAATTTGCCGGTTCCGTTTACTACAAAGAAAACCTCCGTAAATGGATGGGCGTGCATAACACTCTGCCATTTTTTATCATAGCAGGAGTGGGTTATATAAAGTAACTGTGTGTTTAGGGAACGCGTCAGCCTGGAATCCGGTTTTGGGAAGTCCGGCTTATATCTCTGGTAAGGCATGTAAACTCCAATCTATTTAAATATTGAGATGGTGGTGTATAAAATATACGAAAGAAACAAGTCTATTATACCTGAAATTGAAAATTGTTACAATAATTTTGCGTAAAATAGTTAATATGTGCAGACAAAAAAGCAATATCTATAAAAAAGTAAACAAGATACGTATAGGAATTAATCAGGATTTAGGTTATGATAAAATTAATCAGTCACTTGAAATGTCAAAGAGATTAGGAGGAGAAAAATGAAAAAGGAAAAGTTGAAAAGATGGCTTGCGGCAGGACTTGTAGCTGCTATGACAATGACCTGTCTGGCAGGCTGCGGCGGCAGTACGGACGGAAACGACGGGGATGACGGGGACGGACAGGTTCTGAAGGTTGCAGCTCTTGAGAGCGCATACGGCGCAGATATGTGGACAAAGGTTGCGGCTGCTTTTGAGGAGACTCATGAGGGCGTTACGGTTGAGGTTACCACAGACAAGAAGATCGAGGATAAGATCACTCCGGCTATGAAGAGCGGAGATTATCCGGATGTTGTACACTGTGCGACCGGACGTGACGCAGCCCTTACCGAGACGCTGACAAAGGAAAAAGGGCTGGCATGTCTGGATGAAGTGCTGGATATGACGGTTCCAGGTGAAGACGTAACAGTAAAGGATAAGATCCTTCCGGGTTTCCTTGATACACTGGGAACTATGCCTTATAATGACGGCATGACCTATTATGCTCCAATGTTCTACAGCCCATGCGGATTATTCTATAATGCAAAACTGTTAGAGGATAAGAAGTGGGAAGTTCCAACTACATGGGAAGAGATGTGGGAACTTGGCGACAAGGCGAAGGCAGAGGGAATCGCGCTCTTTACTTATCCAACTACCGGTTATTTTGACGCATTTACTTATGCGCTGTTAGAGTCGTCAGGCGGAGCAGATTTCTATAACAAGTGTATGACCTATGAGGATGGGATCTGGGAGTCTGAGGAGGCGACGGCAGTATTTGAACTGATCGGAAAGCTTGCTGAGTATGTAGAGCCAACAACAGTCGGCAATGCCAACGACGAAGGTTTCACCAAGAACCAGCAGCTGATTCTTGACAATAAAGCGATTTTCTGCCCGAATGGAACATGGCTTCCGGGCGAGATGGCAGACGCTCCAAGAGCAGAGGGATTCGAGTGGGGCTTTACAGCGGTTCCTGCAGTAGCAGCAGGAGAGAAGCCGTCATCCTTTACATTCTTTGAGCAGCTCTGGGTACCGGCAGAGGCAAAGAACCAAGATCTTGCAATGGAATGGGTTGCATTTATGTATTCAGATAAGGCGGCAGAGATTTTTGCAGAAGCGGGAGCAATCCAGCCGATCAATGGAATCTCTGAGAAGCTGAGTGACGAGAACAAACTGTACTATCAGATTTATGATAATGACGCGGCTGTGGCAGTAATGGGTGGATTTGCAGCTACGGATCCGGTAGAAGGCGTATCTATGGCAGATTCTCTCTTCAAGGCTGTTGACAGTATCGTAAGCGGCGACAAGACTGTAGAAGAATGGCAGGCCGGAGTAGAAGAAGCAAGTGACAAGTTAAGAGACGCAATGTAGTGACAGACAGCATCAGGGCGGGGGGACAGTTGTACGTCCCCCTGTCTTATCTTACAGGAAAATCAATGCGGGAGTGCGCGGAGGGTACTTTTGCCGTCCGGCACGAAGGGGTATCCCGCCGGATTTTTGAGAGGAGGGCGGAGAATGAAGAGTAAACGGGGCAGAAATGGTTTTATCGCAGTGTGCATACTGCCTTCCGTCATTTTGTTTATTATTTTTATGCTCATTCCCACGGTCAATGTATTTA
Source organism: uncultured Dorea sp. (assembly GCA_910584095.1). Lineage (GTDB taxonomy): Bacteria > Bacillota > Clostridia > Lachnospirales > Lachnospiraceae > Claveliimonas. The sequence continues at coordinate 49,420 of CAJTYU010000014.1, read as the reverse complement.
AAATGTCTCTGTATAAATGGGGCGGTTTCTCGAATCATAAGACTTTTGTGGGGATGAATAATTTTAAGATTCTGTTTCAGGATGATAAGTTCTACAGGTCGTTCCAGAACTCGATTCTGCTGATCGTACTGGTGACCATTATCACAATGGCGTTTGCGCTGGTTTTTGCAGCAATTCTGTCAAGGGAGAAGATTAAGGGGCAGAACTTTTTCCGGATTATCTTCTATATACCGAATATTCTTTCCGTTGTCGTAATATCGGCGATCTTTTCGGCAATTTATGATCCGAACCAAGGATTGCTTAATAGTATCCTGTCGATATTCCGGGCGAAGGATGCAGCGCCTATTTTGTGGCTCGGTAATCAGCGGCTGGTGGTGTACAGCCTGGTGATCGCGATGGTTTGGCAGGCGATTGGGTATTATATGGTCATGTATATGGCAAGTATGGCCGGGGTGCCGGAGAGCTTGTATGAGTCGGCCAATTTGGAAGGCGCGGGGAGAATGTATCAGTTTTTCCATATTACGCTGCCTCTGATCTGGACCAATGTGCGTACCACGCTGACATTTTTCATTATTAGTACTATTAACTTAAGCTTCCTGTTTGTTCAGGCTATGACAAGCGGCAAGCCGGACGGCGCCAGCGAGGTGTTCCTAAGCTATATGTATGGACAGGCGTATACTAATTCCTCTTACGGATACGGTATGGCGATCGGCGTTGTAGTATTCCTGTTCTCCTTTGGGCTTGCAGGACTGGTGAATTTTGTGACCAAGCGGGAACCGCTGGAGTTTTAGGAGGGAGAAAGTATGGACAAGACAAGCAGACGGTTGTACAAATTGTTTATTTACGTGGCGCTGCTGGCTCTGGCAGTCAGTATCGTTGTGCCGGTCGGCTGGGTATTTCTCGCTTCTATCAAGGAAAATTCAGAGTTTTACGGCAATCCATGGGCGATGCCCAAGGGTGTTTATATCCAGAACTTTATTGACGCGTTCGCAGAGGCGCGGATGGGCGATTATTTTATGAATTCCGTCATCGTGACGGCGCTGGCCCTTCTTCTTTTGCTGGTGCTGGCCCTTCCGGCCGCGTATGTGCTGGCGCGCTACCGGTTTCCGGGCAGCAAGCTTTGTAATGTAATGTTTATGGGCGGATTATTTATCAATGTGAACTATATTGTAGTTCCTATATTCCTGATGTTCGTTGATGGGGACAGATGGCTGAATCAGGTGATCGGCAAAGGGTTCTTTTTGAACAACTTGTTTATTGTGGCGCTGGTGTACGCATCGACGGCTCTGCCCTTTACCATCTATCTGCTGTCAGGCTTTTTTATAACCATACCGAAGGATTATGAGGAGGCAGCGTTTGTGGACGGCTGCGGATACTGGAGGACCATGATACAGGTCATGATGCCTATGGCAAGGCCCAGTATTATTACTGTGATTCTGTTTAACTTCCTTTCCTTCTGGAATGAGTATATCATATCCATGACGCTGCTCACAGGAGAAGAGCAGACACTGCCGGTAGGCTTGATGCGCCTGATGCAGGCACAGCAGGCGGCTGCAAATTACGGAAGGCTCTATGCGGGTCTGGTAATTGTAATGCTTCCGGTGCTGATTTTGTATATCTGCGTACAGAAGAAGCTGACGGAAGGAATGAGTTTAGGCGGACTGAAAGGATAACGAGTGCGGCAGATAGGAGGGAAATGGGTTATGAATAAATGGCTGGTCAGACTAATCGCGCTGATTGCTTTTGCGATATGCATCGCCCTAATCGTAATTGGACAGAGGACAGTTGGAGTATCCCATCTGATGAAAATGATGGCGGGGCTTCTGGGGCTTTTGGCGATGCTGTTTGCGTATAATAAGACGCATCAGTGAGAGTAGTTGGATTGTTAATAATATAAGTGAATGGAAGAGAACGGAACTGCCGCAAATTGTCGGGGTTCCGTTTTTTATGGCCGTCTTGCTTTCATTTAGAAGAGTTTCAGCGTTCGCGGTCTAAATATATATAATTCGTAGCCAGATTTTTTAGTTCTATATAAAAGATGCTATAATCTATTTTGATAGATAGAAAAGGCTTCCATCATATTTATGAGTATTTAGAATTGGGCTATCCTTATGAAGAGATAGAATTCATGATGGAATTTATCATGAAAAAGCTGGGGATATACGTTACAGAGAAGGATACTTTGAAAAAAGAGTTATCCAAAGGTACAGTTGAGCAAGGCAAATATCCGCAGACTGATTAGAGGGTGGAATCCCAGACTACAGTTTATGCCGATATCAAGGATTGTAGATAATATTTTAGAAAAAGTACCGGAAAAGTGGGGAATACCTTTACCATTGTGGGAAAAAGCTTTGTGGGAAGGAAGCAGAGGGGATATGAAAAAATACGTATCGACTGTATATTAACGAGGAAGAAGCGCTGCTTCAGGATGTAAATAGATTTAGTATTAACGATTAGCGCAGAAATTTGTCCATATATAAAAGGGACGGGCGAGAACTTCTTTGCGAATTGCGGGTAAGGGATATAGATAAACCGGAAGATTAACAAAGGGAATAAATAGAGTCAATAGGTATATTTGGATATTAAACAAGTAAAACGGACTTCTGCTTTTAATCAATAGTCTGGTTTTTGGTGCTTCTATATATAAGACAATTGAGATAAGAAAAGCTATCGTTTTTTTGGGAAAAAATTAATCAGGATTCCATATATGATGCATATATGACTCGTTATGTTGTGGGTGATTTGCAATAAAGTTATAGTATTCGATATAATAGCTATAGAGTGAAGGGCATTTAAAGCCCCAATAAGAATAAATCGTGGATAGAGTATTGAAAAAGATTTTGTAATAGGTTGATTCTTCAACTAAGGATAATAATAAATTATCCTTAGTTGTTTTTAATGGCTCAACATATTGTCTTTTTTCAATGGATACGGGGAGCGTTGTCGGGATTTACTAAGGACATTTCAAAAGAACGGGCGATATCATGTAAAATACCATTATGCGAGGGAAATACCAGTATATGGGCGGAAGAAATTGAATTGCAGCATCCACTTGCAAATATTGAGATTATAGCATGGGATAGTACGATGACTATTATAAAGAGTAAGGATAATGAAATAATCAAACGATTTTGTGAAAAATATGAGTATATAAAAGATTGGAAAACTATGTTACAAAGCTGGTAAAATAAATTGATTTTTTCTCGGCCGTGTATTCATTTGTACATTGAGGATATTATTAACGAATTAAATCATGTACCTAACCATGAATTTTTTGTTTCATGTTGTAATGTAAAAATTTTCGTCCGGGTCTTTTTGATACTGTTTATATTGATTCGAGGTCAAAAAATATCTAATTGGCGGCCATTTTTGCAAATATTTGGAAAAATATGTTATAATATGATAATTTCTGACTCTAATTTACGGGTATTTCACATGCTGCAGAAGAATATTTGCTTGCGGGGGATAGACTATGATTGGTATTGCAATTGTGGATGATGACAAGGGTACGCTGGAAACTGCAAAGCAGATACTGTTGGACATAACGACTGGTTATGAACATGTACAGATTGATACGTTTCAAAGCGCGGCAGGTTTTTTAAAAGTTTTGGGCATGCACAGGTATCAAATACTGGTATCCGATATTGATATGCCGGGGATAAACGGAATTGAGTTGTGTAAGAAAGTAAGGGAGAAATATCTTGATATATATATTGTTTTCCTTACTGCATATGTGGAATTTGCCATTGATAGTTATCGGATGGACGCGTACCAGTATATATTAAAATCAGAAATCCAGAGCAGGTTTCCGGTCGTGTTGGGAAAACTGGTAGATATGGTTGTGAATAGCCAGAAAAATTTTTGTTATATTGGCAGCGGTATGCTTAAGGAAAGGGTACTGTATTGTGATATCGTTGCCATAATTAAGTTAAAGAAAAGCAAATATGTGGAATATGTTACGATTAACGAGAAGTTATATGAACGCAATAGTATAGAGAAGACACTGGAAAAGTTAAACAGCGATGAATTTGTAATGGTGGAGAGGGCGTGTGCGGTTAATTTGTGCCATGTTACGAAGATTCAGGATAATATGCTTTTTCTGAGCAATAAAATGACAGTTGAGGCGAGCAGTTTGCGTATTAAAGAAGTCAAAGAGAAGTTGAATCGATATTGGAGGGAAATGTAGGATGCAGCCGCTATATTACATATTGTTGTTTTTCGTTTCTGCCTCAGAGTTTGTAATCTGCTATTATCTGCTGTTTCATACAATTTTGGACAAGAGGACTCTGAATAGATACAATAAAGCGGCTGTTTTAATGAGTGTTGTTTTGCCAAGTGTGCTGCTGGCAATAAATAGGGGTGTGACTTTTTTTTCAGATACTATTTTTGTATTTGTAACAGCGCTCTTTTGTTTGGCTGTTTATGCGATAATGCGGAGGGATTTTATTTTACTATGTAGTTATATATGGTTATATTATACGATAATTGCATTATGTGATATTTGTTTTGCATTTTTTAGTATGACGTTTCTTAAAATGAAATTCTTAAATTTGATATATTGCCAAGTATCGTCTCTCTGGCAGATTATAATATATATTGCAGCAAGAGGGATTGTATTTATCTTAGTCAGGTGGATTATTAAAAGTGAATGGAAAATAGGGAAAGAGTATATTTTTACTTTTATTTTGATTGATATTCTTTTGTTTTGGATATTGAAGAAATACCAGTTATATATGGATGAAATGGCGCTTGGGGAAATATATATGGACGGGATCAATGGAGGATTTTCGTTATTGGCTGTAATGGTGGTAGTTGCGCTAATTATAATTTTGTTTTTGAAAAACCAGATTATGCAGAAAGAAAAGAATTTTTTAGAATTGCATGATCAAATGACAGAACAGAGTTATCAGATGCTGCGCCGCAACATAGAAGCAAACCATCAGTTAGTGCATGATATGAAGCATCATTTGCTATTTTTGAGGAAGCTGGCGGAAGAAGGGGATATAAGGCGGGTCAGCTTTTATCTGGATGAAATTGAAAAAGAATATATAGAAGTGAAAGAAGCTACATGGACGGGGAATAGATTTCTTGATTTCATCTTGAACCAAAAAAAGCAAAAGGCGGAAAATGAAGGGATTACATTTATTATATCTTCTGAAATTATACCGGAATGGAACTTAACAGAGAATGAAATGAGCGTTATGTTTGGGAATTTGCTGGATAATGCAATTGAAGCCTGTGAGAAAATAAACCATTCGAATAAATGGATTAGGATTTCCTTTATGAAAAGGGCATGTATTATTGTTATACAGATTGGAAATAGTATTGGGGCTTATCCAACGATCCGCCAAGATAGGATTATTTCAGATAAACAAAATCCGCAGTTACATGGTTATGGACTAATAAGTGTAAGGAGGATTGTTGAAGAGCAGGAGGGATGTATGGACTGGCGTGTTTCCGAACATGAATTTTATATAGATATAACATTTTTTAACAGCGATAGACGAAAGGAGGGAAAGGCATGAAAGAACAGGAAGCAATGGTTTACGGAGGCGATATTATGGAGGAAATCGTTGAATGTGATAAGCTGGCTGGTGATCCGGAACAAATTGTCGTATATGGAACACAGACTATGACTTGTCATGCTTTTTTAACAATTTATTGTTGTTAAGAAGGAAAAGCGGAATGGTGAATATCATTTCGCTTTTTCTTTCCAGAAATATTAGGAGTCGGAGAGAAATGGCATATGGAAAAACAAGGTACATATTTATATGAAAGAACATTTATAGAAACAGAGGCGGAAGATGGTTTGGCTCCGGAGGCTGTAAAGTATTGGGAAGCCATTTTAGGAGGGAATGTTTTGGAAATGCTGATAGAGGGGAGCGGACGGTGTTTTCAATATCTTTGCGGGAAGACGTGTATTATAGAGGGAAAGCAAAATGTTAGCGGGCTTAGGACGTACCTGGAGGAAGAGGCGAATTGCAGTATATCCGGGGAACAAAGGGAGTGCTGCAGGGATAGAGGACAGGATGCGGACGGAGAACTATTTTTCCCGGATTTTTATATACCCTTTTGTACATATGCGGTTTTGCAGCTAAAGGAAAGGCTTCATGATGACGTAAAGTATATATCCGGTAAAGTGTGGGAGAGCTTTGAAATGCAGACAGCCCTTCGTTTGCAGCAGGTTTGTCTGAGGACCCTGATTGTAGAAATGCATGCTTATAAAGAAAAAGGATATCTTGTTCATGGAACGCCAAAGCAGGAGTACCGGTATTTCTGCGAGACCTGTATAAGGGAGGGGAAGTTCATCCGGTCTGTAGCAGACGCTTACCCGGCGCTTTTACGCTGTATGGAAGAGAGAATTGACAGCCTTGTAGGCTTTTATGTCGAGGTGGCAGGATATTTTAAGGAGGACATGCCTAGGATTAAGGACATGTTTTTTCCGACGGAGGAACTGCATGTAATAACAGATATCCAAGGCGCGGCTTCCGATCTGCATAATAATGGGAAACAGGTGTTAAGAATTACGCTGGATCATAGATTGGAGATTTTATATAAGCCCCGTTCCATGGAAAATGAAAGTAAATATATGAAATTGTTGGAGTGGGTTTCGGAAAAGACGGGAATCGGGCAGCACCGATATCCATTTTTGTCATATGCCGGACATAGCTGGTGCGGAATTGTTTCCTATGAAAGCTGCCAGACGGAGGATGCATTGCGCCGATATTACCGGAGGCTGGGGAGCCAATTGTTTCTCATTTACCTATTGGGAACGAAAGACTTGCATTCGGAAAATGTCATTGCACATGGAGAATACCCGGTCCTGATAGACTTGGAAACATTGGTGAATATACAGTATAACCAGAAAAGGGAAACAGCCTTTCAGGAGATATGCTATCAGCTGGCAAATTCTGTCTTGTATACAGGGGTATTGCCATTCTATTATTTTAACCAAGGGGGAGGAGGTGTAAATTCCAGTGCAATCAGCGGCGGGGAAGGGCAGAAATATCCGTTTAAAATCCCGACGGTTATTCATCCGAAGACTTCGGATATGAAGATTGCATATTGCTTTCCTGTAAGTAAAAAGGCCGGAAATTTAGCGATGCTGGAAGAAGGATTTATTTCACCAGCCAGATTTGGGGAAGATTTACTGGGCGGATTCCGGGATACGTATCTGGCGGTTGCAGGACGCCGGGAAATGTTCCGTAAGGAGCTTATGCGGTTAATGGATTCTGCCAGCCGATACTTGCTTCAGGATACACAGCGGTATGGCATGCTGCTGTCAACCTCCTGCCATCCGGAATTTTTGACAGATGGGGCGAAGAGGGAGATGTTTCTGCATTCCTTGTGGAAGGGGAGGTTCAATGAAAGGCAGGAAGTAATTGACTGTGAGATAAAGTCTTTATTGCAGGGGGATATTCCATATTTTTATTATTATTTGGATGATACTGCATTGATGGCGCCGGGAGGGATACGAATCCGAGATTATTTTGACGAAGCGCCTGCGGATATTGTCTTTGGAAAACTGGACGCTCTTGGCAGCGGGGATATGGAACGGCAGTGTGAATACATAAGGATGTCTTTGGACCTGATGCCCGATCATGCCGAGAGGTTTGAAAACCGCTGTTATAAGGTTGGGAAGGCGGTATATGATTGTGGGGACGAGGATAATGGCGGGCGGATTGGGGAAGCTGTAAGGAGCTTGGGCGATAGATTGGTGAAATACGCCGTGTGGAACGCTAAACGAACGGAAGCGAGCTGGTTTACCATACAACTGTCGGCATTTGGAAAACCTGGCTGGGAGGCGAAGCCGATGAATATGTATCTATATGACGGGCTGGCCGGAATGCTGATTATTTTCCATGAATTAAAGAAGAGGGATAGGTCGGCAGACGTATATTGCGATACGATATGCCGTATGCTGTTTCGATATACGGATTTTATGTATGGGGAATCAGGGAAAAATGTTATCAGGGACACGGGGATGTACGAGGGGGAAGCATCGATCGTATATGTATATTGTTTAATGTACGGGGCCGGCGGAGGGAAGGAATATTTGGCTTACGCCAAAAAACATGCCGCCGTTGTAGAACGCCTGCTGGAATATGATCAAAAGAATGACCTTATGGCTGGAAATGCCGGCGCGGCGCTGGCATTGGTGTACTTGTATGAAGCTGTAAAAGACCGGAGGTATTTAGACAGTGCGGAAAAGGCCATTGGACTTTTGGAAAAGAAGGCAGTCCAGATGGAGCGGGGGATCGGCTGGATTATAGAAAAAGGATTTTTGCCCTTTGCAGGCATGGCGCATGGAAACAGCGGGATTTTAATGCCTGTCGCCGCATTGTGGAAGCATACGGAAAAAGAAAAATATAGGCTGTTAATCGAGCAAATGCTGGAATATGAGGAGTCCCTTTATGATGAGGAGATTCAAAATTGGACGGATATAAGGGGAAGCCTTCCGGGGGATGGGCACGGCGCTGTGGCATGGTGCCATGGAGCAGGCGGGATCTTGCTGTCGCGGGTGTTTTGCTATGAAAGGGTTGACGATGAAGAATTAAAGAAGAGGCTGGAGAAGGATATTATTGCAGCATACCGAAAGCTTGCTGATTATTGGAAAAGAGACAGCTGGAGTCTTTGCCATGGAAGCTGTGGAAACGTATGGATATTAAGGCGGACAAGAAAGGCCGTGGAACGGCTTGTAGGAAAAGTCGAAATTCCGAGGGTTTTGGCTGGGCGGGAGGAGATTTCCTTGCTGCCGCAGGAAAAGCTGAATCCAGGATTAATGAATGGATACGGCGGTATACTATTGTATTTGCTGTCATGTACGGATCCAAAATTATAGTTTTATAGAAGTGTTCCTGACAGGGGAGTTGTGCTACACTGGCATAAAAAGCTAGATGGAGGTAAGGCACATGAATGTAAGGGACGAAGTAAACAGGTATTTGGAATATTGTGAATTTAGAAAAGAATTAGATCAAAAGTCATTAAAAGCATACCGTATTGATTTGAGCATCCGGGCATTTTATAATTATCTGGAAGGGGAAGAATTGGTTAGCGAGGCGGCATTCAGGCGGATTAAGGTAAGTTTAAAGAAGATATCATTTTACCAAGGATTATACCGCGGGAGGAAATAGAACAGCTATTGAATTATATGGACGGCCGGTATGCAGAGAATCAGGAGGCGATAAAGAATAGCGGATATTTCTTCGTAAACAATAGAGGGAGCCGTAATTCGGAACAGTCGATGCGGATGATGCTGAAAAAATATACAGAGCTTGCAGGCATTGAGAGGAATATTATGCCGCATATGTTCCGGCATTCTTTTGCTGCATTTTTGATCGAGGAGGGCGTGGACATCAGTTATGTGCAGGAGATATTGGGGCATAGCTCTATCAGGACAACACAGAGTTATATTCATATAGCCGCCAAAAAGCAGGCGGAAATTTTAAGAACCAGACATCCGCGCAATCAGATGACGATTCTGGTATCGGTATAGGAAGAATGCAGATCCAAAATTAAGGAAGGTAATTGTAGATGAAAAAATATTATGCAGTGAAAAAAGGGAGAAAAACAGGAATATACACATCATGGACGGAATGCAAAGAACAGGTGGACGGTTTTTCCGGCGCCATTTTTAAGTCGTTTACAGATTACGACGCGGCGTGTCAGTTTGCCCGGGGAGATGCGGGACAAAAGGAGATTCAGCCAAAGGCAGCAAGGGATGAATGCGGAATTTATGCTTATATAGACGGCAGTTATGACAACAGCAAAAAGGTATATGGTTCTGCAGCTTTGATTTTCATTAATGGTAAAAAGATCTCTTACAAGTCTTCAGGAAATAAGGCGGAACTGGCAGATTTAAGGAACGTTGCGGGAGAAATTGAAGCGGCGAAATATGTAATGCAGTATGCTTTTGATCAGGGGATTAAGAAGATTAAAATATATTATGACTATTTAGGAATTGAGATGTGGGCGAAGAAGAGCTGGAAAGCTAATTTAGACTATACAAAGGCATATGTTGAATTTTATGAAAAAATTGCAAAATGTGTAGATATCACATTTTGCAAAGTAAAGGCTCATACGGGCGATCAATATAATGAAGAAGCGGACCGGCTGGCCAAAGCAGCAGTAGCTGAATTTTAACCGGTCAGTTATTTTAGTGAATCCAGCGTCTCAAAAAATGCCGGATAAGAGATGTCTGCGCATTGGCTTTTTTCAATAACGGTAACTCCCTCTGCCGCAAGTCCGGCTACAGCAAAAGCCATAGCGATGCGGTGGTCCAAATAGCTGTTAATGCGGGCGCCTCTGAGCATACTGCCGCCATGGATGATCATACCGTCTTCAGTCGGTATAACGTCCGCGCCCATAGCCTTCAGATTTTCTGTTACCGTATCAATACGGTTGGTTTCTTTTACTTTCAGCTCGGCGGCGTCCTTGATAACGGTGGTTCCCTCTGCAAATGCCGCCATGACGGCGATAATAGGAATCTCGTCGATCAATGTGGGAATGATACTTCCCTCTATGGTGACGGCCTTTAATGGGGAATGCTTTACTAGGATATCAGCGGCAGGCTCGCCTCCGGAGGAGGTTTTGTTCAGGTATGTGATGTCTGCGCCCATATTTTCGCAGACAGTCAGAAGGCCGGCCCGGGTGGGGTTGATTCCGACATTTTTAACCAGAATTTCCGAACCGGGAATAATGAGTCCCGCCGCAATAAAATATGCGGCGGAAGAAATGTCGCCGGGAATCTTGATTTTCTGCCCGTACAATTCTTCGCATGGAAGAATGGAGGCTGCGGCGCGTCCGTCTGCTTTGATTTTAGAGGAGACTCTGGCGCCAAAGCCATGTAACATCAGCTCCGTATGGTTGCGGGACAGTACCGGTTCCGTGACGGAGGTCTCGCTATCAGCATATAGCCCGGCGAGAAGAATGGCGGACTTGACCTGTGCGGACGCAACCTTAGATTCCCAGCGGCATCCGCAGAGGGCGCCAGGCTCAATTAGAAGGGGAGCGCAGTTATTTCCGTGGACGCTGGTAATATGCGCTCCCATGGTATTTAGAGGTTCTATGATCCGCGCCATCGGTCTGGAATTTAAAGATTCATCTCCTGAGAGTATGGCGGGGAAGGACTGTCCGGAGAGAATGCCCGAAATCAGGCGCGTAGTGGTGCCGCTGTTTCCGGTGTTTAAGGTACCGGACGGCTTGGATAGTCCGTGAAGGCCCCTGCCGTGTACTATGATTTTGTCTGGCGTATGTTCAATGCCGATTCCCATGTTTTGAAAACAGCCTATAGTTGCGAGGCAGTCTGCTCCCTGAAGGAAATTCGTGATTTCCGTGGTCCCTTTGGCAATAGAACCGAACATCACAGAGCGGTGGGATATGGATTTATCGCCGGGGACTGTTACTTCCCCGCGAAGTTTTTTTGCTGGGGTGATTTCCATAAATATATTCCTCATTTCATAATAGCGTTAACGTTCATAAATGACGTAGCGGTGTTTTTTAAGCAGAGACACAGCCCTATCGCAGGAAGATTCGTCGTAAAATTCGATCCTTAAGACGCCTTCCTCAAATTCCCGGTTGTGGACGATTCCTACGTTTTTCATACTAATTGCATTGGACGCCAGAATTGTGGCGATTGTGGCAATCGCGCCGGATTCGTCCAGAATATCGCAGTAGATGCAGAAAGATTTTTTGATCAGCCCTGCGGAGCTGTCGGGCATGGAATCGCGGTAGCTCCCGGCATGATCGAACATGTCGTAGATCTTGTGCGCCTGTCCTTGCTCGATCAGTTTCTTTGCCTGTGATAACGTCCCGATATAGTCTTCAAGGAGCCGGGAAATATTGTCTTTGTTTTGCGTGCAGATGTGCTGCCACATGGTAGGAGAGGAAGAGGCGATTCGTGTGATGTCTTTGAAGCCGCCTGCAGCTAAATGTTTCATGAGCTCATCCGCGGTATCGGCGTCTCTCACAAAATTTACCAGAGAGGCGGCAATGATATGGGGCAGATGGCTGATAGTACCGGTTACCTGATCGTGCGTTTGGTAATCCAGAACCAGTGGGATTGAGTGCAGGGATTTTGCAAAAGCGGTATATGAATCAACCTTTTCTTTTGGAATGCCCGGAGACGGTGTTAGGATAAAATATGCATTTTCAATCAGCAGCGGTCTGGAATTGGAAAATCCGCTTTTTTCTGAACCGGCCATAGGATGTCCTCCGATAAAATAGTCCTCCAGCCCCAGCTTTTCCGCTTCTTTATGAATGGGAGTTTTGACGCTTCCCACATCTGTCAGGATGAGATCCGGGTGGAGGAAGGGGAGCAGGTCTTCCATATAGGAGGTATTATATCCGGCGGGGGCGCAGAGGAAGATATAGCTGCAGCCCCTGAAATTATTGTCGATGGACGTACAGGCAACGTGAATCACAGATTCTCTGGTTGCCAGAGCAAGCGTTTCTTTATTATGATCGAAAGCAATAATTTTATAATCGGGATAATAACGGCGGATTGCCTTTGCGATAGAGCCGCCGATGAGTCCGAGTCCGATAAAACCGATTTTCTTAGAGTTCATAGTAATCATTCCTTTCGTGCAGTGATTCTGCCTATTCTGTCGTGCTTATTATAACAGAACTTTTTTATTTATACCACTATATTCAGACTTTGATGCTTGCCGGAAGGAGACTCAGTGCGGCGGTCTGCTTATTGTATATGCTTTATTTTGTTAAAAACTGATAAAATAGTTGTAACGGAGAAGAAAATTTAGTACAATATATCCATGAGAACTTAATTTTAAGGAGGCAGCAAATATGAAGGTATACAGAACAGACGAGATCAGAAACGTAGTTCTGCTGGGACATGGAGGATGTGGGAAGACAAGTCTTGTTGAGGCCATGGCTTATGTATCAGGCGCATCAAACCGTATGGGCAAGGTGTCCGACGGCAATACGATCAGCGATTTTGATAAAGAGGAACAGAAACGCGGATTTTCAATTGGTACAACTCTGATACCAATTGAGTGGGAGAAGGCGAAGATTAACGTGCTGGATACTCCCGGTTATTTTGATTTCGTCGGCGAGGCGGAGGAAGCGGCCAGCGCAGCGGATGCGGCGATCATCGTAGTATCTGGAAAAGCGGGTGTGGAAGTCGGGACGGAAAAGGCATGGGAACTGTGTGATAAGTACAACCTGCCTCGTATGGTATATGTGACCGAGATGGATGTGGACGACGCCAGCTTCCGTCAGATTGTAGAAGATCTGACCGAAAAATACGGCAAGGTGATTGCGCCGCATTTTTCACCGATTCGTGAAAATGAGAAGCTTGTGGGTTATGTGAATTTGATCAAGAATGCGGGAAGGAAGTACACAGGCATCGGTACAAGAGAAGAATGTGAGATTCCGGATTACTGCATGGAATATGTAGAGAATTACCGGGAGAAGCTGCTGGAGTCTGTTGCAGAGACCAGCGATGAGTTTATGGACAGATACTTTGAAGGAGATGAGTTCTCCGTGGAAGAGATCCGCGCGGCGATGCGTACGGAGGTTATGAGCGGAAGTATCGTTCCGGTTGCTATGGGTTCTAATGTCCAGGCGCAGGGCGTAGCGAATCTGTTATCCGATATCGTTCGTTTCTTCCCAAGCCCGGACTGCAGGGAATGTATTGGAATTAACCGTACAACCAATGAGATGTTTGAAGCAAACTATAATTTTGCCGCTTCAAAGAGCGCTTATGTATTTAAGACTATGGTTGATCCGTTTATCGGTAAATATTCTTTCGTTAAGGTATGCTCCGGCGTGCTGAAGGGCGATGATGTTTTATATAACGCAGGTGCGGAGACAGAGGAGAAGCTTGGTAAGATTTATACCATGTGCGGTAATAAGCCGGTGGAAGTAAGCGAGATGTTTGCCGGCGATATTGGCGCGATTGCAAAGCTGTCCAGCACGAAGACCGGCGATACTCTGTCTACCAAAGCTAATCAGGTTCTGTTTGGAAAGACAGAATACTCCAAGCCTTATACATATATGAAGTATTCCTGCAAGAATAAGGGGGATGAGGACAAGGTGTCTCAAGCGCTGCAGAGGATGATGGCGGAAGACGTTACGATTAAGGTAATCAATGACAGCGAGAACCGCCAGACGCTGCTTTACGGTATGGGCGACCAGCACCTTGAGATTATTGCAAGCAAGCTGGCTGCAAGATATAAGTGCGAGATTATACTGGAGACGCCGAAGGTTGCATTCCGCGAGACTCTGAAGAAGAATTCGGATGTGGATACCAAGTACAAGAAGCAGTCCGGCGGACACGGACAGTACGGCCATGTTAAGATGAAGTTTGAGCCGTCTGGAGATCTGGAGACGCCTTTCGTGTTTGAAGAAGTGGTGGTAGGCGGAGCGGTTCCGAAGAATTATTTTCCGGCTGTAGAGAAGGGACTCCAGGAATCTGTACTTAAAGGACCTTTGGCCGGATATCCGGTAGTGGGCGTGAAGGCGATCCTGTATGATGGCTCTTACCATCCGGTGGACTCTTCAGAGATGGCGTTTAAGACGGCTACGATTCAGGCGTTCAAGAAGGGCTTCATGGAAGCGGGCCCGGTTCTCTTAGAGCCAATCGTATCTGTGAAGGTTACGGTTCCGGATGATTACACCGGCGATGTTATGGGTGATTTGAATAAGCGCCGCGGCCGCGTACTGGGCATGAATCCGGTAGGCGGAGGCCGTACCGCAATCGAGGCGGACGTGCCGATGACCGGTATGTTTGGATACTGTACCGTGCTTCGTTCCATGACGGGCGGCAGAGGTACTTACGAGTATGAATTTGCCCGCTATGAGCAGGCTCCGTCTGACGTGCAGGAAGCAGAGATTGCAAAGCGCGCTGCAGAAGAGTAGAAAAGAATAAGAAGGCTCTATGTTTATGGGGATGTGCTTTGGCACATCCCTTTTATCATACATTTGGCAGATCAGTTTTGAGTTGAGATTGCATGGGGAAAATGGTATGATGAATTATAAATTCAGAGATTTTTAGAGCAGAGAATCGAAGCGCTTCAGAAGGAGAATGGTATGTATCAGTGTGAAAAGATAAATAAGAAATTGCTTGCCTCCCAGGTAGAGGATGAGCTGATGAATTATATTTTAAAGGAACCAATTGAGATCGGTCAGAAGATTCCCAATGAATATGAGCTTGCGGAGAAGTTTGGCGTTGGAAGGAGTACGATACGGGAAACGGTGAAAAGTCTGGTATCCAAGGGGATTCTTGAGGTGCGGAGAGGGTCTGGGACATATGTTGTGAGCACCAATAAATTGGAGGATGATCCCCTTGGATTTTCCCAATTCCCGGATAAGTATGAGCTGGCTCTGGAATTAGTAGAAGTCCGTTTGATGATTGAGCCGAATATTGCGTCGCTTGCGGCAGAGAATGCTGAAGAAGAAGACAAACGGCAGTTAAAGCGATTGTGCGACGAGACGGAAGAATTGTTTCTCGCTGGAAAGAACCATGCGAATAAGGATGTAGAATTTCATACCTATATTGCGAAATGCAGCAAGAACAGGGTAATTGAGATCCTGCAGCCTATTATACAAAGTTCGGTATTATCTTTTGTGAATCTTACGAAAAGGAAGCTATTGAAAGAAACGATATATACGCATAGAGCGATTGTGGAGGCAATAGAAAAGGGCGATTCTGCCGGGGCTAGATATGCGTCTATTATGCATTTGACTTATAACCGTCAGATGCTGATGCAGATAAAGGAGAGCCATGATGAGGAAAAGAGGCGGGAAATTCAAATTATAACACCGTCTGAGGCGCAAAATGTCTGATGTGTTTAACCTCGGTGATAGAGGATTTTGAATAAGGATATAGGCCGTATGGAAAAAGTGCATAAAAAAGGGTTTGTTTTTATGAAAAAACAAACCCTTTTTTATGCAAAGAGTAGAATCAGAACAAAATACATCAGATGTATTTACAAGAAATCAAGAATTATATATAATTTAGGCATGAAACATAAGACGTCTGATGTTTAAAAGAAAAAGAGAGTACATATGGAGGTATGAGAAATGGAAGCTACAGCAGCTTTAAATTCTTCGCGGCTGATTCTGGCGGCAGTAATAGGATTGGCGATTTTGCTAGTGTTAATTATTAAGTTCAAGGTTCATGCTATGCTATCGATCTTAATCGGGGCGGTTGCGATTGGCATGATTGCGGGAATGCCCTTTGACGATATTGTGACGGCGGTAGACGACGGTATTAGTCTCACGTTAAAAGGTATTGCTTTGCTGGTTGGCTTGGGATCTATGTTTGGGGCGATATTGGAAGTATCGGGAGGCGCGCAGACGCTGGCGGTAACAATGGTAAATAAATTTGGGGACCAGAAAGCGGCGTGGGCCCTTGGAATTACAGGCCTTGTTATTGCGATGCCGGTATTCTTTGACGCTGGCCTGATCATTCTGATTCCTTTGGCTTTTTCATTGGCCAAGAAGACGAAGCGCTCATCTTTGTTCTATGCGGTTCCTCTGCTTGCCGGACTTGCGGTAGGCCATGCGTTTATTCCGCCTACGCCGGGCCCGGTTCTGGTAGCGACAATGCTGGATGTGGATCTTGGAATTGTAATTTTGGTTGGTATTTTATGCGGATTTGTAGCGATGGTAGTTTCCGGGCCTGTCTGGGGTTCCATCTGTGGGAAGAAATATTATGTGCCTGTTCCGGAGCATGTGGCAAACCAAGAAGAATTTGATGAATCCAAATTGCCGGGATTTGGCACGGTGGTGGGAATTATTCTGATTCCGCTGGTATTGATCGTGCTGAAATCCGTTGCGGGGGTTGTTCCGGCGATGGCGCCTGCAGAGCCGGTTCTTGCGTTTTTAGGGCAGCCCTTTATGGCGCTGTTGATTGCAACGCTTGCAGCAATGTATATGCTTGGTACCAGACATGGGTATACGATGCCTGAACTGGAGAAAATTATGACAAAATCATTGGAGCCGACCGGGCTGATTCTTCTGGTCACTGCCTGCGGCGGCGTGCTTAGGTATATGCTTCAATATTCGGGGCTTGGAGATGTAATTGGAAATGCAGTATCCTCTGCAAATCTTCCGATTGTTCTGATTGCGTTTATTGTAGCTGCGCTGGTACGTATCTGTGTAGGCTCCGCAACGGTAGCTATGACGATGGCAGCCGGGATCATTGCGGCTCTGCCGGGAATTACGGAACTGTCTCCGCTGTATCTTGCCTGCGTAGTCATGGCAGTAGCAGGCGGTGCGACCGTTTGCTCGCACTTTAATGATTCTGGTTTCTGGCTGGTGAAATCACTGGTCGGATTGGATGAAAAGACGACTCTTAAGACATGGACGATTATGGAGACGCTGGTGGGCGGCACAGGATTTATTATTGCTTTGATTATTTCATTTTTTGCATAGGATTGGAGGAGAGACAGGTATGAAATTAGTAAGTCAGGAAATGCGTAAGCTTGCACCGGAGCTGGATCCCCTCCGGATTGGAACGGGATGGACCAAGGAGGATCTTGCGAAACCGCAGATTATGATTGAGAGTACATTTGGCGACAGCCATCCGGGAAGCGGACATTTGGATATATTAGTAGAAGAAGCACGTAAGGGCATAGCGGACGCCGGAGGTCATGGGGCGAGATATTTTGCTACAGATATCTGCGACGGGGAAAGCCAAGGAACGGACGGGATTAACTACAGTCTTGCAAGCCGGGAAATGATCGCGAATATGATCGAAATACATGCGGGGGCAACGCCCTTTGACGGGGGCGTTTATCTGGCAAGCTGCGATAAGGGAATGCCTGCTAATTTGATGGGGCTTGCAAGAGTGAATATTCCGGCTGTGGTAGTTCCGGGAGGAACGATGAACGCCGGGCCGCAGATGCTGACGTTAGAGCAGCTCGGTATGTACAGCGCCCAGTATGAACGCGGCGAAATTGATGAGAAGGAGCTGGACTGGGCGAAATGCAATGCCTGCCCAAGCTGCGGAGCCTGCTCCTTTATCGGAACTGCTTCTACCATGCAGATTATGGCGGAGGCGCTTGGACTGGCGCTTCCGGGAAGCGCGCTGATGCCCGCTGCAAGTCCGGATCTGAAGGAATATGCTTATAAGGCGGGTCAGCAGGCGGTGAAGCTTGCCGTCATGCCGCACATGAAGCCCAGCGACATTGTGACGATGGAGAGCTTTGAAAATGCGATTCTGGTTCATGCCGCGATTTCCGGCAGCACCAACAGCCTATTGCATCTTCCGGCGCTGGCCCATGAATTTGGCATAGAAATTACCGGGGATACCTTCGACAGGCTGCACAGGGGAGCCCGGTATCTGTTGGATATCCGCCCGGCGGGGCGCTGGCCGGCAGAGGTGTTTTATTATGCTGGAGGCGTTCCGGCGATCATGGAGGAAATTAAGGAGCATCTGCATCTGGATGTGATGACGGTGACCGGGAAAACCTTGGGAGAAAACTTAAAAGACCTGAAAGAGCATGGTTTTTATGAGAAATGCGGCCGCTGGCTGGAAGATTTTAATAAGCGTTATGGCGTAACGCTGACGAAAGAGGATATCATCCGTCCTTACAATCAGGCGATTGGAACAAATGGAAGCGTCGCGGTACTAAAAGGGAATCTGGCGCCGGAAGGGGCAGTGATTAAGCATACCGCCTGCCCGCCGGAGATGTATCGGGCAGTTCTCAGGGCAAGGCCGTTTGACAGTGAGGAAGAATGTCTGGATGCAGTATTAAAACATAAGGTAGAAAAAGGCGACGCCGTATTTATCCGCTATGAAGGGCCGAAAGGAAGCGGAATGCCAGAAATGTTCTACACTTCAGAAGCGATCAGCAGTGATAAAGAATTGGGACGCAGTATTGCGCTGATCACAGACGGGCGGTTTTCCGGGGCGTCTACGGGGCCGGTAATTGGACACTGCAGTCCGGAGGCGGTAGACGGCGGACCGATTGCACTGGTAGAAGAGGGAGATTTGATAGAGATTGATGTGTTTGAACGGAAATTGAATATTGTAGGGATTGCCGGAGAACGCAAGACAATGGAGGAAATTGATCAGGCGCTTGCAGAGCGGAGGAAGAACTGGAAACGGCGCGAGCCGAAATATCAGAAGGGAGTGCTGCGCCTATTCAGCGAACTTGCGGCGAGTCCGATGAAAGGCGCTTATCTTGCATATGATAAATAGAATCTGAGCGGCTGGTATTTGCTGCAGATAGCAATATGATCAGGAAAATAGGAGATGGTAATATGGAAAAGATGATAGAAAAATATGGAGTGATGCCGGTTGTAGTACTGCATGACGTAAGGGATGCCCTGCCGCTTGCAAAGGCTTTGATAAAGGGAGGGCTTCCCTGCGCGGAGGTAACCTTTCGCACAGATGCGGCGGAGGAATCGATTCGTCGGATGGCGGAGCATTTTCCGGATATGCTGGTAGGGGCGGGTACTGTGCTTACCATAGAGCAGGCGGACCGCGCAGCGGCAGCGGGAGCAAAATTTATCGTAAGTCCAGGATTTGATCCAGAGATCGTGGATTACTGTATAGAACATAAGATTCCGGTATTTCCCGGATGCATTACCCCTTCTGAGGTAGCGCAGGCAGTAAAGAGAGGGCTGAAGGTAGTGAAATTTTTTCCGGCGGAGCAATTCGGAGGAGTTTCGACGATCAAAGCGCTGGCAGCGCCTTACACGATGGTAAGATTCATGCCTACCGGCGGAGTGAATGCGAGGAATCTGAAGGATTATTTAAGCTGCGGCAAGAT
Source organism: uncultured Dorea sp. (assembly GCA_910584095.1). GTDB lineage: Bacteria > Bacillota > Clostridia > Lachnospirales > Lachnospiraceae > Claveliimonas. The sequence goes on along the minus strand of CAJTYU010000014.1, from coordinate 29,678 downwards.
TCTTTGCTGCGGCGGAAGCTGGATGGTAAAGGAAGATCTTATAAAGTCGGGAGAGTTTGACAAGATTTGTGAGATGACAAAGGAAGCGGTCGAGCTTGTGAAGGAAATCCGAGGGTAACATCTATATAGATAAGCGGCGGAGTCAAAAGGAAGGCTCTGTCCGTAAGTGTCAGAAAGGAAGGTAAAATCAAGATGAAGCTGAATCTGAGACCCAGTAATGAATGTAAATATGACGCAGTATCGCTTGGAGAGGTCATGCTCCGGCTTGATCCGGGAGAGGGACGTATCCGTACGGCAAGGAACTTTCGCGCATGGGAAGGCGGCGGAGAATATAATGTAGTGAGAGGCCTGCGCAGATGCTTTGGCATGAATACGGCGATTCTTACTGCATTTGCAGATAATGAAGTAGGGATGCTGATGGAGGATTTTATCCTGCAGGGGGGAGTAGATACTTCTTTAATTAAGTGGATGAAAACTGACGGGATCGGAAGGATCTGCCGGAACGGTATTAATTTTACCGAGCGGGGATATGGGATCCGGGGCGCGGTAGGATGTTCTGACCGGGCGAATACAGCCATCTCCAAAGCGACGCCGGAGGATTTTGATTTCGAGTATATTTTTGGGGAATTAGGAGTAAGGTGGCTCCATACCGGAGGTATTTATGCTGCGCTTTCTGAACAGTCCTGTGAAACGGTACTTGCGGCAATCAAGACCGCAAAGAAATATGGGACTCTGGTTTCCTATGATCTGAATTACCGCCCTTCTATGTGGAGCGCCATCGGAGGTCAGGCAAAGGCTCAGGAGATTAATAAGGAAATTGCTAAATATGTAGACGTTATGATTGGAAATGAGGAGGACTTTACCGCTTGTCTGGGCTTCGAGATCGAAGGGAACGATGAAAACCTGAAGGAATTGAATCTGGACGGTTACCGGAAGATGATCAATGAAGCAGCGCTGGCTTATCCGAATTTCAAGGCGGTAGCAACGACGCTCCGTACAGTGAAAACTGCTACAGTCAATGATTGGAGCGCCATCTGCTGGGCGGACGGAGAGATTTATAAGGCAAAGGATTATAATGGGCTGGAGATTCTGGACCGGGTAGGCGGCGGAGACTCCTTCGCATCGGGATTGATTTACGGCTTGATGACGACAGAGGACGCAGGAACGGCGGTGAATTATGGAGCGGCTCACGGCGCGCTTGCAATGACAACTCCGGGCGATACGACTATGGCTAGCAGAAAAGAAGTAGAAGCGGTTATGGGCGGCGCGGGAGCCAGAGTACAGCGCTGATAATGAGAAGAAAATACAGAGAGGTAAATACCATGAGATTTATTACGATCGGAGAGATACTGCTCCGGCTGACGCCGCCTGATTATGGGAAAATACGGATGGCGAATAGTTTCCGGGCAAGCTATGGGGGAAGCGAGGCGAATATTGCGCTGGCCTTGGCTAATTTGGGAATTGACAGTACTTTCTTTACGGTAGTGCCGGATAACAGCCTTGGGAAAAGCGCGATCCGGATGCTGCGGAGCAATGATGTACATTGTACGCCGGTGATCCGCGCTGCAAAGGAGGAGGCTCCGACCCACAGGCTGGGCGCTTATTTTCTGGAAACCGGATATGGGATTCGTGCCAGCAAAGTCATCTATGACCGGAAGCACAGCGCAATGACGGAATATGATTTTTCTAAGGTTGATGTAGAAGAGCTGCTGAGAGGATATGACTGGCTGCATTTGTCTGGGATTACTCCGGCGTTGGGAGAAGGGCTGGGGAGATTGATTATGCGCTGTTTGGAAACTGCAAAAAAACTGGATATGACGGTCAGCTTTGACGGGAATTTCCGAAGCGCGCTCTGGAGCTGGGAGAAAGCAAGGGACTATTGTACCGGATGTCTGCCGTACGTAGACGTATTACTGGGAATCGAACCCTATCACCTGCCGGGGCCGGACGGGAGGGATTATAAGGATGATATTCCGTTCCATCCGGATTATGAACAGCAGGATGCAGTTTTCCGGGAATTTATCTCACGGTATCCCAATATAAAATGTATTGCCCGGCATGTACGCTATGCCCACAGCGGAAGCGAAAACAGCTTGAAAGCCTATATGTGGTATCAGGGAAAGACCAGTGAGAGCAGGACCTATACATTTCATATCTTAGACCGGGTAGGCGGCGGAGATGCATTTGCCAGCGGGCTGATTTATGCTATGATGAAGAACTTTACGCCGGAAGATATGATAAACTTTGCTGTCGCAAGCAGCGCGATTAAGCATACCATTCATGGAGACGGCAATATTACAGATGACGCACAGAGCATCAAAAACCTGATGAATATGAACTATGATATAAGAAGATAATAGGAGATAGGTATACGGAATCCGCATAAATTGGAATTTCGTATACCTATCTTACGCATTTCACGCTCAGTAATTTCCGCGCGGCCTCTAGCAGTAGTCTTCTGTGCCTTGAAGTCGCAGAGTAAAAGTGTTATAATGCAAGAATATTATGCAGCGATGTGTTATGCGTTATGAAAGGACTAAAAAAATGAAAACAACCAAAAAGGTTACAATTGCAGTTGCACTGGTGATTCTGGCGGGCTTGTATTACTATATTTCCCTGCCGGCTATCAATATCCATTCTTCGGATACATGGTTTTTTATCGTAGGCTTTGTTGTGGTAATACTGGCGTGGTATATTATCCGTAAGAAGATGCGGCCTCAGGATATCAGGAAATCGAAGACGGCCAAATGGCTGCTCCGGCTTTTGCTTATAATCGGCGTAGTTTATGTGATCGGGACAATTCTTTCCTCCCCGATTGTAAACGCGAAGAAGTATCAGAAGCTGATGAAGGTGAAGGAGGGGAATTTTACAGACGACGTAGAGGAAATTTCCTTTGACAAGGTGCCGCTTCTGGACAAGGATACGGCAGAGATTTTAGGAGACAGGAAGATGGGAAGCATGGTGGACATGGTGTCCCAGTTTGAGGCTGACGATATTTACAGCCAGATCAATTATAAGGAACGTCCGGTGCGGGTGACGCCGTTAAAGTACGCAAGCTTTATCAAGTGGATCACCAACCAGTCGGAGGGAATCCCGGCTTATATCCGTATTGATATGGCAAGCCAGAATACGGAGCTTGTAAAGCTGGAGGAGGGAATTAAGTATTCGGCCAGCGAGTATCTGAACCGGAATATCTACAGGCATTTGAGATTTAAGTACCCTACTTATATCTTTGGGACGCTGAGCTTTGAGATTGACGACAACGGCGTGCCCTACTGGATTGCGCCGGTGAAGAAGTTCAATATCGGCCTGTTCGGCGGGGAAACCGTGGGGCGCGTCGTCCTTTGCAACGCGGTGACAGGGGAGTGTGAATCCTATGACATTGAGGAAGCGCCCCAATGGATCGACCGCGCTTATTCCGCAGATCTTCTGGTGAATTTGTTTGACTATTACGGAACTTTAAAGCACGGTTTCTTAAACAGCGTACTGGGACAGAAGGACTGCCTGCAGACGACCTCCGGGTATAATTATCTGGCGCTGGAGGACGACGTGTGGATGTATACCGGCGTTACTTCAGTAAATGGGGATCAATCCAATGTGGGGTTCATGCTGTCGAATCAGCGTACTATGGAGACCAAATATTATGAGGTGGAAGGCGCCACCGAGGCGGCGGCAATGCAGTCTGCGGAGGGGCAGGTGCAGAACCTTCATTATACGGCCACATTCCCGCTGCTGCTGAATCTGCAGGATGAGCCTACGTATTTTATCGCTTTGAAGGATGATGCGGGACTGGTTAAGAAATATGCGCTGGTAAATGTCCAGAAGTATCAGATCGTAGCGATCGGAGATACGGTCGGCGAATGTGAAGAAAGCTATCTGAAGCTTTTATATTCCAATGGAATTAAGGAGACTGCGGAGGATACAAGAGAGGTACTGACTGTTACAGGTAAGATTGAAAAGATTGCCCAGAGCGTTATCGAGGGTAATTCCCACTATTATTTGATGATAGAGGGATCGGATGATATATTTGACGTGCCGGTAGCAGAATATATTGATATTATCCGGTATGACATCGGACAGGAGGTAACCTTGGAGTATAAAGAAGGCGAGGAAACGAATACAGTATTATCTGTAGAATAATATATTACAATAAATTATAGAGATGCAGGACAGTCCAGTTGAAAGACTGGATTGTTCCATTATTAAGGATGAGAGTGAAGGTACATGAGATTAAGTATATTATTGGCAGCGCAGATCGGGGTTCTTTTTTTGGTTGCGTTTATTGGATTGCTGATTGTAAAATATGAGATATTGAGAGAAGATGACAGTAAGGTTATCTCTTGGCTGGTTGCCTATGTGCTGTCGCCTTGTGTGATTGTTAAGTCCTTTCAGATAGATTTTACGGCGGAGAAGCTAAAAGGACTGGGATTGGCGGTGGCAGCGGCGGTGGCAGCGCAGATTTTGTTTGCAATAGGGGGAAGGCTGCTCTCCGGGCCGCTGCATCTGACGCCGATTGAGCGTGCGTCTGTTATTTATTCTAATTGTGGGAATTTGATCGTGCCGCTGGTATCTTATGTGCTGGGAGAGGACTGGGTGTTCTACACTTGTGCCTATATGATGGTATCGACCGTTCTGACATGGACGCATATGCAGTCGCTGCTAAGCCGCGGAAGGGAAAACGGGAATCTGAAGCATATTATTCTTAATCCGAATATTATTGCGATTATTGTTGGACTGATCTTATTTTTTACCGGAATCCGGATTCCGGATGCATTAGAGAGTTCGATTGATGGATTCGGCGGCGCCATTGGCCCGGTTAGTATGCTGGTAGTGGGAATGCTGATTGGAAATATGGATTTGAAATGGGTGCTTACACGGAAGCGGCCATATCTGATCAGCGCATTTCGCCTGGTAGTCTTTCCGGTGATTACTGCGGTTTTGTTTGCGTTTGTAGTGCGGATGGGGATTCATCCGGACGCTAGATATATTCTTCTGGTATCCTTGTTGGCAGCCAGCGCGCCTGTTGCGGTGATGGTAACCCAGATCACGCAGATTTACGACGGGGATGCAAGGTATGCCAGTGTGATTAATGTGATGTCAGTAATATTCTGTATTATCAGCATGCCATTGGTTGTATTATTATATGAAAGACTGTGCTGAGCGCAGGAAGTTGGTCTTCTGCTTATTATATTGCGCGGATAAGCTATAAGTAGAATTAAGAAGGGACTGGTGCATTATAATCGGTTATTCAAAGCCTTTGCGTAATAGCTCCGGCATAAATACGAACGAGAGTACATGTGTATAGAAGCCTCGGCGCAGTCTGCTGCGCCCGCGCTTTTACGCATGCACTCTCGAAAATGAGTCCTCAGTGAAACAAAAGAGGAATTTTAACGTGGGACTAAGCTATAAAATTACAGCCATGGAATACTTCATCTGTCAGTTCTTCCTGCTTTGCGCTGAGACTTACATAGAAGTCAACGCCGCATTCAGCAGAGAGCTGTTTTAATCTAGCAATAAAGCCTGGAATATTCTCCATACCAAATTCTGCCTGTTTCATAATGCCGTCGATAAATACGCACTCTAAATCATGATTTGCACTGTACATTCCATATAAGAAGCCAATATAACCATCTGCGTTTGTGATTGCCGGGTAGTCGTCCATACATACCACACGAATAGAAAAGCCTACATTTCTTGTGTCTCGATGGCTGTTCTTTAAGAATACAAGATTACCTTTGTAAACTTTTACCTGTTCGTTGGCAAGATCCATCATCTTCTGTGTCTTTCCGCTGCCTTTAGGGCCTGTTAATAAATTTACCATTGGAAACAACTCCTTTATGTAGATATTTTTGAGTAGCTTTTGTCGCTCAAATTCTATAATTCCATTATACACGAAAGAGACAGAAGGGACAACTAAAAAAAGAATTAATTGCAGATGGGTTTGGAATCGGCAAAACTGCTTGACTTCTTTGCTGTTTCTACTTATAATAATGCGTATGTAAGAAAAAGAGAAAAACAGAGATGAGGAGCAGTAAGAGCCTATCGTTTTCAGAGAGCTGCCGGGCGGTGCGAGGCAGAAGCGTAATCTCCGAACTCGCCTCGGAGTTCTGTCAGTGAGCGGAAGGGTGTGACGATGGACGTACTCTCGGCGAGCCGGCGGCGGGACTTCCCGTTACAGAAGCAATGAGTGCATGCGGCTTTAGCTGTGTGAATGAGAGTGGTACCACGGAATGAACCCTTTTCGTCTCTTACGGGATGAAAGGGTTTTTCATCGTATTAGGAAATTTTGTTCCCTATGTAAAAAAACATTCAGGGAGGATGAATGGGGTACATTCTTTTATATAAAAGGAAAGGAAGGAAGTTTTATGACACAGAGGATTGTGTACAATCACAAGGCAATCGAGAAGAAATGGCGGGAGAACTGGGAGAAGAACCCGGTGAACCCGAGGGTTGATAAGGAGGGAAATAAGAAGCAGAAGTATTACTGCCTGGATATGTTTCCCTATCCGTCGGGCAACGGCCTCCACGTAGGACACTGGAGAGGATATGTAATTTCTGATGTATGGAGCAGATATAAGCTGCTTCAGGGTTACTATTTGGTACATCCGATGGGTTGGGATGCTTTCGGCCTTCCGGCAGAGAATTATGCGATTAAGATGGGAGTCCATCCCGCGAAGTCCACGGCTCAGAACGTGGCGAATATTAAGAAGCAGATCAATGAGATCGCGGCTCTTTATGACTGGGATATGGAGGTAAATACCACGGATCCGGAGTTCTATAAGTGGACCCAGTGGATTTTTGTAAAGATGTTCAAGGAAGGCCTTGCATATGAGAAGGAATTTCCGATTAACTGGTGTCCGTCCTGCAAGACCGGCCTTGCCAATGAAGAAGTGGTCAATGGCAAATGCGAGCGCTGCGGTACGGAGGTGACAAAGAAGAACCTCCGCCAGTGGATGCTGAAGATTACCGCCTATGCAGAGCGCCTGTTAAAGGATCTGGATAAGCTGGACTGGCCGGAAAAGGTAAAGAAGATGCAGACAGACTGGATCGGCAAATCTTACGGCGCGGAGGTTGATTTCCCGGTGGAGGGCATGGATGAAAAGATTACGGTTTACACGACTAGGCCGGATACGCTTTACGGCGCTACCTTTATGGTTTTGGCTCCCGAACATAAGCTGGCCGCAAAGCTTGCGACCGACGAGACAAGGGAAGCGGTAGAGAAATATATTTACGACGCGTCCATGAAATCCAACGTAGACCGTATGCAGGATAAGGAAAAGACCGGCGTATTCACCGGAAGCTACGCCGTTAATCCGTTAAACGGCGAGAAGACTCCGATCTGGCTGTCCGATTACGTTCTTGCAGATTACGGTACCGGGGCGATTATGTGCGTACCCGCCCATGACGACAGGGACTTTGAATTTGCCGTTAAATTCGGGATTCCCATCGTGCAGGTTATCGCCAAGGACGGAAAAGAAATCGAGAATATGACCGAGGCGTATACCGAGGCTGCCGGAACGATGATCAATTCCGGCGAGTGGAACGGCATGGAGTCTGCGGTCCTGAAAAAAGAGGCGCCTCATATGATCGAGAAGAGGGGGATTGGCCGTGCGACGGTGAACTATAAGCTCCGGGACTGGGTATTTTCCCGCCAGCGTTACTGGGGCGAGCCGATTCCGATTATTCACTGTCCGGACTGCGGATGCGTTCCGGTACCGGAAGAAGACCTTCCCTTGACGCTGCCGGATGTGGAATCCTATGAACCGACCGGAACCGGGGAATCTCCGCTGGCCGGGATTGAAGAATGGGTAAACACGACCTGTCCTTGCTGCGGAAAACCTGCGAAGAGGGAGACCAACACCATGCCTCAGTGGGCCGGTTCATCGTGGTATTTCCTGCGGTATGTGGATAACCATAACAGCGATCAGCTTGTATCAAGGGAGAAGGCGGATGAAATGCTTCCGGTAGATATGTATATCGGCGGAGTGGAGCATGCGGTGCTGCATCTTCTTTACTCCAGATTTTATACCAAGTTCCTGTGCGATATCGGGGCGATCGATTTTGACGAGCCGTTCCAGAAGCTGTTCAATCAGGGAATGATCACCGGAAAGAACGGCATTAAGATGAGTAAATCCAAAGGGAACGTTGTATCGCCGGACGATTTGGTGCGGGATTACGGCTGTGACTCCCTGAGAATGTATGAGCTGTTTGTGGGACCGCCGGAGTTAGACGCTGAGTGGGATGACAGAGGGATCGACGGAGTGTCCAGATTCCTTAAGAAAGTATGGAATCTTGTGATGGACAGCAAGGACAAGAATATCTCTGCGGACAAGGAGATGATCAAGGTCCGCAATAAGCTGATTTATGATGTGACGACCCGGCTGGAGAATTTCAGCCTGAATACGGTAATATCCGGATTTATGGAGAACACCAATAAACTGACTGACATTGCGAAAAAGACAGGCGGCATTGATACGGAGACGCTGAAAAATATGGCGGTGCTCTTGGCTCCGTTTGCCCCGCATATTGCGGAGGAGATCTGGGAGCAGCTTGGCGGAAAGGATTCCGTGTTCTGGGCGGGATGGCCGGTATATGACGAAGAGGCCATGAAGGATGACGAGATCGAGATTGCAGTGCAGATCAATGGAAAGACCAAGTCGGTTGTTAAGATTGCGGCGGACGCTTCTAAGGAAGAAGCGCTGGCAGCCGGAAAGGCGGCGGTGGCGGATAAGCTGACCGGGAACATTGTAAAAGAGATTTATGTGCCGGGAAGGATTATTAATATCGTGCAGAAATAATTGAGAAGAAATTCTCACAACAGAATCAATAAATGTTAAACCTGCCCGCGAACTTTTGTAAGCCCGGTAAAGAAGAAATAAAATAAGACTGGAGCAAATCTGTCTCTGTTATACAGATTTGCTCCAGTTTTGTATAGGTGAGGACATATGCCGCTTACGAGTTAAAGGGCTACATGTTTTCTAACAGTTTATCAATACTAACCAATTTAACGCTGAGGACAAATATCTTTGTTGCTTCTTTCAGCTCCTCTAAGGTTGGGTAGGAAGGGGCGATGCGGATATTGGAATCCTTTGGATCCTTACCGTATGGGAAAGTAGCCCCGGCGTCTGTCATTACCAGTCCGGCTTCCTTTGCTTTGGCAACGATGGCTTTTGCACAGCCTTCCATGGCGTCAAAGGAGATGAAGTAGCCTCCTCTGGGCGCTAACCATGAACCAATCTCCAATCCGCTAAGCTCCGTCTCTAACGTCTGCAGAACTGTATCGAACTTCGGACGCATAATGTCAGCGTGACGTCTCATATGTTTTACCATGCCATGAATGTCGCCAAAATATCTTGCATGGCGGAGCTGATTTAATTTATCATGTCCGATGGTCTGGATCTTCATCTGCTTCCTGATATCCGCCAGATTGGCGTCGGATGCCGCAATGGCGCCGATACCGGAACCCGGGAAGCTGATCTTGGAGGTGGAAGCAAATTTATATACCATATCCGGATGGCCTTCCTTCTTACACTCCATAAAAATCTCGATCAAATAATCGTGCTTATCTTCATATAAATGATGAATGCCGTAAGCGTTATCCCAATAAATGCGGAAATCCTCCGCCGCCGGTTTCAGCTTGGCAAAGCGGTGTACGGTCTCGTCGGAATATGTAATTCCCTGTGGGTTGGAATATTTCGGTACGCACCAGATTCCCTTGACGGCCGGGTCGGAGCATACGAGCTTCTCTACGATATCCATATCCGGTCCGGTCGGGGTCATGGGGACATTGATCATCTCGATGCCGAAATATTCTGTGATTGCAAAATGTCTGTCATATCCCGGAACGGGGCACAGGAATTTGACCTTATCCAGCTTGCTCCACGGAGTGCTGCCCATAACGCCGTGGGTCATGGAACGGGCGATCGTATCGTACATAACATTTAAACTGGAATTTCCGAAAATTACTATATTATCCTTTGGTACTTCCATCATATCGGCAAGAAGCTGTTTTGCTTCTTTGATGCCGTCTAATACTCCATAATTGCGGCAGTCTACACCTTCCTCGCAAACCAAGTCGGATTTACTGGTGAGGACGTCCATCATCTCCATGGACAGGTTGAGCTGCTCGGTTGACGGCTTGCCTCTGGACATGTCGAGCTTAATGCCCTTTGCTTTTACTTTTTTAAATTCCTTTTCCAGATCTGCTTTTAATGCTGATAATTCTTTTTTTGATAAATCCTTATACGCTGCCACTTTTATGCATCCTCCAATACTTATTTTACTCAACGTGTATTATTTTACCATAAATTGAAAAATCGTCAATTGTTTCTTGCATAATAAAATTGAAAAATCACTAATTTTGTGAATTTTAACAAGAAATATGAATGAATGTGGATGTGTTTATTCATTTCTGTATGTAAAACAGTATTTGTCCGCGCATATTGCCCCACCGGACGGATATCTGGCAGGGCAGTATGGGAAGTGTAGATTTTACTATTTCATTGACAATTGGGTAATGACAGATTTTACATGGTCAATCTCTTTGCGGGACGCAATTTCTGCCGGCACATAATAGCTCTTTTCGCGGGCTGTCTGATATAATTTTTCCTGTGACATTTCACATTCGTTACGAATCTGCTTTAAACACTGCTTTAGTTCTTTGTTTTCAGTCTGCGGAATCATTTCCCCAAAACGGGAGAGTTCGCCGTTAACTCCGTTCAGGGCGTCCACAACCATTGTCTTTTCACTTAACATGACGTTACCTCCTGTACGCTTTTTATAAGAATTTCATAAGATCCTGCTTGTTTTTCATTGCTGAGTTGGCTGCATCCGTAAATAATTTTTTGATTTCAGGATCCTTGCACTGACTTGCATATTCAGTCATTTTACAATGACTGTTATCATAACCTCCAATTAAGTGACGAAGATTCTGAAGATCCAATACTGATATTTCTGACATGGGAAATCCTCCTTTCATAATGTGGCAAAATTAATTTTTTGCTGTACAGAGAATAGTATGTCAGATGAATGCAGAAACTATGTACGGAAGTAATTTTGGAATTGAGGTATATATTTCCAGAAAATGAAAGGATAGAAAACGGCTTTTTTGATTTTGGTATTTTTAGCGGCGCTTGGATTCTGCTGCAGAGATTTGGATAAAACGGCGAAAAAGCTCTCTCATTTTGGAGGAAGTATCATACATACATTCCGGATGCCATTGTACTCCGATTAAAAAGGGATGATCATCAGACTCTAAAGCTTCAATTACCTGATCGGAGGTGTGTCCTACTGGAGTAAGATGAGGGGCTGGATGTTTGATATACTGGTGATGAAAGCTATTGGTAAAGGTGTATTCATTAAAAATATTGTATAGCATGCTAGGTTTTTTAAAGGAAACCTTGTGGGAAATGTCGCTGCGTTTTATAGAATGCTGTATATGGCCGATATGGTTTTGTGGGTACAGGGATGCATCCTGATAAATGCTGCCGCCCATGGCGATATTTAATACCTGCATTCCCCGGCAGATGGCAAGCAGCGGCTTGCGGGAGGCAAGAACCGTCTGGACAAGTTCTAAGTGAAAGGAATCCGTTTTTAAATCAGTCATTCCGTTCAAAGGCGACGGTTCTTCGTCCATAAGCGCCGGAGTGATGTCGTCGCCGCCGCAGAAGAGAAACGCATCGCAGAACTTAAGGGAAGAAAGCGCCGGTTTTTTTTCCATGCAGGGAAGAATGATGGGAAGTCCGCCTGAACTTTCAATGGCATGGATATAAGGCTGGCTGACAAATTGTTTATCTTCTGTGAAGCCGCAGCTTGCAATACCGATAACAGGAACCATGTTGCAACCTCCTGAGAAATGTGATATTTCATGGAAAAAATAGATTGTATGCTATATATATGCGACTGTTCTGATAATATGAAAGAAATAGTAAAAGAATGCTGCGATTCATTTGCAGCATTCTTTTACGCCTGAATAAACTTTGCCTGAACAAGAATTATTTGTCCGCTTCTTTTTCCTGCATTACCATAGCGCGGACCTTCAAAGGAAGTCCGAACAGATTAATGAATCCGTCTGCGTCATGATGATCGTATAAATCCCCGGTAGTGAAGCTTGCAAGGGATTCACTGTATAGTGAATAGGGGGAAGTGGTTCCGGCTTTGATAATATTGCCCTTGTAGAGCTTGAACTTGACTTCGCCGGTCACATATTCCTGCGTGCTTTCGATAAATGCCTGCACAGCTTCGCGCAGTGGCGTGAACCATTTGCCTTCGTATACGATCTGAGACAGTTTATTGCCCATCTCTTCTTTTACTTCGTAGGTTGCGCGGTCCAATACCAGTTCTTCTAACTGCTGATGAGCCTCGTAGAGAATGGTTCCGCCAGGGGTTTCATATACGCCCCGGGATTTCATGCCGACAACACGGTTTTCTACAATATCAATAATACCGACGCCGTGCCTGCCGCCAAGTTCATTTAACTTGCGGATTATGTCAGATACCTTCATTTCCTGTCCGTTTACGCTTTTTGGGACGCCTTTTTCAAAGGTCATAGTTACATATTCCGGTTCGTCCGGAGCCTTTTCCGGAGTGACGCCGAGAACTAAAAGATGGTCATAGTTTGGTTCGCAGGACGGATCTTCAAGCTCTAAGCCCTCATGGCTGATGTGCCACAGGTTACGGTCGCGGCTGTAGCTGTGGCTGGCGTCAAAGGGAAGATTGATGCCATGCGCCTTGCAGTATTCAATCTCATCTTCGCGGGACTGCATGGTCCACACGTCGGTCATTCTCCATGGCGCGATAATCTTAAGATCCGGTGCGAGAGCCTTGATGCCAAGCTCAAACCGGATTTGATCGTTACCTTTTCCAGTCGCGCCGTGGCAGACGGCGCAAGCGCCTTCCTTTCTGGCGATTTCAACCAGCCTTTTTGCAATAGCCGGACGAGCCATAGAGGTGCCCAGAAGATATTTGTTTTCATAAACGGCATGTCCCTGAACGCATGGTACAATGTAATTATCGCAAAAATCATCAACAATATCTTCTATATATAATTTAGAAGCGCCGGACAATTTGGCGCGCTCCTCCAAACCATCCAGTTCTTCGCCTTGTCCGCAGTCAATGCAGCAGCAGATAACTTCATAGTTAAAATTCTCTTTCAGCCAAGGTATGATAGCAGTGGTGTCAAGACCTCCTGAATAAGCGAGAACAACTTTTTCTTTCATTATAAATTCCTCCAGACTTATGTTTTTATTCCCTCGAAGCAGCCATGGATGCAAGGATATTTGGCGGCTGATGCGGGGGTATTTGACTATGGTACCCTCAAGGGGAGTGTGTCTTTGTCCGCTGAGGGTGTGTTCTGTATTTACGCAAACACTACTATACACTAAATTTTATAAATATGCAACAAGAAATGAGAGAATGAAATATAATTGTATATTATGTATATAAAATGCATATAAATAGGTATTTATGCAAGTGAAATGCATATAATTTCTAAGAAATACAGGACTGCCAATATAAAATAAAAAAATTCTTGCATAATATTCATAAGTAATGTATAATTATGCGTCATAGGGAATATGAGCGCGGAAAGGGAGTCCAAATTGTTGCTGTGAGCGGCCTCTTAGGCCGTGAATAGTAACGAGCCGCTGCAGGTTCGCGGACAAATTTGAAAGAATGCTTTACATACATTTGAAAGTAGTATAAACTAATCGTGATATTCTTTATAATAGGTAAAGAAAGGAAAGATAAAAATGATTAAAGTTGGTATTATTGGTTCCACCGGTTATGCGGGAGGCGAACTGGTGCGGATTCTTACAGGTCATAAAGAAGCGGAGATTGTTTGGTATGGATCGAGAAGCTATGTAGATCAGAGATATGCGGATGTTTATCAGAACATGTTTCAGATTGTAGATGCGAAATGTATGGATGACAATATGGAAGAACTGGCAAGGCGGGCAGATGTGATTTTTACGGCTACGCCTCAGGGACTGTGTGCATCTCTGGTAAATGAGGCTATTTTATCTGAGACAAAGATTATAGATTTGAGCGCGGATTTCCGTATTAAGGACGTGTCCGTCTATGAGAAATGGTACGGCATTGAACACAAGAGTCCTCGGTATATAGAGGAAGCGGTTTACGGTCTGTGCGAGATTAACAGAGAGGATGTAAGGCGGGCCCGGCTGGTTGCAAATCCCGGCTGTTATACTACCTGTTCCATTCTGACAGCCTATCCGCTGGCAAAGGAAGGCATTATTGATATGAGTACGCTGATCGTGGACGCTAAGTCCGGCACTTCCGGAGCGGGCAGAGGAGCGAAGCTGCCGAATCTGTTCTGCGAGGTAAATGAGAATATGAAGGCGTATGGCGTAACTTCCCACAGACATACTCCGGAGATTGAGGAGCAGTTAGGGTATGCTTCTGGCGAAAAAGTTGTGATTAATTTTACGCCGCATCTGGTTCCTATGAACCGCGGCATTCTGGCTACGGAATATGCGTCGCTGAAAAAGGATGTAAGCTGGTCTTATGTGAAAGAGATTTATGATAAATATTACCAGAAAGAGAAATTTGTCCGGGTTTTGGATGAGGGCGTTCTGCCAGAGACCAAATGGGTGGAAGGAAGCAACTATGTGGATATAAACTTTAAGATTGATCCGCGTACAAATCGTATCATTATGATGGGCGCGATTGATAATCTGGTAAAGGGCGCGGCCGGACAGGCGGTGCAGAATATGAACCTGATGTTTGGACTGGATGAGTCGGAAGGACTGAATCTGGTTCCAATGTTCCCTTAGAAAAGATTCTTGAAAAGAGGTATCTATGATTCGAGTAATGACGATGGAGGACTATGATGAGGTGTATGCCCTGTGGAAGAAAATCCGGGGTTTCGGGATTCGGAGTATTGATGATTCCAGAGAAGGAGTGGAGCGGTTTTTGAAACGGAATCCTGCTACCAGCGTTGTGGCTGTAGAGGACGGAAAGATCGTTGGCAGTATTCTCTGCGGACACGACGGAAGACGAGGGTGTTTTTACCATGTATGCGTTGACGCCGCATACCGCAGAAAAGGTATCGGCAGGACGATGGTCGTTGCTTCCATGGAGGCGTTAAAGGAGGAGCACATTAATAAGGTATGCCTGATTGCATTTACCAGAAACGATGTGGGGAACGCTTTTTGGAATACGATCGGATGGACTAGAAGAATGGATTTGAATTACTATGATTTTACATTGAATGAGGAGAATATTACAGCATTTAACGAGCAGTAGAGAAGAAAGGCGGAGATTGGAGATGGAAATTATTAAAGGCGGCGTAACAGCGGCAAAGGGATTTGAAGCGGCCAGTACGGCGGCGGGAATCAAATATCAGGACCGTACGGATATGGCGTTGATTTACAGTCAGGTGCCCTGCGAGACGGCGGGAACGTTTACAACCAACGTGGTAAAAGCGGCTCCTGTGAAGTGGGATAAGCAGATTGTGGATAGTGGGAAGAAATCGCAGGCTGTCATTGTAAATTCTGGAATTGCGAATGCGTGTACGGGAGCGGAAGGGTTCGGCTACTGCAAAGAGACTGCAAAAGCGGCGGCGGAGCATTTGTCTGTGGATGCAGAGGGGGTTTTGATTGGTTCTACCGGAGTGATTGGAAAACAGCTGCCCATCGACAGAGTGAAGGCTGGAATTGGAGCGCTGGCTGGGAAGAAAAAGGATTCTCTGGAGAAGGGAACAGAAGCGGCAAAAGCGATTATGACCACGGATACCTGTGAGAAAGAGATTGCCGTAACGATCCAGATCGGCGGGAAGACAGTAACTATAGGAGGCATGGCGAAGGGCTCCGGCATGATCCATCCCAATATGTGTACGATGCTCGCATTTATCACAACAGACGCCGTTATCACAAAGGAGGCGCTGCAGAAGGCTCTCAGTGAGGACGTAGCGGATACCTATAATATGATTTCTGTAGACGGCGATACGTCCACGAACGATACTGCGCTTGTTCTGGCAAACGGAATGGCGGAAAATCTGGCGGTCGAATACGGGACGGAGGATTACGAGGAATTTAAGCGTGCGCTTCATGTGGTCAATGAATATCTGGCGAAGAAGATTGCCGGGGACGGAGAGGGCGCCACAGCTCTTTTTGAGGCGAAAGTGATCGGGGCAGATACCAAAGAGCAGGCAAAGGTTCTGGCAAAGGCAGTCGTATGTTCCAATTTGACTAAGACAGCCATCGCGGGGCATGATGCAAACTGGGGAAGGATTCTGTGCGCTATGGGTTATTCCGGCGCAGAGTTTGACCCGGAAAAAGTAGATTTGTTTTTTGAAAGTAAAGCCGGAAAGATTCAGATTATCGAGAATGGCGTAGCAGTGGATTACAGTGAAGAGGAAGCGACAGCAATCCTTTCTGAATCGGAAGTTACAGCTATTGCAGATATAAAGCAGGGCAGTGAAACGGCAGCGGCATGGGGCTGTGATTTGACGCACGGCTATATTGATATCAACGCAGATTACAGAAGTTAAATAGGAGCAGAGAAATGGATCAGAATATGCAGAAATATCTGGATAAAGCGGAGGTGCTCATTGAGGCGCTTCCTTATATCCAGCGGTTTAACCGAAAGGTGATTGTTGTCAAATATGGCGGCAGCGCTATGGTAGACGAAGAACTGAAAAAGCAGGTCATCGAGGACGTAACCCTTTTGAAGCTGGTTGGTTTTAAGCCGATTATTGTACACGGCGGGGGTAAGGAAATCAGCCGGTGGGTCAGCAAGGTGGGAATGGAGCCAAAATTCATTAACGGTCTCAGGGTGACGGACGAGGCGACTATGGAGCTTGCGGAAATGGTGCTCGGCAAGGTGAATAAGGAGCTTGTCCAGCTTGTCCAGGGACTGGGCGTCCGGGCGATCGGAGTGAGCGGCAAGGACGGCGGACTTTTAAAAGTTACGAAGAAATATTCCGGCGGCGAAGATATCGGCTTTGTGGGAGAAGTTCAGGAAGTAAACGCAGAAATCTTGTGGGATCTTCTGGAAAAGGATTTCCTTCCGATCGTATGCCCGGTGGGAATGGATGAGAAATTTGGCACCTACAACATCAATGCAGACGATGCGGCCTGCGCCATTGCCCGGGCTATGAATGCAGAGAAGCTTGCATTTCTTACAGATATCGAAGGGGTTTATAAAGATCCGAAGGATCCAAATACCTTGATTTCTGAGCTGCAGATTTCCGAGGCAAAAAAGCTGATGGAGGATGGATTTATTGGCGGCGGTATGCTTCCCAAGCTGAACAACTGTATTGATGCAATTGAAAATGGGGTTTCCAGAGTACATATTCTGGACGGACGGATCGCTCACTGTCTCCTTTTGGAGATATTTACCAATAAAGGAATTGGAACGGCGATTTTAAGGGATGGAGAAGAAATGTATTCCTCCAGATAATATGAGCTTAAAAAACCAATGATTGGATATACTAGGATATAGGATATTTTCGGAAAAGAAAAGGAGGTATATCGAATTGATTGGTTTTTTTATTGCGTTATTATCGGGAGCATTAATGAGTATTCAGGGTGTATTTAATACACAGGTGACAAAGACGGCGGGCATGTGGGTCAGCAATGGCTGGGTACAGTTCAGCGCCTTTTTGGTGTGCGTGGCTGCATGGCTGTTTGCCGGAAGAGATTCCATAGGGGAACTTGCAAAGGTGGAGCCTAAATATATGCTGCTTGGGGGAGTGATTGGAGCCGGCATTACATGGACGGTGATTAAGAGTATGGAACAGCTTGGCCCGGCTAAAGCGGCGCTGCTTATTGTAATTTCCCAATTGATCGTTGCTTATGTGATAGAACTGCTGGGAGTGTTTGGCGTGGATAAGGAACCGCTGGAATGGCGCAAAGTAGGCGGTATGGTATTGGCGCTAATAGGAGTTGCAATTTTCCAGTGGAAATAGTAGAATAATTATGTCTAGGCATAAGGAGGGCATTTACAGTATCGACAGCTGTAAAGGAGGATTTTATGCAGGACAGTAAAAAAAGAATGATGGTCTTGGTTTTGGCAGCAGCGCTGGCCGTCTGTGTGATAACAGGCTGCAGCAAGGAAAGCGATAACGTTCTGGAAGAGATTCGGATGCAGACAGACGAGCAGGTACAGACAGACGAGGATGCGGACTTAGAAGAGCCGCAGCTTTCAGAGGAGGATTCAGATATCCGAAAAGACGTTTCTAGAGGAAATGAGAAATCGGAAGGAAAGATTTGTGTGTTTGTCTGCGGAGAGGTAGCCGCTCCGGGGGTATACGAGCTTGCATCGGACAGCCGTATCTATCAGGCAATAGAAGCGGCGGGCGGTCTGTCGGAATCTGCGGCAGAGGATTATGTGAATCAGGCGGAGCTGATGACGGATGGGCAGCGTATCTATATTCCATCGGCGGGTGAGGTTCAGACGAACGGTCTGGGGACGCTTGATTCCGGCGGAAATGACGCCGGGGGTCAGTCAGCGTCTGACGGCAGAGTGAACTTGAATACTGCCGGGAAAGAGGAACTTATGACTCTTACCGGGATTGGGGAGAAAAAGGCGGAGGCAATCATTCAATACCGGGACGTAAGCGGAGGCTTTGGGAGTATTGAGGAGCTTATGCAGGTAGAAGGAATAAAAGAAGGAACCTTTGAAAAGATTAAAGAGGATATTGTGATATAGGGGGACATATGGGAAAGAGAGTTTTGGTTGTGGACGATGAGAAGCTGATTGTAAAAGGAATCAGGTTCAGTTTGGAGCAGGATGATATGAGGGTGGATTGTGCCTATGACGGTGAGGAGGCGCTGAAGCTTGTCAGAGAGAATGAATATGATATGATTCTTCTGGATATTATGCTGCCAAAGATCGAAGGTTTTGAGGTGTGCAGGCAGATTCGTGAGTATTCGGATGTCCCGATTATTATGCTGACGGCAAAGGGAGAGGATATGGATAAGATTCTGGGTCTGGAATACGGCGCGGATGATTACATAACAAAACCTTTCAATATTTTAGAAGTAAAGGCAAGGATCAAGGCGATTATGCGCAGGGTTGGCAGAAAGACAGCAGGAAGCGGAAGCGGCCGGGTGATCCAGAAGGGAAGTATGAAGATTGACTGCGAGAGCAGGCGGGTCTTTGTCGGAGAAAAGGAAGTGAATCTTACGGCAAAGGAATTTGACCTGTTAGAGCTTCTTGCTATGAATCCGAATAAGGTATACAGCAGGGAGAATCTTTTGAATATTGTATGGGGGTATGAATATCCCGGAGATGCCAGAACAGTGGATGTACATATCCGCAGGCTCAGAGAGAAGATAGAACAGCATCCAAGCGATCCGAAGTATGTCTATACAAAGTGGGGAGTTGGTTATTATTTTAGGGGTTAGACGGTATATCAAATTTAAGTTTTTCAAGAGCCTGCGCTTTTACATCATACTGCTTTTAATGCTGGTGGGCATTATTCCATGCGTGGTGATGAAAGCAATGGTTCTTGAAAGTTATGAGAAGAGGGCAGTTGACGTACGGACTGCAGAGATACAAAATCAATGTACGATTCTATGTAATCAGCTTAGCAGTTCCCATTACTTGGAAAATGGGGTTTCTGAGATTATTCAGTCAGAATTAATTCAGCTATCGAACATTTATAATGGGCGGATTATGGTGGTTAACGATGATTTTTGCGTTGTAGAGGATACCTATAGTCTGGAAAAGGGCAAGACTATCGTATCAGAGGATGTAATGAACAGTTTCAGAGGAGAGGTAGTCAGCAGGTATGACGGAAAGAACCGCTTTATAGAAGTTGCCGCGCCTATAAAGACAGAAGATGAGGAACAGATTCTCGGCGTGATGCTGGTGAGCGTTTCAACAGATACGATTGCAGCGACTAAGGCGCTGCTTGGAAAGAAGGCAAATATTACGGAATTGATTATTATTCTGGTGGTCATGGCGGCGGCAATTTTTCTGGGAACAGTTATGGTGCGTCCCTTTGCGAAAATTACTAAATCCATTGGAGACTTGACTGACGGGTATAATACGGATTATCTGCATGTATACACTTACGAAGAAACAGGGCTGATTTCAGATGCATTTAATAAGATGCTGGGCAGATTGAAGAGCTTGGATGAATCCAGACAGGAATTTGTGTCTAATGTATCTCATGAATTGAAAACGCCCCTGACCTCCATGAAGGTACTGTCAGATTCTATTCTTATGCAGAAAGATGCGCCGGTTGAGCTGTATCGGGAATTTATGGGAGATCTGTCGGAGGAGATTGAGCGTGAGAATAAGATTATCAATGATCTTCTGGCCTTGGTGAAAATGGACAAGACTGCGGCGGATATGAATATTAAGTCGGAGAATATCAATGAGGTTATTGAACGGATACTGAAACGGCTGCAGCCTCTTGCGGCGGATGCTGATATAGAAGTGGTATATGAGAGTTTCAGGCCGGTAACTGCAGAAATTGATGAGGTGAAGCTGTCTCTGGCGGTGACAAATCTGGTGGAAAATGCGATAAAGTATAATAATGAAAAAGGCTGGGTCCATGTATCCCTGAATGCGGACCACAAATATTTTTATATTGAGATTGCGGATTCAGGAATCGGTATTCCGGAAGAAGAGACTGAGCATATTTTTGAGAGATTTTACCGGGTAGATAAATCTCATTCCCGTGAAATCGGAGGTACCGGACTTGGACTTTCCATTGCGAGAAATGTGGTGGTAATGCACAGAGGAGCTATTAAGGTGTTCAGTCAGCCCGGCGAGGGAACTACTTTTTCCGTGAGAATTCCGATTACCTATGCAGGCTAAAGCTGTATTGGATTCATGCAAGGGCAATATGCTATAAATGGAGGGATTGCTATGAAAGCTTATGTCAGTATCTTTTTCCTGTTTGTTATTTGCTGTTTTTCGGCGGCAGGATGCATGCAGAAGGAGGAGACAGGCGATATACAGGTTTATTATCTGAACACAGAAGGGACGGCTCTGGCGACGGAAAGCTACAGCTGGAAATCAGATCAGATTTCTGAGCGTATTGAAGAGGTACTTAAACGGTTAAGAAAGCCTAAAGATACAGTAAAATGTACATCCGCAATTCCTGCAGATGTTCTTGTGACGGATTATCAGATTGAGGGGAATCGACTGGATCTCTATTTTAGTCAGGAGTATGAACTTTTGAATAAATCAGAAGAGGTGCTTCTCCGTGCGGCGGTAGTTGAATCGATGACACAGATTGACGAAGTATATTTGATTCAGTTTTATGTAAAAGGAAAACCTTTGGAGAATAACCATGGAGAAGCCGTGGGATATATGCGGAAGGACGATTTTGTACAGAATACAGGAACGGCGTTAAATTCATACCAACAGGAGAACGTTACGCTGTATTTTGCAGATTCGTCAGGGTCTGGCCTCGTGAAAACAGAGGTTGCATTGCGTTATAACAGTTATATGACACTGGAAAAAGCAATTGTGGAACAATTGATCAAAGGACCGGAAACAGAGGGACGGCTTGCAGTGATTCCTGCAGAAACTAAACTTCTGAGCGTATTGATTAAGGATGATATCTGTTATGTGAATCTAAATGAAGGATTTCTTGCAAAAACACCTCTTGCAAGTCCGGAATTAGCGGTATATTCCTTGGTAAATTCGCTTATAGAAGGCGGGAACTGCAGTCAGGTACAGATCTCCATTAATGGGGATCCGGATGTGAAGCTAGAAGGGGAATTTGCGCTAGACAAACCGTTTGAGAAAAATATGAAAATTGTGGAGGGATAGATTATAGAAATAAAAAAGTATATAAAAGAAAGAATATTATTTTCAATATGCTTATTCTTTCTGCTTGCGATTTTTGTTGGCGTTCACTGGGGAAAGGACACTTTTTTGAAAAAGTATTTTTGTTTTCCTTCTGAGGAACGGATTATAGAAGGGACGCAGGTACTCGTTACAGGTCGGATTTATCAGATAGAGCAGGCGTCGGGTTATCAAATGTTATATCTTAAAAATAATTCTATCAGTTATCATCAGTTTCAGAATAATCATCAGTTTCAGAATAGTCATAAGCATCAGAATAATCAAGAGGAGCAAAGAGATCAGAAGGATAATCATCAAGAACAAAGCGTTCAGGAACCCTATATGATCATATATGAAAGCAGCGGACAGAATTTCCAGATAGGAAATATAGTGAAAGCGTTAGGAGAGCTTGAGTTTTTTGAAGAAGAGAGGAACCCCGGCGGATTTTCGCAGAAGCTTTATTACCGAACCCGGAAAATTGCAGCATACCTTTGGAGCGATAGGGTTCAGTGTGTAAATGGAGATACCGATAGGCTTAGGAATAGTTTAAATAATTTTCGGCTAAGGTGGAAACGCCTGCTGATGAACGCAGCGGGAGAGGAGGACGGGGGTATATTATGCGCGGTTCTTTTGGGCGAGAAAAGACAGATAGATGCGCAAGTAAAGGAATTGTACCAAGTAAATGGGGTGGCGCATATTATATCGATCTCAGGATTGCATCTGTCTTTTGTTGGGATAGGGATGTATAAGGTCTTGCGGAGGATTACGGGGTCTTATCCGGTTGGAGGGGCATTCGGTATCTTATTTCTGATGCTGTATATCCTGATGATCGGCTTTACTGTATCTGCGGTGCGGGCATTGGTGATGTTTTTATTTCGGGTAGGGGCGGATATGACAGGGCGGCATTACGATGCGCCGACGGCGCTTTCTGTTGCGGCAGTCGCAGTACTGCTGTGGAGGCCGCTTAGCCTGTATGACGGAGGGTTTTGGCTGTCGTTTGGGGCGGTATTTGCGATTTTGACGGTGGTTCCGGTGCTGCAGGGGCGGATGGAAAGAACCTTTACGGAAAATAAGGGAAGTAAAATGAGAAAGAGCAACCAAGTATCTATGGCGAACACGATTTGCATGTCAATTGTGCAGGGACTTACGGCAAGTATCGGTATTAATCTGATACTTCTTCCGGTTTTGCTTTATTATTTCTTTGAATTTCCAGTCTACTCTTTGATTTTAAATCTATTCGTGATACCGCTGATGTCTGTGCTTTTATTTATGGGGATGGCGGGAAGCATGTTTTCTGTCTGTTTTTTGCCGTTATCGGGTGCGTGCTTTTGGATATGCGGCGGGATTCTGCGGTTATATGAGATGAGCTGTAATCTTGCGCTTACACTTTCAGGGGCGCGGTTTGTGGCGGGGAAGCCCGAGATATGGCAGATTGCGGCATATTATGGGATATTGGTAATCGTTCTGTTGCTTTTGAGAGAAAAGAACAGATTGATGGAATATGTAGATGATGTTGAAGGGACAGAGAGTAAGAAGTATAAACCACGCAGAAGAGGAATAGCTTCCCGAAAGCATGCAGGGAGTGGATCGGGATCGGGCATGCAGAAAAATGCAGTCAGAGTGTCAGATGTAAGTGTGCAAAAATATGCGGTTAGTAAGTTTGATGTAGGTATACAAAGATGTATAACAAGGCTTGGAAAATTTGCGCTTGTGCTTGGGGTAGCAGGTATTATTATACTGACACACCGATGGGGAGAGCGGGGAAAGCTGACGACGGTGGTTTTAGATGTGGGACAGGGAGACGGAATCTTTATGAGAGGCCCGGAGGGTGGGACTTATCTGGTCGATGGCGGAAGCAGCGATGTGAAGAAAGTGGGGCAGTACAGGATAGAACCGTTTTTAAAATCCCAGGGAGTTGGGGTGATTGACTATGTGTTGATATCCCATGGCGATAGTGATCATATGAATGGTGTGGAAGAGTTGATTGAGAGACAGGATATTGGTGTAAAGATTAAGACACTGGTGCTGCCGGTGCAGGAGGTGTGGGATGAGTCACTTATCCTGTTGGCGAAAACGGCGGAAACGTACGGAACGAAAGTAGTGGTTATTAAAGCAGGACAAAGTATCCAGGAAGGCGAAATGCTGGTTACATGTATACAGCCTGGAGATATAGAAACAGAGTCAGCCGATGCCGCGCCGGAGCCGGGAAACGAAGCTTCTATGGTATTGGCAGTTAAGTATGGAGAATTTGATATGCTGCTGACTGGAGATGTGGAAAAAGAAGGGGAAGAGCAGCTTACAAAACGATTAGAAGTACAATATCGGGACTGTACATGGGAAGTCCTGAAAACAGCGCATCATGGATCGAAGAATTCATCGACGGAAGAATTTCTCCGACAAGTCAAGCCTGCGTATGCATTTATTTCAGTGGGACAAGAAAACCGATACGGGCATCCGCATCGGGAAACAATAGAAAGGCTTGCAGATGTTGGAAGTAAAATCTATTCTACACAGGAAAATGGGGCGATTATAATGGAGGTTGAAGGCGGGGAAACAATGAAAGTTAGGAAATGATATATAAGGGCGAAGAAAGATAATGACCATTTTAGAGAGTTCTGATATTATCGCAGAATGTGGCAGAGATAGAGTGAAGAGAGTATGTTATGTGTCGGAGGATTTCTATGGAAATGCCGCTGTTTGGTTGTTATAATGTATTTAAAGATACTTTGTGTCAGGTGAATAGCTTATGGTTGATGGAGGATGATTTATGTTTATTTCAGATTTTATCGGTGAATCAAATGAATATGATAAAAAGCTCACATTAGAAGAAAAGAGACCTAAGAGTTGGTTGAAAAGTGTCAGTGCTTTTGCAAATGGTAAAGGTGGTGTTTTATTCTTTGGAGTAGCGGATGATGAGACGTTGGTTGGTCTTACTGATCCCCGGCGGGTTTCTGAGAAAATCAGTGAAATCATCAAGATAAGAATGGATCCAATCCCGCAGACAGATATGGAGTTTCACGAAGAAAATGGAAAGCAGTTTATTATTCTGCGGATATTGCCAGGAGTAGAAACTCCTTACTATTATGTGGGAGATGGAAGCAGAACAGCATTTATACGTATCGGAAATGAAAGTGTACCAGCGGGAGTGATCGAGTTAAAACGTCTGGTATTGCGTGGAAGTAATCAGACCTATGACAGTTTGTCTTCACACTATTCATATGAGAAGTATGCCTTTACAAAGCTTCGTTCGGTATATCGACAGCGAACCGGTAAGGAATTGGAAGAAGCAGACTTTATTTCGTTCGGATTAGTAGACGAGAAAGGGATGCTCACCAATGCCGGAGCCTTATTAGCAGATGAATCTCCAATGCGTCATTCTAGGCTTTTCTGCACTCGTTGGAACGGTTTGGATAAGGCCTCTGGGGTAATGGAAGCACTGGATGATAAGGAATTTTCTGGAAGTTTGCTCATATTGCTTCAGGGTGGAGAAGAATTTGTGAAAAATAATACAAAAAAGCGTTGGAAGAAAACTTCGGATGGGCGTCTTGAGATGCCAGACATACCGGAACGAGCGGCACTTGAATGCATTGTGAACGGATTGATTCATCGGGACTATCTGGAATTGGGAAGCGAAGTACACATTGACATTTTTGATGACCGTATGGAGATATATTCTCCTGGCGGAATGTATGACGGCACTTTTGTACAGGATCTTGATACGGATTATGTGCCCTCCAGACGGCGCAATCCGATTATTGCAGATGTATTCAGCCGTATGAATTATATGGAACGCAGAGGAAGTGGATTCAAGAAGATAAAAGATGATTATCATAGGGCTGTCAATTATCGTCCAGAGTTAGAGCCTGAATTTTATTCAGATGCATCCTCATTTTGGGTGACACTTTATAATCTGAATTATAATATATCGATTGAGGAAGTAAGTGCAGAGAGACAGAAGCAGTTGTTTGAAGATGAAAAAACAGTTGTTTCAAATGAAAAACAGTCGTTTGGAGATGGAAAAACAGTTATTCTGAATAAAAAACAGTTGTTTGAAGATGAAAAAACAGTTATTTTGAATAAAAAACAGTTGTTTGAAAATAAAGTAAATGAATCTCGAGTAAGTATTCTTACAAAGAAAAAAATATTGCAATTGTATGGGCAGCTTAGTGATGATATGTGTTTTTCTAGGACAGATGTAATGAGAATTATTGGAATTACATCTTCGCCGGCAGGAGAGTTAATAAAAAAAATGAAAAAGGAAAAATTAATAGTACCTGTTGTTGGGCATGGAAAAGGCAGATATCGATTTGAAATTTAGATTAAGTTAGAGCTATATTAATTGCTTTTGTAAGCTCTGCCTACACTCGGTATTAGGAATAAGATGGGAATATTTTTCCAATAGTACGGATGAAAGTCGGATAAGAAGGGATGGTGTGTTTTGTGTAACTGCCATCTCGCTTTTTCGTTTATAGATAGTTTGTATAAAGGACATTTAACTGTTTTAAAATCCGGAAATTATGTCAAAAAGCAAAAGAGGAGCCGTTTGTAAATAACAGATATCACCAGATCGTGGATAAGGTGCAGAGAATCCTTTTCGTACAGCCCAAGGACATAAACAGGGAAGCCAACGTATGGTATTTGGAGCATTTTCAGTTTGATGTGACCCGTTATGATCCCACAAGGACGGTAAAACGGATTTCATTTCTGGATATATTGGACAAAGATAACCGTGAGTATCTGAAAATGTACATCAAATATCAGCTTGGGGTAACGAGCTGTTCTGTCCAAAACATTTGGGCCCGGGTATATATTACAAAGGCTTTCCTGCGGTTTTTGGATAAAGAGGAACTGAAAGTAGAAAAACTTACGGCAGCAGAGATTGACCGGTATATGAGGCTGTTACAGGAAGAAGATGTTGAAGTTATAACCTTCAATGATAAAGTGGCTGAGATTCACTGCTTTTTCAAATTCCTGACAGCAAGGGGATATTATAGCAAGGTTCCGTTTTACCCGGAATACTATACCAAGCGGGCAACGGTGCCGCATCATTACCGGTCTGTGCCGCAGAATACGGTGACGGAGATCTTTAAGAATTTAAAAGGGCTGCCGGAAGATATGCGGCTTATGTATCTGCATTTATGGTGCCTTGGATTACGGATTAATGAAGTATGCTCTATAAAACGGGAAGGATATTATCTGAAGGAAGGGGTTGCCTGGCTTCGGATTTACCAGCATAAGATGAAGATGGAAAAGGTAATCCCAATCCCAATGCTGCTGTACCGGAGTATGATGGTATACATAGAACGAAGAAAAATCGGGTTGGATTCCTATGTATTTCAAAACTCGAAAGGAGGCCCGTATTTATCAACACATTACTGGCATGAAATGGTGGACTGGTGTAATGAATTGGGAATCAAATGCGGAGATCATGTGTTCCAAACGCATGATTACCGGCATAGCGTAGCCACTGCATTGTATGAACATGGGGCTTCGATTCAGGCGATCCGGGAATTCCTTGGACATAAGCATGAAAATATGACATGGCGGTATATCGACTGTATCCAGAGACATGTGGACCGTTCCAGTGAACAATATTATAAAGAGCAGAAAAGTCTGGTAAGTGAATGGAAAGAAGGAAGTGGAAAAGATGGAAACTAGGATTTACATAAAAGAGCTCCCCTGTTATCAAAGAAAAGGAAATGCTTCTGAAAAGAGTATCAGGGTTATGGAGCGGCATTTTTACAATTTAGAGCTTTTGGAAGCGGAGGGGCAGAAAAAGGAAATGGAAGCGTTCATTCGGAGCCGTGGAAACGAACTGAGTATGACTACCGTAGATGCGGATATTATCCTCTACAATGTGCTTGTCAGGTTTATGAAAGAGAAATATCCTCTGCTGGACAGCTTCCGGGCAGTACCGGAAGAGGTTCTTGTTAAGAAATTTAAGGCATGGCTCTTAGACCATGGATATCAGATCACACGGAAGCATTTTATGAAAAGTATGGGAAGAAATTTACAGGAAGAGGCAGGACCAGTAAAGTATTTGCGCCTTCTGCTTCAGTTCCTGGAGCCGAAGGATAAACGGCCGGAGTGAGAAAAAGATGTATGGGATCTGGAAAATCTGGGATTTGAGGTCAGACAGAACCCGATAGATATCATAAGGACGATAAAATTTTCAGGAATCAGGCAGGAGGCAATCAGGGAAGAGGTAAAACGGGCATCTTATATCCGGATTAAATATTTATCCGTAGGTTCGCTCCAGGGGGAGATACGTGCGGTAAGACGGTTTTCAGAGTTCCTTGCAGAGAGGAATCCGGAAATCACAAGCTTGGGAGAGGTGGGGCGGTTAAATATCGAGGAATATTTGACCTACATCAATCTGGAAAGAGGGCAGGAAAGAAATTTAAAAACCGAGATGGCAAATTTAAAGGATATGCTGCAGCAGGTCGGGAAAGTGATTGACAAGCTCAAGTTAGGGAAATTGTTTATCAAGCAGGATATGCCGAAAGCGCCTGAAGTCGTATTCAAAACCTATTCCGATGAAGAAATAAAGCGGTTGAATTATTACATCATCAATATGGAAGAACAGGTGGCACGTGCGCTGATCCTGCATCAAATGCTAGGAGGAAGGATTTCCGATACCCTTACCTTGCGCACAGACTGCTTATATGAGGAAAACGGCCACTATATCGTCCGGATGTATCAGGTAAAGACTTCCTATTATGAAAAACCGATTCCGGATGATGTGGCTAAGTTAATCCAGAAATCAATGGAATATACATATGAGAGGTATGGGGAAACCGAATATATTTTTGTAAATGAATCAAACCCTTCTCTGCCGTTTCAATATTCCATGCTGAAAAGCCGCGTGTATGCGTTGATTCATGAAAATGACATCTGCAAGGATAACGGAGAGCGGATGGGCTTTGCTACACATTTATTCCGGCACTGCTATGGCATGAAGCTTGTGGAGCTGCATTTGGACGATGCGGCCATTGCACACTTATTGGGGCACAGGGGAGTGTATACCGTTTACCGGTATCGGCGGGCAAGCGGAAAGCTGATGGTAAAGGAAACGGAAGAACTGAGAAAGACAATGGATGAGATTTTAAGTGAAATTATCAAGGAGTGGGACGGATATGAGCAAGTATTCCAAAATGGTTGAATCGAACCAGAAAGCAAGTAAGGAAAAAATCGATTGTGCGATCCGGACGATCAAAGAAATGCTGGAGAAAGAAGAACAGCTTCTGGTCTGTGATCTGGTCCGGAAAACGGGACTGTCGAGGGCATTCTTTTATAAGAATCCGACGGTAAGTAAATTCTTGAATGATGCAAGGCAGCGGCAGGAAGGTAAGGTGTTCCACCAGAAGAAGAAAGTGATTCTGGATTATGCACTGGAGAGGCAGAATGAGCTGATTAAGATGGAGTATGAAAAATCACAGAAGGAGAATAAGGATTTGAAGGTAGAAAATGAAAAATTAAAGAAAGCGCTTAAGAAGAAAGAAGTAGCATTTATTAAAGGCTTGTAGAAAATGTAAAACAGATGGGATTTCAAAAATATAAGGGAATCCTATCTGATTTTTTGTTTTAGTAAAGAGAAGTTGAATTTAAGGCATAATTATTTCTTGCCTTTAGCAGAGTGAATTGTAATTGACGTAATTTTATTAGGTAATCTTAGATAGAGTTATTTTTTGCTTCCCGAAAATGCTGTGATAGTGGTAAGGGCGTATCGTTTACTCATATGTACTTTAGTACCATTTATTAAAATGATATCAGTACAATTGATGGTTCTAATCTTATTTAGTGAAACGATGCAATTTTGGGCGCATTTGATAAAACCATAAGGAGATAATGTTTTAAGGACGTGTGAAAATTTTTCTGTAAATTCAGATCTTCTATGATAATGATGTGAG
>CAJTYU010000013.1 GCA_910584095.1 uncultured Dorea sp. | reverse complement strand
GGATGCTGGCCGGGGTGAAAGCTGATACTGGATTGATACTGAAAAATATGCAAAAATAAAACAGTAGGTAAAAACGACGGATATTTTAAGGAAAAATCAAAGAAAAAAAATAGTTTTACACTATGATAAAGGGCATTTCATTTCCCGTTATCTGCTTTTTTTATTTTTCTTGTATATTTTTTTTATATATGCACACTTTATTATGGAAAGGAGTGTGTATATGAAAATGCAGTCAAGAGATTATACTCAGACAAAAGATGCTTATGAAGGGAATCGGGAATCAGCAATTTACCGTGATTCGCCGCTTCCGTCAGAGAAAAAACCGGGCAGCAACGCTTATAGAAATTCTGCTTCGGATGTTATACCGGACGAGGTTCCGAAACGCAGTGGTCCGGGAGGAGAGTAGCCTTTTGAGGCTGCTTTTTTTATACATTAGGAAAATTTATTTCTATATTATAAAATCCTTCGGAAGGATGCGCATTTATACGAAGATGTTGTAAACGGCTGTGCTTGGCACATTCCTTAATTATGAAATTTTGTTTTTTATGATTGTGAAATAAGTTGAAAACAGACTTTTACAAAATGTAAATATAAAAAACAAATAATCGAAATATAGAATAAGAAATAAATATATAATCGTCAAAATGTAAAAATAGATATTGACATGGTAGGAGGGTATATATATAATAGAATCATAGGAGACAGAGAGTATGAGAAAATTAGTGGATGATCCTCGGCTAATGATTAAGGTGTGTGATTTGTATTATAATAAGGAAGTCAGCCAACAGCAGATTGGTAAGCAGCTGGGACTGTCGAGGCCTACGGTTGCGAAGCTTCTTAAATCTGCAAGAGAACAGAATATGGTAGAGATAAAGATTCCGGGCTTGGATACCATAGTGCATTGGGAGCTTGAGCAGGAGCTGGAACAAAGATATGGGCTTTGGGAGGTCTTGGTTGTAGATTCTGGAACTTCGGAAGAAGATTTAGAGATGGCTCTCGGAAACGCTGCGGCCGGATATCTGAAGTATATGATCAAAGACGGCGATCTTGTGGGCGTGTCTATGGGTTCGACGCTTTATCATATGGTTTCTTCACTGGTGAATCCAACGATAAAGAATCTTACATTTGTTCCGCTGATAGGCGGAATGGGCATGCTTCGGACTGAGCTTCATGCTAATAGTTTAGCTGAGGAGATGTCCCGCTTTTATGATGGGGTATTTGTTCCGCTTCATGCGCCGGCGAGGGTTTCCAGCAGGCAGATACGGGACGAATTAATGCGGGAAGAGAGCCTGTTGTCAGCAATTGGGCTTTTTCCAAAATTAGATGTCGCATTAGTTGGAATAGGGTATCCCAATGATAATTCAGCAATAAAAGCGACTGGTTATTTTAAGGAAAATGAGATTGAATCTTTGATTGCGAGAAAGGCCGCCGGGGAGCTCTGTATGCAGTTTTATGACGAGAATGGGGACACGTTGCCGTTTCGCACGGATAATAATGTAGTAGGCATTGACATACACCGATTAAAGAAGATTTCCCGATCTGTGGGAATAGCCGGAGGACTTGAGAAGCTGCCAGCAATTCGGGGAGCGATTCAAGGAAGGTATATTAATACATTAATTACAGATGTTCGGTGCGCGCTGGCGCTGGCATCTGAAGAATAATTTAAAGAAAAAGATGACAAGCTCAAGGAGGAAAATTACAATGAATGAGATTCTTAACATGACAATGAATGAGATGCCGCGTACAGAGTTTGAATGCTCCTGCGGACGCCGTCACAACTTCAGTGTTCACGATATGGCTATTGGAAAAGGAGCCATAGAAGAACTGCCTAAGATAGCGGAGCCGTTTAAAGATGGCAAAATACTGATAGTCTTTGATAATAATACATATAAGGCGGCGGGAAAGAAGGCAGTAGAACTTTTGAAGAGCAATAGCTTTAATGTAAAGGAACTTTTGTTTGATGTGGGAGAAGATATTCTTCTGCCGGATGAGGAAACGTTAGGGAGAATTATTCAGGAGCAGGATCTGGATGTGAATCTGATGATAGCAGTTGGATCGGGAGTATTGAATGATTCCGTGAAATTTATTACCTCGCGTACGAAGATCCCATATATCATTGTTGCAACGGCCCCTTCTATGGATGGTTATGTTGCCGATGGAGCGCCGATTATTTCACAAGGATTCAAATACTCGCCGGCGGCTCACTTAACCTATGGATTGGTGGGAGATACGGATGTGCTGCAGACTGCGCCTCAGGATTTGATTCAGGCAGGTTATGGCGATGTGATCGGAAAGATTACGGCTCTTGCCGACTGGGATCTTGCGGTGAAAGCGAACGGCGATTATCGCTGTGAGACCTGTGTGACGCTGGTGCAGAGAGCGCTGGATAAATGCTTTGCCAAGGCGGAAGGTCTAAAGGAACGGGACGGGGAGTCGCTGGGAGCGCTTATGGAAGCGCTGACGCTTACCGGAGTCGCCATGGCGCTGATCAACATTTCAAGACCTGCATCCGGTGCAGAGCATATGCTGTCTCATTTTTGGGAAATGGATTCTATTGCACGGGGTGAGAATCCCCGCCATCACGGTCTTCAGGTTGGCGTTGCAACGCCGGTTATTGCCAGATTTTTCGAAGAGCTGGAGGATATCCTTCCCGATGGCACGAAAGAACAGTGTCCGTCTCATCAGGAAATAGAAAAGCTTCTTGAAAAAGGCGGAGCGCCGGTAAGCCCGAAGGATATCGGTATTTCGAGAGAACTGTTCCATGAGAGTCTATTGAAAGGATATAGTGTACGGCCGCGGTATTCAGTGATGCAGTTTGCAAAAGAGCACGGCCGTTTGGAAGAGATTGCTGAGAAAATAACAAAGGAAATTTACGGATAGAGGAGCGGGATATGTTAAAGAAAGAAGAAGCGTTAAAGGACGTGAAGCTGTTTGTATTGGATATGGATGGAACTGTGTATTTAGGAGATCAGTTGATTGAAGGAGCGCTGGATTTTATCCGTCAGGTAGAGGCCTCCGATAACAGAGATTTCATATTTTTTACAAATAATGCGTCCAAGGTTCCAATGGTGTATGTGGAAAAGCTTCGTAAATTGGGTCTGGAAGTGGAGAAAAACAAGGTTGTTACCGCGGGGGATGTATGTGCAGAGTTTTTAAAGGTGAATTATCCAGGGGCGAGGGTGTATTTAAACGGTACGCCGGTTTTAGAGGAAAACTGGAAAGCAAAGGGGATCCAGCTTGTGGAGGATGCGCCGGATGTGGCGGTACAAAGTTTTGATACCACCTTGACCTATCATAAATTAGACCGGATCTGCCATTATGTGCGGAATGGAGTTCCGTTTATTGCAACCCATATGGACACGAACTGCCCTACGGAATATGGATTTATGCCCGATTGCGGTGCAATGTGCAGTTTGATTACAGATTCTACAGGAGTAAAGCCCAGATTTCTTGGAAAGCCGTGGGAGGAGACGGTAGAGATGATTACCGAGCTTACCGGTTATGCTCCCTCTGAGATGGCTTTTGTGGGGGACCGTTTGTATACGGATGTGGCAACAGGGGTAAACAATGGAGCGAAAGGTTTTCTGGTGCTGACCGGAGAGGCGGATATGAAGACTGTGGAAGAGTCGGATACGGAGCCGACTTGTATTTACGATTCATTGGGTGAGATGAGGAAATATCTGTAAGATTGCCGCAGCGCAGTTTTTAGATAGAATGGTTGCGGGAGGCTTCGGCAGATGTGGAAAGATATTCTTTTTCCAGTCCGTAATAAATACGGAGAAACTTGTTCCTTACTGGCAGTAAGGGGTAGTAATCATAAACATATTTTATAGGAGGATTTGAAGATGAAGATAGCATTTGGATGTGACCCGAACGCGGAAGAATTTAAATTGCAGCTGATGGAGTATGTGAAAGGACTTGGACATGAGACGGGCGATTTCGGCAGCGATGATCCAATCTATGCCAATACGGCCATTGAGGTGGCTAAAGCAGTTGCAGCGAAGGAATATGACAGAGGGATTGTGGTATGCGGAACAGGTATTGGCGTATCTATTGCGGCCAATAAGGTGAAAGGCGCCTATGCGGCATGTATACATGATGTGTATCAAGCTCAGAGAGCGGAGCTTTCCAATCATGCTAATGTGATTACGATGGGATCACAGGTAATCGGAATCCAGCTTGCAAAGGAGCTGGTAAAGGAGTACTTGTCTGTGGAATGGGATCCGAACTGCAGGTCAGTGGATAAAGTACAGAGAATAATTGATTTTGAGAACGAGCAGCAATAGGAGTTTGACTTGAAACATGAGCCGGGGCATATAAGCTTCCGGCTCTTTTACTATAGATATTTACATTTTATGTATCAAAGTGTAATATATTATGTAGAGAAGGCAGAATATGGAAAATCCAGAGGGGGGAGGGCTGTTATGACAATTCGAGAGGAATTAGAGATGCGTGAAACCACAATGCTGAGTAAATATGCATCTCTAAGTATAAATTCTAGAGGGAGAGAACGGGAAGAGAAGGAATGCGATATCCGTCCGGTATTTCAAAGAGACAGGGATAGGATTCTGCACTGTAAATCGTTCCGCCGTCTTAGACAGAAAACACAAGTGTTTTTGCAGCCGATGGGAGATCATTACCGGACGAGGCTGATCCATACTTTAGAGGTATCGCAGAATGCCCGTACGCTTGCCAAGGCGCTCAGACTAAACGAAGACTTGGTGGAGGCAATCGCACTAGGCCATGATCTTGGGCATACGCCCTTTGGCCACGCGGGAGAGCGGGCGCTGAATCATGTCTGTCCCATGGGCTTTCGACACAATGAGCAGAGCGTAAGAGTTGTCGAGGTTTTGGAAAAACAGGGAGAAGGATTAAATCTTACATGGGAGGTTAGGGACGGGATTTTAAATCATAAGACGAGCGGGACGCCGCATACGCTGGAGGGACGTTTGGTGCAGCTCTCAGATAAGATTGCGTATATTAATCATGATATTGATGATGCAATCCGGGGAGGGCTTTTGACAGAGGAGGATATTCCGGAAAAATATGCGTCGGTTCTGGGGCATTCCTCAAAAAGCCGATTGGATACAATGGTGCATGACGTAATCATACACAGTATGGATCAGCCGGAGATTCGTATGTCAGATGAGGTCAGGGAGGCTATGTACGGGCTTAGAAGCTTTTTGTTTGAGCATGTATATTTGAATCCATCCGCTAAAGGAGAGGAGTCCAAAGCTATTCATATGGTGACGAATTTATACGGTTATTGTATTGAACATCCTGAACTTATGCCGGAACAGTATCAGAGGATGATGGCGCGGAAAGAGTCTTCCAGAGAGCAGGCAGTCTGTGATTATATTGCCGGAATGACAGATTCCTATGCAGTTCAGAAGTTTGAAGAATATTTTATTCCAGAATCTTGGAAAAATTAAAGGAAATCAAGAAGTTTTGTCGAATTAACTAAATATAGGGATATTTTTCCCCGGAGAGAATATAGAAAAGAGGATGCGTTAGATCTATGTATTATCCGGAAGAATTAGTGGAGGAAGTACGGCTGAAAAATGATATAGTGGATGTGATTTCCACCTATGTGAAGCTCCAGAAGAAGGGCAGCTCTTATTTTGGTCTGTGTCCGTTCCATAATGAAAAATCACCGTCCTTTTCCGTGAGCAGACAGAAACAGATGTATTATTGTTTCGGCTGCGGCGCGGGAGGCAATGTATTTACGTTTCTAATGGAATATGAGAATTATTCGTTTACGGAGGCGCTGAAGGTACTTGCGGACCGGGTGGGCGTAGAACTTCCCAAAACGGAATATTCCAGAGAAGCGAAGGAAAAGGCTGAATTAAAGACTGTGCTATTAGAGATTAATAAGCTTGCCGCCAAGTATTTCTATGCACAGCTAAAGTCAGAGAAGGGAAGAGCTGCTTATACATATTTACATGAGCGGAAGCTTAGTGATGAAACCATTACAGCATTTGGACTCGGATATTCGAATAAGTATAGCGATGATTTGTACCGCTACCTGAAGTCAAAAGGATATTCTGACGATATGCTTCTGAAGGCTGGCTTGATTTCCGCAGATGAAAAGCATGGAGCGTTTGATAAGTTTTGGAACCGCGTGATGTTTCCGATTATGGATGCGAATAACCGTGTGATTGGATTTGGCGGCCGCGTTATGGGGGAGGGAAAGCCCAAATATCTAAATTCACCAGAGACGCCGGTGTTTGATAAGAGCAGAAATTTATACGGCCTCCATCGGGCTAGGACTTCTAGAAAACCGTATTTCCTGATCTGCGAGGGATATATGGATGTGATTGCGCTGCATCAGGCCGGTTTTACGAATGCGGCGGCATCTTTGGGAACGGCGCTTACTGCAGGACATGCCGCACTGATCAAACGGTATGTGAAAGAGGTGTATCTGACCTACGACAGTGATGATGCCGGAACGAGGGCTGCGCTGCGGGCTGTTCCTATTTTGAAGGGGGCGGGGATTACTGCAAAAGTCATTCGTATGGATCCATACAAGGATCCGGATGAGTTTATTAAGAATCTGGGAGCAGAAGCCTTTGAAGAACGGATTCAGAAGGCGAGAAATGGTTTTCTTTTTTCTCTGGAGATGCTGGAACGGGATTATGATATGGCGTCGCCGGAGGGGAAGACTGCATTTATGAGGGAAGCAGCCGCAAGGCTTGCGGAATTTGATGAAGAGATTGAACGAAGTAATTATATTGAGGCGGTTGCAAGGACATATCGGGTGAGCGCGGAAGAATTGCGGAAGCTGGTTGTTAGGACGGCGGTTCAGGCAGGACTGGCGAAACCTGTGGAAAGGCCGAAACCGACTGCGGGCAGAGATAAAGGAAAAGAGGAGGGGATTTTAAAATCTCAGAGGATTCTCCTGACATGGCTGATTGAGGATGATAGGCTCTTTGGACAGATTGAGAATCTGATCCGGCCGGAGGACTTTACGGAGCCGCTTTATCATACGGTAGCGGAACTTCTATATCAGCAGCGTGAGAAGGGGACGGTTAATCCAGCGCAGATTATGAATCATTTTACGGATGAGGACGAACATCGGAGAGTAGCGGAATTGTTTCATACGAAGCTTCCCAAACTTTCTACAGTGCATGAGAAGGAAAAGGCATTGAAGGAGACGATTATCCGGATTAAGCAGTATCGCTTGGACGAAGCGTCGAAGAGCCTTGATCCTACAGATATAAAAGGCCTGCAGAATCTGATGGCAGATAAGCGGGCGCTGCAGCGCATGAAGGAACTGCATATTTCTATCAATTAAGGATAAAATATAAACAAGCAATGAGAGGATGGACATTACATGGAAGAAAACATTGTAAAATTTGAGGAAAAGTTAAAAGATCTGCTGAAAATGGGAAAAAATAAAAAGAGTATTCTTGAGATCCAGGAAATCAACGACTTTTTCTCAGATATGGAGCTGAATCCAGAGCAGATGGAGAAGGTATTTGAATATCTGGAGTCGAATGGAATTGATGTACTCCGTATTAATTCAGATGTGGACGTGGATGACGATCTGGAGGTAGTGCTGACAGACGAGGATGAGGTTGATATGGAGAAGATCGACCTGTCTGTTCCCGACGGTATCAGTATTGAGGATCCGGTCCGCATGTATCTAAAGGAAATTGGTAAGGTTCCGCTGCTGTCCGCTGAGGAAGAGGTTGATCTTGCCAGAAGAATGGCGGAGGGAGACGAGGATGCCAAGAAACGCTTGGCGGAAGCGAATCTGAGACTGGTAGTAAGCATTGCAAAGAGGTATGTTGGCCGTGGCATGTTGTTCCTTGATTTGATTCAGGAGGGAAATTTAGGACTGATCAAAGCTGTTGAGAAATTTGATTACCAGAAGGGTTTTAAGTTCAGTACCTATGCAACATGGTGGATTCGTCAGGCAATTACCAGAGCGATTGCAGATCAGGCAAGGACGATCCGGATTCCTGTGCATATGGTGGAGACGATTAATAAATTGATTCGGGTTTCCAGACAGCTCCTTCAAGAGCTGGGGCGCGAACCTACGCCGGAGGAGATTGCGGAGGAATTGGACATGCCTGTAGACCGTGTAAGGGAGATTCTAAAGATATCTCAGGAACCAGTGTCTTTGGAAACTCCGATCGGAGAAGAGGAAGACAGTCATCTTGGTGATTTTATACAAGATGATAATGTCCCTGTGCCGGCAGAGGCAGCGGCGGCTACGCTTTTAAAGGAACAGTTAGATGAGGTTCTGGATACTCTGACAGAGAGAGAGCAGAAGGTGCTTCGTCTCCGCTTTGGAATGAATGACGGACGCGCCCGTACGCTGGAGGAAGTAGGACGGGAGTTTGACGTTACAAGAGAGCGTATCAGACAGATTGAGGCGAAAGCATTAAGAAAGCTGCGTCATCCAAGCCGAAGCAGAAAACTTCGTGATTATCTGGACTAGGAAAGAGGAGTCTATGGAGTTATCAAAAAGACTTGCCGCTATTGCAGGTCTTGTGACGGAAAGGGCTGTTGTCGCCGATGTGGGAACCGACCATGGGTACGTGCCGATTTATTTGGTGGAGACGGGGAAATGTGAACGCGCGATAGCGATGGATGTGAATCAGGGACCTCTTGACAGGGCGTTTATGCATATTAGGGAGCATAAGCTGGAGAAAAGAATCGAGATCCGGCTTTCCGACGGGTTGAAAAGCCTAAGAAAGGGCGAAGCGGATACGGTGATCGCCGCAGGCATGGGGGGAGGACTTATAATCCGGATTCTGGAGGAATCGAAAGAAACAGCCGAAAGTATTCGGGAATTTATCCTGCAGCCACAGTCGGAGATTCATAAGGTAAGAGCGTATCTTAGCAGGAATGGATTTTGCCTGACGGAAGAAAAGATGGCGGAAGAAGAGAACAAGTTCTATCCTATGATGAAGCTGGTACACGGAGAGGAGCCTGCGTATACGGAATTGGAGCTTTATTATGGGCGTAAGCTTCTTGCGGGAAGAGATCAGACGCTGCGTCGTTTTCTTATAAAAGAAGAGAAACGGCTGGAAGGCATTTATCAGGGAATAAAGGAGCAGCCGGGCGAAGCTGTTAAGCTTCGCCGCTGGGAAATAAGAACAGAGCTTATGCGTATCAGACAGGCGCTTGCTTTGTACCGGTAAAGAATTTTCCGGGCGTCGTTAAATTGTGTTGGCTTTGTCTATTTTGAGGATATAAAAGGAGCATTGAATATGCTGTGCAGAGATGTGATCGAGAATATTGAAAAGGATTATCCGATTTCCTGTGCGTTGGATTGGGATAATGTAGGACTTTTGGTGGGAAGCCCGGAAAAAGAGGTAAAAAGAGTTTATGTGGCGTTAGATCCAACGGCAGAGGTGATAGAAGCGGCTGCAGAGGCTCATGCAGATATGCTTGTTACCCATCATCCGCTGATTTTTTCTGGAATGCGGAGTATCAGAACAGATGAATTTATCGGACGACGGGTTATCCGCTTGATTCAGGAGGATATTGCATATTATGCTATGCATACGAATTATGACGTGATGAGAATGGCGGAATTGTCGGGGCATATATTGGGACTGGAGGAAGGCAGGGTATTAGAGGTAACCTGTCCGGCAAGTCCCGCAGATGGAAAGCCTCAGGGAATTGGACGGGTTGCGGATTTAAAAGAATCCGTTAATCTGGAAGAATGCTGCAGATGGGTGAAGCAAAGCTTCGGATTGGATCATGTGAAAGTGTTTGGAGATATAAAGACGCCCGTTAAGCGCGTGGCAGTCTCGCCGGGAGCCGGAAAGAGCATGGTGAGAGCGGCTCTTTTGGCGGAGGCAGACGTGCTGGTTACAGGGGATATTGATCATCATACGGGGATTGATGCAGTGGCGCGCGGACTCTCGATTATTGACGGGGGGCATTATGGGACTGAACATATTTTTATTCAGGATATGGCTGGATTTTTTAGTGAGAGGCTTCCAGAAATTGTGGTAGCGACAGATCCGCCCCGCCGCCCGTTTCAAATTATTTAAAAGAAAAGGAGGAAGACATGGGACAGGAAATGGTGAACGTTCAGATAGGAGACGACAGCAGGCAGTATTCGAAAGGGATTTCTTATCTGGAGATTGCGAAAGGGTATCAGAAGGATTATGCAGATGATATTGTATTGGTTTTGGCGGATGGAAGACTTCAGGAGCTGGCAAAGACGCTGAAAGGAGATTGTACCCTTGAATTCCTTACTACAAGGGATCATATTGGGCATGCAACGTACATACGCAGTATGAAGCTTCTGCTGGTCAAATCAATATATGATGTATGCAGTCATAAAGAAGGCGTGAAGGTGAGAGTTCACTTCTCAGTGGGGGACGGCCTTTACTGCACGGTAGACGGAGCGGCGGTGGACGCGGAATTTCTTGTAAATGTAAAAACGAGGATGCGGAAACTGATTGAGAAGGACATTCCATTTCAAAAGCGTTCTGTGAATACAAACGAGGCGATTGCTTTATTCCGGCGCCACGGCATGTACGATAAGGAGAAACTGTTTGCTTATCGCCGAGTGTCGAAAGTGAATATTTACAGTTTGAATGAATTTGAGGATTACTTTTATGGATATATGGTGCCTAGCACCGGTTATCTGAAGTATTTTGAGTTGTACCTTTATGACGAGGGACTTGTGCTTCAGATGCCGGTTAAGAAAGCGCCGAAAGAAATCCGGCCTTTCCGTCCGGCGCACAAGCTGTTTCAGGTGCTGAAAGAGTCTACAATCTGGGGAGATATGCAGGGGATTGAAACGGTGGGCGCTCTCAATGACCAGATTACAAAAAACGATCCTTTGGATATGATACTGGTTCAGGAAGCGTACCAGGAAAAGAAAATTGCAGATATTGCAGAGCGGATATCTGCTAATCCTGAAGTGAAATTTATTTTGATAGCGGGCCCGTCATCTTCTGGAAAGACCACATTTTCCCACAGACTGTCCATTCAGCTGAAGGCGCATGGCGTGACGCCTCATCCCATTGCCTTGGATAATTTCTTTGTAGAACGGGAGAATACCCCAAGAGACGAAAAAGGAGAGTTTAATTTTGAGTGTCTTGAGGCAGTGGACAGGGAACTGTTTCAGGATTGTATGAAACGTTTGCTTGAAGGGGAAGAAGTTGTGCTTCCTACCTTTAATTTTAAGACCGGACATAAGGAATATGGCGGTGAGCCAAAGAAGCTGGGAGAGAACGACGTTTTAGTGATCGAGGGGATTCACGGTTTAAATCCTAAGATGACAGATTCTCTTCCGGATGAAAATAAGTTCAAAATCTACATAAGTGCGTTGACACAGTTAAACGTAGATGAACATAACCGCATTCCTACGACAGACGGGCGGCTTTTACGGAGAATGGTCCGGGATGCGCGCACCAGGGGAAGGACGGCAAAAGAAACCATTAGCATGTGGCCGTCTGTAAGAAGGGGCGAGGAAGAGTATATTTTTCCTTATCAGGAGGAAGCAGATATTATGTTCAACTCTTCGCTGATTTATGAATTGGCAGTGCTGAAGGTTTATGTGGAGCCTCTATTGTTTGGAATTGAGCGGGATTGTCCGGAATATCTGGAGGCAAAGAGGCTGCTGAAGTTTTTGGATTATTTTGTGGGAGTCAGCAGCGACATGATACCGGCAAATTCATTGCTGAAAGAATTTGTAGGCGGCGGATGCTTTAAAGTATAAAATTAAGGGAATAAAATTAATATGCGGGGTAAATTAATAAGAGGGTTTCTGGTTCTTGCCGCTGCGCTGTGTATTGGCGGTATGGAAGGCCGAGCGGAGATTGCGGGGGACGACGCGCTTAAAAATCTTCAATGGAACCAGATTTATGAAGAACCGCGTCATGGCGGTGTGGTGCAGTCTGTCTGTGCTACAGAAGATTATATTATCACATTGGAGAATATGGCGGATGATCCAGAAGTACCAGATATAGTTTCAGCCTATTACAGGAAGGATACGGACGAGAGCGGTAATCCGGTTAAGCCTTATACACTGGCTAAACGCGTGCAGAACCGGGAGTGGGAGCACTGCAATGGAATGACTTACAATCCAAAGACTAACGAGATTTATGTGGCATTGTATACCCATACTATAGCGGAAAACAGAGGCTGCCTTTATGTGATGGATCCGGATACGCTGGATTATAAACGAACCGTTAA
Source organism: uncultured Dorea sp. (assembly GCA_910584095.1). Lineage (GTDB taxonomy): Bacteria > Bacillota > Clostridia > Lachnospirales > Lachnospiraceae > Claveliimonas. Next base: position 68,490 of record CAJTYU010000013.1, on the reverse strand, counting down.
AATCAGCGATGATTATAACGTTTTGGGAATTGGTTATTCGGAGGAGAAGAACCAATATGTTATTCAGACGAATGTGGATGGAGGCTATAGCTTTAAGATTTTAAATGAGGATTTTGCAGTTATAGAAGATTTGGGAGAATATGCCGATACGTCGGAAGGCGGCAATTTTCAGGATTTGGAAGTGTCAGGGGATTATATATTGAATTTTCCTACGACATGGGGACTGGGAATTGGCGACTTTATCCATATGTATTCGATATCTAGAAGAGAGATGGTAGCCACGGAGCAGCTTGATTTTCAATTTACAGGGATTATGGTGGATGAGCCGGAGTCCTTGTGTGAATTGGCGCCGGGTATATTTCTTGCGGTGGTGAACGTAGAGGCGAAGGATCAGGGAAGCATGATACGCTTTTATGAGACGCTGGTACCTTATAATATGACGTTTACTCCGGTAAGAAATGTAACAGCGCCAAAGGGAGTTGAGGTAAAGGATCCGAAGGAAAAGGCGGAGACAGATACGGAACAAAGCGCCGGGATACTTATAGGAATATCTTCAGCGTTAGAGACTGTAAAAATATGGCTGTCTAAAAAAGAAATTCAGCTTCCGGCAAAATTTGCGCTGGTATTTATTATTATGACGTTGACATTTTTGTTGGTGTTCTTAAGTATTTACGCTTATGTGCTCCGGATACGCAGAGAGCGGAAAAGAAAAGAACGGGACCGCAGACGCAGAAGGCAGATGGCGCTGGAGGCAGGCGGAGCATAAACCTCAGTAGTTATTTGTAGAAATTAATTAAGCGGTCTAATTTGGAGGACATATTAATCATTAACATATCGATTAATGTTAATGCGGTCATGGATTCTACTACCACAACGGCTCTGGGAACGATGACAGGGTCGTGGCGTCCATGAATGGAAAGAGAAATGGATTCTCCGAATTTATTTATGGTTTTCTGAGGCTGTGCAATAGAGGGAGTTGGTTTGACGGCGGCTCTTAATATAATTGGACTTCCATCGCTCATGCCGCCAAGGATTCCGCCGGAGTGGTTTGTCTTTTTGGCGATTCGATCTTCAGCTTTATAAAATAGATCGTTGTTGGCGCTGCCAAGCGCCTTCGCTGCTTGAAAACCGTCGCCGATTTCTACTCCTTTCACAGAGCCGATGGACATGATAGCTTTCGCGAGATTTGCATCTAGTTTTTCAAAGACTGTTTCGCCGATTCCAGCGGGCATACCGGTTACAACGCATTCAATGATTCCGCCGGAGGAATCTTGGGCTGCGATACATTGCTCCAGATATTGAGAGGCTAGTTTGGCGTATCTGTTATTCGGCATATAGAGACTGTTTTGATTTATGCAGGCATAATCATATTCTGCTTCCGGAACAGTAACCGGACCGATGGATTTGGCGTAGGCAGTTATATGGACGTTAAGTTTTGCAAGGAGTTTGGAGGCAATGGCGCCTGCCGCTACGCGGCCGATAGTTTCGCGTCCGGAAGAACGTCCTCCGCCTCGGTAATCCCGGATACCATATTTGGCGTCAAAGGTATAATCAGCATGTCCGGGGCGGTAACAGTTCATAATATTTCCATAGTCTTTTGACTTTTGGTCCTGATTTTCTATAAGGATAGAAATCGGCGTTCCGGTGGTCTGTCCTTCAAATACGCCGGAAAGGATCCGCGCTTCATCAGCTTCATTCCGTTTGGTGGTAAATTTGCTCTGACCGGGTTTTCTCTTGTTTAAAAATATTTGAATATCAGTTTCTGTGAGGGGAAGTCCGGCGGGACATCCGTCGATAGTAACGCCGATAGAAGAACCATGGGACTCTCCCCATGTGGAAATTTGAAAAAGTGTGCCATATATTGAACCTGCCATAATTCACAGCCTCCTTTGATTTTTTCTGATTTTGAATTATATATCATATGGAGAAAAAAGGCAAGTTTAGCTAAAATGAATAGGATTATATACATCAGCGCTGCATACAATTACAATGTATGCGGCATTTCCTGTTTATGGAATGAATTTTAGACGAATTTGCAAATGCCGCTTTGAACGGAGTGAACAGGAAGCTGTTAATTGATTAAATCCGTCGTAAAAAGGCAATTTTTGCTGTACTTTTTACTTTCGGCGTATTATAATCAATTTGTGTGAGTTTTTGATGAGGAGCAAGATAGATGAGAAAAAAAGAGCGCGATAAAAAATCTTTTTTCCGCCGCGGGCAGCATCATGAGGCTGAAGATGAATTTTTGATTATCAGCAACGATGAATTATTTGAGGATGTGGATGATTCTAACTATGATGATGAGATAGAGGAGGATGAAGAATTCTCAGAAAATGAGGCGTCAGAAAACAACCAATCAGAGGAGGCTGAAGAGAAAGACGATCCGGATAATTCAGAGTCAGCCGTGTCTGAAGATACAGACGCTTTAGAGGAGGAGGCTTCCGAGGAAACAGAGGATGAACAGATTGAAGAAAAGTCAGGCGATTCAGAAGAACTGAAAATTGGCGATGAGTCGAAGGAACAGGAAGAGGATACAGACTTCGAATCAGAAGATAAACAAAAAGAGCAGGAAGAGGATAGCGAATCCATGACGGAAGAAGAAACAGATTTTGAAGAGGACGAAGGCGTGGAAGAACCTGAGAATGATGATGCACAAGAAGTTGATATAGAAGAAGAGAGTGAAAAAAGCGAACCTACGGAGGCGGAGATAGCCCTGAAGAAGCATCGCCGGAGAAAGAAGGTTCTGATTGCAATGCTCTGTGTTGTTTTCGTATTTGCCGCAGCATATTTAGGGGTTTCAGCTTTTTTTTACAGTCATTTTTATTATAATACGAAGATAAACGGCGTTGATTTTTCCTTGAAAACAGTTGATGAAGTGCAGGAGTATATGGCGGGCGAGGTTGCGGGTTACAGCTTGACGCTTTCTGAATTGGGGGGAAAGAAGGAAGTAATTTATGGGTCGGACATTTCTTTGAAGTATGTAAAGGATGATTTAGTTAAGAAGCAGCTTGAGAAACAGAACCCATTCTTGTGGTTTACTGCGTTGTGGGAGCACCCTAATATTACTGCTTCTATCGGAGTGGAGTATAACGACGACCAGCTTAAAGGTGCGATGGGGAACTTAGTATGTACGAGACCGGAGGAACAGACGCCGCCTGTCTCGGCAATACCGGAGTTTAGGGATACTCACTTTGAGATTAAAGGGGAAGAATTTGGAACGCAGCTTGATTTCGAGAAGTTTATAGCGGTCGTGAATGAAGCAATCAGCGGGTTCATCCCGGAGGTTAGCCTGGAAGAAAAAGGCTGCTATGTCGCTCCGACTTATACATCGGAATCTCCGGAAGTGATTGCGGCAAGAGATGCGATGAACAGTTATCTGGGGGCAAATATTACATTGGACTTTACACCGTATACAGAGGTTGTGGATGCCACTGTGATTTCACAGTGGATCAGCGTAGATGAGAATATGCAGGTTGCCTTTAATCAAGATGCGGTGAGGGGTTATATTGCCGGATTAGCGGAGAAATATGATACCTATGGCAGACCAAGGAATTTTACGACAGGCTTTGGCAATACGGTTCAGATAGAAGGAGGCACATACGGCTGGCTGATTGATCAGGAGACGGAATATAACGCCCTGACGGCGAATATCCAGAATGCGGAGACGGTTACCAGAGAACCGAATTATCTGCGGCGCGGGGCGACCCATGAGGGCAACGATTTTGGAAATACTTATGCGGAGGTGGATCTTACCAATCAGCATATGTTCTATTTTAAGGACGGACAGTGTATTTTACAGTCTGATATTGTTACGGGTAATCCGAATAAAGGGCATGCAACGCCTCAGGGCGTGTATACTCTTTCCTATAAGGCGCCGAATCAGGTACTCCGCGGAAAGAAAATGCCGGATGGGACCTATGAGTATGAGTCGCCGGTTTCCTATTGGATGCCCTTTAACGGAGGAATCGGTTTCCATGACGCAACCTGGCAGTCTGCCTTTGGGGGATCTAGATATTTGACTTACGGTTCCCATGGATGTGTAAATATGCCGGTATCAGCGGCGGCTGAGCTGTACGGCTATATTGAAGCGGGAATACCGGTTGTCTGTCACTATTAAGAAAGGAGATGCGCCCCGGTGCGGTACCGGGGCGTTTGTTTTTATGTATGAGTTATTAAAAAAAGACGGAAAGGCAAAGCGTGGGAAATTTCATACCGTTCACGGAATCATTGAAACTCCGGTGTTTATGAATGTAGGCACGGCCGCGGCAATAAAGGGAGCGGTGTCTACGGAGGATCTTCAGAAAATAGGAACTCAGGTAGAGTTATCCAATACGTATCATCTTCATGTAAGGCCGGGGGATATGGTGGTGAAGAAACTTGGCGGTCTGCATAAATTTATGGTATGGGATAAACCGATTCTTACCGATTCGGGCGGATTTCAGGTGTTTTCACTAGCAGGATTACGGAAGATTAAGGAAGAAGGCGTGTATTTTCAATCCCATATTGACGGCAGGAAGATATTTATGGGTCCGGAGGAAAGCATGCAGATACAATCTAATCTTGCCTCAACCATTGCTATGGCATTTGATGAATGTCCGTCTAGTATTGCAGACAGGGAGTATATTGAAAAGTCGGTGGACCGTACTACGAGATGGCTTTACCGATGCAGGGAAGAACTGGACAGGCTGAACGGATTAGAAGATACCATTAACAAACGGCAGATGCTGTTTGGCATCAATCAGGGCGGCATTTATGAGGATATTCGGATACGGCATGCCAAGGAGATTGCAGCGCTTAATTTGGACGGCTATGCTGTGGGAGGACTGGCTGTGGGGGAATCCCATGAAGATATGTATCGGATTTTGGAGTCGGTGGTACCATATTTGCCGGAGGATAAGCCGGTTTATCTTATGGGAGTGGGAACGCCCTCCAATATTTTGGAGGCTGTGGATCGGGGCGTGGATTTTTTTGACTGCGTATATCCCAGCAGAAACGGAAGACATGGACATGTTTATACCAGAACCGGGAAGCTTAATTTGTTTAACGCCAGATATGAACTAGATGAGAGGCCGATTGAAGAGGGCTGCGGGTGCCCGGCCTGCAGAAAGTATTCCAGAGCATATATCAGACATCTTTTAAAGGCAAAAGAAATGCTGGGAATGCGGCTGTGCGTACTTCACAATTTATATTTTTATAATCATTTAATGGAAGATATCAGGACAGCGATAGATTCCGGAAATTACAGTGATTTTAAAAAGAAGACGCTGGAGGGGTTTGAGAGTTAATTTTCAAGACAAAAATTGAAAGAAAATAAAGAATTGAAAAAATGCTTGCTGAATCGTCAGAAATTGTGTATGATACCATTAGTGTCTAAAAAAGAAGAAGTATAGCATTTTACAGGAGGAATAGGATATGTTTACATTAGCAGCGTCAGGATTCGGCGGCGGACTTAGTATAATTCTTATTTATGCAGTTATTATCGGAGGTTTCTACTGGATTTTGATGAGACCGCAGAAGAAGGAACAGAAGAGAGTAGCGGCGATGATTTCTGAATTGGAAGTTGGAGATACAGTGCTTACTACCAGCGGATTTTATGGAGTTGTTATCGATATTACAGACGATGATGTGATTGTTGAATTTGGAAGTAATAGAAACTGCCGTATTCCAATGCAGAAGGCGGCAATTGCGCAGGTTGAGAAACCGGCGGCGGAGTAACCAAATAGCAATGATGGCAGAAGCCGGGCGTTCTCTTTAAAACAGAGGACGCTCTAATTTTTTGCACTTTTCCGCAATGAAGGGTTGAAAGCAAAAGGAAAATGCGATAAGATAAACGATAACAACGAATGCAGACCGTGAGACGAATCTCAGAGGACTGCTTGCAGGGCATCTGAGATTCGTTTCGCGGTCTATATGAGTGAAACGAATACCGATATGGAGCGAAGCGGAATAGAGGTAGGCATTCGTTGAAAAGTTGGCGCGAAAGCGAGAAACGAATACAGAAAGGAAGTATCGTATGAATCTGAAAATTGGCGTGATTAAAGGGGACGGAATCGGACCGGAGATTGTGACCGAGGCAATGAAGGTCTTGGATAAGACAGCTTTTGTTTATGGGCATACCTGCTCTTACGAACAGCTTTTGATGGGAGGAGCTTCTATTGATGTGCACGGGATTCCCCTTACGGATGGGACAATTCAGACGGCGAAGTCCTGTGATGCAGTTTTGATGGGCTCTATCGGCGGGGATGCGAAGACTTCGCCATGGTATAAATTAGAGCCGTCGAAAAGGCCGGAGGCCGGGCTGCTTAGGATAAGGAAGGAATTGAATCTGTTTGCTAATTTAAGGCCGGCAGTTCTGTATGAGGAGCTGAAAGGCGCCTGCCCTCTGAAAGAGGAGATAACTGAGGGCGGCTTTGACATGATGATTATGAGGGAACTGACGGGAGGACTTTATTTTGGAGAGCGGAAGACAGTGGAAGAAAATGGAGTCCTGACAGCTGCAGATTCTCTCTGCTATAATGAAAATGAAATCAGGCGTATTGCAAAACGCGGCTTCGATATCGCCATGAAACGCAGAAAAAAGGTAACCAGCGTGGATAAGGCGAATGTTTTGGATTCTTCCAGATTATGGAGAAAAGTTGTAGAGCAGGTTGCGAAGGAGTATCCGGAGGTAATGTTAGAGCATATGCTGGTGGACAATTGTGCGATGCAGCTCGTAAAGGATCCGAAGCAGTTTGACGTAATCCTGACAGAGAATATGTTTGGGGATATTTTGTCTGATGAAGCAAGCATGGTGACCGGTTCCATCGGAATGCTGGCAAGCGCAAGCCTAAATGAGACGAAATTCGGTCTTTATGAGCCGAGCGGAGGTTCAGCTCCGGATATAGCAGGAAAGGGAATTGCCAACCCAATCGCGACAATTTTGTCGGCGGCAATGATGCTTCGGTTCAGCTTTGATCTGGATAAGGAAGCAGACGCTATTGAAAAAGCTGTCGCAAAAGTACTGAAGGAAGGCTATCGCACCATTGATATTATGTCAGAGGGCAAGCTGCAGATTGGCACTGCCGAGATGGGAAATCTGATTGCAGGATATATAGAATAAAATTTAAAATAGCAGTTATGTTAAACACGGATGAAAAGGAGGAAAAAAATGAAAAGTGATACAGTTACAAAGGGAAAACAGCAGGCGCCGCACCGGTCGCTTTTTAATGCATTAGGTCTCACAAAGGAAGAGATGGAGCGTCCGTTAGTCGGCATTGTAAGTTCTTATAATGAGATAGTTCCCGGACATATGAATCTGGATAAGATTGTAAATGCAGTAAAGCAAGGAGTCGCCATGGCGGGAGGCACACCGATCGTATTTCCGGCAATTGCAGTGTGCGATGGAATCGCCATGGGGCATATTGGGATGAAGTATTCTCTGGTTACTAGGGATCTGATTGCGGACTCTACAGAGTCTATGGCTCTTGCACATCAGTTTGACGCTTTGGTTATGGTGCCGAACTGTGACAAGAACGTGCCGGGACTTTTGATGGCGGCGGCAAGGATTAATGTACCGACAATTTTTGTCAGCGGAGGTCCTATGCTGGCGGGCCGGGTACAGGGAAAGAAAACCAGCCTTTCCAGCATGTTTGAGGCAGTGGGAGCCAATGCGGCAGGAACCCTGTCTGATGAAGGACTTTTGGAATTTGAGAATAAGACCTGTCCTACCTGCGGCTCTTGTTCCGGTATGTATACAGCAAATAGCATGAACTGCCTGACTGAGGTTTTGGGTATGGGACTTGGAGGAAACGGTACGATCCCGGCAGTTTATTCTGAGAGAATCCGTCTTGCCAAAAGAGCGGGCATGAAGGTAATGGAGCTTCTCAAGAAGAATATCCGCCCAAGGGACATTATGACGGAGGATGCAATTTTAAATGCGCTGACTGTCGATATGGCGCTGGGATGTTCGACCAATAGTATGCTGCATCTTCCAGCGATCGCTCACGAAATCGGTATGGATTTTGAGATTGACTTTGCAAACGGCATCAGTGAGGAAACTCCGAATCTGTGCCACCTTGCTCCGGCAGGTCCGACTTACATGGAGGATTTGAACGAGGCAGGAGGCGTGTATGCGGTGATGAAAGAACTGGATAAGCTTAAGCTTTTACATACAGACTGCATGACCGTCACAGGAAAGACTGTGGGGGAGAATATTAAAGATGCTGTTAATCGGAATCCGGAGGTCATCCGTCCGGTGGAAAATCCATACTCTAAGACAGGAGGATTGGCAGTTTTGAAGGGCAATCTTGCCCCTGACGGAAGCGTAGTAAAGCGTTCCGCAGTTGTGGAGGAGATGCTGATACATGAAGGTCCGGCAAGAGTGTTTGAGTGTGAAGAGGATGCGATTGATGCGATTAAAGGAGGTAAAATTGTAGCGGGAGACGTAGTAGTGATCCGTTACGAAGGACCAAAGGGCGGACCAGGTATGAGAGAAATGCTGAATCCAACTTCGGCAATTGCCGGAATGGGACTTGGAGCTAGTGTCGCGCTGATTACGGACGGACGGTTCAGCGGCGCGTCTAGAGGCGCCTCCATCGGTCATGTATCGCCGGAGGCAGCGGTGGGAGGTCCCATTGCGCTGGTAGAGGAAGGAGATATCATTAAAATTAATATACCGGAACTGTCACTGGAACTGGATGTTCCGGATGAGATTTTAGAATTAAGAAGAAAGAACTGGAAACCGAGAGAACCGAAGGTTACCACAGGATATCTTGCGAGATATGCTGCAATGGTTACTTCCGGAAACAGGGGCGCGGTGCTTGAGATTCCAAAGAAATAATTCATTAGAGAGGTTTATAGGATGCAGCTTACAGGATCACAAATTGTTATTGAATGTCTGAAAGAACAGGGGGTTGATACCGTTTTTGGATATCCGGGCGGCGCAATCCTGAATGTATATGACGAACTGTACAAACACAGCGATGAGATTACGCATATTTTAACTTCCCATGAACAGGGAGCGGCTCATGCGGCGGACGGCTATGCAAGGGCAACCGGGAAGGTAGGAGTATGCTTCGCTACCAGCGGGCCGGGGGCGACGAATCTGGTTACAGGGATTGCGACGGCATACATGGATTCCATACCTGTAGTGGCGATTACCTGTAATGTAGGCGTATCCCTTCTTGGAAAAGACAGTTTTCAGGAAGTAGATATCGCGGGAGTCACCATGCCGATTACCAAGCATAATTATATAGTAAAGGATGTAAAGCAATTGGCAGATACGATCCGCAAGGCGTTTGTCATTGCAAAAAAGGGAAGGCCGGGCCCGGTTCTGATTGATATCCCCAAGGATGTAACTGCAAATAAAGCAGATTATAAGCCAAGGAAGATTATGCCGGTACTGCCTCCCGAACATATCAGCGAAACAAGGTTAGACCATGCGGTAAGGATGATTAATAAGTCAAAGAAGCCGTTTGTGTTCATTGGCGGAGGCGGGATTCTGTCAGGAGCGTCGAAGGAGATTTATGAATTTGTAAAGAAGGCAGATGCTCCGGTTACCGATTCCCTGATGGGAAAAGGAGCATTTCCCGGAACTGATAAGTTGTATACAGGCATGCTGGGCATGCACGGAACCAAGGCGGCAAATTACGGCGTCAGTGAATGCGACCTGCTGATTGTGCTGGGAGCCAGATTCAGCGACCGAGTTACCGGCAATGCGAAGAAATTTGCAAGCCGCGCCAAAATCCTGCAGTTCGACGTAGATGCGGCTGAGATGAATAAGAATGTGCTCATTCATGAAGGGATCGTAGGCGATCTGAAGGTGTCCCTCTCCAAAATAAATAAGAAGCTGGGGCAGCTTAAACATTCGGAATGGATTGCAAAGATTCAGGAATACAAGGAAAAATATCCGCTTACCTATTCTGAGGAAGGACTGACAGGACCTTATGTGGTTGAGGAGGTTTACCGGCAGACAAAGGGAGACGCTCTTGTTGTTACCGAGGTGGGACAGCATCAGATGTGGACGGCTCAGTATTATAAATTTACAGAGCCGAGAACTCTTCTAACATCGGGGGGATTAGGCACCATGGGCTATGGACTGGGCGCTTCTCTCGGAGCGAAGATGGGCCGGCCGGAAAAAACGGTTGTGAATATTGCCGGGGACGGATGCTTTCGTATGAATATGAACGAGATTGCAACAGCGGCAAGATATAATATTCCGGTAATTCAGATTGTAATGAATAATCATGTATTGGGAATGGTAAGGCAGTGGCAGGATTTGTTCTATGGCAAAAGATATTCGGCGACTGTATTGAATGATAAAGTAGATTTTGTAAAGCTTGCAGAGGCTTTGGGAGCGGCAGGAATCCGTGTTGAATCAAAAGAAGAATTCAAAGAGGCGTTTGCAAAAGCGCTTACAATGGAGGCGCCGGTGGTAATAGACTGCCGGATTGGCTCGGATGATAAGGTGTGGCCGATGGTGGCGCCCGGCGCGCCGATCAGCGAAGCTTTCGACGAGCAGGACCTCAAAGAGCAATCTTAAGGAAGACATTGAGAAATCAAAGCTGATTGATACTTGATAATGGATATGTTAATGGAGGAATGAAAAATGAGCAGAGTGTACAACTTTTCAGCAGGACCGGCAGTACTGCCGGAGGAGGTGCTTAAGGAAGCAGCGGCAGAGATGCTGGACTACAACAAAACGGGAATGTCGGTAATGGAAATGAGTCACCGCTCGAAGGCTTATCAGGAAATCATTGATACCGCCGAGGCAGATTTGAGAGAGTTGATGAATATTCCGGATAATTACAAAGTTTTGTTTCTGCAAGGCGGGGCATCCCAGCAGTTTGCCATGATTCCTATGAACCTGATGAAACACGGAGAAGCAGATTATATCGTAACAGGACAGTGGGCAAAGAAGGCATATCAGGAAGCACAGAAATACGGCAAAGCAAATAAGATAGCCTCTTCTGAGGATAAGACCTTCTCCTACATACCGGATGTTTCGAATTTGCCGATATCAGAGAACGCAGACTATGTTTATATCTGCGAGAATAATACGATTTATGGAACCAAATATAAAGAGCTTCCCGATACAAAGGGCAAGCTTTTGGTTTCCGATGTGTCTTCCTGCTTTCTGTCAGAGCCTGTGGATGTGACAAAATATGGCGTAATATACGGCGGAGTTCAGAAAAATATCGGTCCTGCGGGAGTAGTTATTGTGATTATCCGTGAGGATTTGATTACAGACGATGTGCCAGAGGGCACGCCTACCATGCTGAAATACAAGACTCACGCGGATGCAGGATCTCTGTATAATACCCCGCCGGCATATGGTATCTATATCTGCGGGAAGGTATTTAAATGGCTGAAAAGAAAAGGCGGCCTTGCGGCCATGAAGGAATACAACGAGAAGAAAGCAAAGATTCTCTATGATTTTCTGGACGAGAGCAGGCTTTTTAAGGGAACCGTAGAAAAGAAGGACCGTTCACTTATGAATGTTCCGTTTGTTACGGGGGACAAAGAACTGGATGCGAAGTTTGTGAAAGAGTCTCAGGCAGCGGGCTTTGAGAATCTGAAGGGACACAGGACGGTAGGCGGCATGCGGGCAAGTATTTACAATGCGATGCCGATTGAGGGCGTGGAAGCGCTTGTGGCCTTTATGAAGAAGTTTGAGGAGGAGAATCTGTAATTATGTATAAGTATTATTGCTATAATGCGATTTCTGACGTAGGGCTGGGGAAACTGACTTATGATTATGCGCCGGTAAGCGATGCGAAAGAAGCGGACGGGATTCTGGTAAGAAGCGCGTCTCTCCATGATATGGAATTTGGCAGGAATCTGAAAGTGATTGCAAGAGCCGGGGCCGGAGTGAATAATATTCCGCTGGAGCGCTGCGCTAAGGAGGGAATCGTAGTATTTAATACGCCCGGAGCTAACGCTAACGGAGTAAAGGAATTGGTGATTGCAGGAATGCTTCTTGCTTCCCGGGATATTATCGGCGGCATCAATTGGGTACAGGAAAATGAAGAGGACGGCAACATTGCCAAGGATGCAGAGAAAGCAAAGAAACAGTTTGCAGGATGTGAGTTGGAAGGAAAAAAGCTTGGCGTTATTGGCCTTGGGGCAATCGGCGTGCTGGTTGCTAATGCGGCTGCGAATCTTGGAATGGACGTATACGGATATGATCCGTATGTATCCGTGGATTCTGCATGGAAGCTCTCTAGAAGTATCCGCCATGCAAGAAGCGTGGATGAGATATACAGCGAATGCGACTACATTACCATACATGTTCCGGCGATGGACAGCACAAAGGGGATGATTGATGCGGGCGCTATCGGACTGATGAAGGAAGGAGTTATCCTCCTGAATTTTGCGAGAGATGTTCTGGTGAACAGCGAGGCGGTTGTGGACGCGCTGGTTTCCGGCAAGGTGAAGCACTATGTGACGGATTTTCCGACGCCGGAGATTACCGGGGTGAAGGGGGCAATTGTAATTCCTCATCTGGGAGCTTCAACGGAAGAGGCAGAGGACAACTGTGCAAAGATGGCAGTTAGAGAGATGCGGGATTATCTGGAGTATGGAAATATTAAAAATTCCGTAAATTATCCGAATTGTGATATGGGGCATCCAGGGGAGCATAAGAGAATTACGGTACTCCATCATAATATTCCAAATATGATCGGCCAGTTTTCTAATGTGCTTTCAAAGGATAACATGAACATTGCAGATATGACAAATAAGAGTAAGGGCGGGTACGCATACACGATGATAGATGTAGATTCTGATATTCCGAAAACAGTGACGCAGGATCTGCTTGCAATTGAAGGAGTGCTCCGGGTGAGAGTTCTTAATTAGTTATTAAGTAATATTAAAGATTATTACGTTTTTAAATATTTTAACCATTTTATTGCACTGAGAAAAATCAAATGTTATACTTTTACAGACTAATGTACAAGAGATATACAGAGGGAAGCCGGTACAAATGACTAAGAAAAAATATCACAGAGGAAGGCGACGTAAAAGCGTTAAAAAGAATACAGAAAGGCAGAATGCGGTAAGCCGGAACACAATTAAGCTGAATGCGGCCGTCCGGAGTACTGTTAAGCCAGATACGAAAGATCGCAGGGCAGGAAAAATAAGCGCAGCAAAAGATTTGTTAAAAGGGCATAAGGTTAATATGAGATTTGCCGGCGCAGCGGTACTATGCTTGTTTGTGATTTTATTCGTACAGATGGCATCTGCCAGCGGAAAGGATACCAGCGCGCAGATTACACTGACGGTCAATAACATGGAGATCTTTCAGGATGAGCCGGTTCCTGCAATGACTGTAACGGCAGTCTGTCCGGAAGGACAGCAGGAGATTCTGCTGGACGAATCCTCAGGATATAAGGTTAAGGATTTGGTAATTAGGATGAATACGGGAGATGGAATTGCTCTGACCTGTGAGGCAGATGGTAAAGAGGAAGGAACATTTCCTGTCAAGCTGGGGCTTTCTGACGAACTATCGAATGAGATTAAGACAAAGTGGGAAGACAAGATTTTTCTGACCACCTCTGATGGAAGCTTGAAAGTAAAGAATAAAATTGGCGAATGGAAGGGCGATAAATTTCAGCGTTATGACGGCTCCTATGTGGAGAATGAGTTTATTAACTCCAAGGGAGAACAGTATTATTTTGGCGAGGATGGAAAGAAAGTAACCGGATGGCAGGACATAAACGGGCAGAAGTACCATTTTACAAAGAAGGGTATTATGGAGAAGGATACATGGAAGAAGAAGGATGGGGGGAAGTGTTACCTGAATCCGAATGGTACGATGGCTGTGGGATGGATGGAATTTGACGACGAGCTGTACTGCTTTGACGAGGATGGTCTTATGTTTACGGGGAATCATCAGGTTGGTTCATCTAAATGTAAATTTGCGGACGATGGCAAGCTGGTTTCCAGAGAAAGCAAGATTGATCCGGATAAGCCGATGATGGCTCTGACATTTGACGACGGTCCCGGCGAAAGGACTGGAGAGCTTCTGGATGTTTTGGAGAAGTATAATGCGCATGCAACATTCTTCATGCAGGGCAAGAATGTAGAAGAATATGCAAAAGAGATTAAGCGAATGAAGAAGCTGGAATGCGAGATAGGCAACCATTCCTACGATCATCCCCAGCTGACGCAGGAAAACGACGGCGGAGCCGGCCAGATCGGAAAGACGAACGAGCTTCTTAAGAAGGCCTGCGGACAGCCCGCGACCGTTATGAGACCGCCCTATGGAGCGATTGATGATAATGTAAGTGCGAGTGTCGGCATGCCGATGATTTTGTGGAATGTTGACACGCTGGATTGGCAGACGATGAATGCGCAGATGACGATTGACAATGTGCTGGCTAACGCGGATGACGGCGATATCGTACTGATGCATGATATACATAGTCCTTCGGTGGACGCGGCAATTGAGCTGATCCCCCGGCTGGTGAATAACGGCTACCAGCTTGTGACTGTAACAGAACTGGCGGAAGCAAGGGGAATCGTATTAAAGAACGGAGTTTCGTATACTGATTTTAATAAATAGATATTCTTTACATAAAGATGTGATAAATCTTCGGGGATATTTCCAAAAGGGAATATCCTTGACTTTTTTAAGTCTGATTTTGACTTGTGTACCGGTCAGTGGTATAGTATAGATAAGCTGGTCAGGCAGTGAAATTATATTCGGGGCTTTTGCATGCAAGCGGGGCAGATGTAAAAAGGTGAGTTATAATATGAAAAAAGGTCAGAAAAGGAAGCAGTCGAATAAAAGCGTTGTATTGATTTTATCCGTCGTCATGTTTTTTTGTATATCGGGTACGGTTGTTTTTTCTATATCGCGCAAGATTACAGATGAGATGGCTGCGTCGGCAATTGATAATTTAAGTGAAAGCCTTAACCTAATTGGAGGTACGATAGGGGCGGTTCTGAATAAAGAGGCGGAATTTCAGCAGTTGATCGCACAGGAGGTTGCTGCTACGGATGACCCGGAGGCGTTTATCCGTTCTTATAATAAAAACAAGAGTATGGTGAAGATGTCTCTGATCCTGTCAGGAGAGACAGAAGGGATATCGAATACAGGCGAAGCGTTTACAAAGGACAGTCTGGATTTTTCAGCGGGGAGGACAGTCGAGGAGCTCCCTGTATCTGAGTCCTATGTGAACAGTATGGGAACTTGGGCATATACAATGAAGTGCCCTGTTGTGAAAGAAGAACAGGAAATAGGAGAGCTTTATGTAGAATATATTTATGATACGTTTGACGATACGCTTCCGATGGATTTTTATAATGGCTATGCGATGCTCTACATTATGGATACGGACAGCGAACGGATGGTGCTCAAACCAAAGGGCGCGGGAGAGCGGAACGCGGGACACTTGAATCTGGAGGATTTTTACCGGGCAAACAAGATTTATGAAACAGAAACACATGAGTCGATTGCCAAAAATATTGCTTCCGGAGAACGCGTAATGTTTTATCATGATATCAGAGGCAGAAATTCTCTGATATTTATGTGGCCGGTCAATAAGGGAGCAATATATCTGATTGGCTATGTACCGATTGAGGCGATACAGCAGGAAGGGAATACGGTGAACCAGAATGTCCTGATTGTCGTAATCGTAATGCTGACGGCATTTTTCTTTTGCTGCGCGTTGTTTTATTTTAGCCAGAGACAGCAGAACAGGCTGCGGAAGGAGCGGGAAGAGGAGAAGGAACTCCATAATAAGCAGCTTGCGGAAGCGCTCCAGGCGGCGCAGATTGCAAGTAATTCCAAGACGACGTTCCTTTCAAATATGTCCCATGATATCCGCACGCCGATGAATGCGATTTTGGGATTTACTACCCTCCTTGTTAAAGATGCGGACGATCCGGAAAGAGTGAGGGAATATACCAGAAAGATCAGGGCCTCCGGCCAGCATCTCCTCAGCCTGATTAATGATGTGTTAGATGTATCTAAGATTGAGAGCGGCAAAGTAGTTCTTACATTAGGCGAGTTTACATTGAAAAGCTTGGTTGCTTCTGTGGATGCAATTATCCGTCCTATGGCAAATGCGAAGGAGCAGAATTTTGAAGTTACAGTAACAGGGATTAAACATGAATACCTGATAGGCGATGAGACAAGAATTAACCAGATACTGATTAATCTTTTGTCCAATGCTGTAAAGTATACGCCAAAGAAGGGAAATATCTGGTTTAGGATTATCGGTTTGAAGCAGCATGCAGGACAATATGAGCATATCCGTATTGAAGTGGAGGACAACGGATATGGAATGACGCCGGAATACTTGGAAACTATATTCGAGGCATTTACCAGAGCGGAGAACAGTACGACCAACAAGGTACAGGGCACGGGGCTTGGCATGGCGATTACAAAGAATATCGTGGAACTCATGGGCGGAAGAATTGAAGTGTTCAGCGAGGTAGATAAGGGAAGCCTGTTTAGGGTGGAGCTGGAGCTGCGCATACCGGAGGAACGGGCGGATAAACAATTCTGGAAGAAACATGGGATTTCTAGGATTCTGGTGGTGGATGACGACGCAGAGAACTGCAAGAGTATCCAGACGCTGATGAGAGATACGGGTATTTCCGTAGATTCTGTTTATGGAGGTGAAGAAGCTGTCCGGCGGATACGGGAGACGGAAGGGAAAGAAGCAGGTTATGATATGATTCTGCTTGACTGGAAAATGCCGGGGATGGATGGTCTGGAGACAAAAAAATATATTCGCGAGTATATATCAGAGTCTGTCCCGATCCTTTTCCTGACGGCTTATGACGGTGATGAGATTAAGGATGAGGTACGGCATGCAGAAAATTGTGAATTACTAGCAAAGCCCTTCTTTGTGTCTGCATTCAAAGAAAAGATTTTGGAGATTCAGGCAGAAGAGGAGGACGGGAATAGAAAGCCTTCTGATGGCAAAGGTTCCTACAGTTTGAAGGGATGCCATCTTCTTGTGGCGGAGGATAACGAGATTAACGCTGAGATCTTAGAGGAGCTTTTGGATATAGAAGAAATCACTTGTGAAATTGTGGAAAACGGAACACTGGCGGTGGAACGTTTTAACAGTTCAGATGTCGGAGAGTTTGAAGCGATCTTGATGGATGTTCAGATGCCGGAGATGAACGGGTATGATGCGACAAGGGCGATTCGCTCGCTGGAGCGGAAGGATGCAGGAAATATACCGATTATTGCAATGACGGCGAATGCATTTGCGGAAGACGTTAAGGATGCGTTGGACGCAGGAATGGATGCACATATTGCGAAGCCGATCGATATGGAATTATTAAAGAAAACTTTACATCAGTATATACAATAGTAATAGGGAGGAATGGAATGATGAAAAAAGGGCTGGCTGTATGTCTGGCGGGAATTATTGCTTTTACGATAGCAGCTTGCGGAGAAAAGCAGGATCCCGGACAGAATCTGATAGCAGGGAAAGAGGCCGATGGAAAGGTTGTGAATCTGTTCGGGTCTATGGAGAAATCGAATCCGGATGCAGATAATGTTGCGAGAAGCGCTTTTGATATGACTGTTGTTGAAGCGGAGAAGAAGTTTGGCGTGACGGTGGAGTACAGAACCTATACGGCAGAGAATTATCAGGAAAAGACCTATGATGATGTGGTTCTGGAACGGGCGCGCCATGATATGGATGATTTGTATCTGCTGAATCCGGATACGATTCAGCAGCTGGGAAAAGAGGGGAAGCTTGCAGACCTGTCCGGCCTTGAAAGCGCTAAGAATCTGAGAGATGTTGTGAGAGTATCGAACACGGTAGACGGAAAGCTGGTGGCGATTCCTCAGGAAGTAGTGGTGTACGGCTTGTTTGTCAATAAGAAAATGTTTGATAAGTATGATTTGAAGCTTCCGGAAACTCCGGATGATCTCATGGAATGCTGCAGAGTATTTAAAGAAAATGGAATTGAAACCCCGATCGGGGCAAACCGATGGTGGCTTGAGAATTTTGTGTTTGCTATCGGGTATGCAGATCTGTATAACGGAGATAATACAGAAGAAGAGATTGCGGCTCTTAACAGTGGGGAGAGCAAATACAGTGATTATATGCGGGAAGGCTTTGAGTACCTTCAGGAAATGATAGACAAGGGATATATCGACGCAGAAACAGCCTATACTTACGAGGCGATTGAAGGAGAAGGAAAGGATTTTCTGGAACAGAAGACGCCGATTGTCATGGCTTACTGGGGAGCGGCGAATACAGGAACGGCTTACGGCAAGACGGATTTTGAAATGCAGGTAATCGGTTTCCCGAGCAGCAGGGGGCAGATGCCGGTTGTAGCGATGTCGGGATATGGAGTTCATAGCAATGCAGAGCATTTTGAAGATACAATGGATGTCGTGGACTATCTTTTGTCGGATGAGTTACTTCAGCTTTATTCGGAAACGAATCAGGTGATTTCTCCATCGAAGAACGTACAGGTGGATTGTGTTCCGGCGCTAAAGCCGTTGAATGACAGGGTAAATGAGAATATCTATGTACTTGGCTCCAATGCTAGTATGCAGGTAGAACAGTGGGGGAACACCTGCTTGATTGTCCGCGACCTGCTGAAGGGTTCCACTGTGGATGAGTGTATGGCTGAATTTGACCGGTTACAGGAGGAAGCCCTGAAAAAGTAGCTGTTAATTAATTTATAATATATGAAAATAAACGCCCTTTCCGGTGTGTTCTGCCAGACAAATTGAAAGACAGGACGACATCAGAAGGGGCGTCTGCCATCTGTGTTATATGAACGGCTTACGGAAGCTGTGAGCGTGCTAGGACGATAAATTCTTCCGGTGTTTATCTAACAGTGCATGAATCTTATCAGTTGGGTTCAGTACATGGCTGATCGACATATCATGGTTCAGTGATTCTATGATCAGTGCGATAAATTTGCTCATATCCGCCACTACAAAGTATGGCTTTTCATAGGCCGCTGGAGGCAGATAGGTAAGGTTTGTAGTAATCACCCGGCTGATATAGCCCTTGTCGTAATATTCGTCGAATTGGGCGAAGCCGTCGGTAAACAGTCCGAAGGTCGTGAAGACAATGACCCTTCCTGCGCCGCGTTCCTTTAACTGGCGGGCGACGTCCAGCATACTTTCGCCGGAGGAAATCATATCGTCGATGATGATCAGATCTTTGCCCCTGATATCGGTTCCGAGAAATTCGTGGGCGACGATCGGGTTCTTGCCATTTATGACAGTGGAGTAATCCCGCCGTTTATAGAACATGCCCATGTCTACCCCCAGTACGTTGGACAGATAGACGGCGCGGTGCATAGCGCCCTCGTCGGGACTGACGATCAGAAGATGCTCTTTGTCGATCTTAAGCTCTGGTTCTGCTCGAAGCAGAGCTTTGATAAATTGATACTGCGGTGAAAAATCATCGAATCCTGTCAGTGGAATTGCATTTTGGACGCGGGGATCGTGTGCGTCAAAGGTGATGATGTTCTCTACGCCCATGCTGGTCAGCTCTTCCAAAGCCAGCGCGCAGT
Organism: uncultured Dorea sp.; assembly: GCA_910584095.1. Taxonomy (GTDB): domain Bacteria; phylum Bacillota; class Clostridia; order Lachnospirales; family Lachnospiraceae; genus Claveliimonas. The sequence continues at coordinate 49,002 of CAJTYU010000013.1, read as the reverse complement.
CTAGGGATTCCCGCTTGGTGCGTTTGTGCTGGCGGCTTTCGTAAAGAAAGGGCATCAGAACGGTGAGACGGTGCGCCTTGCCTCTTGCGGCTGAAATGATACGTTTTAAGTCCTGATAATGATCATCTGGGGACATATGGTTCAGGTGTCCGCTTACCGTATAGGTCAGACTGTAGTTGCAGACGTCAACCATCAGGAAGAGATCGCAGCCTCGGATAGAATCTCCGATATAGCCTTTAGATTCTCCGCTGCCAAAGCGCGGGCAGCTGCATTTGATTAAATAGTTGTCTGTCCGGTAGGAGGAAAAGAGAGGAGAATCTAACTCTTCAGCCATCGCATCCTTGCGGAAACTGACGATGTGGTCGTTTACCTTCTTTCCAAGCTCCCTGCAGCTTTCCAAAGCAGCAATTTTCAATGGGGCAACCGGTATTGCCTGCTCTAAATACTTAATGTTTGTCATGTGTGTCTCCTAATATTCATATTTTGAAAAAAGCCTCTATGTTATTTATACCACTTTTTACTAAAAAAGGTCAACCATATCAAAAGAAATGTGTTATACTACAATAGATATTTAGAATAGGGAGGAAATTTATGGGAAAACCAGTAGTAGCCATCGTTGGAAGGCCGAACGTGGGGAAATCTACGCTTTTCAACGGACTGGCGGGAGAGATGATTTCGATCGTGAAAGATACTCCGGGAGTTACAAGAGACCGCATATATGCGGATGTGGACTGGCTGGACCGCAAATTTACGCTGATAGATACGGGCGGTATTGAGCCGGAGAGCAAGGACATTATCCTGTCGCAGATGAGGGAACAGGCCCAGATTGCCATTGATACGGCGGATGTGATTATTTTTATTACCGACGTAAGGCAGGGGCTGGTGGACGCGGATTCTAAGGTTGCGGACATGCTCAGGAGATCCGGCAAGCCGGTGGTGCTTGTGGTGAATAAGGTAGATAATTTTGATAAATATATGCCGGACGTCTATGAATTTTATAATTTGGGCATCGGGGAGCCGATACCGGTATCCGCCGCCTCCAGACTGGGAATCGGAGATATGCTGGATGAGGTTGCGGCGCATTTTCGGGAGAAGTCTGCGGACGAGGAAGAGGATGAACGGCCGAGGATTGCGATTGTAGGGAAACCCAACGTGGGCAAGTCGTCCATTGTGAATAGGCTGCTGGGGGAGCAGCGGGTCATTGTGTCGGATGTGGCCGGGACCACAAGGGACGCCATTGACACAGAGGTCACCCATGACGGAAAGCAGTATGTATTTATCGATACAGCGGGTCTGAGGCGAAAGAGCCGGATCAAGGAGGAATTGGAACGCTACAGCATTATCCGGACCGTGACGGCGGTAGAGCGGGCGGATGTGGTTCTGGTGGTGATTGACGCCGCGGAGGGCGTGACCGAGCAGGACGCCAAGATTGCCGGGATTGCTCATGAAAGAGGAAAGGGGATCATCATCGTTGTAAATAAGTGGGACGCCATCGAAAAGAATGACAAGACGATGCGCGAATATGAGAGCAGGGTGCGCCAGATTCTTTCCTTTATGCCTTATGCGGAGATTATGTATGTTTCGGCAAGGACCGGGCAGAGGATTCCAAAATTATTTGATAAGATTGATATGGTGATCGCAAACCAGACGCTCCGGGTGGCTACCGGCGTGCTGAACGAGATTATGATGGAGGCGGTCGCCTTGCAGCAGCCTCCGTCGGATAAGGGAAAGAGGCTGAAGCTCTACTATATTACGCAGGTGTCGGTAAAGCCGCCTACATTTGTGATCTTTGTGAATGATAAGGAGCTGATGCATTTTTCTTATACGAGGTATTTGGAAAATAAGATCAGGGAAGCGTTCGGATTTAAAGGAACATCCTTAAAGTTCTTTATTCGTGAGAGAAAGGAGAAGGAGCGTTAATCATGATAGAGCGTTTGATATGTTTGGCAATAGGATATGGATTTGGGCTGATACAGACAGGCTATTTGTATGGAAAGACCCAGAAGGTGGATATCAGGCAGATGGGGAGCGGGAACGCGGGAGCTACCAACGCGCTTCGGACGCTGGGATGGAAGGCGGGGGCGGTCACCTTTTTCGGCGATGCCTTTAAGTGTATTTTTGCGGTGATCCTTGCCTGTGTGATTTTCCGGGACTCCCAGAGGGATCTTCTGCCTGTGCTTACCATGTATACCGGCATGGGGGCGGTTCTGGGACACAATTATCCTTTTTATATGAATTTTAAAGGAGGAAAAGGGATTGCGGTTACGGCCGGACTGATTGCCAGCACGACCAACGTGTGGACGGTGGTATTGTGCCTTGCGGTATTTACAGGGATTGTAGCCGGTACGAAATATGTGTCGGTGGGGTCGATGGTCGTAGTCGTGGTATATTTTATTTCTGTGGTGGTATTGGGGCAGACCGGGTATTACAAGGTTATGGGAGGACCGCTGTATGAGATTTATGCGATTGCGTTCCTGCTGGTGATCTCCGCTTTTTTCAAGCACCGTGCAAATATTAAGAGGCTGATGACAGGAACAGAGAATAAGTTGAGCGTAGGGAAGAAATCCTAACAATGTAAACGGTAAATGAACGTGAGGAGAGCGGGCGGTAAGTTTTAAGATGGATGGAGGATGGAGATTATGGCAAAGATCGGGATAATCGGCGCGGGAAGCTGGGGAACGGCGTTGGCGCTTCTGCTGCATAAGAATGGACACAGGGTGAAGGTCTGGTCCTACAGGGAAGAGGAGGCAAGGGAGCTTTCGGAGGCTAGGGAGCACAAAAGCAAGCTTCCGGGAGTGGGTCTGCCGGAGGATATGGAGTTTACTTCGGATCTGGAATCTGCGATAGAGGGAGAGGATGTGCTGGTCATGGCGGTTCCCTCCACGGCAGTGCGGGCTACGGCAAGGAAGATGAAAGCTTATGTGAGGGAAGGGCAGATCATTGTAGACGTGGCTAAGGGGATTGAAGAGAGTACCCTTCTGACCCTTTCCGGTCAGATCGAGGAGGAGCTGCCCTCTGCGGACGTGGCGGTTCTGTCGGGGCCAAGCCATGCGGAAGAGGTAGCGAGAGAGCTGCCTACCAGCGTGGTGATCGGAGCAAGGACAAGAGAAACAGCGGAATATCTTCAGGGGCTTTTTATGAATGAGTTTTTCCGGGTGTATACCAGTCCGGACATGCTGGGAATGGAGCTGGGAGGTTCCCTGAAGAATGTGATTGCGTTGGCGGCCGGGATTGCCGACGGGCTCGGCTATGGAGATAACGCAAAGGCTGCGCTGATTACGAGAGGGATCCATGAGATATCCAGACTGGGAGTTAAAATGGGAGGAGCCGTAGAGAGCTTTACCGGCCTTACGGGGGTCGGGGATCTGATCGTAACCTGCGCCAGCGTACACAGCCGCAACCGGAAGGCGGGTTATCTGATCGGTCAGGGAATGAGCATGCAGGAGGCCATGGACGAGGTAAAGATGGTTGTGGAGGGCGTGTATTCCACCAAAGCGGCTGTTAAGCTTGGGAAAAAATACGGCATAGACATGCCCATCGTGGAGCAGGTAAACGAGGTTCTCTTTGAAGGTAAGGACGCGGCGGAGGCCGTAGGAGATTTGATGATGCGGCAGGGCAAGCCGGAGCATACGGCAAAGCCTTGGAATTAGAGAAATACCGTAAGGAAACGAATGGAAAAAGCAAAAGAACACGCGCACTTAAAGTGCAGCGTGTTCTTTTGCATATTCTTTAAATTCAAGGACAGCCGGAGCCTGATAGACGTTTTTTAGGGTACACATATAAAACATGCGCTCCCAGCTTGGTTCGGCGATATGGATTACATTGACCGGCATATAATTCAGAATCGGCATATTAGGAACGACTGCAATGCCGAAATTGGCGCCTGCCAGACCCGCCACGGCGTGATCCTCTTCTACTTCGTAAGCGTATTTAGGAACCGCGCCGCATTGTTCATACAGTTTGTCGATAATCGGCCTGAGGCCGCTTCTTTTGGAGAATCCGATCAGGGGATAGTCCAGCGATTCTGCAAGGTTGATGTTATCCCTGCCTTCTAAGGGATGCCCCTTGGGAACGATCAGCACCAGTTCCTGCCTTGCGATGGGGATAAATTCCACGGTCGGCTCATTTTCCATCATAGAGCAGAATGCAATGTCGTATTTGCGTTCCTTCAGCTCGGCGATCAGATCCGGCGTAAGCCCGGTGGAATTAAAGAAGCGGAAATCAACCTGCCTGTGAGGGTGCGAGTCCAGATAACTCCGGACGATATTCGGCACGAGATTCGTACTCAGGGTACGGAGGACGCCGATGTCGATCAGGCCTTCCCCGCTTCCGGTCATCTGCAGGCTGCTGATGCTGGAATCCAGAATATCCAGCGCCTGCTCTACATCTTTTAAAAATGCCTGTCCGCATTTGGTAAGGACTACATTGCGTCCTTCTTTTTCGAAGAGTTTGATGCCAAGTTCCTTCTCAAGAGAAGAAATTGCATGGCTGAGGCTTGGCTGTGTGATAGATAATAATTCAGCAGCTCTTGTGTAGTGCTCAAGGTGAGCAAGTGTCACGAAGTATCGTAAATGATAAAGATTCATAACATCCCTCCTCATCTTTTGTATAGACTTATTTTATCATAAATTATAAATAAAATCTATTGATTCGTGTGATATTTACAATTTGATTTTAATTTAACGATGGATTATAATTTGCTTATAGTAAATATGACAGGTTTGAGTGGGACTATTTACAAAAAAATGATTGATTTGAACAAATGGAAGGAGAACAGAGCAATGTCAAAAAAACATCCAATTACAATCAGTTCATGGACGCTGGGAGACCAGTGTAAATTTGAGGACCGTGTGATAGCTGCCAAGGAAGCGGGCTATGACGGAATCGGACTCCGGGCGGAGACTTATGTTGATGCGCTGAACGAGGGTCTTTACGATGAGGATATCCTTGCAATTCTTGAGAAACATGGAATGAAGTGTACAGAGGTTGAGTATATCGTTCAGTGGGCGGAGGATAACCGTTCCTATGAGCAGAAATATAAAGAGCAGATGTGTTTCCATATGTGCGATCTCTTTGGAGTGAATCACATTAACTGCGGACTGATGGAGAACTATTCCGTAGAGCATACCGCTCAGAAGTTAAAAGAGTTATGCCACAGGGCGGGCAAGAGAGTGATCGGCGTTGAACCGATGCCTTATTCAGGACTTCCGAACCTTGAGAAGGCATGGGCTGTTGTTCAGGCTTCCGGCGCTGAGAACGCAGCGCTGATTTTAGATACATGGCATTGGGTAAGGGCAAACCAGCCATATGATATTCTTACCAAAGAGCAGGCTGCAAAGACCGTGGCAATCCAGATCAACGACGCTTATGAGAGGCCGTATGCAACTTCTATTTTAAGAGATGAGTCTATGCATGACCGTCTTGCACCGGGAACCGGCGCAAAGGATACCGCTGGATTTGTTAAGATGATCAGGGAAGCGGGCGTAGATCCGAAGGCAGTAGGCGTTGAGGTTATTTCCGACGAGATTCTTGGACGCGGGCTGAACGAGGCAGCCGCTTATACATATGAGAATACAAAGAAAGTTCTTGCTGAGACATGGCCGGAGCTTTTAGAAGATTAAATTATTAAAAATTGCGGACTTATCTTTGAGGAAATGCAGAAAGCGGAAGCTTTTCGGGGGGATTTACCTAAAGATAAGTCCGGTGTATGTTGTGCGAAGAAGTGTGAAAATTTAGACAGATTTGCCAGGATATGGATCGTGACACGCTGATGATTAGAAAACCTGTTTATAAGCGTGTCGGAACACCGGAACGAAATGATAAAGAGAGGAAAAAAGAGATGAAATTCAAAAATATGTTTTCACCAATTCAGATTGGACCTATGACAGTGAAGAACCGTTTTGTAGTTCCGCCCATGGGAAATAACTTTGCAAATACAGACGGAACATGGTCTGAGCAGTCTCTTGCATACTATACAGAGCGTGCAAAGGGACAGTTCGGATTGATTACGATTGAGGCTACGGTGGTACATGAGGGAGCAAAGGGCGGACCGAGAAAGCCTTGCCTGTACAATGACGACAGCATCGAGAGCCTGAAGAAGATTGCGGAAGCAGTCCATGCCGAGGGCGGATGCCTTTCTATCCAGCTCCAGAATGCGGGTCCGGAAGGAAATGCGAAGAATGCGGGCGCGCCGATTGAGGCAGCTACTTCTATTCAGGCATCCGAAAAGAAGGATATACCGAAGGAAGTTTCTACGGAAAAAGTATACCAGCTGATTAAAGGTTATGGCGAGGCTGCAGTGCGCGCTATGAAAGCCGGAGTTGACGCAGTAGAGATCCATATGGCTCACGGTTACCTTGTAAATTCCTTCCTGTCTCCGAGGACCAACAAGCGTATTGATGAATTTGGCGGTACTTTCGAGAACAGAATGCGGTTTTCACGTTTGATCATTGAGGAAGTAAAAGCGAAGACCGAGGGAAAGGTTGCGGTTCTGGCGCGTATAAACAGCACTGAGGATATGTTTGGCGGACTGGATAACCACGATATGTGCGCGGTTGCCGCTTATCTGGAAGACTGCGGGGTTGACGGACTCCATGTTTCAAGAGCCGTACATTTGAAGGATGAGTATATGTGGGCGCCTACTGGGATCCATGGCGGTTTTTCCGCAGAACTGGTGGAGAACATTAAGAAATCCGTATCCGTTCCGATTATTACAGTAGGACGTTATACAGAGCCGCAGTTTGCAGAGCTGATGGTAAGACAGGGAAAGGCTGATTTGGTTGCATTTGGCCGCCAGTCGCTGGCAGATCCCCATATGCCGAAGAAGGCGTTAGAGGAAAGGCTGGAGGATATGACTCCGTGTATCGCCTGCCTGCAAGGCTGCGTTGCCAATATGTATCAGGGCAATCCGGTCTGCTGTCTGACCAATCCGAAACTCGGCCGTGAGTCAGAGGGCTTTGCGATGGCAGAGACCAAGAAGAAGGTCTATGTGATCGGCGGCGGCGTTGCTGGAATGTGCGCTGCATTTACAGCGAAGAGACGCGGACATGACGTTACATTGTTCGAAGCTTCAGATAAGCTTGGCGGCAATATGAGATTGGCTGCTTATCCTCCGGGAAAAGGCGATATCACAGGCATGATCCGGAGTTACGTTGTAAAATGTGAGAAGGCCGGCGTTGTAATTAAGATGAATACCAAGGTTACCGCAGAGATGCTGAAGGCAGATACCCCGGACGCAGTGATTTTGGCTACCGGTTCAGAGACGCTGATCCTTCCGTTTATCAAAGGCATCACAAGCCCTGAGATTGTTCACGGCATCGACTGTCTGGAAGGAAACCGCCCGGTGGGCCACAAGGTACTGGTGGTAGGCGGCGGTATGGTCGGCGCTGAGACCGCAGAGTTCTTAGCAGAGCAGGGACATGAGGTGTCTGTTATTGAGATGCGGGACGCCATTGGACCGGATGTGATCCATGAGCACAGAGTATTCCTGATGGACGCATTTGAGGAATATGGAATTGAGCAGATTACAAGCGCGGCGGTATCCGAAATCTTCCCGGACGGCGTGAGCTATAAGAATGCGGCTGATAAGTCGGACGAGACGCTCTATGAGGCAAGAGGATTTGATACGGTTGTTCTGTCTATGGGCTTTTCTTCACGGTATACGCACCGGGAGGGACCGGAGGTTGTCTATGATTTCGCCGATGAGATCCGGGCTATCGTACCGGAGGTACATGTGGTAGGAGACGCTACAAGAGCCCGCCGGGCATTGGATGCTACCAAGGAAGCATACGACGCTGCTATGAAGCTTTAATAGAAGAAATGGTTTATAAATAAGGAGAAAATGAAATGGAAAAGAGAATTAACGGACATACGGGACTTTTGGCGCTTTTCGGAACACCGGTGGGACATTCAGGTTCCCCGGCAATGTATAATTTCTGTTTCCAGCATGACGGGCTGGATCTGGCATATATGGCATTTGACGTAAACGTGGACGGTATGAAGCAGACGCTGGATACCGTAAAGCTGTGGAACCTGCGGGGCGGCAACTTCACTATGCCGTGCAAGAACATTGCCGCTGAGCTGATGGATGAGCTGTCGCCGGCATCCCGCATCATCGGCGCCTGCAACGTATTTGTAAATAAGGACGGCAAATTATACGGCGATATCACAGACGGCGTTGGATTTGTCAAAAATTTGGCAGTTAACGGTGTGGAAGTAAAGGGTAAAAAGATGGTGGTTCTTGGAGCAGGCGGGGCTGCGACCGCGATTCAGGTACAGGCTGCTCTGGACGGCGCGGCAGAGGTAGCGATTTTTAACAGGGACGATGAGTTCTATTCAAGGGCAGAGAACACCATGGAGAAGCTTGCAGATGAATGTCCGGAGTGTAAGGTAACGGTTACTAAGCTTGAGGAAGCGGATCAGCTTGCAGAGGCTATTAAGGCTTGCGATATTCTGGTAAATGCGACTTCTGTGGGCATGAAGCCTCAGGAAGGAATCTCTTTGGTAGATACCGCTCTTTTAAGAAAGGATCTGGTGGTTGCGGATACGGTGTATAATCCGGAAAAGACCCAGCTGATCTTAGACGCAGAAGCCGCGGGCTGTGCAAAGGCAGTCGGAGGCAAGGGCATGCTGTTATGGCAGGGAGCTGTAAACTATGAGCTGTACACCGGAAAAGAGATGCCGGTAGAGGAGTATCAGAAGTTTCAGGAAGAGCAGGCAAAATAATAAATTTCATGAATAGCTGTTCATGATCTGAGCCGGGGGCGGGAGATCTCTTCCAGATTCTGTCTGTCGGAAACCTGTGGAAAGAAAGCAGACAGAATGATTTCGACGTAGCTGGAAAGGAGAACTGCTGCCCCCGGACTGCGTAATCATAGAGAAAATGAATGGATAACAGGCAGGAAACCAATTAGACATTTTCTTGGATAATGTTTATTATTTATTTAACGAAGTTAATAAAAAGTTAAGAAAAGGAGAAATGAGAAATGAAGGCAAAAAAGTACATTCTTTCCATGGTCACGGTCTATATGGCATATCTGACCCATGGTATGCAGGCGCTGATCTTCTCACAGAATCAGGTAAACTTCGCACTGAAGTGGGGATTTGATATGTCTGATCCGGAATCTGCGGCATATGCGGCGGGAGCAGCGGCTGTTTCTACAGCAATTGCATGGACCGGCTTTGGTAAGTTTATATCCGTGTGGATCGGCGGAGAGATTTCCGACCGCGTAGGACGTAAGAAATTAATGATCGGCGGAGCCGTTCTTTACATTGTATGTTTTGCAACAATGCTGATGACGACCAACGCAACGCTGGCTGCATTTGCAGGTCTGATGGCGGGCGTGGCTACCTCCGGTTTCTGGGATGCATCCGGATACCCGGCTGTACAGGAAGCATATCCGGCAGCTCCAGGTACTGCATTGATTATGATTAAGTTCTTCGTTGCGGCTTCTAGTATCTTCTACCCGATTATCTGCGTAGCTACAGGAAACCTGCAGGTGAATGTAATTCTTCCGCTGGTATTGTCTGTTGTTGTTCTTGTTCTGGCATGTATGGCGAAGTTCGTATATGACGATGAGAAGGCAAAGCTTGGCGGACAGGGCGGCAAGAAGGCGGATCAGGCAGAGATCGACGCGGCAAAGGCAAGGCTTCTGGTTGCGCCTGGAGGATTTACAAAGCTTCTTACTTACTTCTATGCATTCCTTGTAATGGCGGTTATGTACGGCGCTCAGCAGTACACCAAGGCATTCGGCCTTGCGTATTGTGGACTGTCTGAGATGCAGGCGGCTTCCTTTACTACCATGTATCAGGTGGGTTCGATCGTAGCCGTTGCATTCTGGGCAGTGATGATGAGCAAGCTGAAATGGCATCCGCTGAAGGTGCTGATCATCGACTCTTTGATGACGGCAGTCGCCTTGCTTGGCGTATTATTCATCCACCAGGTAGCGATCGTTTACATTGCAATCCTTCTGCTGGGATTCGGATGCGCGGGCGGCGCGCTGCAGACAGGGCTGTCTGTGGTACAGGAATTTGTTCCGGGACCGAAGGGACGTAACACAGGTATCTATTATACATTCATGGGCGCGGCTTCCTATTTGATGCCGGTGGTTGTGGGAAGGCTGACGATCATCTCCGGCGAGAGTAAGGCAGTTTATACGCTGATGGTTCTGATGTTCGTGCTTGCGGCGGTTCAGGTAGTTGCTACTCTGTACCTCATTGGCAGATATAAGAAGGTATTCGGCGAGAATCCGCTGACGAAATAATTACTTAAATAAGAATAAAGGTTAATCAAAAGGGGCTGTTGTGACAGCTCCTTTTTAAATATTATTTATTATCTTTTCCTGCTTTTTCTCCAAGGCAGAAGACTTTTGCACCATTTTCAGGAATAAATTAACTGTTTCGGCCGTATATATGCTTTAAAGAGGTGGACAAAGGTGTATCAGACAGTTAAAAGAAAAGAAGGTTTTATGAGAGCGAAAGGGATAGAGAGCGTCCTGAATATCCTGCCGGTCAGGCTCCGGAACAGTATTCTGGGTGAACAGCCGGACTTTGGGAAGCTGCAGGAAATCCGTCTGCGGGCCGGACAGCCTGTAACGCTTAAGTATGACGGACGGGAACGAATCGTAGGGAGACCCTCTTGCGGCGGGATTACAATGGAAGAAATTCAAGAGACTGTACAGTATGCGGCGGATTATTCGTTGTATGCCTATGAGCAGGAAATGCGTCAGGGTTATCTTACGGTCGAGGGAGGGCACCGGGTTGGAATGGCGGGTCAGGTGATTTTGGACGGAAGGCAGATACGCAATCTGAGATATATATCTTCTATTAATATCCGTATCGCGCATGAAATCCACGGCTGCGCAGACGGAGCGCTTCCGTTCTTGATTCAGGCGGGAGACGTATTAAACACGCTGATCATTGCTCCTCCTGGCTGTGGGAAGACAACCTTGCTGCGAGATATTATACGCCGGATTTCAAACGGCAGCGAGTATCTGGACGGAAAAAATGTAGGGGTTGTGGACGAGCGTTCTGAGATTGGAGGAAGCTATATGGGGGTTCCCCAGAACGATCTGGGAAGCCGGACAGATGTGCTGGATGCCTGCCCGAAAGCAGAGGGGATGATGATGATGGTGCGCAGTATGGGGCCGCAGGTGATTGCAGTGGATGAGCTTGGCAGTATGGAAGAGGTGCAGATTTTAAAATATGCCATGTGCTGCGGATGTCGGACGCTTGCCACGGTTCATGGGGCGTCCTGGCAGGAAATAAGGGGGAAGCCGATGTTTCAGGATTTCTTTATCCAGAAAATGTTTCAGCGTTATCTTGTATTATGCGATGTAAAACATCCCGGTCTGATAGAAGGAATCTATGATGAACAGGGGGAGAAGGTATGTTGAAGATCACTGGCAGTATGGTCACCATCGCCGCTGCCGCGCTTTTGGGAGCATGTGCGGCGGGGGAATTAGAAGCCGCTTATCAGGAGCTTATTTATTTGCAGAAATTAATCGGAATGATACAGGGTGAAGTGCGTTATGCCAGATCGGTGCTCTCTCAAGTGTTTCGGAAAACCGGGGAACATGTAAAGCCCCCTTATGATGTGTGGCTGAAGCAGATGAGCATCCGGATGGAAAGCAGGAAAGGCGGAAGCTTAGGGGATATCTGGAGGGAAAGTGTGAATTTGTACTTAAGAGCGTCAAAGCTGCCGCGAGGGGAGCTGCAGAGGCTGGGAGAGCTTGGCGTTTTACTGGGAGGTGCGGACGCCGACCTGGGGATTGGGATACTTGGCGGATATCAGGAGGAACTTGCGGGAACGATTGAGGACATGCACAGGGAAATACAGAATAAGAAAAAACTCTGCCGCTGTCTGGGAATATCCGGCGGGATATTGATAGCGGTTCTGCTGGTATAAGGAGGAATTCATGGGCGTTAATCTAATCTTTAAAATTGCGGCGGTGGGAATACTTGTTTCGATACTCTGTCAGGTATTGAAGCACAGCGGCAGGGAGGAGCAGGCATTTCTCACTAGCCTTGCGGGGCTGATTCTGGTGCTGTTCTGGATCGTGCCGTACATATACGAGCTGTTTGAGTCAATCAAAGGGTTATTTTCTCTGTAAAATGAAAGAAGGAGGATTCAGGCGTGGGAATTGTACAGGCAGGAATTCTTGGGATTGCAGGAGCGCTTCTTGCAGTACAGTTTAAGAGCGGCAGGTCGGAATATAGTATTTATATAGCGGCCGGCGTCAGCATACTGATATTTTTGGGGATACTGGGACAGTTTTCCGTATTTCTGGATGCGGTGTATAAGATTGCAGGCATCATAAATTTAGATTCCTCTTATGTGAAAACACTGGTAAAAATGATAGGGATCACTTACACTTCAGAATTTGCTTCCAGCATCTGCAAGGACGCGGGATATCAGACCATAGCGGTGCAGATTGAAATATTTGGGAAATTAATGATACTGGTACTCAGCATACCGATTGTTTTAACCGTGCTGGAAACGATAGGAGAATTTCTGTCATGAAGCTGAAAAAAGAAAAGGCGGTACGCAGCGTCAGGAAGCGTATGCGGAGTTTGCTTTATCTATGTCTGATTCTTTGCATGTGGAGTTTGAAGCTGCCCGCTGAGGCGGCGGATTCTGAAGCGAAAGAAACGTGGGAAGAAAGGGTGGTTTCGGAAGAGAAAGAGGAGGAGAAGTACGAGGAGGATATAGGCGCAGAGGACGTTACAAGAGGGTTGGAAGAAACTACGAGGGATGAACTGTTAAGTGAAATGGACTTTTCGGAGATGGATGCGCTTCTGTCAGATTTGTTTCCGGAGGAAAAGCCTGATTTCGCAGAAACGGTGCGTTCCGTGATGGCCGGTGAAGTCCGGCTGGATGCGGGGCTTATAAATAAGCTTATTGGGGACGAGTTGTTTTATGCCTTTCGGGTAAATAAACGAAGTATCATCCAGTTGATTGCGATTGCGGTTTCCGCCGCGATATTTTTGAACCTTTCCAATGTATTTCAGACAAGGCAGGTATCCGAAATCAGTTTTTTTCTGTTGTATATGCTGCTGGTGGGAGTGTGCCTGACTTCATTTCAGGCCGCTTCGGAATGGGTGCTGGATGGGATCGGCCGGCTTACCGGTTTTATGAAGGCGCTGTATCCCATCTATTTTGTAGCTGTGACAGCGGCGAAGGGAAGCATAACCTCCGGAGCGTTTTACCATCTTGCGCTGCTTCTGATACTTGCCGTTGACGGGGTGGTCATGCATATGATGCTTCCCATGATTCACATTTATGTGCTGGTAAGGGTTTTGAACAGTCTGCATCCGGAAGATTATCTGTCAAAATTGTCAGATCTTCTGGAAATTGTCATAAGCTGGATTTTAAAATCACTGCTTGGATGTATGATCGGACTGAATGTGATTCAGGGGCTGGTTTCCCCGGCGATTGATACGGTAAAGCGCAGTATTGTCACCAGAGGGGTGGAGGCGATTCCAGGCGTAGGCGACGCGCTGGGAGGAACGGCGGAGGTGGTACTTGGAACGGCGGTGCTGATTAAAAATAGTATCGGTCTGACCGGAGCGCTGATCTGCTGCGGGCTCTGTGCAGTTCCCTTGATCCAGCTTGGGATTATCACGCTGGCGTATAAGCTTGCGGCAGCAGTGATACAGCCGGTTTCTGACAAGAGGATCGTGGAGTGCATCAGCGGGGTGGGAGAAGGCTGCCGTCTGCTGCTTAAGGCAGTGGTTACCAGCGGCGTTTTATTTCTTTTAACCATTGCGATCGTGGCATATACAACCAGTTCGGTATGAGGTGGAAAAGGTGGAGTATTTCTGTGAATGGATTCAGAAAATAGCATATTATATGATTCTGGTTACGCTTGTTATGCAGGCAGCGGCGGGGGAAGGTTATCGGAAATATATACGGCTTTTTACAGGGATTATCTTGATCCTGCTGATTCTGTCACCGGTAATCCGTTTATCCGGGCTGGAGGGGGAAGGGTATATACGCTCGGCGGAAAGCAGATATGAAGCGGCGGCGGAACAAATGGAAGAGAAAATACAAGAATTAGAGGAAGAGGTGTCCGGCGCTTACGAAGAAAGAAGGATTCCGGGAGACGGATCCGAGGGGGCAGAAGTCTGGGATACCGACGGGAATGGGAAAGCTTGGGAAGCAGGAAAGATTGAAGTGGGGGAAATTCGAATTGGAAGATAGAAGGAAAAAACAGATACCTATTCCGGAGCATCTAAAGGAAAAGCTTTTGGGAACCCTTATGAAAAAAGACAGGCTGGTGATCGCCTTGCTTGTGGGAGTGCTGCTTTTGGTGATCGCTCTTCCGGTATCAGACGGGAAGAAGGACGCGCTGACTGACAGAAGGGAAAGGACGGACGCCGCTTCAATAAGGGATGGGGGAGATTCTGACGGGGAGAATTACGCGGATTATCTGGAAGGAAAGCTTGCGGCAGTTCTATCGAAGGTAGAAGGAGTGGGGAGGACAGAGGTCATGGTGACGCTTGCATCCGGCTCGGAACGGATTATCGAGAAGGATACGGACAGCGAGAGCGAATCCGTTCAGGAGACGGACAGTCAGGGAGGAAGCCGCAGCACGATTCATAATGTTAGTTCAAAGCAGACGGTATATTCCGGAGGAGACGGAAATGGAGAGCCTTATGTGACTAAGGAGATGACGCCGGTGGTGGAGGGAGTCATCGTAATTGCAGAAGGAGGGGACGATGCAGTGACGGTTCAGAATATAACTGAGGCTGTGCAAGCATTATTTGAAATAGACACGCATAAAATAAAGGTAATGAAGAGCAATTAAATCTATCTCAAGGAGGATGAACAGTGAAACGAATATTTCGTAGAAATCAGGTGATCATTGCAGCGCTGGCCGTTATGATCGCAGTTGCAGGGTATCTGAATTACTCAGGGCGTATTTTCGGAGGAGAAAAGGACGCGGCGGAAGCAAACAGCGAGCTTGCGAACATGGAGCTTCTGGATATTTCAGAAGAAGATTTAGCGGAGACGGATGGAGAGATTGCAAGCAACGACAGCGAAGAAACAGACGGAACCGTAGAGGGGACGCCGGGGGAGGCGGTGCTTACCAGCGGGGACGCCAGCGCGGTGGTGGCGGAAGCCAAGGTCACCAGAGAACAGGTGAGGGCAAAGAATAAAGAGTCTCTGATGGAGATTATTGACAACCAGAATTTAAGCGACGACCAGAAACAAGAGGCGGTGAATCAGCTTCTGGCCCTGACGGATCTTGCAGAGAAAGAAGCGGCTGCGGAGACCCTTCTTGCCTCAAAGGGATTTGATCAGGCAGTTGTCAGTTTGACGCAGGAAGGGGCGGATATCGTCGTCAGCGCGGCGGAGCTTTCCGATGCGAACCGGGCGCAGATCGAAGATATCGTAACAAGAAAAACAGGGATAGCGGCGGAGAATATTGTGATTACGCCGATTAATACGGAAGGGAAATAAAATACATAGGCGTTGTAAATATTGTGAAGGAAAAGGTTGTATAAATAGACGCCGACAGATAGGAGGCCGGTAAAAACAGCAGAACTGCTTAATTCTGACCTCTTATCTGCCGATGCATGCAGAATCAAGTAAGTTACTTAAAACAAGGTACTGTGGATGGCTGTATTCATAATACCAATCAACACATAAAAGCTAGATAGTGTCAGTGAGCCAACCCAGTGTTTTCCAGTAAGATTATAGAATTTTCTAAGTAAAAACGGCGCGATAAACAACTGCCAGATACAAAATGCGATAACAAGAACATTCATCCATTGACCTTTAACAATTATTTCACCCCCAAGGAATAAAGGAATATACTGGATTGCCCAAAAGAGAAAGCAGCCGATAATATTGGTAAATGCATGTATCCAGAGTTCCTTTTTTTCACTGATTTTTTCAAATCTTCCAGCGCTGTTAACAATCAGTGAATTTCCAAGGTAAAATGCAAAAAATGCTGGTAAATATGGAAGAAAATATATCATTTTTTCAACATTAAAGGTTTTAACCGCAGGGGTCCAAAATCGGAAATCTGTATTAAAGGCCCATTTACAAAACCATACGATAATGTAAAGAATAACGATGATTGCGGCAGAAAGGCCGATTGATTTCCAAAGCTCTTTTATTGTAGTTTTTAATCCAAGAGCCGAATCCCGATCGATGCCTGCGGTTTTGTCCTTTCTGTACTGCCAGAAGAACCATGCAAATTGCCAGATAGCACACAGAAGCGTCCAAAAACCTATCGTATTCATTACCGGTACGGCAAAAAAGGTAACGCTTGTCTGTAAATACCCATTATTTATAGAAGCATCTGCTGTAGGAACCGCTATGATCGACAGGAATGCAGCGCCCAATGATACTAAACCTCCAGCAGCTGCGCCAATCCAGTATATTCTTTTTCTAGTGCCTGTAACATATGGAAGTTTGGAGTCAGGCCGTCCTCTAAGTCCAGTAAAGCATGGAAAAGTCAGAAGTAAATCGCAAAGAGGAATAATAAGCATGAAAAGACCAATCATTGCAATCAGATTGCATAATTCTTTAAAAAAGAATGTCTGGTTACTGGATGAAAGTCCAGTTTTCATATCAAAAGTATATGTCCAGAAATCAATGATATCCTTAGCAGCATCAGGCATAAAATGGATAAGCGGATGCGTACTGAGGGGTTGATAAATTACGCGCATAGTCCCATCGTCTTTATTGCCATAATATACGCCTTCTTCAACAAAGTCTATAGAAGGATCGGCGCTTTGCATCATTTCGACAGTTTCTGCAGCGTCTCCTAGTACTCTGGCATTGCCGGTACTATTAGCATAGCCGCACTCTTCGTAAGAGCCGTAGACGATTCCTGCATTACATCTAAGCTGTGTCCATTTCCAGTCTATGCCGGAATAATTGAGAAAATTAGGTACCTGTCCGGTAGGAAGCAGAGCTTTGACCTTCATTATTGAATTACAATAGGCCTGTTCTGATTCCGTAATTTCTTTTCCCCCATCAGAAGTGGGGGATTTTGCGGCTTCTATCGCTTCATCATACAATCCGCTGTAATAAAAGGCAGTTTCTTTTGCTCCATTTGCACCCATGGAATGTCCCATAAGGCCAATTCGGTCTGTATCGATATAGTCCATTATTCCGCTGGCACAATATTCAACCATTGCCTTTATACCGCCGCCCGTCTGTACGGCGTCGGCAATCATCATGTCGTCAACGCAGCTTGAAAGACCATGGTTATAATTGTCAAGCGCTATTACAACAAAACCTCTTCTCGACAATTCAATGCAGGCAGCGTCTTGTACTTCGGCGCTGTTTAAGTATCCGTGTGTCGTTATAATGGCGGGCGCTTTGTTTTCAGGGGATGCTGATTTTGGAATAAATGCAAGCGCGTGTAGATAATTTTGGTTTTCAGCAGGCAAATAAATATCTTTTACAGATACCTTTCCAAAACTTGTCTGAATCATACAGGCTAAAATATTTCCTGCCAAAATAAGTGTCAGGGCAATGCTGAAAATTTTTTTTGATTTGTGGCTGTTCATTTTTTATCCTCCATTGTCATAAAAAATAGAATCTCTCTTTGTCGGGAAATAATAGTTCCACCTCCTTTCGATTATTTCTACAGTTGATATAATTATAAATAATATAATACATATTATTTCCGATGGAAACAATATATATTATATACAAAATTAAATTAGTGATTTTGTGAAAAATAACCAAATACTTTTTATAATTTATTGTAATTTAAGATTTAAATTGTTATAATGAATTAAATATTTCTGGAGGTTCACAGATGAAACTGGAATGGCTTGGAGAATATCGCTTATTTATGGAAAAGATAATAAAGTATGCTAATACATATGCAAGAACATATCGGAAAAGGATGTCATATGGGACAGATATTCTCATTTCTGCAGCAGAAATCCAGGTTCTGGAATATATACTTGAAAATGAAGAGAAGTATCAAAATATGGCGGAAATTGCTTTGAGGCTTGGGATTTCATCCAGCGCTTTTTCAAAAAATGTCAAACAAATGCTGAGTAAAGGGCTGTTGGAAAAGTACCATTCTGTTAATAATAGGAAAGATGTTATCATTCAGCCGTCCGCACTTGGACGAAGCGTGTATACTGATTACTGCAAATTTGTTAAAAAAGATTTTATTGATAAGATGGAAGAGGTTCTGAAAGATGTTCCGCAGGAGCATATAAATAAGTTTGTAACGGTTCTGGATATTCTGGCTGACAGGCTTATTGATGATCCGGAAGATTCTTCATCGAAGGAATTAATAAAGATTGAATAATTAAGAAGAAAGGAATGGGAGAATTATGGCGAGATATGTGAGAGAAGTGGTCTTAAATAAGCCGGGGGATTTTGTACAGTTTATTATGGATGATTATCTTCAGAAGAATGGGTTTATTATGTCAGGCTGGAAGGGAGAGCCGGCATACCGCACCGGGGATGCTGCGATCGAAGGGTATAAGTATCTGAAATGGGGATATATGAACGGAGTCTTCCATCTGGAGGCGTGGATGAAGGGAACTTTTGGAGGAGAGTGGAATCTGGACGGATTTGTGGGGACTCTGCAGAAGAAGCCTTATAAGGAGAGCTTAGAACAACTCCTTGCGATCCTGCAGCAGCCGCTTCCGCAGGGAGGACAGATGTCCGGAGGGTATCCGATTCCTGTACAGACCGTGGATAATTCCGGGGCGGCCACGATGGCGCTGGTATTGGGGATACTGGCATCGATCGCGGGATTTGTGATTCCGATCGTGGGCATTGTGCTGGGATGTATCGGATTTTCAAGGGGAAGAATGGGAGCCGGTTCCAGTAAGGCGGGTATGGCAACTGCCGGAAGGGTACTCAGCGTTGTGGGAATCATTATATCCATCGTTATGTGGGTCTTTAATTTTATCGTGGTCATGGGAATGTTTTAGAAACGGCCATGGGGATGATTTGAAAAAAGGAGGCTTTCGCACGAACCATGTGCGGCGGTCTCCTTTTCTATAGATTTTTTTCTAGAAATCTACTATAGGGATTCCAAAATCTGCGGTGGAAAGAATAGAAAAATATAGTTCTGATAATTGACAAAAAGTTTAATAGTAGTATAATTAATTCCGTGCAGAAGTTTAGTAAAAATTGATTTTTAGTTTAGATATATTGCAAATCAAAGAAAGGAACGAGGGTCTTATGGAGGTTGACTATGTAAATGAGCAGATTGGAAGGAAGATCAGGGATCTGAGGAACCGGAACGGTTTTACTCAGCAGGAGCTGGCGGACAGGACGGAGCTTACTAAGGGATTTATTTCCCAGCTTGAAAGAGGGCAGGTATCTCCGTCGGTGGTAACCCTTCTGGATTTGATCGAGTGTTTGGGAACAACGGCTTCCGACTTTTTTAAGGAAACAGAGGAGGAGCATTTTGTTTTTTCGGAAGAGGGGTTTTTTGAAAAAGTGGACGAAGCGGGGAACAGCATTCAGTGGATTGTGCCGACAGCCCAAAAGTATCAGATGGAGCCTCTTTTAGTGGTAGTGCAGCCTCATCAGAGTCTGTTTGAGGATAAGCCCCATGACGGAGAGGAATTTGGATACCTGATATCCGGCCGGCTTACGCTGTATCTGGGAGAGAAGGCGTATCAGGTGAAGGAGGGGGAGTGCTTTTATTATCCGGCCAAATGGAAGCATCGGCTTGAGAATCCGGGTAATGGACCTGCGAAGTTTATCTGGGTCAGCACGCCCCCTACATTTTAGCAGAAGCAAGAGGTTGAGAGATGGATAAAAGGACGAATATTATTGAATTAAAACACATTACGAAGACTTATGAGGACGGATTCTCGGCGGTTTCGGATTTTAATCTGGAGGTGAAGCAGGGGGAGTTCGTGACCTTTTTAGGCCCCTCCGGCTGTGGGAAGACGACGACGCTTCGAATGATTGCGGGTTTTGATATCCCTACGGAGGGGGAGATCCTGCTGAACGGAAAGCCGATCACCAGTCTTCCGCCGAATAAGAGGCCGATCAATACGGTGTTCCAGAGGTACGCGCTGTTTCCTCATATGAATATTTTTGACAACATTGCCTTTGGGTTAAAGCAGAGAAAGATGCCAAGGCGCTTAATCGAGAAGAAGGTGAAGAAGGTGCTGGAGCTGGTGGATCTGGAAGGGTTTGAGAACCGGAAGACGGATACCTTATCCGGCGGCCAGCAGCAGAGGGTGGCGATCGCGAGGGCGGTGGTAAACGAGCCTCAGATCCTGCTCTTAGACGAACCTTTGGGGGCGCTGGATTTGAAGATGCGCAAGGAAATGCAGCTGGAGTTAAAGGAGATGCACCGGGAGCTTGGGATTACCTTTATTTACGTGACTCATGATCAGGAAGAGGCCCTTACCATGTCGGATAAGATCGTGGTAATGTCGGAGGGGAAGATGCAGCAGATCGGCACGCCGGAGGATATTTACAACGAGCCGGTGAACGCCTTTGTGGCTGATTTTATCGGGGACAGCAATATTTTTAACGGAATTATGACCGGAAAGAAGAAGGCCCGGTTCTGCGGCGGGGAATTTGCCTGTGTGGACGACGTGGAGGAAGGAACGCACATTACGGCGGTGGTAAGGCCGGAGGACGTGATCCTGACGAAGCCGGAGAGGGGGATCATCAGAGGAGTGGTTTCGTCCGTGATCTTTAAAGGGATCCATTATGAGATTACGGTGGAGTCCGGGAAAAATGAGATCGTGGCCCAGTCCGTCCGCTCGGCGGCGGAGGGAGAGCGCGTGGGCGTAGCGGTGGAGCCGGATAACATCCACATCATGCTTGCGGAGGATCATACCAATATCTTTCAGGCGGAAATCAATAAGAATTTTGAACTGGAGTATAACGGAACCGTGCTGGACGTGAGGCTGACGGATTTGGTCAAAGGAAGCAGGCTGGATGCAGACGGAACCGTTCTGGATGCCAATGGGCTGGAGCTTGATCGGCAGAAACTGCGGATCCTTGTCTCCATACAGCCGCAGGATATCCGGATGACCGACGAGATCAGCGAAGGGCTGGTGGAAGGTTATATCAGCAACCTGATCTACAAAGGGGATCATTACAGCTATGTGATTCATACGGAGCTGGAGCAGGATTTCGTGGTGGACGACGAGTACCTGTGGAATATGGAGGATCAGGTGGGGCTTATTATGCCCGAACCGAAGATGACATTTACGGTAAAAAGATAGGAGGAGACTATGAGACAGTTGAAGTTTTCCAGAAAAATGCTGGGAATTCCATATGCAGTCTTTTTACTGCTTTTTGTAGCGGCGCCGCTGTTCGTGCTGCTTTACTATGCTTTTAGCAATGGGCAGGGGCAGTTTACCACGGAGAACCTGACCGGTTTTTTCTCGGACCCGAATACTCTGGGGACGCTGTTTTACAGTTTTGGCGTTGCGGTCGTTACGACGGCGGTATGCCTGCTTATGGCCTATCCGGCGGCCTATATCCTTGCGGTCAGCAGACTGAAGGCAAAGTCGGTGCTGGTGATGCTGTTTGTGATTCCCATGTGGATCAACTTTTCGCTGCGGATTACGGCGCTGAAAGAGATCCTTACATGGCTTGAGGGGAATCTGGCCTACCATCCTTTTTTCAATACGGTGGTCGGGATGAGCTACGATTTCCTGCCTTTTATGATCCTTCCGATCTACACGACGATTTCCAGACTGGATGGGGCGCTCCTTGAGGCGGCGAGGGATCTGGGAGCGGGGGAGGCGCAGGCCTTTCTGAAGGTGACGCTGCCATTATCCCTGCCCGGGATCATAAGCGGCGTGTCTATGGTATTTCTGCCGGCGATGACCAACTATGTGGTGCTGGATATGCTCTATAACAGCACCTATATTATGGGAAGTCTGATCGGAAGCTATTTTGCGGCCTATAACTGGCACGGAGGTTCGATGATCGCACTGATCCTGCTTGCCATTATCTGTCTGTTTACGCTGTTTACCAGCGGGATGGAGGAGGAAAATACGAGAGGAGGTACGCTGCTTTGATGAAAAAAGTATGGAGAGGTACGGTCCTCATGCTTGTCCTGTTGTTCTTGTATCTCCCGATTCTGGTGCTGGCGGTATACAGCTTTACGGATGCGACGAATATTGGGGCGATCCGGGGGTTCTCGGTTAAAAATTATGTGACGCTGTTCACCACGCCGGAACTGGTGCGGATGATCATGGGAACGATGGTTTTGGCGGTGGGTTCCGCGGCCGCTGCGACGGTCCTTGGCACGCTGGGGGCGGTGGGCTCTTTTTATTCGAAAAAGGGCATGGCTTCCGCGATTACCACGATGAACCAGATTCCGGTGGTCAATGCGGATGTTGTAACTGGGTTTTCCATCTGTATCCTTCTGGTGGTGGTATTCGGCGTCAGCAAGGATACCTTTGTGCCGCTGGCTGCGGGGCATGTGACGCTGTGCGCGCCCTTTGTATTTCTGTCGGTGATCCCAAAGCTGAAACAGATGGATCCCAGTATCTATGAGGCGGCGCTGGATCTGGGAGCGACGCCCTTTACAGCGCTGGTGAAGGTGGTTATTCCCCAGATTTTTCCGGGTATTATTTCTGGATTTGCGCTGGCAATCACCCTTTCGCTGGATGACTATTTTGTAGCTACCTATACGAAGCCAGCCACCTTTGACACAATCAGCACCTATGTGGTCAATGCCACAAAGGGCGCTCAAACGACCATAAAAACGGCTCTGTGGGCCCTTTCGACGGTACTGTTTCTGACAGTCGCACTGACGGTGCTGGTGATGAATGTCCGGACTGAAAAAAAGAGGCGGGAAAGGGATGGTGTATGATGGCGGGAGGAAAGAAAGGACCGGCGGCTTTTGGTCTTGCATGCTGCATGCTCTGCGCGCTGTCTTTCGGGGCTTTGCCGGAAGCGCGTGCCGAGGCGCCGGAGAAGAATAGCCGAAAGAAAGAGGTTACTTTAAGGGTCTGCAACTGGGAGGAATACATTGACCTTGGAGACTGGGACGAGGAAGAGACGATCGGCCTTCCCAGCGGGAACGTGATTGGGGAGCGTTCCATGGTGGAGGATTTTACGGATTGGTATTATGAGACCTATGGGATCAGGGTAAAGGTGGAGTATTCTACCTTCGGCACCAACGAAGATCTGTACAATATGTTAACGTTGGGGGATACCTATGATTTGGTGTGCCCCTCGGAATATATGATCATGAAGCTGATGGCAGAAGATCGGCTTCTGCCCTTGTCGGAGGATTTTTTTGATGTATCTGATGAGAACAATTATTATATAAAAGGCGTTTCGCCTTACATTCAGTCTGTTTTTGAAAAAAACAGGATGGAGGGGAAACGGTGGAGCGATTATGCGGCGGGTTATATGTGGGGGATCACAGGCATCGTATACAATCCGGATGCGGTGACTGAAGAGGAAGCTTCAAGCTGGAAGATCTTAAATAATCCGGCGTATAAAAGGCAGATTACCATCAAGGATAACGTGAGAGATTCCTATTTTGCGGCGGTGGGAGCGGTGAAATCAGAGCTTCTTACTTCTAAGGAATTTTTGGAGGATACAGATTACCAGAAGAATTTGGAACGGGAGATGAACGATACCTCGCCGGAGACGATTGGGCAGGTTCAGGATTATCTTCAGGATGTGAAGGACAACTGCTACTCTTTTGAGACGGATTCCGGGAAGGCGGATATGATCACCGGCAAGGTGGCGGTCAACTACCAGTGGTCCGGGGACGCGGTCTACACTATGGATCAGGCGGATGAGGAAGAGTATACGCTGGCCTTTGCGGTTCCGGAGGAAGCGACGAATATTTATTTTGACGGCTGGGTGCTGTTAAAGGACGGTATAGGAGAGGATGCCGCGAAGCAGCATGCGGCTGAGGCGTTCATCAATTTTAACTCCCGGGCGGACAATGTGATCCGCAATATGTATTATATCGGATATACTTCTGTGATTTCCGGCGGGGAGGATGGGCGTATTTTTGAGTATGCGGATTGGTGCTATGGAGCCGGGGAAGAAGAGGAGGTTTCAGAGTACGATCTGGGATATTTCTTTTCCAAAGATGGGAAAGAGGGGAAGTACGTGATCACGGCTCCCACGGATCAGGTGTATCGGCAGCTTTTTGCACAGTATCCTTCAAGAGACGCAATCTCCCGGTCATCCATTATGGTGTGTTTTGACGAAGAACAGACCAGAGCGATCAACCAGATGTGGATCAACGTCCGGTGCTATAATATTCATGACGTTCCCGGATGGATCTGGACGGTTCTTTTTGGTTCGGCCTGCGGGTTGGCGGTTTGGGGAATCAGAAGGCGGATTCTGAAGAAATTTCCCGCATTGTAGATTTTTTTCAGCTATGCTATAATGACTAGCGGTGCAGGAATCAGGATATACTGTTATATCCGGTTCGGTAAGAACGATAGAAATTTGCAGGAGTGTTAGGGATATGCCAGAGCTTACGAATGAAATCAGGGAACAGATAAAAAAGAGAAGGACATTTGCCATTATTTCCCATCCGGATGCGGGGAAGACGACTCTTACGGAGAAGTTTCTCCTGTATGGAGGCGCCATCAATCAGGCGGGAAGCGTAAAGGGCAAGGCTACCGCCAGACACGCGGTGTCCGACTGGATGGAGATTGAGAAGGAGAGGGGTATTTCGGTTACCTCTTCGGTATTGCAGTTTAATTACGACGGATACTGCATTAATATTTTGGATACGCCGGGACATCAGGATTTCTCGGAAGATACCTACCGTACGCTGATGGCGGCGGACTCGGCCGTGATGGTGATAGACGCGTCCAAGGGCGTGGAGGCGCAGACAAGGAAGCTGTTTAAGGTATGTACCATGCGCCATATTCCGATTTTTACTTTTATTAATAAGATGGACCGGGAGGCGCTGGATACCTTTGAACTGTTAGATGATATTGAACATGAGCTAGGGATCGCCACCTGCCCGGTGAACTGGCCGATTGGTTCCGGCAAGAGCTTTAAGGGTGTGTATGACCGGAAGAAAAAGGAGATCGAGTTGTTCTCAGATACCAGAAAAGGAACGGCCCAGGGGAAGGTAAGGAAGATTGCGGTCACAGACTCGGAGGTGGACGCGCTGCTGGAAGAGGGCCAGAAGGAACAGCTCATGGAGGAGATTGAGCTTCAGGACGGCGCCGGGGCGGAATTTGATCAGGAACTGGTAAGCCGCGGGGAACTGTCGCCGGTATTTTTCGGCTCTGCTCTGACGAATTTCGGTGTGGAGACCTTTTTGCAGCACTTCCTTCAGATGACTACTTCGCCTTTGCCGCGAAAGTCCGACCAGGGGCTGGTGGATCCGATGGAGGAGCCGGATTTCTCAGCCTTTGTCTTTAAAATTCAGGCAAACATGAACAAGGCTCACAGGGATCGGATTGCATTTATGAGAATTTGTTCGGGGGCTTTTGAAGCGGGGATGGAGGTATACCATATTCAAGGCGGAAAAAAGGTGAGGCTTTCGCAGCCTCAGCAGTTGATGGCAAGCGAGCGGAAGATGATCGAGAATGCCTACGGAGGGGATATTATCGGCGTGTTTGACCCGGGGATTTTCTCCATCGGGGATACGCTGACGGCTTCAGCGAAAAAATATGCCTACGAGGGGATTCCTACTTTTGCTCCGGAGCATTTCGCAAGGGTGCGTCAGGTGGACACCATGAAGCGGAAGCAGTTCATCAAGGGGATCAACCAGATTGCGCAGGAGGGCGCGATTCAGATCTTTCAGGAGTACAATACGGGCATGGAGGAGATCATTGTAGGGGTGGTAGGCGTCCTGCAGTTCGACGTGCTCAAATACCGTCTGGAAAATGAATACAATGTGGATATTCGTTTGGATAACCTGCCCTATGAGCATATTCGCTGGATTGAGAATGAGGATGTGGATCTTGACAAGCTAAAAGGGACTTCAGATATGAAGAAAATCAAAGACCTGAAAGATAGGCCCTTACTGCTTTTTGTCAACGATTGGAGCGTGCGTATGGTGCTTGAACGAAACGAGGGGCTCAAGCTTTCGGAATTTGGAAGGGCGTAAGGTAAGGGCGCGGGAGCATCGTCTGACCGCCGCGGCAGGCTTTGCCATAGGAAACAGGGCGGAACAACATTCCGGCAAAAAGCCGGACAAACACATTTTTGGTTTGCAATTGCGGATAAATTTGTTATAATCGTTATATGAGTTTGAGAATCTGCCAATAGGAGGTTTAGATATGGGAAAAGAAGAGAGAAGCACATACACGATTCGGAAGGAAGAGAGCGTGGGCGAGGTTAAGATCGCGGACGAGGTGGTTGCCTCTATTGCGGCTTTTGCCACGATGGATGTGGAAGGCGTCGGCTCTATGGGAGGAAACGTGAAAGAAAAGGGAAGGCTCAGTATGAAGTCTCCGTCAAAGGGCGTGAAGCTGGAAGTGTTGGAGGGCGTGGTTACCGTGACCCTGACGCTGAACCTGGTGTACGGCTACAGCCTGATTGATGTGTCGAGCAGGATTCAGGAGAAGGTGAAAACCTCGATTGAGAGTATGACGGGACTGAAGGTTGCCGATGTGAATATCCGTGTCGCAGGAGTGGATGTACCGGAGGAAGTATAGGTGAAGAGGACAGAGCTAAGAGAGCATATATTTAAACTGGTCTTTGGCGTGGAGTTTCATCCGCCGGAGGAACTTAAGAAGCGGATGGAACTTTATCTTGAGCAGGAGGAGATTGCCGGAGAGCGGGACAGGGTCTATATTATGGACAAGACAACGGCCGTGGCGGCCCGCATAGAGGAGATTGACGGCCTGCTCAACCGGTATAGTACCGGATGGAAGACGAAGCGCATGAACAAGGCGGATTTGTCGGTGCTGCGTCTTGCCGTTTATGAGATGGAGATGGATGCGGATGTTCCGGTTTCCGTTGCGATTAACGAGGCGGTGGAGCTTGCAAAGCGGTTTGGCGGGGAGGACAGTCCTTCCTTTATTAACGGCATTCTTGCCAAAATCGCCGCGGTAAGAGAAGCTGCTAAGGAGCCGCAGAGGGCGGATGATGCGTCAGAGCCGTAGCAAAAAGGAAAGGGATGCGGCGTATTTTTGTCCGACAGGAGTTTTGATTGATGGCTAATAATGTATATACAGTAAGACAGGTAAATACTTATATTAAGAATATGTTTACCCAAGACTTTATGCTGAACCGGATTTACGTCAAAGGAGAGGTCTCCAACTGTAAATACCATACGTCGGGACATATATATTTTTCATTAAAGGATGAGTCTGGAACGATTGCCTGCGTCATGTTTGCGGGGCAGCGCGGCGGGCTCTCTTTTCGTATGAAGGAAGGACAGCAGGTCATTGTGCTGGGGGCGGTGAGCGTTTATGAGAGGAACGGCTCTTACCAGCTCTATGCAAGAGAGATCAGGCTAGACGGCGAAGGCGCGCTCTACGAACGGTTTCAGGCGCTTAAGCGGGAACTGGAAGAGATGGGGATGTTCGCGGAGGAGTATAAGCAGCCGATTCCCAAAATGGCGATGAGAGTAGGCGTCGTGACGGCGCCTACGGGAGCGGCAGTCCGGGATATTATGAATATCAGCGCCAGACGCAACCCCTATGTACAGCTGATTCTCTATCCGGCTCAGGTTCAGGGAGAAGGAGCTAAGGAGAGTATCGTCCGGGGAATCCGGATGCTGGAAGAAACAGGCGTGGATGTGATTATTGCAGGGCGGGGCGGCGGCTCGATTGAGGATTTATGGGCGTTTAACGAAGAAGAGGTGGCAAGGGCTATTTTTGCGTGCAGCGTCCCGGTGATCTCGGCAGTGGGGCATGAGACAGATACGACCATCGCTGATTATGCGGCGGATCTGCGGGCTCCTACGCCTTCCGCAGCGGCGGAGCTTGCAGTTTGGGACTATGCTCAGTTTGCGGAATATATGAGGGGCGGCAGGCAGAGGATTGACCGTCTGATGGCCCAGAAGCTGGAGTGGAACCGGATGAAAGCAAAGGAGCTTCAGGTGAGGCTTTCTTACCTGCATCCGGAGATGAAGCTGAGAGACAGAAGGAATCAGGCCGTGGAGATGGGGGACAAGCTTGAGCGGCTGATGGAGTTCCGGCTGCAGTCAGAAAAGCACCGGCTGGCAGTCCTTGTTGAGCGGCTGAAGGGCCTTTCACCGCTGGAGAAGCTAAGCCGCGGCTATGCATTTCTCGAACGGGAGACCGGACTGGGAAGAAGGGCGGTCAGAAGCGTAAAGCAGGTACAGAAGGGCGACGTGCTGTCCGTGTATCTGGCAGACGGAAGGATTCAGGCGGAAGTAACCGGGATCAGGGAGGAAGGATATGAATAAGGAGAAGAAAGAAGCGCTCCGGGAAGAACTGAGCGGAGCGGAAGAAAGAGAGCTTCTATTGGAGAAGGAAACAGCGGAAGAGAAGGAATTTACACTGGAGCAGGCATTTGAGAGATTAGAGCGGGTGATCTCAGACATGGAGAAGGAATCTTCACTGGAAGAATCCTTTCGGATGTATCATCAGGGAATGGAGCTTCTTAAGGCCTGCAATGATAAGATAAACCGGGTTGAAAAACAGATACTGATACTGGATGAGGAGGGCGGGATGCATGAATTCTAGAGAGGCAGAGGGAGCGTGCGGCTTCCATGAGCTGAGGAAAAAACGAATCCAGGAGATCGAGCAGATATTGACCGGGTATCTTCCGAAGGAGGAAGGATACCAGAAGATTATTATGGAGGCGATGGCGTACAGCCTGATGGCGGGGGGCAAACGGCTCCGGCCTATGCTGATGCGGGAGACCTACCGGCTGTTCGGAGGGAAAGGAAAGGTTGTGGAGCCTTTTATGGCGGCTCTTGAGATGATCCACACGTATTCGCTGGTGCATGACGACCTTCCGGCCATGGACGACGATGAGCTGCGCCGGGGAAGGAAGACCACCCATGTGGTATATGGGGAGGATCTAGGGATCCTTGCCGGGGACGCGCTGTTAAACTATGCCTTTGAGACGGCGGCTTCGGCCTTTGCGGATTACCCTGACGAGAGTCTTGCGATTGGGAAAGCGGTCGGGATTCTTGGGAAAAAGGCAGGAATCTACGGAATGCTGGGCGGACAGGTTGTGGATGTGAAGGAAACCGGACGCGCGGTGGACAAGGATGTGCTTGATTTTATCTATGCGTTAAAGACCGGCGCCCTTTTAGAGAGCGCCATGATGATCGGCGCTGTGCTTGCGGGAGCCGGTGAAGAAGAGGTTTGGACCGTAGAAAAAGCTGCGGGCAAGGTGGGGCTGGCCTTTCAGGTTCAGGATGATATTCTGGATGTGACCAGTACGGCAGAGGTGCTCGGCAAGCCGATCCGCAGCGACGAGAAGAATGAGAAGACCACTTATGTGACGCTTCTTGGAATCGAGGAGGCAAAGAAGGTGGTGGAGCGGGAGTCCTTTGAGGCGGTCGAACTGCTCCGCGGGCTTCCGGGCAGCAACCCTTATCTGGAGTGGCTTTTAGGCGAGCTGGTTCACAGGAAGAAATAAAAGGATCAGAAGATGATTTATTCAGGATAGATGGTAGGAGCGGTTATGAAGGAACGGTTAGACATACTGCTGGTAAAGAGGAATCTGGCAGAATCAAGGGAAAAGGCGAAAGCTGTTATCATGTCCGGTAAGGTGTATGTGGAAGGGCAGAGGGAGGACAAGGCGGGAACCACATTCCCAGAAGAGGTTTCCATAGAGGTCAGGGGCCATGCGCTTCCCTATGTGAGCCGGGGAGGGTTAAAGCTTGAGAAAGCCATGCGGCAGTTTGACGTTTCCGTAGAAGGGAAGGTCTGTACCGACGTGGGGTCCTCTACAGGAGGATTTACCGACTGTATGCTCCAGAACGGTGCAGGGAAGGTGTACGCCATCGATGTGGGAAGAGGGCAGCTTGCATGGAAATTGAGGCAGGATGACCGGGTAGTCTGCATGGAGAAGACCAATATCCGGTATGTAAAGCCGGAGGATTTGGGAGAGCCGGTTGACTTTTCCTCAATCGACGTATCCTTTATCTCCCTGACCAAGGTGCTGCTCCCGATTCGGGACTACCTCCGGGAAAAGGGGCAGATTGTAGCCCTGATCAAGCCGCAGTTTGAGGCCGGAAGGGAAAAAGTCGGGAAAAAGGGAGTCGTCAGGGACAGGTCCGTCCATGTGGAAGTGATCGGCCGGGTGATGGATTACGCGCGGTCGATCGGATTTGACGTGCTGAATCTGGATTTTTCTCCGATCCGGGGACCCGAGGGAAATATCGAGTACCTGCTGCATCTGGAAAAATCCGGCGGGCAGGCGGGAGAGATGCGGTTTGACGGAGACGCCGCCCGGACGGCGGAGAGGGCGTTTGCGGAGCTGGCAAAATAAAGAACCCCAAGAATAGAGGAATGACAGATATGGGTATGGAACGTTTTTTTGTAGTGACGAACGATGGAAAAGATAAGGACGGACAAGTTACCGGTAAGATCAAGGAACTGCTGGAGCGAAAGGGGAAGCGCTGTATCCTCTGTCAGAAGGACGAGCAGAAGAATATCCTTGCGGAGAGTATACCGGAGGAGATGGACTGTGCGGTTGTCATCGGCGGGGACGGCTCGCTGATCGAGGTGGCGCGGCTTCTGAAACAGAGGATCCCGCTGCTTGGGATTAATATGGGAACCTTGGGGTATCTGGCTGAGGTAGAGGTAGAGCGTCTGGAGGAAGCCTTTGACCAGATCCTAGAGGAGAATTATATGACGGAAGACCGGATGATGCTGGAGGGAGATTTTGAGGACGGTACAAAGGATGTGGCGTTAAATGACATCGTTCTTTCACGGAAAGGGGCCCTTCGGATCATTCATTTTAATCTGTATGTGAACGGAGCGCTTTTAAATTCTTACGAAGCGGACGGGATCATTCTTTCCACGCCTACCGGCTCTACGGCCTATAATCTGTCCGCGGGCGGGCCTATCGTGGAGCCTACGGCCGAGCTTATCGTGGTCACGCCGATCTGTTCCCACGCGCTGAACACCAGCAGCATCGTGCTGTCGGCCGAGGATGAGCTCCGGATTGAGATCGGAGAGGGGCGGCACGGCCGTTCCGAGGAGGTCTGCATCTCTTTTGACGGAACCAATACACGGGAACTTGAAACCGGACAGACGGTTCTCATACGGCGGTCCGGGATGAGTACCACATTGATGAAGCTGAGCGAGATCAGCTTTTTGGAAATACTGGGCAGGAAGATGAAAGGAAATTAGCGGGAATGAAAGTAAACAGACATGCAAAGATTGTTGAGCTGATTAATAAGCATCACATTGAAACTCAGGAAGAACTGGCGGAGTATCTGAACAAAGAAGGATTTAAAGTGACGCAGGCCACGGTATCGAGGGATATCCGGGACTTGAAGCTTACCAAGACGCCTACGGAGGACGGCAGGCAGAAATATGCGGTGCATCAGACCATGGAGACGGAGATGAGCGAGAAATATATCCGGATTCTGAGAGACGGATACGTATCCATGGATATGGCGCAGAACATCCTTGTGATCAAAACGGTTTCCGGCATGGCCATGGCGGTCTGCGCGGCGATTGATTCGATGAGGTGGAATGAAGTGGTGGGAAGCATCGCCGGGGACGATACGATCATGTGCGCGATCCGGAGCGTAGATGATACGGTTAAGGTGATGGATAAAATCAGTAAAATTGTTTTGTAAATAGAAGGATTTTTGCTTGCAAACAGGAGGAGATATGCTGCAGAATTTACATGTGAAGAATCTTGCCCTGATCGATGAGATTGAAGTGGAATTTGGTCCGGGGCTGAATATACTGACCGGCGAAACAGGCGCCGGCAAATCGATTATCCTTGGATCGGTGAACCTTGCCCTTGGCGGAAGGTATACAAGGGACATCCTGCGGGAGGGAGCTTCCTGCGGTCTGGTGGAACTGACCTTTGCGCCGGAGAATGAGAAGCTCCTAAAGCGGTTAGAGGAATTGGATATTGTGCCGGAGGACGGAACGGTTGTTTTAAGCAGACGGCTGATGGACGGAAGAAGCGCCAGCAGGATTAACGGCGAGACGGTCACGATGGCAAAACTCAAGGAGGCTGCGGGGATCTTGATAGATATTCATGGACAGCATGAGCACCAGTCCCTTTTGTACAAAAAGAACCAGCTGCAGATTCTCGACGCCTATGCGGGAGAACCGCTAAAGAAGATCGCGGATAAGGTGCGCGCTTCCTACAGGGCTTATAAGAGATGTCTGGAGGAGTGGGAACAGTCAAGGCTTGATGAGTCAGAGCGGGCGAAGGAGGTTTCGTTTCTGGAATTTGAGATTCAGGAGATCGAGGAAGCAAAGCTTATCCCCGGCGAGGACGAGCAGCTTGAGAGCGATTACCGCCGGATGAGCAATGGGAGAAATATCGCGGAGAATGCGGCGGAGGCTTACGAGTATACCGGAGGTATGTCGGAGAATGGCGCCAGCGAGCAGATCAGCCGGGCGATCCGCTGCATGAGCGACGCCGCCAGATACGATGAGAAGGCGGAGGAGCTGTGCGAACAGTTATCCGAGATCGACGGCCTTCTCAATGATTTTAACCGGGAGCTGTCCGGCTATCAGGATTCCCTGCGGTTTTCCGAAGAGGAGTATTACGAGACAGAAGAACGGCTGAACCTGGTGAACCGCTTAAAGACCAAGTATGGAAATTCTATAGGGCAGGTTTTGGAATACTGTGAGGAAAAGAGAGAACGGCTTCAAGTGTTGGAGGATTATGACAGTTATCTGGAAACGCTTCAGGAGGAGCTTGGAGAACAGGAGAAGAAGTTAAAAAAGGCCGCTAAAGAGCTGACCGCGATGCGGAAGGAACAAGGCAGGCTTTTGGAAAAACAGGTAGGAAAGGCTCTTCAGGATCTGAATTTTGTGGATGTGAAATTCCAGATCCGGTTTGATATGCTGCCAGACTATACGGCAAACGGCAGGGACGACGTGGAATTTCTGATTTCCATGAATCCGGGAGAACCCTTAAAGCCCCTTGCGGGGGTAGCCTCCGGCGGCGAGCTGTCGCGGATGATGCTGGCAATCAAAGCGGTTATGGCGGACAGGGATGAGATCGAGACCCTGATTTTTGACGAGATCGACGTGGGGATCAGCGGAAGGACCGCCCAGAAGGTATCGGAAAAGATGGCGGTGATTGGAGACAGCCATCAGGTCATCTGCATCACCCACCTTGCGCAGATTGCGGCAATGGCGGACGCCCACTATGTGATCGAAAAAACGGTGGCGGCAGGAAAGACAAGAACCGGTATCCGGCTTCTGAAGGAAGAAGAGACGACGGAAGAGCTGGCAAGGATTCTTGGCGGCGCGGAAATTACAGATACGGTCCGCGAGAATGCGAGAGAGATGAAGAAGCTGGCCGGGAACCATAAGAAGAAGGGAAAGCAGCAGGATATTCGGAAGATATGAGCAGAAAAAAGAAACTTATAAGATTTTTAGCCGCCGGTATCCTATTAGCGGTGCTGACGATACCGGAGGCGCGGTATTATAAGGACGGCGGAACAGTTGAATATCATGCGGTTTTATATCAGATTATTCACTGGCATTCCATGCGCGGCGCCGAAGGAGATCATATAGAGACTTATTATGAAGGGGTGGAAATCAGGATCCTTGGAAAGACGGTCTATAATAATGCAAAAGATTATGTGATCCGGTATTGCGAGTAACTCCTTCGTCTCATGGCAGAGGACTGCAAATGAGTCTGGCAGTTATGAAAAAATACTGGAACCCGTGTAAAAATGAAATATTTGTATATAATAAAGCAGGTATATAGATATCTGCTTTTTTTGACGCGGGAAATGAAAATGTATTTGCGGAGGCAGATTCTATAGGATTAGTCTAGATATTTGCGGAGGAGAAGATGATGAGGAGATTCTGGTATCGTCGCGTTTTGATCATGGTACTTACACTGGCGGTCAGCGTGGGAGGCAGTTATTTTCTTTTGGAGGCGCAGAGGAGCAAGCTGGAGCGGGAGGTGTCGGCCGGAACATCCGGGGAAATGGTGATCCCGGGAGGAATGCCGATTGGAATCTATCTGGAGACGGACGGAGTGCTGGTGCTGGGCACGGAGGCGGTCGAGGGAATGGACGG
The DNA here is from genome assembly GCA_910584095.1 of uncultured Dorea sp. GTDB lineage: Bacteria > Bacillota > Clostridia > Lachnospirales > Lachnospiraceae > Claveliimonas. The sequence goes on along the minus strand of CAJTYU010000013.1, from coordinate 14,913 downwards.
CGAGACATGCGAGCCCGCGGCCCATCTGGTGAAGGAAGGGGATTATATCATCGGCCTGAATGAAAAGGAGATCAAGGACAAATCCGAACTTATCGCGGCTGTCAAGTCCTTAAATGACGAGGATGTGATCCTAAAGGTTATGCGAAACGAGCAGGCAATCGATATCAGGGTCAGGGCAGTACAGTGTGCAGTGGACGATTATAAGCTGGGAATCTGGGTGCGGGACAATGCGCAGGGGCTTGGAACCATTACGTATCTGACTGCGGACAGCCGGTTCGGGGCGCTGGGACATGGAATCCATGATACGGATACCGGAGAACTTCTGGATATTTCCAAGGGAAGGCTGTATACTACAAGTATCCGAGATGTGCAGAGAGGCGAGAGCGGAGAGCCGGGAGGCATGGAAGGGATCATCGTCTATAATAATTATAATGTGCTGGGAAGCATCACAAAGAACAGTGAGGAAGGCATTTACGGAACGCTGGACAGAGTGGACACGCTGTTTAAGAATGCAGAGCCGGTGGAGCTTGCCGCAGCCGAGGAGATTACGGAAGGGAAAGCCGCGATCCGGTGCAGCATTGATGGAAAGGTGGAGGAATATGAGGTTCGGATTACCGGGGTAAATCCGGATGCAAGGGAGGTCAACAAGACGATTGAACTTGAGGTGACCGACCAAAAGCTGCTTGAACTGACCGGGGGGATCGTGCAGGGCATGAGCGGAAGCCCCATCCTGCAGAATGGAAAGCTGGTGGGAGCCGTTACCCATGTGTTTGTAAACAACCCGGCGAAGGGCTATGGTATCCTGATCGGTGAAATGATGAAAGAATAGTACCAGCGTACCTGTATGATAAATGCGGCGGACTAGCTGCTGACTGCGGAGGGAAAATAATGCATTATGTAAGCGCAAAAGGAATCTTGTCGGCAAAGAACGGAATGAATTTGTACCGGGGCTGTTCCCACGGATGTATTTACTGCGATTCCAGAAGTAAGTGTTACCATATGGAGCATAGGTTTGAAGATATTGAAGTCAAAGAAAACGCAGTGGAGCTGTTAGAGAGCGCGCTCAGGCGAAAGCGCAGGAAATGCATGATCGGCACCGGCTCCATGACAGACCCTTATATTCCTCTGGAAATGGAGCTTGGTCATGTGAGGAAGGCGCTGGAGCTGATCGACGTCTATGGGTTCGGCTTTACCGTAATAACAAAATCCGACCGGATCTTACGAGACCTTGATCTGCTGCGGAGTATCAATGCAAAGACGAAATGTGTGGTGCAGATGACGCTCACCACCTGCGACGAGGCGCTCTGCAGGAAAATAGAGCCGAATGTAAGCACGACGAAGGAACGTTTTGAGGTTTTGAAAATACTGCGGGACGAGGGGATTCCCACTGTGGTGTGGCTGTCTCCGATCCTTCCGTTTATCAACGATACGCCGGAGAATATTTCCGGGATTATAGATATGTGTGCCAAAGCAAAGGTCTGGGGAGTCCTCTGCTTTGGGATGGGTCTGACCCTCCGGGAAGGGAACCGGGAATACTTCTATGAGCGGCTTGATGGGCTGTTTCCGGGGCTGAAGGGAAAGTATATGCGGCGTTATGGGAACAGGTATGGGGTTGAAAGTCCCCGCGGCGGGGAACTGATGAGACTGTTCCATGATAAATGCGAAGCGAATGGACTGATACATAATAACGACCGGATTTTTGCATATTTGTCCGAATTTCCAGAGGCAAGGGAACGGCAGCTAACGCTGTGGGACATGGAATAGCGGACATGGCTGATCACAACCTGTCCGGAGAAGGTTTTTCCAGGAGGTGTTTGTTTTATGGAAAATGAAATTTCCCGTTTATCAACCCGGTTTTTAAATTTTTGGTTTGACAAAACCTTTGGAAGAGGAGATAATAATAGCAGAAAGAGTTGGCAAAGGAGTCAGGAATCCAAGGGGTTTCTGTCTTTTTTTTGCCCAAAATGTATGCATCAGTCTGGAGGAAAAGAAATGGCAGTAAAATACGTATTTGTTACCGGAGGAGTGGTTTCAGGTCTTGGAAAAGGGATTACGGCGGCGTCCTTAGGGAGGCTTTTAAAGGCGAGGGGGTATCGGGTTACCATGCAGAAATTTGACCCCTATATCAATGTGGATCCGGGAACCATGAATCCGATTCAGCACGGAGAAGTCTATGTGACAGACGACGGCACGGAGACAGATCTGGATCTGGGACATTATGAAAGGTTTATCGACGAATGTCTGGATAAAAATTCCAATGTGACCACCGGGAAGATCTACTGGTCGGTGCTTCAGAAGGAGCGGCGGGGCGATTACGGCGGCGGGACGGTTCAGGTGATCCCTCATATTACCAATGAGATTAAGAGCAGGTTCTATCAGGGAAAAAGCCCGCGGGAGGAGCGGATTGTGATCATTGAGGTAGGCGGCACCGTCGGGGATATTGAGAGCCAGCCTTTTTTAGAGTCCATCCGCCAGTTCCAGCACGAGGCGGGGCATGAGAATGCCATTCTGATTCACGTTACCCTGATCCCCTATCTGAAGGCAAGCGGAGAGTTAAAGAGCAAGCCCACCCAACAGAGCGTGAAGGAACTGCAGGCGATGGGTCTATGGCCGGATATTTTGGTGTGCAGGAGCGAGCGTCCGATTCCGAAGGAGCTTCGGGCGAAGATCGCGCTGTTCTGCAATGTGCGGGAGGATCATGTGCTGCAGAATCTGGATGTGGAATATCTGTATGAAGCGCCTCTTGCCATGGAAGAGGAACGGCTTGCGAAGGTGGTATGCGATTCCCTGCATCTGCCCTGCCCCGAGCCGGATCTGACCGACTGGAAAGAAATGGTGTACAATTTAAAGAACCCTGAGACGGAGGTGGAGATTGCCATTGTGGGGAAGTACACGGCGCTTCACGACGCCTACCTCAGCGTGGCGGAGGCCCTAAAGCACGGCGGCATCGCCGTGCGGGCCAGCGTAAAGATTCGCTGGGTGGATTCGGAGGAGATACAGGAAGATACAGCCGGGGAACTCTTACAGGGAGTGGGAGGGATCTTGATTCCGGGAGGCTTTGGAATGCGGGGGACGGAAGGGAAGATTGCCGCAATCCGCTGCGCAAGGGAGAAAGGGATTCCATTTCTTGGGATCTGTCTTGGAATGCAGATGGCGATCGTGGAGTATGCCCGCCATGTGCTGGGATACGCGGATGCGAACAGTATCGAGCTTGATCCGGATACCGCTCACCCGGTGATCGCCCTGATGCCGGAGCAGGATGGAGTGACGGATCTGGGCGGGACCCTTCGTCTGGGAGCCTACCCCTGCGTATTGAAAAAGGGAAGCCTTGTCAGGAAATTATATCAGGCGGAGGAGATCAGCGAGCGCCACCGCCACAGGTACGAGGTAAATAACGAATACCGGAAGGAATTAGAGGAAAAGGGCATGAGTCTGTGCGGCTTATCGCCGGATGGAAGGATCGTTGAGATGCTGGAGCTTGCAGGTCATCCGTATTTTGTAGGAACGCAGGCGCACCCGGAGCTGAAATCAAGGCCGAACCGGGCGCATCCGCTGTTTAAAGGGCTGGTACAGGCGGCCGTAACTTATACAAATGATTGCATTCTATCCCGTTAAGGGGTATGATAAGGGCAGATGCCTTATGGCGCTATGGCCATAAGAGTAATTCAGGGAAAGAAGGGATCGTTATGTATAATTTCGAGTATTTTACGCCGACAAAGGTGGTTTTTGGCAGAGACGCGGAAGCTAAGGTGGGACAGCTTGTGGCAGAACAGAACTGCAGAAAGGTTCTGATTCATTATGGCAAGGGCAGCGTAATCCGTTCCGGCCTGCTGGACAAGGTCAGGAAATCGCTGGATGAACATCAGGTAGATTATGTCGAGCTTGGAGGCGCTGTGCCAAACCCAAGGCTCAGTCTGGTATACGAGGGGATTGAGCTGTGTAAAAAAGAGGGCGTCGACTTTATTCTGGCAGTGGGCGGAGGAAGCGCCATTGATTCTGGAAAGGCCATCGGTTACGGAGTGGCAAATGAAGGGGACGTCTGGGACTTCTACTGCAAGAAACGTCAGGCGAAAGGGTGCCTTCCTATCGGAGTGGTGCTCACACTGTCTGCTACCGGCAGCGAGATGAGCAATTCTTCTGTGATTACAAGAGAAGAGGACTGGAACAAGCGGGGATATAACTGCGATCTGGGAAGACCGAAATTTGCGGTTATGAACCCGGAGCTTACCATGACGCTGCCGGATTACCAGACTGCCTGCGGATGTACGGATATTATGATGCATACTATGGAGCGGTATTTTACCAACGGCGGCAATATGGAAATTACCGATAGTATTGCGGAAGCGCTATTAAGGACGGTGCTGGCAAACGCAAAGATACTGGTAAAAGAGCCGGATAATTACGATGCAAGGGCAGAAGTGATGTGGGCGGGAAGCCTTGCCCATAACGGCCTGACCGGATGCGGCAACGACGGGGGAGATTTTGCTTCTCATGCGCTGGAGCATGAGATAGGAGGCATGTTCGACGTGGCGCATGGAGCCGGGCTTGCGGCGGTCTGGGGAAGCTGGGCAAGATACGTGTACAAAGACTGCCTGCCCAGATTCAAACGCTATGCCTTGAATGTTATGGGCGTAAAGGAAGAAGGAACAGACGAGGAAATTGCGCTGAAGGGTATCGAAGCGATGGAAGACTTCTACCGGGAAATTCATATGCCGGTCACGATCCGGGAGCTTGGCATCGAACCGACGGACGATCAGTTAAAGGAGATGGCGCGCAAATGCGCTGCGGCCTGCAATAATAAGAAGGGATCCGCGAAAATTCTGAGGGAAGAGGATATGCTGGCAATTTACCGAATGGCTATGTAAGCTGGAAATGTTTTGCTTTGCGCCCCACGGCCCCCAAAAAAAGTAAGAGTGAGGCGGCAGGATGAACCGTTAGAAGAAATTTTTGACAGGAAGTTACATATATTGACATATTGCGGCCTGCCGGTGAACTCATATATTCCATTATTTTTACATAAAATTGCATAATATGTCTGAACATGATGGAATTTTAAAATCCGGTCGAAAAGTGGACAGTTTTTACGACGTTTATTTCTTGAAGAAAAATTTGCAGAAAATTATAATTGATTTTGCAGACTTTCAGTAAAGAATAGGAGGATTTGAAGAATGGGAGCAATCAGCGTGGCGATAGCCGATGACAATGAGAGAATCGTGGAACTGCTTGGCGATATGATCAGCAATGATAAGGAACTCAGACTGGTAGGCAAAGCGAATAACGGAGAAGATATGTGTTCGATCATCCGGGAAAAGGAACCGGATGTGGTCTTATTGGATCTGATTATGCCGAAGATGGACGGACTGAGCGTAATGGATCAGATCAACAAGGATAAGAGGTTAAACAAGCGCCCGAATTTTATCGTGGTGACGGCGGTAGGACAGGATAGGATCACCGAGGACGCGTTTGGCAAGGGAGCGCACTATTATGTGATGAAGCCTTTTAAAAATGAGGTAATACTGAATTATATTAAGAGCACGGTGAAGCGGAAGTCGGCGGGCGGATACCCGAAGGCGGAGCATGGAGAGCATCCGGCGGAGCGGGAGGAGGTCAGCCTAGAGACAAAAGTGACGGACATGATCCACGAGATTGGGATACCGGCGCATATCAAGGGATATCATTATCTGAGGGATGCGATTATGATGGCGGTAGAGGATATGGACGTTTTGAACGCGGTGACAAAGGTGCTGTATCCCACAGTCGCCAAGAAGCATCAGACCACGGCCAGCAGGGTGGAGAGGGCCATCCGGCACGCCATTGAGGTGGCATGGAGCAGAGGGAAGCTAGATACGTTAGACGAGCTGTTCGGATACACCGTGAGCAATGGGAAGGGTAAGCCTACAAACTCGGAATTTATTGCATTGATTGCGGACACCCTGCGGCTGGAGTATAAAAACAGGTAGATCAGGCCAAAAATCGGGTAAATTGTTAAAATATTAATTAGAAAAACAGGATATCGCTTTATTTTTTGTGAAAAATACGGTACAATAACAAAGTATGAAGGAATGTTTTATTCAAATGGAGGAAAGAAAGATGAAAAAGATACTTTTTGCAACTTCAGAGGCAGTACCGTTTATTAAGACCGGCGGACTTGCAGACGTAGCAGGGTCACTGCCGAAGTATTTTGATAAGGAAAAGTATGAAGTACGCGTAATGCTTCCGAAGTATATGTGCATCAAGGAAGAGTGGCGCAGCAAACTGGAGTATGTAACACACTTTTATATGGATTGGAATTGGAGATCAGAGTACGTAGGAGTTCTTAGGCTGGAACACGAAGGAGTTACGTTCTATTTTATAGATAATGAAGGATACTTTAATGGATTTGCACCATATGGGGAGATTTTTGGGGATGTTGAGAAGTTTGCGTTTTTCTCGAAGGCGGTTCTTAGCACGCTTCCGCTGATCGATTACCGGCCGGATATTATCCACTGCCATGATTGGCAGACGGGACTGGTTCCGGTATATCTGGATAATTTCCGCTACGGCAATGAATTTTTCAGAGGGATAAAGACAGTCATGACAATTCACAACCTGAAGTTCCAAGGGACATGGGACACGAAGCGGATCAAGGATATGACGGGGCTTCCTGAATATTATTTCGTACCGGACAAGCTGGAGGCATATAAGGACGCGAACTATCTGAAGGGCGGTATTGTCTACGCAGACTGGGTAACGACCGTAAGCAATACATATGCGGAGGAGATTAAGACGCCGTTCTACGGCGAGAAGCTGGACGGCCTGATGAACGCCCGCTCCAACTGCCTGTCGGGAATCGTAAACGGTTTGGATTATACGGACTGGGATCCGGAGACGGATACACGGATTGAGAAGAATTTCTCAATCAAAAATTTTAGAAAAGAGAAGGTTAAGAACAAAGTTGCCTTACAAAGGGAGCTGGGGCTTGCAGAAGACCCGAAAAGGATGATGATCGGTATTGTATCCCGGCTGACGGATCAGAAGGGCTTCGACCTGATTGCGTATATTATGGATGAGTTGTGTCAGGACGAGATCCAGATTGTGGCGCTTGGTACCGGTGCAGAGCAGTATGAGAACATGTTCCGGCATTTTGCATGGAAATATCCGGATAAGGTTTCAGCGAATATTTACTATTCGGATCCGATGTCACATAAGATTTACGCAAGCTGCGACGCTTTCCTGATGCCTTCGCTGTTTGAGCCATGCGGCCTGAGCCAGCTTATGAGCCTTCGCTACGGCACGCTTCCAATTGTTCGCGAGACCGGCGGCCTGAAGGATACTGTAGAGGCGTACAATGAGTACGAGAAGACGGGAACAGGCTTTAGCTTTACGAATTACAACGCCCATGAGATGCTGAATACGATTCGTTACGCAGAGCAGATTTATTACGACAAGAAGAGAGATTGGAATAAGATGGTAGAGAGGGCGATGGAAAAAGACTTCTCATGGAATAATTCCGCAAGACAATACGAGGAACTGTACGACAGATTATAAGAGAACGGATGTCAGCAGTCCGTTAAAAGAAGATAACAGGAGCCTGTATATGGATGCAAGAATAAAAGAGGCGGTCCGTTATCTGGGTTATGGAGGTCATGCGGTAGATGAACAGACGCTTGCTTTGATAGAAGACTCATTCAGAGAATTGGACAGAGCTGCAAAGAGGCGTATCATCTATCGCATTTTTGATGTAATTCAGGGAGAGGCGGGAGAAATTGCGATTGGGAATATGAACATTGTAAGTAGGGATCTTAAGAAAAATCTGAGGGACTGTAAGGAGGCGCTGCTCATAGGAGCGACGCTTGGCATCGGCGTGGACCGTATGATGAAGCGGTACTCGCTGACAGATATGGCTAAGGCGGTGGTACTGCAGGCGGCAGCGGCGGCGCTTTTGGAGGAGTATCTGGATACATGCCAGAAGAAGCTTCAGAAAGAACTGGAGGCGGAGGGAAAGTACCTGCGTCCAAGGTTCAGTCCCGGATATGGGGATTTTGACATCCGAAATCAGGAGATGATCCTAAGGATGCTGCATGCGGATAAGAGCATCGGGCTTACGATGACAGACAGTTTTATGCTGACGCCTGCAAAGTCGGTGACGGCGGTTATGGGAATCAGCAGGAAGAAGGAGAACTGCTCCATACAGGGCTGTGAGACCTGCCGGAAAAAAGACTGCATATATCGGAGGAATACATAGATGATAAAGGATAGGCTTGGAAAGGAACTGCTGTTTTTTGACGGCGGCATGGGGACCCTTCTTCAGGAACGGGGATTGAAGCCGGGGGAGCTCCCGGAAATCTGGAATATTGAACATACCGAGGAAGTATTTGACATTCACAGACAGTATTTTGAGGCGGGCAGCGATATCGTGCTTGCCAATACCTTTGGGGCAAACGCGCTGAAATTCCACAGCGGCGAGTATGAGTTGGAGGATATTGTTACGGCGGCTGTTGTAAGCGCCAAGGAGGGCGCGAATTTCGGCGTACGCGACGGAAGAGAAGTGTATGTCGCCATGGATGTGGGACCAACAGGGAAGCTCCTAAAGCCTATGGGAGATCTGTCCTTTGAGGAGGCGTATGAAGCCTTCGCACAAACCATGCGTTACGGAGAGGAAGCCGGGGCGGATCTGATCCATATCGAGACGATGAGCGATACCTATGAAGTGAAAGCGGCAGTGCTGGCGGCAAAGGAGCATACCAAGCTTCCGGTATTTGTGACCCTGATTTTTGACGAGAAAGGCAAGCTTCTTACCGGCGGGGACATTCCAGGCGTAATCGCCATGTTAGAGGGGCTTAGGGTGGACGCGCTGGGCATGAACTGCGGACTTGGCCCAGAGCAGATGCTGCCCCTTCTGGAGGAGGTTATGAAGTATACTTCCCTTCCGGTAATCGTAAAGCCAAACGCGGGCCTTCCGAAGCAGAAGGACGGCGTTGCCTACTATGATGTGGAGCCGGAAAGCTTTGCCCGGATCATGAAAAAAATCGTAAAACTGGGCGCCTGCGTGATCGGAGGGTGCTGCGGAACCACGCCGGAGCATATCCGCGCTATGACGGCAGCCTGCAGGGGGCTTGCGGTAAAGGAACCGGTAAAGAAGAGCCGGACAATGGTTTCTTCCTATGGAAGAGCCGTAGAGATTGCAGACAGGCCGGTGATCATCGGGGAGCGGATCAATCCCACCGGCAAAAAGAAATTAAAACAGGCGTTAAAAGATCATGATATGGATTATCTGTTAAAAGAAGCCATTATGCAGCAGGAGAAGGGCGCGCATATTCTGGATGTAAACGTGGGGCTGCCGGATCTTGACGAGAGGGCGGTGATAGAAGAGGCGGTGAAGGAGATCCAGAGCGTTACCAGCCTGCCGCTGCAGATAGATACGGTCAGCGAAAAAGCCATGGAAGCAGCCATGCGTATTTACAATGGAAAACCGATGATCAACTCGGTCAACGGCAAACAGGAATCCATGAAGCAGGTATTTCCGCTGATACAGAAATACGGCGGCGTTGTGGTGGGGCTTACCCTTGACGAAGATGGAATCCCGGAGACTGCCGAAGGGAGGCTTCGCATTGCGGAGAGGATTATAGCGGAGGCAGCAAAGTATGGGATTGATAAAAGGGATATCGTGATTGACGTGCTTGCCATGACCATAAGCTCCGACGCCGAGGGGGCGAAGACCACGCTGGAAGCGTTAAGGCTTGTCAGAGAACGGTGCGGCGTCAGAACGGTTCTGGGCGTGTCGAATATTTCCTTCGGCCTGCCTTGCCGGCCCGCGGTTAATTCTCATTTCTATACCATGGCCCTGCAGAATGGGCTGAGCGCGGGGATCATAAATCCCGCCTCGGAGGATATGATGCGCGCATACGATTCCTTCTGCGCGCTGATGGGGTATGATGAGAATTTTGAGCGCTATATCGGGAAGTACGGAAGCCGAACGGCAGAGAATAAAGCCTTGGCCGCGCCGGAGCCTTCGGTGATGACGCTTGCGTCTGCTATCGAAAGGGGACTGAAAGAGGAGGCGCACCAGATTACAGTGAGGCTGGCCGGAGAGAGGGAGCCGCTTGAGATCATCAATCAGGAACTGGTTCCGGCTCTTGACCGGGTGGGAAAGGGCTTTGAACAGGGAACAGTATTTCTGCCCCAGCTTCTCATGAGCGCGGAGGCGGCGAAGAACGCCTTTGCAGTGATCAAGGAGCGGTTTATCGGGGCGGACACCTTAACAGAACACAAGGACAAGGTGATTCTGGCTACGGTAAAAGGGGACATCCATGATATCGGAAAAAATATTGTGAAGGTGCTTCTGGAAAATTACAGCTTTGAGGTGATTGATCTGGGCAAGGATGTTGATCCGGAAACGATTCTGCAGAAAGCGGAGGAGGAAAATGTAAAGCTGGTAGGCTTAAGCGCGCTGATGACTACGACGGTGGTAAGTATGGAAGAGACGATAAGACTGCTTAGGGAACAGAAACCGGACTGCCTTGTTATGGTGGGCGGCGCGGTGCTGAATCAGGAATATGCGGACAGGATCGGGGCGGATTTTTACGGGAAGGACGCCATGCAGTCGGTCTATTATGCCCAGAAGGTATTTGGCAGGGAATAGATCTGATAAAGCCAAATAAGAAATAAACATATATACATGAAGGAGGAACAGAGATGATTAGAGGACTGGATACGGAGGTCAAGAGAATCAGGAGGAAGGTATTCAAGGAGGTAGCGGCATTAGGGTTTAAGGGTTCTCCGGAAACACTGAACAACGATATGGAGGAGATCCCATACCTGCTGGTTAACGAGGAATCCCCAAGATACAGAGAGAACGTTTACCGCGCTAGGTCAGTGGTAAGGGAACGCCTCCGTTTGGCAATGGGTCTTTCCTTACGGCCGGAGAATAAGCATGTACACCTGACGGCCGGGGTTGAAGCGAGTAATATTTCGGATAAATATTATGAGCCGCCGCTTATGCAGGTAATCCCTTCGGCATGTGAAGCCTGCGAAGAAAAAGGGTATGAGGTCAGCGATATGTGTAAGGGGTGCCTTGCGCATCCTTGTATGGAAGTATGCCCAAAGGGAGCGATTTCCTTTGTAAATGGCAAATCCTATATCGATCAGGAGAAATGTATTAAGTGCGGCAAATGCAAATCGGCATGTCCGTATGATGCAATTTCCAAGAAGGAACGTCCTTGCCAGCTGGCATGCGGAGTCGGCGCCATTGACTCTGATAATATGGGAAGGGCGCATATTAATAATGACAAGTGCGTTTCCTGCGGCATGTGCATGGTTAACTGTCCGTTTGGGGCGATTTCAGATAAGTCCCAGATCTTCCAGCTGGCAAGGGCGCTGACGGAAGGCGACGAGATCATCGCAGAGCTGGCTCCGGCGTATGTGGGGCAGTTCGGGGACAACATTACGCCGAGAAACTTAAAAGCGGCGCTGAAGGAGCTTGGTTTTTCCGAGGTATACGAGGTGGCGCTGGGCGCGGATATCGGAGCAATCGCGGAAGCCCATCATTATGTGAATAAGGTGACCACAGGGGAGATTCCGTTCCTTCTGACTTCCTGTTGTCCGTCTTGGGCGATGCTGGCAAAGATCTATTTCCCAACGCTGGCAGATAAGGTTTCCCAAGAGCTGACGCCGATGGTGGCTACCGCCCGTACCATTAAGAAAGAGCACCCCAATGCAAGGGTAGTATTTATCGGGCCATGCGCGGCGAAGAAGCTGGAGGCTATGAGAAGGACTGTAAGAAGCGACGTGGATTTTGTCGTTACCTATGAGGAACTGCAGGCGATGTTTGACGCAAAGGATATTAATCTGGAAGAGTACGAGGCAGAATCCTCTTTCCATGACGCAACCGGGGCAGGAAGGGGTTATGCGGTTGCCGGAGGCGTTGCAGAGGCAATTGAAAAGTGCATCAATGAGTATTACCCCGGCGTACCGGTTCACATTGAACATGCAGAGGGGCTTGCAGAGTGTAAGAAGACGCTGATGCTTGCCAAGTCCGGCCGGATGAACGGCTGTATGATCGAGGGCATGGGATGTCCCGGCGGGTGTGTGGCAGGAGCTGGAACCAATATTCCGATCCCGAAGGCGCAGAAGAAGATCAAAGACTTTATTAAGGCGTCCTCAAGGGCGATTCCGCCGAAGGAGTTGGAGGAGATCGAATTGAAATAGCAATAATAAAAAGAAAGGCAGCCGCCGGAGCAGTTATTGGGTATAATCGCTTCGGCGGCTATTTTTTACCAGACGGTCTTTTTCAACGGTAATTTTTAATCAGTCTTCTGCTTTACAGTTCGATGGTTTTTGTCGCGATTTTTTCGCGGAACCTGCTATCGTGTTCTACAAACAGCATAGTGGGCTGGTATTCTTCTAACAGCGCTTCAATCTGCATTCTGGAGAATACGTCGATAAAATTTAAGGGTTCATCCCATAGGTACAAGTGCGCGTTCGTAAGAATACTTGTGGCAAGCAGCACCTTTTTTTTCTGGCCTTCCGAGTAATCTTCCAAATTTTTGAGAAACTGGACGCGCTCAAAATCCAACTGCCTGAGGACGGAGCAGAACCGGCTCTGATCCAGATTCCGCGCCGCGCAGTATGCGGGAATGGAGCCGGTCAGCCAGGAGGTATCCTGACTGATATAAGAAACGATAAGCCCGGAGGCAGTCTCGCAGAGGCCGCTTTCTACCACTGGAAGAGGAGAGGCGTCTGCGTCTGATTTCTGCAGAAGTATTTGAATCAGTGTAGATTTGCCGCATCCGTTCTTTCCGTGAAGGGCGATCCGGTCTCCCTTTTGGAGATGGAAGGTCAGTCCGGTAAAAAGAGGGCTTTCCGCGCCCTGATAGGAGAGGGAATAATCCCGGAAAGTTATCAGGGTTTCCTTATGGTGGGAAAGGGGCGTAAGCTTTAAGGGGCAAGCCTCCTCCAGATCGGCCAGAAGCCCTTCCTTTTCTGTAATTTCCCTGCTGATCCGTTTTTTCATCTGCTTAGCCCGGCTCTGCATTTTCTTGGTTTTCGCGCCGATATAGGCTCTTGTGGCAATGGAGCGGTCATGTTCTTTTACCGGATGAAAGCCGATTTTTGTGCGTTCATTATTATCGGCCCACTGGGAGACTTGCGCTGCCGCTGCTTTCAGCTTCTTAATTTCTTTTTTATGCTTTTCATTTTCCGCTATGGCAAATTGGTCCTTCCGCCTTTTGTTTTCCTGCCAGCTTGAGAAATTTCCGCTTTGTACCTCTATGGTTTTCCGGTTCAGCACAAGGACATGGTCAATGCAGGCGTCTAAGAGATCCCGGTCGTGCGACACGAGGATAAAGCCTTTCTTGGCGGACAGGTAGCGCTTTACAAGTTCTCTGGATTCCTGATCCAGATGGTTGGTGGGCTCGTCGATCAGCAGAAAATCATTTTCTCCCGAAAATAGAACGGCCAGAAGAAGCTTAGTGCGCTCGCCGGGGCTTAGGGTTCGGAAAGGCCGGTACAAGACTTCCGGGTCGACAGACAACTCATGAAGCTCGCAGATGACCCGCCATATCTCGCACTGGCTTTTCATGTCCTCGATAAATTCCGCGGCAGGTAAATTCATTTGCTGCCTGGTAAGTTTATATGGAAAATAATCAAATACTACAGGCGTACGGATTGTGCCCGCATAGGAGAAGCCGCCGGTCAGAAGCTTTAAAAACGTAGTCTTTCCTTTGCCATTGCGCCCGATAAATCCCAGCTTCCAGTCCGTGTCGATGGAAAAGGATACATGTTCAAAAATGGGATCGAAGCTTCCTTCATAGGTAAATGTGAGATCTGTTATTTGTATTTGTGCCATTATTCATTCCTCCCTTCGGATTCCGCCTGTGAAATGCAAAAGACGGAACCGTTCGCTGCCAAACAGTTCCGTTACATTCCATAACCTCATCATATTAGGGAGACGCCAGACCTTTCCAGATTAAAATAAAACCAGCCGGGAGGACAAGCGTATTGATAGTATTCCCACATATTTTCACATGCAAAAAGAGAGGTTATGAGAACATAATCCACTTTTGGCAACATGATAAAACAATATACGGAATTTCCGGTATACTGCGACTGCAACTGTCTTCATGTAATCAAAAGCAGATTATCTCCTCATCCTTTCACCCCTCTCCGTTAAACTGAGGTTATACTAGCATATCCGGGCCGCAGCTGTCAAGAGGCTGCCTTGCTCCGATGCAAAATTCTTCTGCCTGTCTCGTTGACAAAGGTTGACCTTATATTTATAATTAAAAATAGTGATTTTTAAGGAGGATAATATGCAGAAATACGGAGTAAACGAACTAAGAAGGATGTTCTTAGAATTTTTTGAGAGCAAGGAGCACTTAGCGATGAAAAGTTTTTCGCTGGTACCCCATAATGATAAGAGCCTGCTGCTGATTAATTCTGGTATGGCGCCCTTAAAGCCCTATTTTACCGGGCAGGAGATTCCGCCGAGGAAGCGGGTGACTACCTGCCAGAAGTGTATCCGTACCGGCGATATTGAGAATGTAGGGAAAACCGCGCGCCATGGCACGTTTTTTGAGATGCTCGGAAACTTTTCTTTCGGCGATTATTTTAAGAAAGAGTCGATTGGCTGGACATGGGAATTTCTGACTAAGGTCGTAGGGCTTGACCCGGACAGGCTGTATCCGTCTATCTATTTGGATGACGACGAGGCGTTTGAGATTTGGAATAAGCAGATCGGCATTCCGGCGGACAGAATATTCCGGTTTGGCAAAGAGGATAATTTCTGGGAGCACGGTTCCGGTCCCTGCGGTCCCTGTTCCGAGGTGTATTATGACAGAGGCGAAAGGTACGGCTGCGGAAAGGAAGACTGTACGGTGGGCTGCGACTGCGACCGCTATATGGAAATCTGGAATAATGTATTTACCCAGTTTGATA
>CAJTYU010000012.1 GCA_910584095.1 uncultured Dorea sp. | reverse complement strand
CAGTTGGCTAGAGCACACGGTTCATACCCGTGGTGTCGCTGGTTCAAATCCAGTTCCCGCTACTTAAAAAACCTGTGCATACAGGTTTTTTTATTTATACTTATCTAACTGAAAAAATTTTGTAAATCTTCTTCTGTAACAGCAATAATTTCTATTGGAGAGGGCTTTTCGCAGCAGACGCTGCAAAGGTAACCGTCCTGACGCCATGTGTGCAGCCGGGACGCTGATTCCAGAGACAATGTGTTATAGGATTGGGGAGACAGACCGAATCCAAGTCCGAGCTGTTTAGAATAGGCCTCTTTTTTTGTCCAGATTTCAAAGAAACGGAGAGACTGCTCTTCTTCGGACCCGTTCCATACGTATTTGATTTCCTCTTCATGAAAAAACCGCTTTGCAATTCTAATGGGGGCGGGACGCTGCTTCTCGATATCCGCGCCCACGGAGCCTTCCCCGGAAATACAGCACAGGACGGCATTTTTCGTATGCGAAAAACTGAAATCCAAGCCGGGAACGGTAAGGCAGACGGGTTTGCGGCCGGAATCGGCCTGAAATGCCAGACCGGATGTGGGAATACCTGTCTGCAGGCTGATTCCCATGCGGGTAACCAGAGCGGCGTACAGGGATAAACGGCGGCCGTCATCGTGAGCGTATTTTTTGATCTGTTCTTTACGCCTGCCGGATACGGAGGAGACCAGCCGTTCGTCTGCAGGGCTCCAAGGGGAAGAATCCAGCGGCAGGTAATACACCTTCATATCTTTGCACCTCCAAATTTGTATTCTGTAACGGTTCCGGGGAAAATTCTTTAACATTCTAGCATACGGCGGGAATAACGTAAAGAGGGACAGCCTTGATAATCCGGGAATGAAATGGTAAAATAGGAGAAACGTCATTTAAAAATATTCAGACAGGAGTGATACAGATGGAAAAATTATACGATGTTACCGCTATGGGGGAACTGCTGATTGATTTCACAATGAACGGACAGAGCGAGCAGGGAAATAACATGTTCGAGGCATGCCCGGGAGGCGCGCCCTGCAATGTGCTTGCCATGCTGAACAAGCTGGGCAGAAAGACGGCGTTTGTCGGAAAAGTAGGACAGGATCAGTTTGGACGGCTTCTGAAAGAGACGATCGCGGATTCCGGAATCGAGACGAGGGGGCTTGCGATGGATGAGGATATTCGTACGACGCTTGCTTTTGTACATACATTTGCGGATGGAGACCGGGAGTTTTCCTTTTACCGGAATCCGGGCGCGGACATGATGCTGTCCGAGGATGAAGTGGATTATGACCTGATACGCCAGTCAAAGGTATTTCATTTCGGAACCTTATCTATGACCGACGAGCCGGTAAAGACGGCGACGAAGAAGGCGCTGGAGGCGGCCAGAGAGGCTGGATGTCTT
The DNA here is from genome assembly GCA_910584095.1 of uncultured Dorea sp. Taxonomy (GTDB): domain Bacteria; phylum Bacillota; class Clostridia; order Lachnospirales; family Lachnospiraceae; genus Claveliimonas. The sequence continues at coordinate 79,286 of CAJTYU010000012.1, read as the reverse complement.
ATTACCTTCGACCCAAATTTGAGAGAGCCTTTGTGGAAATCGCTGGATGATGCAAAGGAAGCGATGGAGTATGGGTTTCAGTACTGCGATATGCTAAAAATTTCAGATAACGAGATTCAGTTTATTTCCGGAAAAGAGGACTACGATGAAGGGATCCGTTATTTGCAGGAAAAATATCATATTCCGGTAATTTTCCTGACCATGGGAAAGGATGGAAGCCGGGCGTATTTTAAGGATATCCGGGTTGAGAGGGCAGGATTTCCAGTAAAGGCTGTCGAGACTACCGGAGCCGGGGATACGTTCTGCGGCTGTGCGATTAACGGTCTGCTGAAATACGGACTGGAGGGGCTGACAGAGGAAACTTTGGGAGAACTCCTGACCTATGCCAATGCGGGGGCGGCGCTGATCACGCTGAAAAAGGGGGCGATCCGCTCTATGCCTGAACCGGACCAGATTGAAGAGATGATAAGAAAATAGATTTAGAAAGGCGCGGCTGCTGCGGATATTCTGCAGGAGTATGATGAGCGAAGCATGGGAGGATAACAGGATGAGAATCGGCATGGGATATGACGTACACAAATTAACAGAGGGCAGGGACTTGATTCTTGGAGGAGTGAAGATTCCTTATGAAAAAGGGCTTCTGGGGCATTCCGACGCGGATGTGCTGATTCACGCTGTGATGGACGCGCTTCTTGGCGCCGCGGCCATGGGAGATGTTGGAAAGCATTTTCCGGATACGGATCCTGCCTATAAGGGGATTTCCAGCGTGAAGCTTCTAAAGCATGTGGGAGAACTTCTGGAAGAACAACTGTATATTGTCAGCAATATTGACGCTACGATTATTGCCCAGCGACCGAAGATGGCTCCCTACATCGAACAGATGCGCGCCAATATTGCGGAGGCGCTTCATCTTGAAACCAGTCAGGTCAATATAAAAGCGACTACGGAAGAAGGACTTGGATTTACAGGAACGGGGAAAGGAATTTCAGCTCAGGCGGCCGCTTGTCTGGAGTCGGCTGTAAATTACAGTTATACAGCGGCAGATTCTGTAATGGAAGTTCCTTCTGCCTGCGAGGGCTGCCCTCGCAGACAGGGAAGATAGCGGGATATGCTGCAGGTCAGGATAGGAGTGGGAATATGGAGATTCGAAAGCTGGACGTGACAGAACATGGCAGTACCAGACCCCTTTATGAGGAGGTGTTTGCGGAAGACAGTCAGGGATTTGTTGATTATTATTATACGGAAAAGACGAAGGATAACCAGATCTATGTGATCGAGGAGGACGGAGACATCCAGACGATGCTCCATCTGAATCCCTATGAGCTGATGGTGAATGGAAACAGAAAGGATGCGGACTACATCGTTGCAGTAGCCACAAGAAAGACCTATCGGAAGAGAGGTTATATGGGAGAGCTTCTTCGCAGAGCGCTGCGGGATATGTATGCATTGGGCAGAAGCTTCACGTTTTTGATGCCGGCGGCGGAGACAATCTATACCCCCTATGATTTCAGGACTGTATACGAGCAGGAAAGGAAGCGCTGCCCCCGGAAAGAATCCGGGACGCTGGTATTAGAGGATGGAAGGGTATGCCGCGTTTCGCCGGTGGAGGATTCGGAGATGGAAGAATTGGCCGACGCGGCGAATCAGGATCTTTCTTCGGCTTATCAGGTATATGCATATCGGAGCGGGGCGTATTACCGGCGTATTCAGAAGGAATATGCAAGCGAAGGAGCCCGGCTGATGGTGTACCGTGAAGGAGAGCAGATTATAGACTGCAGGCCCTATATTCCAGACGGGCAGACAGAGGATGCCGCGCCGAAGATTATGGTGCGCGTCATTGATGCAAGAAGGCTTCTTATGTCTGTCCGGCTTAAGACTCTTGCCGCCGTATGCTTCCAGATTACCGATCCTGTTATTGAGGAAAATAACCGCTGCGTTGTGATAACCGGCACCGAATATTCCGGCGTTATGCTGATGGACAGTAAACCGGAAAACAGCGAAGGTACGCTGACCATTTCCGCATTGACAGAATTTCTGTTCGGCGTAAAGACAGCGGAGGAGCTTTGTATAGAAGAGGGCGTGCAGATGACAGAACGCATGAAAGAGGAGATGCATAAGATCATACCCTTATCGAGACTATATTTAAACGAGACAGTATAGGAGAAAAGGCACTTTCTGACACCGCCGTTTCAGGGCGGCCGGAACGTGCCTTTTTCATGAATTTTTCCTGCGGCCCGGAGCATATAAACTTTAGAAATTCTTTTGTTTTTCAAGGCGTTTCTATTAAGATTTCTACGTTATTCTTTAAACAGCACCAATAATTGGAGGAATTCAGACAGGAGGGAGATTGATTGTATATGGTTGCAAGAATGGCAGAACCGGAGTATAGTCTTTTATGCGGAAAAATCTGCCGGAACGGCTGGCCTTAAGACGCGGGCTGTACCGGTAAAGCGAGGAGGAACAGATCTATCATGGATAAGAAATATAATCACGTATTAATCGTGGAGGATGATAAAGAAATCCGGAAAGGAGTCGAAATCTACCTGCAGAGTCAGGGGTATCAGGTTTTTCAGGCGGCGGATGGAATAGAAGGCTTGGAGACGATCGAGAGGGAAGAAATCCATCTGGCGATTGTGGATGTGATGATGCCGCGGATGGATGGGATTACCATGACGACAAAGCTCAGAGAGAAGCATGATTTTCCGGTCATCTTTCTATCAGCAAAATCAGAAGAGATCGATAAGATACTGGGGCTTAATATGGGAGCAGACGACTATGTGACAAAGCCTTTTACTCCGATGGAGCTATTGGCCAGAGTGAACTCCCAGCTGCGCAGATACAGCAGGTTCATGGAGCGTCTGGGAAAACAGGAAGAAAAAGAGGAGCATGTCCATGTAGTAGGCGGACTGGAACTAAATGAGGAAACAGTGGAGGTATTCGTAGACGGAGAGCCGGTAAAGCTGACGCCTATTGAGTACAAGATTCTTCTGCTTTTGATGAAGAATCCCGGAAGGGTATTTTCGGCGGAAGAGATTTATGAGCGGGTGTGGAACGAGCGGGCGATTAATACAGATACCATTATGGTGCATGTCCGCAATATCCGTGAGAAAATTGAGATTAACCCGAAGGAACCAAAATATTTGAAGGTGGTGTGGGGAGTTGGATACAAAATTGAAAAACAGGCATAGTTTATTTATGGTATTACTTATGGGATACCTGCTCTTTATTACAGCGATTCTTGCAAGCAGCTTTTATCCTACGATGAGAGCCGCGGCAGAGAGCATTCTGGTCGCGCTTGCAGTCTCGGGCGCTGCGGCATGGATTTTTCCGCTGATCAAGTTTTTCGGAACAGGAAATGAAAGTATATTTAAGGCGCCTTTTGAAGTGGCGGCAGGAATCGGCATGGCTGTATTTTTATACAGTCAATATGGGAATCTGCCATGGCTGCTGCACGCAGGTTATGTCGATGGAATCTGCCTATGCGTCTTATTTGGCTGTACGGCAGTCATCTACTGGGTGTCGGGATGCCTGCGGCAGGCATATGTAATGGGATTAGGGTCTTACATGAAAGAACGGTCTCTTATCGTTAGATATGGGCGGAATATTCTTGACGCCTGCAGTAGAGGCGTGGCAAAGACAAGAGGCGGAATCGCAAGGCTTTATCATTCTTTTGAGGAAATTGATTTCAGCGAGAGGAATAATAGGATTATCCTAAAGATTGTAGCGGTAAATTTCCTGATCTTAGCGCTGGTATGTACCCTGTGGTTTTTTGGAATATTTGCATTACTGATTTATTCAGTTATTTTATTCTGTATTCTGCGGAAATATTTCGACGATCTTCGTGGAAAATATGCGGTGCTGCTGAATATTACCAATCAGATGGCGGAGGGAAATCTAGACATAGAGATCGAGGAGGATTTGGGAATTTTTAATCCATTTAAACAGGAAATTCGCAAGATTCAGGACGGCTATCAGAAGGCAGTGGAAAAGGAAGTGAAGAGTCAGCGGATGCGGACGGAGCTTGTGACCAATGTATCTCACGACCTGAAGACGCCCCTGACTGCAATCATTACCTATGTCAATCTCCTGAAAGAGGAGAAAGATGAGGAAAAGAGAAAGGAATACGTGGAGGTATTGGATAAAAAATCCCTCCGTTTAAAGGCGCTGATTGAGGATTTGTTTGAGATCAGCAAGGCGAGCAGCCAGAATGTGTCTCTTCAGATCGTAGATGTGGATGTGGTAAACTTATTTAAGCAGGTGAAGCTGGAACTGGAGGATAAATTTGAAAAGGCAGGATTGGATTTCCGCTGCGCATATCCAGAGGAGAAATTGATCTGTCCGCTGGACAGTCAGAAGACCTATCGGATTTTTGAAAATTTGTTGATCAACGTATCAAAATATACTCTAGAGGGAACCAGAGTATACGTGAAGATTTTTTCGGAAGAGGAAGGGCGGACGGCAGTAATCCAAGTACTGAATGTGTCGGCGGAAGAGATTTCGGTGAAGGCGTCAGACCTTACCGAGCGGTTTGTCAGAGGCGACGCTTCCAGAAATACGGAAGGGTCGGGGCTGGGGCTTGCCATTGCAAAGAGCTTTACGGAACTGCAGAAGGGGAATTTCCAGATTAAGATTGAAGGAGATCTGTTTAAGGCGGAGGTGCGGTTCCCTGTGTGTAAGGACGCTTCATGTGCCGGTATCGAGGGCGGCTATTGCGTTGGGGAATCAATATAATAGGGGTATGTTGAAATAGGGGAGTCTATAAAAGACGGAGTTTAGCTTGTTTCTTCAGAGAAACTATTAATAGAAAGAATGATTGGAAGTTATCAGCCAGTCATTCTTTTTTTGCTGGCCGTCAATATAGCCTTTCGTGATTCGGAGAAAAGAATTATAATAATTTCAAATTATCTGAAACGAAATAACAGGATGGGAGTCTTATTAGTATAAAACAGAAGGAGACAGGCAGGCTGGTATAGAAGTGAAAGCCGGCGTTTCCTGACCGTTTTAGATTTTTCTTACGTAGGGAACAAGGAGGTGGGATGCATGAATTTTGAGGATATATATAAACGGTATTACAAGGACGTCTATTACTTCCTATTATCTCTGAGCAGCAGTCCGGAGCTGTCGGAAGAGCTTACGCAGGAGACGTTTTATAAAGCGTTAGTGAATATAGGCAGGTTCAAGGGTGAATGTCAGATACAGTCATGGTTATGCCAGATTGGGAAAAATGCATATCTGTCATGGATAAAAAAACAAAAGCATCTCGCCGGCAGCGGGCTGCGGGAAGAACTTTCCGGCGCAGAAAAGAATGGAGAGGGGAGGGAAGACAATCCGGAGAAGCTTTATATCCGCAAAGAGGAAACGTTATCGCTTTATAAGGTACTGCATCTGCTTAAGGAGCCTTATAAAGAAGTATTTACCTTAAGGATACTGGGAGAATTATCCTACAGGGAGATCGGTGAAATATTCGGAAAAGGAGAAGGGTGGGCGCGGGTGATCTGCCACCGGGCAAAATTAAAGATTCAGGAAATGATAAAGGAGGTGCCGTAAATGAAGAAAGAGTGTGCGATTGTTCAAGATCTTTTGGTTCTTTATGAAGATGATGTGCTAAAAGAAGAGAGCAGAGAGATGGTAGAAGAGCATATCCGGGGATGTGAGGATTGTATGCACGTATATGAAAATGCAAGCAAAGAGCTTCCGCGGATAGAAGATGTGCCGGAGCCTTCCGAAAAAGAGAAGGAAGAAGCTGCGGATCAGGTTATGAAGAAGACGGCGAGGAGGATTACGAGTAAAACAGTAGGCGTTCTGCTTCTGGCAGTTTTGATTGCGTCTATAACGGTAGTTTTAGGAAATAATATCTGCGACCGCATAACAGATACAGGTTGGGGGCTTTCTGGTATTTTCGCATTGTCAACAGAGGATGTTTCCGTAGAAGAGCTCTACGTGCTGAAGAATGGGGAACTCTACTGCAGGCTGGAATCAAAGAAGGGAATCGGCATATCGCAGATTGCAGACTGGGTAACGCCGGAAGGGAAAATGTTTGAGAGTACAGACGACGCGGTGAAGGAGATACGGTTTCGCGGGAAAACGCCATGGGAGTGGGAGCCGACTGATCAGGGATTTCGAGCAAATTATTTTATCTTTGCGCTCAGCCGGTCTGGAGTTGATGAGGAAGGAACAGCAATTTACCAGAAGTGTAAGGAAATCAGTTTTTACGGAAAGACGAAGAAAGATAAGCTAACGATCTGGGAAAAAGGACAGAAGGTAAAGGAAGCGCCGGAAGAGGTAGAGAAAGAAGCGGTCAGGATGTATATTGAAAATGGAGAGAATGCAAAAGCGCTCCGGGAATGCGAGGAAATGGGATGGAAGGATTATGAGAAGATCTTTGAAGAAGCAGGCGGCGGAGTCTATGTTGATGACGTTGCATTTGAAGCAGGCGGCGAGTCGGTGGTGAAGTGGTAAATTCTGTGCATAGGGCAGGGAATCTGGGGTTTCCAGATTCCCTTTTTAAATATGGGCCGTTAATTCACCCGCGGGGGATCTAAAGGGAAAAAGTGTGCTGCTTATGTTTGATTTGACAGGCATGCAAACCTGAAATACACATTTTAAGATACACATTTGGAAACAGTCACTTTTAGTCAGAAGGAAGAAGATAATATGGAAATTCTGGAACAGCTTCTAAAGGATGGATTTAAAGAAAACGGCAATGTGGCGGGACGTCGGCTGCGTGAAAACGAAGTGGCGCTGGTATTGTAGATGCGCAAAAGGGATTCAAGTAACGGAGAACGGGTGAGGAAAGCGGAATAGTATAAAATTAGTTGACAAATCCTGTGGATTCGCATAAGATAATTCTAGATAAAAGACTTAGAACGAAGAGAGTAGGAGATAACATTTGCTGGCAGAGAGAGACCGCCGTTGGCTGGAAGCGGTCTTCAGGAATATATTTCTGAAGTGCATTCGGGAGTCGATCCGGTGAAAGCTTGCAAGCCCTGCGGCGGGAGGAATCAGTAATTAGCCGGATACGAAGGGCGCACGTTACGCGCATGGAGCGGAGGAATTTCCATACGGATATGTACCGATAGGAATCCTCTATGAGAGTGGGACCGCGGAGTGATGCTTCGTCTCTTGATAATAGAGACGAAGTTTTTTTATGATATAGAAAAACTGCATTCCCTATATCATAAAACCCTCCGGGAAGATGCGCGCCGGCGCGAAGAAGAAATATGCCGCGGGCGGCAGCGCTCGGCGTGAGAACGTGCCTTGGCGCACTCTATATGAAAAGTGATTAAAAGGAGAGATATTTATGGGATTTATGTCCTATATTAAAGAAGAAATTCATGTAATTCGAGAGAGAGATCCGGCGATTAAGTCGAATATGGAAGTGTTTCTGTATCCAAGTTTTAAGGTGATTTTAAGCTACAGGCTGGCGCACAAGCTGTTTTTGAAGAAGCATTATTTTACAGCAAGGTGGATTTCCCAGCGTGCAGCGAGAAAGACGGGAATCGAGATTCATCCGGGAGCAACTATAGGAAAAGGGCTTTTTATCGACCACGGAAGCGGAGTGATTATTGGCGAGACGGCGGAGCTTGGGGATAATGTGACGCTGTATCAGGGCGTGACCCTTGGTGGAACCGGAAAAGAACAGGGAAAACGGCATCCGACGCTGAAGGATAATGTGATGGTAAGCGCGGGAGCGAAGGTGCTTGGTTCCTTTACAATTGGAGAAAATTCCAAGATTGGGGCGGGTTCCGTGGTGTTAAACGAGGTGCCGCCTAACTGTACGGTGGTAGGAGTCCCGGGGCGTATCGTGAAGATGGGGAATCTTAAGATTCCGCGTTATGATATGGATCAGGTGAATCTTCCGGATCCGGTTACCAGCGATATTTCACAATTACAGAGAGATAATATTTGTATGAAAGAGAGAATCAGCCAGCTTGAGCGCAGGTTAAAGGCGTGTGGAGAGGCAGAAGAAACGAAAAAGGAGAGAAAAGATGAAGCTGTATAATACAATGTCTAAGAAGAAAGAAGAATTTATTCCGGTGGAGGAAGGAAAGGTTAAGATGTATGTCTGCGGACCTACGGTTTATAATTTTATCCATATTGGAAACGCAAGGCCGATGATTGTGTTTGACACAGTGCGCAGATACTTTGAATACAAAGGATACGATGTGAATTATGTATCGAATTTTACCGATGTAGACGATAAGATTATCAAAAAGGCAAATGAGGAAGGCGTGCAGGCTGATGAGATTTCTGCAAGATATATTGCAGAATGTAAGAAAGACATGGAGGGCATGAATATTAAGCCGGCAACTACTCATCCGCTGGCAACTCAGGAAATTGACGGAATGCTTGACATGATCGGTACGCTGATTGAGAAGGGGTATGCTTATGAGAAGAACGGTACGGTGTATTTCCGGACCAGAAGTTTTCAGGATTACGGAAAGCTTTCTCATAAGAATCTGGACGATCTGCGTTCAGGGAACCGTTCTCTTCTGGTGAGCGGCGAGGATGAGAAAGAGGATCCGCTGGATTTTGTGCTGTGGAAGCCTAAGAAAGAAGGAGAGCCCGCATGGGGATCGCCATGGAGCGAAGGACGCCCGGGCTGGCATATAGAGTGCTCAGTGATGTCAAAAAAATATCTGGGAGAACAGATCGATATTCATGCAGGCGGAGAGGATTTGGTGTTTCCTCATCATGAGAACGAAATTGCTCAGAGCGAGGCGGCAAATGGAAAAGAATTTTCCAAATATTGGATGCACAATGCATTTTTAAATATTGATAACCACAAAATGAGCAAATCTCTGGGAAATTTCCGTACAGTTCGGGAAATCAGCGAGCAGTACGATCTTCAGATTCTTCGGTTTTTTATGCTGAGCGCCCACTACAGAAGCCCGCTGAATTTCAGCGCGGAGCTGATGGAGGCGTCAAAGAATGGACTGGAGCGTATTTTAAATGCGGCGGATAACCTGAAATATTTATCCGAGAATGCCAAAGAAGAGAGCATGACGGGAATAGAAAAGGAGAATTTGGATAAAACGGCGCAGTTTGTGACGGCTTTTGAAGGGGCTATGGAGGACGATTTTAATACGGCGGATGCGATCGCCGCAGTATTTGATCTGGTTAAATTTGCTAATACCACGGCAGATACGGCGGGATCAAAGGAATATTCAGGGGCGCTTTATGGCCTGCTTGTAAAATTGACAGATGTGCTGGGCTTGACAGTGGAGAAAAAAGAAGAGATTTTGGACGAGGAAATCGAAGCTCTGATTGAAGAACGGCAGGCTGCAAGGAAGGCGAAGAATTTTGCAAGAGCGGATGAGATTCGCGACGAACTGGCGGCGAAGGGAATCGTGCTTCTGGATACCAGAGAAGGAGTAAAATGGAAAAAAGCATAGAATGGGAATTTGATTTTTTTATGCAGGATTTGCTGCAGATGCGTAAGGCGGATGTGAGGGAGTATTCTCCTCTTGCTCTGGCCTATTTAGGGGATGCGGTGTTTGATCTGGTAATTAAGAGTCTGGTACTGAGGCAGGGGAACAAACCGGTGCAGAAGCTTCACAAGGAAACCAGCAGGATTGTACAGGCGTCTGCCCAGTCGAAAATGATGCGCGGGATACAGGAGCAATTGACAGAGGAAGAGCGTCAGGTATATAAAAGGGGCAGAAATTCCAAAACTGTCAGTCCGGCAAAAAATCAGTCGGTGACAGATTACCGCAGAGCTACCGGATTTGAAGCGCTGATTGGATATTTATATTTGAGACGGGAATATCGGCGCATGCTGGAACTGATTAAAACCGGACTCGGCAGTCTCGATGAAGACGTATAAAGATAAAACGAAGATGTTTAGGGAGTTTGTATGAATGAGAAGAATGCAGAAATAAAAAGTCTCGTACTTGAGGGAAGAAATGCGGTGCTGGAGGCTTTCCGCGCCGGGAAACCAATAGACAAGCTATTTATTCTGGACGGCTGTCAGGACGGGGCCGTCCGTACGATCATAAGAGAAGCCAAAAAACATGATACGATTCTGAATTTTGTAAGTAGAGAGCGATTGTCCCAGATGTCTGAGACTGGAAAGCATCAGGGCGTGATTGCCTATGCGGCCGCCTACGAATATGCGGAAGTTGAGGACATGCTTGAGCTTGCCAGAAAACGGCAGGAACCGCCGTTTTTGATTCTTCTGGACGGCATTGAAGATCCGCATAATCTGGGGGCGGTTATTCGTACCGCCAACTTAGCGGGGGCCCATGGAGTTATTATTCCGAAACGCCGGGCCGCGGGGCTTACGGCTGTGGCGGCGAGGACTTCCGCCGGAGCGCTGAACTATACGCCGGTTGCCAAGGTGACTAATTTGAAAAAAACAATGGAAGATTTGAAGAAGCAGGGAGTGTGGTTCGTCTGCGCAGACATGGGAGGAACAGAGATGTACCATGTAGATTTGAAGGGGCCCATCGGGCTGGTGATTGGAAATGAGGGGGAGGGCGTCAGCCGTCTTGTGAAAGAAACCTGTGATTTTACCGCCAGTATCCCGATGAAAGGCGATATTGACTCCTTAAATGCATCTGTGGCTGCAGGAGTGCTTGCATATGAGGCGGTAAGGCAGAGAATGCTGTAGAGGGTTCAGGTGAAAGAGATGCTTGGAATGTCAAAATACAAGGCGTTTACAGATGAAGAATTAATCCGTGAGCTCCGAAAGGGCGAGAAGGAGATTATGGATTTTTTGATGGAAAAATATAAGAATCTTGTACGCAAAGAAGCAAAAGCCATATTTCTTTTGGGCGGAGAGAATGACGATCTGATTCAGGAGGGAATGATCGGATTGTTTAAGGCAGTGCAGGATTATAATCCAGAGCAGAAGGTAACTTTTTTCAGCTTTGCGAAGCTTTGCATCCGCAGACAGATGTACAGCGCTATTGAGGCTTCGAAGCGGAAGAAACATATTCCGCTGAATTCTTATGTATCATTGTATGAGGAAGCCGAATCGGGAAAAAAGGGCCGGGTGCTGGATACTATTGAGGCAGGAGAGGAGAGCAATCCAGAGCATGCTGTGATTAACCGGGAGAATATAGAGGGGCTTGAGACTGAGCTGGAAGGGAGACTCAGCGAACTAGAGCGGAGAGTGATGTATATGCATCTTTTGGGGACGGATTACAGAGCCATTGCAGAATTGATAAATAAAAGCCCGAAGACTGTGGATAATGCTCTTCAGAGAATCAAGGCGAAGACTTGGAAACTGTTAAGCGAGCGGAAATAAAAGAAGCTTTTCCAAACAAAAGTTTTGAAAAGCTTCTTAGATAAAAGCTGTCGAGCGGAATCGAACCGCCGACCTCCGCCTTACCAAGGCGACGCTCTACCGACTGAGCCACGACAGCAGATATGTATGAAACACGCATATCATCGCTAGTATCTGATTAAGATATGCAACGTGATAAATATACAATATAAATAGTGGTTTTGTCAATGGTTTTTTAAAATTATTCTATTGTGGGTTATTTGGAAGTATGATAAGATTAAAAAATGACGAGAATGAACGATATAGAGGAGGATACCTATGGGAGAAGAAGCGGTTTCAAAGAATTTTATTGAGCAGGAGATAGATAAAGACCTTGCGGAGGGCGTATATACAGAAGTCTGCACCAGATTCCCGCCGGAGCCAAACGGTTATCTGCACATTGGACATGCCAAATCTATTATTTTAAATTCAGGGCTGGCAGAAAAATATCACGGAACCTTCCATCTTCGGTTTGACGATACCAACCCGACGAAGGAGGATATGGAATTTGTAGAGTCAATTAAGGCAGATGTGGAATGGCTCGGCGCTGACTTTAAGGATCATTTATATTTTGCGTCTGATTATTTTGAAGTAATGTATGAGTGCGCCGTGAAGCTGATTAAGAAAGGAAAGGCGTTTGTCTGTGATTTGAGTCCGGAAGAAATTCGGGAATACCGGGGCACTTTGAAGGAACCCGGAAAGAACAGCCCGTACCGCGGCCGTTCTGTGGAAGAGAATTTAAAGCTTTTTGAGGAGATGAAGAACGGCGTATATAAGGATGGTGAGAAGGTGCTGCGGGCGAAGATTGATATGGCTTCACCGAATATCAATATGCGCGACCCTGTGATTTACCGTGTGGCGCACATGTCCCATCATAATACGGGAGATAAGTGGTGCATTTATCCGATGTATGATTTTGCACACCCTATCGAGGATGCGGTGGAGAAGATTACCCATTCAATCTGTACGCTGGAATTTGAAGACCACAGGCCGCTGTATGACTGGGTGGTAAAAGAGTGTGAATTTGATCCGGCGCCGAGGCAGATTGAATTTGCTAAGCTATATCTGACTAATGTGGTGACCGGCAAGCGTTATATTAAGAAGCTGGTGGAGGATGGTATTGTGGATGGATGGGACGATCCGCGTCTGGTATCTATCGCGGCGCTTAGGAGACGCGGATTTACTCCGGAATCCCTGCGGATGTTTGTGGAACTGTGCGGGGTATCTAAGGCACAGGGCTCTGTAGATTATGCTATGCTGGAATATTGTATCAGAGAAGACCTTAAGATGAAGCGTCCCCGGATGATGGCGGTACTTGATCCGATTAAGCTTGTGATTGACAATTATCCGGAGGATGAGACGGAGTGGCTTGAGGCGGAGAATAATCTGGAGAACGAGGCTCTTGGGAAGAGAAAGCTTCCATTCTGCCGCGAGCTTTATATTGAGCGGGAGGATTTTATGATTGAGCCTCCAAAGAAATATTTCCGGCTCTTTCCGGGAAATGAGGTTCGTTTGATGCAGGCGTATTTTGTAAAGTGCGTAAGTTATGAAACGGATGATGAAGGCAATGTGACCGTAGTACATTGTACCTATGATCCGGAGACGAAGAGCGGAAGCGGCTTTGCCGGACGGAAAGTGAAAGGAACCATTCACTGGGTGGCGGCGCCGTACGCGAAGAAAGCGGAGGTTCGTCTCTATGGGAATCTGATTGATGAGGAAAAAGGCGTCTACAATGAGGAGGACGGCTCCATGAATATCAATTCAAATTCCCTGGAGGTTCGCAAGAATTGTTATGTAGAGCCTAATTTTGCAGATGCAAAGCCTTATGACAGCTTCCAATTTGTGAGGAACGGATATTTCTGCATTGATGCGAAAGATTCTAAGCCGGATGCTATGGTATTTAACAGGATTGTATCTCTAAAGAGCTCTTTTAGGCTTCCGAAATAGTTGAGGGAAGAATAGATTTCCGCGAAGAAGCGGGCCAAGCAGCCGGACTAGAAAAGATAGTTGTCTGCTGCGGGGCTTAGACTTTATGGAAGGAGAATGCCCACAGTGCGGATGAGCGCTGTGGGTTTGTTTTTTAAGAGGATGAATGAACTGACAATAAATTTAAAGCCAAAGGATAAAAGACCGTTATATGAACAGATTTATCTTTATATCAAAGAAAATATTATATCCGGGAAGCTTGCTTACCGGGAAAAACTGCCTTCCACAAGGCTTTTGGCAAAACATTTGGAGGTCAGTCGGAGCACGGTGGAGCTTGCTTATGAGCAGCTTCTGTCAGAAGGATATATTGAATCAGAGCCTTACCGGGGATTTTTTGTGGCGCAGGTAGAAGGGCTGTATCATTTGATTCATGAAAAAAAACCCGGATTAGAGAAAAGAACCGAAAAGAAAGAGCAGTATCGGTTCGATTTTACGCCGAACGGGGTGGATTTGAAGAGCTTTCCCTATAACGTATGGAGAAAGATTTCTAAGGACATCCTAATGGATGACAAGGTAGAACTGTTCCGCCTTGGAAATCCACAGGGTGAGAAGGGATTTCGCGAAGCAATCAGGAAGTATCTGTATCAGGCTAGGGGTGTAAACTGCAGTCCGGAACAGATAATCGTAGGGGCGGGCAGCGATTACCTTCTGATGCTTTTGTGCTCCATATTAGGAAGAGAGCATACTATTGCGGTAGAGAATCCTTCTTATAAGCAGGCATATCGTCTGTTTGTGAGCCAGTCCTACAGAGTTCTCCCCATTGAAATGGATGGATATGGGATGAAGGTTACCATCCTCAAGGACACAGAGGCAGACGTGGCGTACGTAACGCCCTCCCATCAGTATCCCACCGGGATTGTAATGCCTATGAAACGGCGGATGGAGCTGCTAAGATGGGCAAATGAAAAGGAGGGACGTTATATTATCGAGGATGATTATGACAGCGAATTTCGGTACAAGGGGAAACCGATTCCGGCGCTTCAGGGTTATGATAGAGGCGGAAAGGTTATTTATCTGGGAACATTTTCTAAATCCATTGCCCCGGCTATCCGTATGAGTTATATGGTTTTGCCAAAGGAGCTTACAGATGTATATCTGGATAAATGCGGGTTTATTAACTCAACAGTTTCGGTAGTCGATCAGATGATCGTACGGCATTTTGTGGAGGACGGTTATTATGAAAGACATTTGAACAAGACGAGAGCCCTTTATAAGGGAAGACATGATCTGCTGATTAAAGGACTTGCGCCTCTTGCAGATGCGTGCAGGATTTCCGGAGAACATGCAGGCGTGCATCTGCTTCTTACTTTCGGCGGGAAGGCAACAGAGGAAGATTTGATCAAAAGAGCTAAGAGGGCCGGAATAAGGGTGTATGGGCTGTCAGATTATATTATTGGAGAAAGAGATGAAAAGGCGACGGTACTGCTTGGGTATGCGAACATGTCGGAGGAGGAAATCGAAGAAGCGGCCAAGATACTCTGCCGCGTGTGGAAGCCTTGAATCTGGGAGTTTACCCTGGTAAAATAATTTGTAGAAACGATTCGTGCATCAGAATGATGATAGTTATAAAAAAGAAGGAGGTATTCATATTTATGGACATATTACATAAAATATTAAATGGGACGCTGTATTATTTGAACTGCAATTTTTTAGCGGATATTCAGTATAAAAGGGAAAGCCCGGATACAATTATCCTCTTTTTTTCCGGGGAAGCGCCGGAGGAATTTCCGCAGAAGTTTTTCCTAATGCCGGAAGGCAGGAAGTATGATTACAGGGCGTTCATTTTTACCTTGACGGAAGAGTTTCATATTTGTTGCGCGCCGGAGGAGGACAAAGAGTATTACACAGCCCGCGCGGTTACGAAAGATATTCCAGAGGAGAGGAAGAATTTCCGCGTGTATGCGACCATTCAGGCTTCTCTTCTGCCGGAGGGGCAGACGAGGGAAAAGTATGTAAATATAAAAGATATTGGAACCGGAGGATTTCAATTTGTTTCAAAGCAGAAGTTCCAGCCGGGTACGATGGTATCAGCAATTATTCCCAGCTTAAAGGAACCGGTAAATATTACTGCATGTATACAAAAACAGCGTCCTGTGCGGGGGAAGGGGCTCTATGGCTATGGATGTCAGTTTATAAATCTCCAGCCGAGAGCGGAAATGCTGATCCGCAATTATGTATTTCAGACTGAGGTGCTTCAGGCAAAGGCAAAGAAAGAAATTGAGGAATATGCACCATAGGGATGATAAGAAGAGAGACCTCTTCTTTGCGGAAGGGTCTCTCTCAGATATCGTACTATTCAGCTTTTTCTTCTGGATCTGCAGCTTTTGCTTTGTCAGCCTCGTTTTCGTCTTTGGCTGTCGGTGCTTCCTTTTCTTCAGGTTCGGGTTCTTCGGTTTTTGGGGCGGTATTCAGAGATACATACTCCCGTTCTCCTGCAGGATTTAAGTCATCGTCCAGATCAAAGTCATCATCAAATTCATCTAAAAAGTCGTCGTCGCTATCCTCAGATTTGTTAAGATAATATATTACTCCTGCAGCAGCAGCTCCTCCAACTGCGGCTAATCCTAATAAACGCTTGAATGTTTTTGACATGTGTCTAACTCCTTTCTTCGGTTTCGCATATAGATAAATCTATTGTAATACCTTTTTGAGAAAAAAGAAAGGGGAAGGATATAAAAATTTAGTGAACTGTTATGTGAGAGCCATAGTTATGCAATCATTTCAAAAGGCTTCTTGAGATGGAAGATGAAGTGTGATAAACTTATCATTATGAAAAATATGCGGTATATAATTCAAGTGAGGAGAGACATCTATGGAGCATAAGAGATTGAAAAAGGCTAAGGGAGGGCTTTTTCGGATAATATTCAGCCGTACCGGCCTGATCTTACTGATGATATTGCTGCAGCTTGCAATTGTAGCCGTATCGATGAGTATGCTCAGGCAATATACGATTTATATTAATATGGCGTTTACTATAGTGGGTATCTGCGTTTTGATCTATATTATCAATTCAGAGGATAACCCGGCGTTTAAGATGACCTGGATTTTGTGTATCATGGCTTTTCCGGCGGTGGGGACGCTGTTCTATATTTATGTAGAACTTCAGGTGGGCACCCGGTGGGTAGGAGAGAAGCTGGAGACATTAAAGCTGGAGGAAAGTCCTTACATGCTTCAGGAAGAAGAGATTGTTGAAGAGATTAGAGACAGTAAGCCCGCAATGGCTAATCTTGCCTATTATCTGTCGGATTATCTTAGATTCCCTGCCTATCGGAATACGGAAGTGACGTATTTCCCTTTGGGTGAAGATAAATTCCGAGCGTTAATAAAAGAGCTGGAAAAGGCTAGAGAATATATCTTTATGGAGTATTTTATTATCGCGGAAGGACATATGTGGAATACGATTCTGGAAATTCTCAGGAGAAAGGCGGCCGAAGGCGTCGAGGTCCGTTTCATGTATGACGGAACCTGCGCTATTACAAATTTTCCGTATAACTATTATAAGAAAATACGGAAGATGGGTATTCAGTGTAAGATGTCGAATCCGATTGTCCCTTTTCTCTCTACGGTGCAGAACAACAGAGATCATCGGAAAATCTGTGTGATTGACGGCAGGACTGCGTTTACCGGCGGAATTAATCTGGCGGATGAATATATTAATGAGCTGGAGCGGTTCGGCCACTGGAAGGATACGGCAGTTATGCTGAAAGGCGACGCAGTACAGAGCTTCACAATGCTGTTTCTGCAGATGTGGAACCTTGATGAAAAGGAGACAGAGAATTATGAGAAGTATCTGACCGTTAAGAGAGCCTGGACTACTAGATGGACGGGTTATGTGATTCCTTACGGAGATCATCCTTACGATAATGAAAATGTGGGCGAGGAAGTTTATTTTCATATCTTGAACCATGCAAAGAAGTATGTGCACATTATGACGCCTTATCTGATTTTGGACAGCGAGATGATTACAACGCTTACCAGAGCGGCTAAGAGCGGAATCGAGGTTATTATTATCATGCCGCATATTCCGGATAAATGGTATGCGTTTGCCGCTGCGCAGACATTTTACAAGGAACTGATTCAGGCGGGCGTACAGATTTATGAATACACGCCGGGGTTTGTCCATGCTAAGGTGTTTGTGTCGGACGATGATACGGCGACGGTAGGAACGATTAATCTGGATTACCGGAGTTTATATCTGCATTTTGAGTGCGGCGTGCTGATTTATAATAATCCGGCAGTCGGCAGTATTGAAGTAGATTTTCAAAATACCTTGGAGCGCAGTCATAAGGTTAGTCTGACGGAAGTTCAGAACCGTCCGCTTAAAGCGAAAGTTGTGGGACAGGTTCTGCGGTTATTCGCACCGCTTATGTGAAATAATAATGTACAAGAACAGGGAATTATAGTATAATACAGAATTGGGGACGAAAGGTCTTTTAACAATATGGTATTGCATATAGCACACAGGAGGAATTGTTATGGTAAAAGCAGTAGTCGGCGCAAACTGGGGAGATGAAGGTAAAGGTAAGATAACGGATATGCTTGGAGAGCAGGCCGATATTATTGTTCGTTTTCAGGGAGGCGCGAATGCGGGACACACGATAATCAACAATTATGGCAAGTTTGCACTCCACACACTGCCATCAGGCGTATTTTATGATCACACTACCAGTATTATTGGAAATGGCGTTGCTTTGGATATACCGATTTTATTTCAGGAGATTCAGTCGATCATTGACAGAGGCGTGCCAATGCCTAAGATTCTGGTGTCTGACCGTGCGCAGATGGTGATGTCTTACCATAAGAATTTCGATGCATACGAGGAGGAACGTTTGGGCGGCAAATCATTTGGCTCAACAAAATCGGGGATCGCGCCATTTTATTCTGATAAGTATGCGAAAGTAGGTTTTCAGGTAAGCGAGCTGTTTTGCGATGAACTTCTGAAGGAAAAGGTTGTGCGTGTGGCAGAACAAAAGAATGTACTCCTGAAGCATCTGTACCACAAACCGGAAATCGATCCGGATGAGTTGTACAAGGAATTGCAGGAATATAAAAAGATGGTAGAGCCATATGTGTGTGATGTGTCGCTGTACCTATACAACGCACTGAAGGAAGGCAGAGAGATTCTTTTGGAGGGACAGCTTGGCTCCTTAAAGGATCCGGATCATGGCATCTATCCGATGGTGACGTCTTCTTCTACGCTGGCGGCCTATGGAGCTATCGGCGCGGGGATTCCTCCGTATGAGATTAAGAAAATTATTACGGTATGCAAGGCTTATTCCAGCGCAGTAGGAGCGGGGGCTTTTGTCAGCGAGATTTTTGGAGACGAGGCGGACGAGCTGAGACGCCGCGGCGGAGACGGCGGAGAATTTGGCGCTACAACAGGACGGCCAAGACGTATGGGATGGTTTGATTGTGTGGCATCTAAATACGGCTGCAGGATGCAGGGCGCGACAGACGTGGCTTTTACGGTATTAGATGTACTGGGATATTTGGATGAGATTCCAGTATGCGTAGGCTATGAGATTAACGGAGAGATAACGACAGAATTTCCGACGACCTATTTGCTAGAGAAGGCAAAACCAGTGTATGAGACGCTTCCGGGCTGGAAATGTGATATTTCCGGGATTAGAGATTATGAAAAGCTTCCGGAGAATTGCCGTAAATATATTGAATTTGTAGAAGAGCATATCGGATATCCGATCACGATGGTTTCTAACGGGCCGGAGCGTGACGATATTATTTACCGTCAGGCGTAACCAGACGGGAAGAATGAAAAGTTTATAGGATTGTGAATAATAATTCCGGCATTGCGGATACTATGTCTGTGTAATCTATTTGTTGAAGGAGGTATCTTGCAATGCCGGAATTAAAATGTACAGTACAGACCTGCGCTCATAATAAAGAGTTTTATTGTGAACTGGATAAGATTCAGGTTGGAGGAGACAGAGCAAAGCGTGCGGCCGAGACTTGCTGCGACAGTTTCGTAGAGCGGAAGGGCGATTCCTACAGCAATGTTGTAGGAGAAGCTTCCCCGACCAGCAGGATTGATTGTGAAGCAGTGGACTGTATGTATAATGACGAATGCCAGTGCCATGCTGGCAAGATCAGCGTAGAGGGAAGCAATGCCTGTCAGTGTAGGGAGACAGAATGCGCGACCTTTACATGCTGTTAGGCGGAATGTAGCTGTGGGGATAAGGATGCGGCAAATAGGTTTGCTGTATCCTTATTTTTATGCTATACTAGGCGATAGTAAAATTGATGAATGTAGCAGGAGTGTTTAGAATGGAAGAAGAAAAAAGGAAAAATAAAGATAAGGCGGAGGAGACGCCGGAGGGATATTACAGCAATAGGCCGACGCTTGGAAACCAAAGTCCTTCCAGGTTTCGAAGGGAACTCGGCAAGTGTATGACGTATCTTGTAGTGGTTGCGGCAGGAATTGTGTTTTATTTTGCATTACTGCGGCTTACGGATATTTCCGGCATTTTTGCAAAGGCAGTCGATGTGCTGAAACCGTTTCTATACGGCTCGTTAATCGCGTTTCTGCTGAATCCTATTGTAAAGCAGATGGATGCAATACTGATTCCTATGCTGGAGAAACAAACGAAGAACAGAGAGAAGGCGGAGAAGCTGTCCAGAACGGCAGGAATTGGACTGGCGATCGTTATTCTGGGCGCGGTGATTGCAGGATTGTTTAATATGCTGATACCGGAACTGTACCAAAGCATCAGGAGTTTGGTGTTCACACTTCCAAGACAGATCAATGAATTAATGGATGGCCTGAATGAAATTGTGAAGACGGATTCTAATATCGGAGTTATGGTTCGGACTTTTGTGGAACAGGCAACGGATACGTTCCAGAATTGGCTGAGAAATAATTTCTTCCGTCAGGCTAACGACATTATGACGCTGCTGACAACGGGTGTGATCGACTTTGTCGGCGAAATTGTAAACGCTCTGATCGGCATTATTGTATCAATTTATATATTGTACAGCAAGGAAATGTTTGGAAAGCAGGGAAAAAAGCTTACATATGCTCTTTTTAATTCTCGTCATGCTAATATTGTGCTGCATGTTACTCAGAAAGCGAATGAGATATTCGGCGGATTTTTAGTTGGAAAAATTATAGATTCTGCAATTATCGGGGTTCTGTGTTTTTTGGGACTGACTGTACTGAATATGCCCTATATTCTTCTGGTCAGCGTGATCGTGGGCGTGACGAATGTGATTCCGTTTTTTGGTCCGTATATTGGCGCAATTCCAAGCGCTATATTGATCATATTAGATGACCCGATGAAGGGATTATATTTTCTGATTTTTATTCTTGTATTGCAGCAGCTTGACGGTAATTTTATCGGACCAAAGATTTTGGGGAGTTCTACCGGGCTGTCCTCTTTCTGGGTCATATTTGCAATTCTTCTGGGCGGAGGAATGTTTGGATTTGTGGGAATGCTTTTGGGAGTTCCTACATTTGCGGTTGTTTATTATATCATTCAGATGTTGATCAACGGCAGGCTTCATTCCAAAAATCTGCCGGAGGCTACAGAATTTTACGATGAGTTCAGTTTTGTAGACGATACTGGAAAATATGTAATTTCAAAAGAAACGCTGGAGAAGAAACAGAGACAGGCAGAAGAGGAAAAGGATGGGGATGAAAATCCTGAAAACTAAGAAAATAATAGAAAGAAGGAAATAAATTATGCCGATTCGAGTACAGAATAATTTACCGGTCAAAGAAATACTGGAACATGAAAATATATTTGTGATGGATGAACACCGGGCGATGCACCAGGATATCCGTCCGATCCAGATCGGACTGCTGAATCTGATGCCTTTAAAGGAGGACACAGAGCTTCAGATACTCCGGTCTTTATCCAATACGCCGCTTCAGATAGACGTAACCTTTGTAAATGTGTCCAGCCATGTGGCAAAGAACACGTCTACCAGCCATATTAACCAATTCTACCAGCCGTTTTATGAGATTAAGGAGCGCAAGTTTGACGGTTTTATTATTACGGGCGCTCCGGTGGAGCAGATGCCCTTTGAAGAGGTGGATTACTGGGAGGAGCTTAAGGAGATTATGGAATGGACAAAGATCAATGTAACCTCTACCCTTCATTTGTGCTGGGGAGCGCAGGCGGCGCTTTATTATCACTATGGAATCAATAAGGTGCAGATGCCGCATAAGCTCTTCGGGGTATTCCGGCACCGGGTGCTGAACCGCAAGATTCCGCTGGTGCGAGGATTTGACGATGTATTTTTGGCGCCTCATTCAAGGCATACCGACGTACCGATTGAGAAGCTGAGAAAGGATGAGAGGCTTACTATTCTGGCTGAATCAGAGGAAGTGGGGCTGTTTCTGGCAATGGCAGAGGGAGGACGGCAGATATTTGTCATGGGACATCCTGAATATGACAGGGTGACGCTGGACGGAGAATACAAAAGAGATCTGGAGAAGGGGCTGGAGATTGATCTTCCGAAGAATTATTATCCGGAGGATGATCCGGCGAATAAGCCGCTGCTGACTTGGAGGGCGACAGCAAATAATCTTTATACGAATTGGGTTAATTATTATGTTTACCAAGTGACGCCTTACGCGCTGTATGGAACGCCGTTTCCTGCATCCTCATAATAAGGCTTTACACCTAATCAACAATTGGATTTTATACTTGCATATTCGTATTATCTATGTTATGATAACCAAGTCAATGCAAATCCATATAGAAAGACTCCGAAGCGGGAAATGCTTCGGAGTTTTCGTGTTTTTATGGGGAATGACGGAAAAACTTTTTTTTACTTGGGAAATGAATAAATTCATGTCAGAATGCAGTCTGGCAGAGACTGAGAATGCAAAAGGTTTTGACGTTTAAAATGGAAGGAGAGAGATTATGAGTTTTGCGGATATTTTATCGAAGGTTAACGGATTCGTGTGGGGGCCGGTCATGCTGGTGCTTCTGGTGGGGACGGGAGTATTTCTTACAGTCCGCCTGAAGTTTCTGCCATGGAGGAATCTTGGCTACGCGCTGAAGCAGGTGTTTACAAAACAGGAGAAGAATGTGGGAGACGAAGGAGATATCACGCCGTTTCAATCCCTGATGACAGCGCTT
The DNA here is from genome assembly GCA_910584095.1 of uncultured Dorea sp. Classification (GTDB taxonomy): domain Bacteria; phylum Bacillota; class Clostridia; order Lachnospirales; family Lachnospiraceae; genus Claveliimonas. Next base: position 56,927 of record CAJTYU010000012.1, on the reverse strand, counting down.
GCGGCTACCATTGGAACCGGTAATATTGTCGGCGTTGCAACGGCTATGGTCCTGGGAGGGCCGGGAGCGATTGTCTGGATGTGGATCAGCGCCTTATTTGGGCTTTCTACTAAGTACGGCGAAAGTGTGCTGGCCGTAAAGTACCGCCAGAAGAACGACAGGGGAGAGATGGCCGGGGGACCCATGTATGCGATGCAGAATGGGTTTAAGAACAAGAGTCTTGGCAAATTTTTTGCCGTTGCATTTGCGTCGTTTGCGGTACTGGCATCTTTCGGTATCGGGAATCTGACGCAGGGAAATTCCATTTCAGGGGCGGTACAGACTACTTTTGGCGTTCCGACATGGATCACGGGCGCCGTGCTGACGCTTGCCGCGCTTCTGGTGCTGGTGGGAGGAATCCAGAGTATTGGCCGGGTCTGTTCCGTGGTTGTGCCTTTTATGGCAGTGCTGTATTTTGTGGCTGGCTTTGTAGTAATCGTGCTGAATATCGGTAATGTTCCGGCGGGGCTGGCGCAGATCTTTCGTATGGCGTTTAATTTTGAGGCTATGGGCGGCGGCGCTGCGGGTACTGTGATCGCCAATGCGATGCGTTGGGGCGTTGCCAGAGGCGTGTTCTCCAACGAGGCGGGTCTAGGTTCGGCTCCGATCGCCGCTGCGGCGGCTAAGACGGATCATCCGTCCAGACAGGGCTATATTAATATGACCGGAACGTTTTTTGATACGATCGTGGTATGTTCTATGACGGGGCTTTCCATTGCTTCATCCGGAATGCTGGGGCAGATCGATCCGACTACCGGGGAGGCTCTTACCGGGGCCAACTTAACGATCGCCGCTTTCCAGACCGGGCTTGGAACCTTTGGGGGATGGCTGGTAACGATAGGAATCACTTTGTTTGCGTTCTCTACGATCCTTGGCTGGGAATATTATGGGGAGAAATCGCTGGAGTATCTTGCCGGTTCTACAAAGCTGAATACTTTGTACCGGATTTTCTTTTCCCTAATCGTATTTGTTGGAGCGACAACCCAGCTTCAGATGGTGTGGGATATTTCGGACACCTTCAACGGTATGATGGCGATTCCGAATCTGGTCTGCCTGCTTGTACTTAGCAATGTGATTGCAAAAGAATGCTTTGATTATCAGGATCGGGTAATTAACAAATAAAATCAGTATTGAATGCGGTAATTCGAGTTGCTATACTTACAGACAGGGAGAACATCCCTGTCTAATTTATATAAGAAAGAGGTGGCTGGAATGGCAAAAAGGATCGCCAAGTTTTATAAAGTGAGTTTCGGGCAGTTTGCAGAAGACTGGAAGGATACCTTTGGAGAGGCAGAAGAAGAGGAATTAAGACAGATTTATGACGGCATAAAACTCCCAAAGCGGGCAACGGCGGGCTCGGCGGGATATGATTTTTATATACCGGCAGATATGACGGTGGAACCGGGAAAGACCGTGAAGATCCCTACCGGAATCCGTGTGCGCATGGAGGAGGAATGGGTGCTTCAGTGTTATCCGAGAAGCGGCCTTGGTTTTAAATACCGACTACAGCTGAATAATACAGTAGGGATCATTGACAGCGATTATTTTCATTCGGATAATGAAGGACATATATTTGCGAAGCTTACCAATGATACCAATGAGAGAAAGACGGTAAATTTAAAAGTCGGAACTGGATTCATGCAGGGTATTTTCGTGGAATACGGAATTACCGTGGACGACGATGTGCAGACGGAGAGAAACGGCGGATTTGGAAGCACAACGGGCGTATAATTTTCCGGTATCCGGATATGCTATCCATGAAAACATGTGCAGAACCTGCTGACCTATGGAATGGGAAACAGGAATGGAGGAATGGATATGCAGGAATACAGGAATGTTTCGGCTTCCGTGAAGGAAAATGAGGCATATATAAATGAGACGCTTCCAGTGGCGGACAGTTTTGATATTGTACAGCGCAATATCGTCATCGGAGGCCGGGACGCTGTCTTTTATTTTATCGACGGATTTACGAAGGATGAGTCCATGCTGAAATTGATGGATTCTTTTTTTTCTGTGACCGAGGAGGACATGCCGTCCACTGCGACAGCATTTTCTAGAAAATGTATCCCTTATGTGGAGGTTGATATTTTTAGTGACTTTGACCAGATTTTTCGAAATGTTCTCTCAGGAGCTACCTGTCTGTTTATAGACGGTTATGAGGCATGTATTGTCATTGACTGCAGAACCTATCCGGCGAGAAGCGTAGAGGAGCCGGATAAGGATAAGTCCCTGCGGGGTTCCAGAGACGGGTTTGTGGAAACCATCGTATTTAATACGGCGCTGATGCGGCGGAGAATCCGGGATCCCCATTTGACCATGCAGATGAAGGAGGTTGGAAAAAGCTCCAGAACTGACGTGGCCGTTTGTTACATGTCTGACCGTGTGGATCAGGAACTGCTGAAAAAGCTGATGGATAAGCTGCATTCTATTCAGACAGACGCCTTGACCATGAACCAGCAGAGCCTTGCGGAATGCTTGATGAAGCGGAAATGGTTTAATCCTTTCCCGAAGTTTAAATTCACGGAACGGCCGGATACGGCGGCTGCCTGTCTTCTGGAAGGGAAAATCGTGATATTGGTGGACAATTCGCCGTCGGCCATGATCCTTCCTACGTCGGTATACGATATCATTGAAGAGGCGAATGACTATTATTTCCCGGCTCTTACAGGGGTTTATCTGAAAGTAACAAGAGGAATCATTGCATTTCTGACTGTTTTCCTGACTCCGGTGTACCTGCTTTTTATGCAGAATTTAAAGTGGCTTCCGGAAATGTTTACTTTTGTGGTGGTACGGGATATGGTAAATGTGCCGCTGATCTGGCAGCTTCTAATCCTTGAGCTGGCCATAGACGGACTGAGGCTTGCGGCAATGAACACGCCGAGCATGCTGAGTACTCCGCTCAGTGTGATTGCCGGTCTGGTGTTGGGAGAATTTTCCGTATCCTCCGGCTGGTTTAATTCGGAAATTATGCTTGCCATGGCATTTGTTGCGGTGGCAAATTATACGCAGCCGAATTTTGAACTGGGCTATGCCTTGAAGTTTATGAGGCTGCAGCTGCTGATCCTGACAGCGCTCTTTAACTGGATCGGATTTCTGGCTGGAATTGTGGTGATTCTATGCAGCGTCTGTCTGAATAAGACGCTGACCGGGAGAAATTATCTGTATATCAGCAAGAATTAGGAAATAAATAGTGAGATTTTTGGTTGTATTCGGCAAACAGGTTTGATATAATATCTTCTATTGTTACTGGTACAGGGAAGACTAAGTATTGCTTCCGCTGTATCAGTAAACTGGCCGATTGAAAGTTTTTAAAGCAGAACGCAGGTGATTGGATATGAATGATAAGCAGGATGAACGGATGGGGACGCTGCCGATAGGGAAATTAATCCTCAGTATGTCGGTTCCGGCAGTGGCGGCCCAGTTGATTAATCTGCTCTATAATATTATAGACAGAGTGTACATAGGACATATAGAAGGGTATGGAAGCATGGCGCTTACAGGCGTAGGGGTTACGTTTCCCATTATCATGCTGATTTCAGCGTTCAGCGCTTTTGCCGGGATGGGAGGGGCGCCGTTAGCTTCCATTAAGCTGGGAGGGAAGGATTATAAAGGAGCGGAGCAGATTCTGGGTAATTCTGCCGGGATGCTGCTTGTGTTTTCCATCGTGCTTACGCTGTTCTTTCAGGCGTTTAAAACGCCCATACTGTATGCCTTTGGTGCAAGCGATAATATTATCGTTTATGCAAAGGATTACATAGGCATCTATTTGATCGGAACGGTTTTTGTACAGTATGCACTAGGGCTGAATACATTTATCAGCGGGCAGGGGAAGGCCAAAACGGCTATGCTTTCCGTGCTGATAGGAGCCGTTACCAATATTGTGCTGGATCCGATTTTGATTTTTGTGTTCCGGATGGGCGTGAAGGGAGCTGCCCTTGCGACGATTTTTTCTCAGGCGCTCAGCGCCGCCTGGGTGGTGCGCTTCCTGATGTCGGAGAAAAGCGCAGTCCGGTTAAGGTTTTCCAATATGAGATTCCGTCCGGAAATTATAAAGCAGATTGCCTCGCTGGGGATCTCTCCTTTTATTATGCAGTCCACGGAGAGCTTGGTAAGTATTACCTTAAATTCCGGGCTTCAGAATTACGGCGGCGATCTGTATGTGGGAACGATGTCAATTATGACCAGCGTTATGCAGCTGATCGTGATTCCGATTCAGGGCGTGGCGCAGGGCGTCCAGCCGATCATAAGCTATAATTACGGGGCGGGAAATGCGGCAAGAGTGAAGGAAGCGTTTATCAAGCTGATCACGATTTGTTTTATCGGTACGTTTCTGCTTGCGGGCATCGCGGTTGGACGGCCGGGCATTTATGCAAGGATATTTACAGATAATCAGGAACTGATCAGTCTGACCTGTAGGGTGATGCCGGTATATTTTCTGGGGATTACAATCTTTGGGATACAGTCCTCCTGCCAAAGTACATTTCTCGCGCTGGGGCAGGCGAAGGTATCGCTGTTTATCGCGCTTCTGAGAAAGGTGATCCTGCTGATACCTCTTGCGGTTATACTGCCAAAGTTTATGGGGGTTATGGGGATTTACCGTGCAGAACCGATTGCGGATATTATTTCGGTTATTACGACGGCGGTTCTGTTTTTCATAACCTTTAAGAAAATTATGCGTGATATGCAGGAAAAATAAGCAGCAGTTCAGCTCAGGACTCTGCACTTGCTGTAAAGTCCGTAAAAATGTGTAAATTCAGCCAAAGAATTCAGCCCTTCCTGAATTACTTGTTACAAAAACAGCTGTTATAAGGCAGAAAATATTTGACTTACACAGGAAAGTATGTTAGAGTATAAATTGTGTGAAGAAAAGAAAGTAGAGTATCCGCTCTCACCACAGCGCAATCGGGCGACTATGGTTTGATATTGAAAGCGTAAGAGATGTACCGTATCGTGGTATATTTATGCAGAGATATAAGTGGATGGTCTATGGCTATTCACTTATTTTATGCCGCGAGACGGCGATGTATGAAAAGAGTTTATGATGGAGGTGCACTACAATTAGCGATTTAATGATTAACGAGCAGATTAGGGACAGAGAAGTACGTGTTGTCAGCGCAAGTGGGGAACAGCTTGGTATTATGTCTTCAAGGGAGGCTATGAAGCTCGCACAGGAAGCAGAGTTGGATTTGGTTAAGATTGCCCCGAAGGCCCAGCCGCCGGTATGTAAGATTATTGATTACGGCAAGTTTAAGTATGAACAGACCCGTAAGGAAAAAGAAGCGAAGAAAAAGCAGAAGACGGTGGAGATCAAAGAAGTGCGTATGTCACCGAACATTGATACGAACGATTTGAATACAAAGATTAACAATGCAAAGAAGTTCCTTGAGAAAGGGAACAAAGTGAAAGTTACCTTACGTTTCAGAGGAAGAGAGATGGCGCATGTACAGCAGAGCAGGCATATTTTAGACGACTTTGCAGAGACGCTCAAAGATATTGCATCGATTGAGAAAGCGCCGAAGCTCGAGGGACGTAACATGAGCATGGTTTTAACTGTAAAACGTTAAAAATATAAAATACTAATCAAGGAGGATTCTAATCATGCCAAAAATTAAAACAAATAGAGCCGCTGCAAAGCGCTTCAAAAAAACAGGTACAGGAAAATTAAAGAGAAATAAAGCTTATAAGAGCCATATCTTAACAAAGAAGTCTACAAAGAGGAAGAGAAACCTCAGACAGTCCACGATCACAGACGCATCTAATGTAAAGAATATGAAGAAAGTATTACCATATCTCTAAGATTTGGGAAATATTGAAGGAGGAATAAGACATGGCAAGAATTAAGGGCGGATTAAACGCTAAGAAGAGACACAATAGAACATTAAAGCTGGCGAAGGGGTACAGAGGGGCACGTTCCAAGCAGTACAGAGTTGCAAAGCAGTCTGTTATGAGGGCGCTCACATCGGCATATGCGGGAAGAAAGCAGCGTAAGCGCCAGATGCGCCAGTTATGGATCGCACGTATCAATGCAGCGGCAAGGATGAACGGCTTGTCATACAGTAAGTTCATGCATGGCTTGAAGCTGGCTGAGATTGATATAAACAGAAAGATGCTTGCAGAGATGGCGGTAAATGACGCGGCAGGATTTGCAACGCTTGCAGAGACCGCAAAAAGCAAATTGGCCTAAGATTTAAGATAATATAATTTTTTTGTTGACATCCGTCTGAGGATGTAGTATTATAATCTTCGGACGGTTAACGTCATGCGGAAGTGTCGGAACTGGCAGACGAGCAAGACTAAGGATCTTGTGAGCAATGCGCTCGTGTGGGTTCAAGTCCCATCTTCCGCAGTGAATGAAAAGTACCGAATGCCTGTAAATAAGGCTTTTTCGGTACTTTTTTGTTGCTTAAATATTGGAAAGGTGTCAAAAAGATGGCAAATGAATTGTATACAATGAATATAGAAAGGCTACCAAGATACATGAGAAAAGGATTTAAAGAAAAGTTGTGCAGACCAAAAAAGCAGTGATTTTTTATTGCGTCTATTTAAGAGAGGAGCAGATACGACGAAGAGCCGGAGGTTAGGAGGCCCTCAAAGCCGAAGAAAAAAGGAATATTTGGGTTGTTTAAGTAAACGGCTGCGGAACATGGTATAGAAGCGGAAAGATCTGGAAATACTTTTCCTATCATAGGATAGGAGGAGTTTGGATATGGGTGAAATTAAAACAGATATGTTTCCGGAGGTTCTGCGGATGAGGGCAAAGGAAAAGCAGGGAGATGGGAAATGGAACAGGCAGGAGAGCGTTCAGATAAATGCGGCGTTACCTGCAAAGACTGTCGCAGAATCTGTTAAAAAGGGGAATCAGGAAACGGAGCAGGGACAGGCACGATAAATCCTGCCTGATTTATGTGCCTGAATATAGAAGGATTGGCAAAGGCCTGCCAGGATGTTATTGTTTGTTTTTAGCGGACGGTATTTTTGGCGGCTGGAATTTATACAATGCATTATAGGACTCTAATTCCTCTTCGTTTAAGGGGGCGGAGGGGATCAGTCCGGTGCAGTCCTGAGAGGATGCGGCATTTGTAAGGTAATCATAGGAATCAATGATTCTCTGATTTTCTTCAGATGCCTTTTTTTGGTTCTTGAGCGCTTTGTCAGCCTGAATGTTTTGTTTGATTTCATTTTCTCCAGTAATCATAGGAACCTCCGTGAATCGCAATGTATTTGTAGTTTCATGAAATAGGTTGTGTAGAAAGGATTGGTTTTATACGCTTGATTGTGCTATATTAAATATGCGGATAAAAATATAGAATACAGAAAGAAGGCAGAATATGAAAGTTGCAGTTGATACCCATACACATACGCTTTCCAGCGGTCATGCTTATAATACCATCAGGGAGATGGCTTTTATGGCGTCGCAGATGGGACTGGAGGCTCTGGCAATTACTGATCACGGACCGGAGATGCACGGAGGGCCGCATAAATATTATTTTCATAATATGAAGGTGCTTCCGAGGGAGTATTATGGGATTCCGGTTCTGTTTGGGGTGGAGTTAAATATTATGGATGAGAAGGGAAGTGTCGATCTGCCGGACTGGCTGCTTAAACAGTTAGATATTACTGTTGCAAGCATTCATGGCGAGTGCTATGGAAAAAGCAGGGGAATTGAAAAGAATACAGAGGCTTATCTGAATATTATGCGGCGGAAGGATGTGGAGATTATCGGGCATCCGGACGACGGCCGGTTTGAAGTGGATTATGAGGCGCTGGTTAAGACGGCAAAGGAGACGGGGACGCTCCTTGAGGTGAATAATTCTTCGCTGAAACCGGGAGGATTCCGCGTTAATTCTTATAAAAATGCCCGGTATATGCTGGAATTGTGTATGAAGGAAGGGGCAATGGTGGTTCTGGGAAGCGACGCGCATGTGGACGTTGACATTGCCAATACAGAATATTCTTCTAAATTGCTTCAGGAAATAGATTTCCCAGAGGAGCTGGTAGCGAATACATCATATGAAAGGCTGCTTTCCGTGCTGAAAAGGAGAAGATAATAGGTTGTTAATTTATGGATTAATATCTATGGACTTTACAGATTTAGTGTGCTAAAATATAAAAAGACGAGTTCTGATGCAAAGGAGATGTATTATGAGTAAGAAGATTAGAACGGAAGCAGTAGACTATCTCTTTAAGGCCGTATTAAGTTTAAAGGATAAAGAAGAGTGCTATACATTTTTTGAAGATATCTGTACGATTAATGAACTTCTTTCATTGTCCCAGAGATTTGAGGTGGCAAAGATGCTGAGGCAGCAGAAGACCTATCTTGAGATTGCGGATAAGACCGGGGCTTCTACAGCGACCATCAGCAGGGTAAACCGTTCCCTGAACTACGGAAATGACGGATATGATATGGTATTTGAGCGGATTAATGGAGGAGACAGCAAGTAGCGCTGTCTCATCTTTAAAATTACCGCTTATTTCTTTTTCTTGGATTCCGGTTCCGGCATGTCGTCGATCAGTTTTTCAATCACCTGTTTTTTTACATAGACGTCGAAGGCCAGGCTGCAGATAAAGGAAAAATTCTGGAGCATCTTCCGGTCCTCTTCCGGCGCATTGGAAAAAGTGTCCAGAGAGCTTTTGTATATTCTGGCAATATCCTTGGCCATGGAATCGATTCTGGATTTTTCCAGCGCGCATACTTCCTCGTATATCTCGGTCATGGAAAAGCCGCCGCTGCCGCCGAAATAGCCGCCGGTGATCGGGTCCAGAAGCGTCTCGATATCCTTAATGGACAAAAGATTTTTAAAATAGTAGATAAAAATCAGCGCAAGGATGTGTTCTCTGGAATATTTCTTCTTTACAGGCGGCGGAAGCAGGTTGTTTTTCGCGTAGTTATTGATCATGGTCTTGGTAAGGATCTTGTCTTCCGGGTAACGCTTGGTTTGTTCCAGTTCTTCTTCCATAAATGTGGTGACCTGATCCATGTACAGGTCGATGTTCGGAATATGCTCCGGTTTAATATAGTCAATTCTGGAGATGCTTTCCAGAATGCTGCTCAGCACATTTTTTGTATCAATTGTCATTATTATCACCCCAATATATCTATTATAGAGTATTAAAAACCAGATGGCAAGCGTTTTTCACCGGCGTTTGCGGAATACTGGGCGAGAATCTGTATGGCATCCCGCGGATTTTCGGGGCTGTGTTTGAAAAAAGCGTAGAAATTTCCCCGGATAAGAAAGGTGATGAGGATTTCCTTTTCCAGATCATGTTCATATTCCGGATGCTTCTTTAATATCTGCTCGCGGATAGCTTGTTCCAGCCGGTCAATCATAGTGGTCTGACGGTTCCCGGAAAAAAGGATCTGCAGCAAGGCGGTCTGGGACATCATGGCTTCGCTTATTTCTATGGTCGCCCGCCCGGGGTTGTCGATCAGAGTGTCCGGATGGGGGATTGAGCGGACAATGTTATTGATCAGTTCTGTCTCCATGGATTCGGACAAGTCGTAGATGTCCCGGTAATGCTGGTAGAAGGTTGCCTTATTGATGAACGCGGCGTCCGCCAGTTCTTTTATCGTTATTTTTTCCAGAGGTTTTTTCGAGCGGAGCTCGATGAATGCGTTGGTAATGCTGGTTCTTGTTCGTTTTACCCGAAGATCCATAAGCGTCTCCTTTTCCGACAATTTTTTCCAATCGTCAATTATTTTACGGATAAGAAAAAATGATGATGGAAAATGTCGGCTATACTTTATAAAATAAGTATAACAAGATAAACGACTATCGTCAATTAACGAAACGGAGTTGTATATACGGAGGGATAACAAATGGATTTGTATGGATTTTATACCGGAAAGATTTTTGATGCGCACAGATTTTTGGGATGCAGCCTGCGGGGGGATGGGGCAGTGTTCCGCACCTTTGCGCCCGCGGCGGAACGGATTACGGTTATCGGGGAATTTAACGGATGGAACGAGACGGAGATGAACCGTGTCTGCGACCGGAATTTCTGGGAGTGCGAGATCAGCGAGGTGAAGCCGGGGCAGATGTATAAGTACCGGATTTATAGAAGGGACGGACAGTGGATTGACCACTGCGATCCTTATGGATATGGAATGGAACTGCGCCCGAACTGCGCTTCGATTGTAAGGGACCTTGGGGCATATACCTTTGGGGATGGTCAATGGATGAACAGAAGAAGCGACTGCAGGGAAAAGCCGCTGAATATTTACGAGATCCATGCGGGCTCGTGGAAGACGAATAAAGAGAATGAGAACGGATGGTATACCTACACGGAGCTTGCGGACATCCTGATCCCTTATTTGAAGGAGTATGGATATAATTATATTGAACTGATGCCCCTTAGCGAACATCCCAGTGACGAGTCATGGGGATATCAGAGCACCGGATTCTTTGCGCCTACTTCCCGATATGGGACGGCGGATCAGCTAAAGGAGATGGTAGATAAGCTTCATCAGGCGGAGATTGGCGTGATTTTGGACTTTGTTCCGGTGCATTTTGCCTTGGACGGATATGCGCTGGCCAATTACGACGGTACGGCGCTGTATGAGTATCCTCATCAGGATGTGGGCAGGAGCGAGTGGGGGAGCTGCAATTTTATCCATTCCAGAGGAGAGGTAAGGAGTTTTCTGCAGTCTAATGCAAGTTACTGGCTGGAGGAATACCATGTGGACGGACTGCGTATGGACGCAATCAGCAATATGATCTACTGGCAGGGGGACAAGGCCCGGGGCGTGAATAAAAATGCAGTAGAGTTCCTGCAGTATATGAATCAGGGGCTGAAGGAAAGGCATCAAGGGATCCTGCTGGCAGCAGAAGATTCCACCTCCTACGGCGGGGTTACGAAGGCCGTGAGGGAAGGAGGACTGGGTTTCGATTATAAGTGGGATATGGGCTGGATGAACGATACGCTGGATTATTTCAGATGCGATCCCCTGTTTCGCGGAGGCGCTTACCACAAGCTGACGTTTTCTATGATGTATTATCCGGAGGAAACGTATCTGCTGCCCCTTTCTCATGACGAGGTCGTACATGGGAAAGCAACCATTGTTCAGAAGATGAACGGACAGTATGAGAATAAATTCCCGCAGGCGAGGGCGCTGTACATGTATATGTATGCCCATCCGGGAAAGAAGCTGAACTTTATGGGGAATGAGCTGGGTCATCTGAGGGAATGGGATGAGAAGCGGGAACTGGACTGGGATATGCTGAAATATCCGATTCACGATTCCTTCCACCATTTTATTAGGGACTTAAATCATCTGTATCTGAAGCATCCGGAGCTGTGGAAATGGGACTATAAACCAGAAGGGTTCCGTTGGATCGACTGCCATCAGGAGGAGCGGTGCATCTATGCTATGGAAAGGAGCAGCGGGGATCAGAAACTGATAGCGCTGTTTAATTTCTCCGGGGTGGAGCAGAAAAAATATTCCTTTGATGCAAAAGAAGGCGTCTATGAGGCGATACTGAACAGCGAGCAGGACATCTACGGCGGTCAGGAGATGGGAAAGAAACGCTGGGAGACAAAAGAGGGGAAGCTGACAGTGGATCTTCCGGCATTTTGCGCAGTATTTCTGGTAAAAACTGCGAATAAAAAAATGAATGAGGACAGCATGGTTGGGATACAAAAGGACGAAGAATCCTGCCGATACAGAGGGGAACGTTAATTATGATGAGTATGTAGGAAATGAAAGGCATTTCTGCCTGCCTGCTGAGATGGAAATAGGAAAAGAAAATAAGCCGAAACTGTCAATGGTCAGAATGAATATGGCCGGAGCTGCAGTTTCGGTTTCTTTTGTCGTTGATTCAAAATTATAAAAAAAGTATAAACTGATTGACTTATTTCTATAGAGTGATAAAATAATGTTTGATACCGAACTATTTGTGTTCGAACAATTTAAATCCGAGCAGTCAGACGCTGCAGGCAGTATGATTTTGGCGTGCTGCCTTGTGAAAACAAAAGAATAGGAAGTGATTGCAGATGAAGAAATTTGATACTTACGCTTCCGGGGAGATCGGCAGAGAAATCCCGGTTGGCCCGCTCATCCACAGAGTAGATAAGATGCTTTCCAGAAATATGGCGGCGCAGATGCGCGCGGCCGGAATGGATGAGATTACCCTGATGCACGGATGGATTATCCGTTATTTATATGAGAAGCGAGAAGACGAGATTTTTCAGAAGGATATTGAGAAATTTTTCTCAATCGGAAGATCCACGGTGACGAATATCATACAGCTGATGGAAAAAAACGGTTATATTGCAAGGGAATCCGTGCCGGGGGACGCAAGGCTTAAGAAGGTGAAGCTGACGGAGAAGGGAGTCACCAATCACGAGATGGTGGAGGCTTTTATAACTAGGCTGGACAGGAGCCTAATCCGGGGAATCACCGAGGATGAACTGGATACTTTCTATACCGTGATGAATAAAATAAGAGGCAACCTGAGATGGGATCAGGGAGCTGGAGAGGAGGATGAGCATGCTGCGTGTATTATTGAGGGAAGTGAAGGAATTTAAACGGGCTTCGATTGTTACGCCGGTCTTTATGATTTTGGAGGTGCTGATGGAAATGGTAATTCCGTTTCTGATGGCGTCCATCATTGACGAAGGCGTGAATGCCGGCGATATCGGGCATATCTACCGGGTAGGAGGACTGATGATTGTGGCAGCGCTGATCGGACTGTTTGCCGGGATGGCAGGCGGCAGATACGGAGCTAAGGCCAGCACGGGATTTGCAAGGAATCTGAGGGAAGCGATGTTTAACAGGATTCAGACCTTTTCCTTTGCCAATATTGATAAGTTCAGCACGGCGGGTCTCGTTACTCGACTGACTACAGATGTTACCAACATCCAAAATGCTTATCATATGACGCTCCGCATGTTTATGCGGGCGCCGGCGAGCCTGATCTGCGCCATGACGATGGCCTTTTTGATCAATCGGAGACTGGCCAGCATTTATCTGGCGGCAGTGGCCATTCTGGCGGTTCTGCTGTTTTTTCTTCTGCGGCGGGCGACCAGATATTTTCAGATGATTTTTCCGAAATATGACGATCTGAATGCGTCGGTTCAGGAAAATGTTTCGGCAATCCGGGTAGTAAAGGCGTATGTCAGGGAGAAGGAGGAGACCTTGAAATTCCGGAAGGCAAATGAGAACATTTATAATATTTTTGTGAAGGCGGAAAAAAATGTAATTGTCAATGCGCCGCTGATGCAGACGACGGTGTATACCTGCATCCTCCTGATTAGCTGGATCGGGGCGAAGCTGATCGTGTCTTCGGAACTGACCACCGGAGAGCTGATGAGCCTTCTGGCATACTGCATGAATATTTTGATGAGTCTGATGATGCTGTCGATGATCTTTGTGATGATATCTATGAGCATTGCCAGCGCGCGCCGGATCAGCGAGGTGCTTTCGGAGGAAAGTACGCTGACGAACCCAGAGCATCCGGTGATGGAGGTTCCTGACGGGAGCATTGAATTTCGGGAGGCGGATTTTGCCTATAATAGAGATGTGGCGGCGCCGGTGCTGCTGCAGATTGATCTGTCCATCCATTCCGGCGAGACGATTGGAATCCTAGGCGCTACCGGAAGCGCTAAGACCAGTCTGGTAAATCTGATCAGCAGGCTGTATGACGTGACATCCGGCGAGGTCTTAGTGGGAGGGCATAATGTAAAGGATTATGATATGGAGGTTCTGCGCAATCAGGTTTCCGTGGTGCTGCAGAATAATGTATTGTTCTCCGGAACGATTTTCGACAACCTGCGCTGGGGAAATAAAGAAGCGACGGATGAGGAATGTATGGAAGCATGCCGTTTAGCCTGTGCAGATGATTTTATCCAGCGGTTTCCGGAGGGCTATCATACTTATATCGAGCAAGGGGGCGCCAATGTGTCCGGCGGACAAAAGCAGAGGCTCTGTATTGCGAGAGCCCTCTTAAAGAAACCCAAGATCCTGATTTTAGACGACAGCACCAGCGCGGTGGATACGGCGACGGATGCGAGGATCCGCAAGGCGTTCCGGGAAGAAATCCCGAATACCACGAAGATCATCATTTCCCAGAGAATTTCCAGCATTCAGGACGCGGACCGGATCATTGTATTGGAGGACGGCTGCGTGGACGGCTTTGGAACCCATGAGGAATTGTTAGAAACAAATAGTATTTACCGCGAGGTCTATGAGTCTCAGACTCAGGGCGGCGGAGATTTTGACGTAAAGGCAGGTGAGTAGAGATGGCGCAGCATCCAAGACAAATGCGGGGCATGAAACCCGGCGTTAAGAATCCGGGAAAGATCTTTAAGCGGATTATGAGCTATGTGTTCCGCAAATATAAGCTTCATTTTATGGCGGTTGTTGTATTGATCTTTATAGGGGTAATCGCTAACGTTCAGGGGACGCTGTTTATGCAGAAGCTGATCGATAACTATATTACGCCTTTCCTGCTCAGCGATACGCCGAATTTCACTCCTCTTGGGAGGGCGATCGGGAGAGTGGCGGTATTTTACGCGGTGGGGGTCCTTTCGGTCTATCTTTATAACCGGCTTATGGTATACGTGACGCAAGGAACCTTAAAAGAACTCAGAGACGATCTGTTTTCCCATATGGAACAGCTTCCGATCCGGTATTTTGATACTCATGCCCATGGGGACATCATGTCAATTTATACCAATGACATTGACACCTTAAGGCAGATGATCAGCCAGAGTATCCCGCAGTTTTTGAACAGCGGGATTACCATTGTAAGCGTTCTTTTTAGTATGCTGATGTTAAATATTCCTCTTACCTTCGTTACGCTGGCCATGGTGGGCGTGATGCTGGTCTGCACGAAGAAAGCTACCGGGCAGAGCGGAAACTATTTCCTGCAGCAGCAGAAGAATCTGGGCGCGGTAAACGGTTATATCGAAGAGATGATGAATGGACAGAAGGTGGTGAAGGTGTTCTGCCATGAGGAGGAGAGCAAGGAACGATTCAAGGAGCTGAACGACGCGCTGTATGTAAGCGCGGACCGGGCGAATACTTTTTCCAATATTCTGGGGCCGATCAACGCGCAGCTTGGCAACGTGAGTTATGTGCTCTGTGCTATCGTGGGCGGTGCTCTGGCGTTAAACGGCGTAGGCGGCTTTACCCTTGGAGGGCTTGCAAGCTTTTTGACCTTTAACAAGAGCTTCAGTATGCCGATTAATCAGGTCAGCATGCAGCTTAACGCCATTGTAATGGCCATGGCGGGCGCAAACCGCATTTTTGCCCTTTTGGACGAGGAAGCGGAGTCGGACGAGGGCTATGTGACGCTGGTAAATGCAAAGGAACAGAATGGGAAGCTTATACCTACAGAGGAGCGGACCGGACGCTGGGCATGGAAGCATACCCATCAGTCGGACGGAACCACAGATTACGTGGAGGTACAGGGAAACGTGGTGTTCAACGAAGTGGATTTTGGATACACGGATGAAAAGATTGTGCTTCACGACGTGAAGCTGTTCGCGGAGCCGGGGCAGAAGATTGCGTTTGTGGGCTCTACCGGAGCAGGGAAGACCACGATCACCAACCTGATTAACCGTTTTTATGATATTCAGGACGGCAAGATCCGCTATGACGGGATCAATATTAATAAGATTCGGAAATCCGATCTTAGAAGGTCTCTGGGGATCGTGCTTCAGGACACCCATTTATTTACGGGAACCGTTATGGAAAATATCCGGTTCGGCAGGTTAGACGCGACCGATGAGGAAGTGATCGCGGCGGCGAAGCTGGCCAATGCCCACGGATTTATCAACCGTCTTCCGGACGGTTATGAGACCATGCTGACCGGGGACGGCGCCTCTTTAAGCCAAGGACAAAGGCAGCTATTGGCCATTGCAAGAGCGGCGGTTGCAGATCCGCCGGTGCTGATTTTAGACGAGGCTACCAGTTCCATTGATACGAGGACGGAGCGCATCGTACAGGAGGGCATGGATCGTCTGATGAATGGAAGGACCACGTTTGTGATCGCCCACAGGCTGTCTACGGTAAGAAATTCCGACTGCATTATGGTGCTGGAGCAGGGAAGGATCATTGAGCGGGGAACCCATGAACAGCTGATCGAGGAGAAGGGAAAGTATTACCAGCTCTATACCGGAAACGCGATCAGCGCTTAGGCGTTTTATATTAACGGAGCTGCCGGGAACTAAGGTGCGGAAGTTACCATTCGTTTCCGGCAGGGAGCTGGCCGATTGGGCGGCGGAGTGGCTGTAGAAGCGGAACGAAGATAATATAGGTCTCTGGCCATGGTGACGGATGACGGCCGTCCTGTCACTTGACAGAAAAGGAGCTTCCGGGTAAACTGGTAGCGGACAGAGAGGTGGGATTAGTTTGAAAAAATGTTTGACGATCGACCAAGCTATGAAGCAGAAGTGGCCCCATACCAGAGTAGGGTGTTTCCAGTACAAAGCGACGGTTGAGAAGAAGAATGAGGCGATGTGGAAGTATCTGAAAAAAGATATTTTTAAGAAGATAAGGGATGCGGTCTTTGATTATGGGGTGAATGAGATCCCCAACATCAAGGAGTCCCGTATGGCCTATAAGGCCTTTGGCAAGGATCCCAGCCGTTACCGGGTATCGTCGGAGGCGCTGGCGCGCAGGATCGGACAGGGAAAGGGATTGTACGAAGTTAATACGGTGGTAGATGTGAATAACCTGATCTCCATTGAGTCCGGCTTTTCTGTGGGCTCCTATGATGCGGCAAAGATTGCAGACAAGCTGGTTTTCCGAGTGGGAAAGTCTGGAGAGACCTACAAGGGGATTGGAAAGGACGAGATCAAGATTGATGGACTTCCGGTACTAGCGGACGAAGCGGGAGCGATCGGAAGTTCCACCAGTGATTCAGAGCGGGCCATGATCACAGAGGAAGCGAAGGAGATCCTGACGCTGGTGTATTCTTTTTCAGATAACAAAGATCTGGAGAAGACAATGGAATATGGCAGAAGGTATCTGGAGGAATACGCGGGAGCAAAAGAGCTTCGGTGCTGGATTGCAGAATAACTAAGTGATGGGAAATACCGTATCGCAGCAAAACAAACGGCTGTGATATGGTATTTTTTTACATATATTTTACAATATCCAGGGAGTTTATTTGATCTAAATGATGTATAGTATACCTTAACAAACATTAGCAGTCTGTTAAGTATACTTATTGAACTACGAATGTTCAATAAGGTATGAAATATTAGAAAACATTTTATCGATTGGAGAGGTGGTTTTCAATGATTTATTGTGTGGAGGATGACAACGCAATTCGAGAGTTAATGATATATACCTTAGATTCTGCCGGGTTTGAAGCGAGGGGCTTTGCCGAGGGCAAAGAATTTTTTCGCGCACTGGAGGAGGAGAAGCCGTATTTGGTTATGCTGGATATTATGCTGCCGGATGAGGATGGAATTACGATACTGAAACGGCTCCGGAGCCGGGCAGATACGGCGGAGCTTCCAGTGATTATGGCTACGGCGAAGGGGACGGAATACGATAAGGTAATCGGACTTGATCTGGGCGCGGACGACTATATTGTAAAGCCTTTTGGAATGATGGAAATGATATCGCGCGTAAAGGCAGTGCTGCGGCGGACGAGACCGAAAGGAGATGGGGGGATACGGCGTATTGGAAATCTTGAGATGAATACAGGGAAGCATAAAGTATTTTCTAATGGAAAGCAGATTGAACTTACCCGAAAGGAGTATGAGCTTCTGCAAGTATTTATGAAAAGTCCCGGCAGGGCGTTTACCAGAGAACAGCTATTGCAGAGCGTATGGGATTCAGACTATTTGGGCGGGACGCGTACAGTGGATGTTCATATCGGCACACTCCGCACAAAGCTGAAGGGATGCAGCGCGTATATAGAGACGGTTCGCGGCGTAGGATACCGGATGGAGGCAGGGCAATGACAAAACGGATTTTTCAATCAATCTGTTTGACGGCTCTGGGTGTTTTTTTTGCTTCCGTTCTGCTATTTATGGGAGTGCTTTACGAGCATTATACAGGGGTTCAGCGCAGGCAGCTTCGGATGCAGACGGAGCTTGCGGCTCAGGGAACGGCAAATGAAGGGCTTGGATATTTTGAGGGACTTGACGTGCAGTACTATCGTATCACTTGGATTGATCAAGACGGAAGCGTGCTGTATGACAGCCAGTCAAATTCTGACGGGATGGAGAATCATTTTGAGAGAGAGGAGATTAAGCAGGCTGTTTCAGAAGGGTTAGGGGAAAGCTCGCGTTATTCAGTTACTCTGATGGAACGTGCCATTTATTGTGCAAAGAGCCTTCCGGACGGCACGATACTGCGTCTTTCTATGGCGCAGAATACAGTCTTTACTCTGCTTTTGGGTATGCTCCAGCCAATATGTATTATCTTTGGAGCAGCTTTGGGGCTGTCGCTTTTGATGGCTTACCGTCTGTCCAAAAGTATTGTAAAGCCTTTGAATAAGCTGGATCTGAATGAACCTTTGAATAATGAAGGGTATGATGAACTGTCTCCGTTTTTTGAGCGGATTGCCGTTCAGCAGAGGAAAATCCGAAGGCAGGAGGATGAACTGCGGCAAAGGAAAAGTGAATTTGAGGCGGTTACAATGGGTATGGAGGAGGGAATTGTTCTTTTTAACGAAAAGCAGATAATACTGGCCGTCAGTCCCGCCGCCGCGCGGATTCTGCATACGGATCAGAACTGCGTAGGAAAGTATCTTCTGTCTGTGAACCGCAGCATTAGGCTTCAGGAACTGCTTGGCAGAGCCAGTGAGGGCAGATATGCAGAGATGAGAATAGACGACGGAGGCAGAAGTTATCAGTTCAGCGCAAGTCCGGTTCTCGCGGAAGGACTGGTTTCAGGAATTGTTTTTTTGATACTGGATATAACGGAGAAGGAGAAATCGGAACAGATGCGCCGCGAATTTACGGCGAATGTATCCCATGAGTTGAGGACTCCGCTGCATACTATATCCGGTTATGCCGAGCTGCTGGCAAACGATTTGGTAAAGCCTGAGGATGTCAGGGGATTTTCCGAACGGATTTATGAGGAGGCTAGGCGTATGATCCGGCTGGTTGAGGATATTATACAGCTTTCCAGATTGGATGAGGGAGCGGCGGATATGAACATGGAGACAGTTGATCTCTTTGAAATTGCGGGGGAAATACAAGAAAGGCTTTCTAAAGAGGCGCAGGAAGCAGGCATCCGGATTGTTCTGGAAGGCGGTCCGGTTAGTGTTTGCGGAATTCCGCAGCTGCTGCGGGAGATGATTTATAATCTCTGTGACAATGGGATAAAATATAACCGTAGGGGCGGCAAGGTTTCTTTAATTATAAATAAAGATGAAAGCGGAGCGGAATTTATAGTTTCCGACAATGGCATCGGTATTCCTGCGGAACATCAGCAGAGGGTTTTTGAACGGTTTTACCGGGTGGATAAGAGCCATTCAAAAGAAATCGGAGGTACAGGGCTGGGGTTATCTATCGTGAAACATGCGGCAAAGTTAAATAATGCCGCGATAGAACTGCACAGCATTCCGAATGAAGGCACAACTATTTCTATTCATTTTCCTAAGGCGGATAAATGCAGCGGCCGGAAAGGAGCATTTAGATGAGTATATTTGACATATTGACAATGATTGGGGGATTAAGCCTGTTTTTATTTGGCATGAGCGTAATGGGACAGGCTTTGGAGCGCAGAGCTGGAGAAAAGCTCCGCACACTTTTGGGCAGGCTTACAACAAATAAGGCGGCGGGTCTTCTTACCGGCCTTGTGATTACGGCGGTTATTCAGAGTTCTTCAGCCTCGACGGTGATGGTAGTGGGGTTTGTCAATTCAGGGCTGATGACGCTGAAACAGGCAATCAACGTTATCATGGGGGCGAATATCGGAACGACGGTTACTGCATGGCTGCTGAGCCTTGCCGGAATTGACAGCGGGAACGTGTTTGTAAACTTGTTAAAGCCGGCTTCATTTACTCCTGTCTTAGCGCTGATTGGCATTATATTTTACATGTTCTGCAAGGATGACAGGAAAAATGACACGGGAATGATCTTTCTTGGCTTCGCAACGCTGATGTTCGGCATGGACACTATGTCTGGTGCGGTATCCGGACTTCGGGACATTCCTGAATTTCAGAATCTTTTCGTGATGTTTCAAAATCCGGTTCTGGGGGTGCTGGCGGGGGCGGTACTTACCGCGATAATCCAGTCCAGCTCTGCATCGGTGGGTATTTTGCAGGCGCTGGCAGTTACAGGGCAGGTGTCTTACGGCGCGGCGATCCCTATTATTATGGGGCAGAATATCGGCACCTGCGTTACGGCTGTGCTTTCTGCAGCCGGGGCGAATAAAAATGCAAAGCGGGCGGCGCTGGTGCATTTATCCTTTAACGTGATCGGTACTTCAGTCTGGCTTACCGTATATTGGCTGGTAAAACTATCGGCAGCGCCGGTGTTTTTAAATGAGTCCGCTTCTCTGTTCGGTATTGCTGTGGCACATTCTGTTTTTAATGTATTATGTACGGTGTTAATGCTTCCGATGTCCGGATTTTTGGAGAAGCTGGTAAATCGGCTGGTTCCGGATACGAGGGAACCGGAAATATTGTCCGAATTGGACGAACGCCTTTTGAATACTCCGTCCATTGCGCTGGAACGCTGCCGCGAGGTGGCGGCGGATATGGCGGAAACGTCCTTCGACGCGCTGAAAGACAGCGTCGCCTGTCTGAAAGAATACTCCCCGAAGCTGGCGGCGGCCGTTAGGAAGAGAGAGGAAAAAACAGACCACTATGAAGATATTCTGGGAACCTATCTGGTTCTGCTGAGCGCAAAACAGAGCAGTGAGTTTGATAATATGGAAGCGGCAAAGCTTTTGAAAAATATCGGTGATTTTGAGCGTATTTCTGACCATGCGGTCAATCTGGTAGAAGCGGTAGAAGAAATGCAGGGAAAAGGGCTGGTATTTACCGGTTCGGCGGAGTCGGAGATTGAAGTAATCTCTGCGGCTGTAAATGAGATTCTGGATCTGTCTCTAAGCTGTTTCCTTACAAATGATCTGGAAACAGCGTGTATGGTAGAGCCCTTGGAGGAGGTTATCGACCAGCTGAAAGAGCAGATGCGCATGCGGCATATCCTCCGCCTGCAGCAGGGAAACTGTACGATTGACGCGGGCTTTGTATGGTCGGACGTGCTCACGGATTTAGAGCGCACGGCGGATCACTGTTCAAACATTGCAGGCTGCGTCATTGATATGGCGCAGCATAATATGAATCTCCATGAGTCCCTTGAAAACATTCGGAATAACAGCGAGGAATTTCACCGAAGGTTTAAGGCATATGCCGGGAAATACGCGCTGCGTTAGCAGCGCCGGGCTTATGGAAGGTAACGGGAATCTGCAGTTTCAGCGTCATATTTCTTTTCTGGGAATCAAAGGCAAAGGATTCGTTTACAACTTCGCAGATATAATCGCCTGCGGCCCGGTAATGGTTCTTTTCTATGGTATCGCGCATCATCTGGATGTACTCGGTTTCTATATCCGTATTTTCGCAGGTCATGCATAGATAGGTATTCGGCTCAATAATGTCATAGGTGTCAAAGGAGTGACGGTCTTCCAGAAAAATAAACAATTCGGTAGAGACATAATTTTGGTTTATAAAATCTTCTTTTTTCATAATGCTTCCAACATTATAGAAATATTCAATTCCCAGCCCTTTTTCCAGCAGATGGTTCTTAAACAGGCGCAGCATATGCTCATATTGGTCTATAGAATTACCGTTATAATAGTAATTGATATGGGTGTCAAATTTGTAGATCGGGCGCCGGTGTATCACCTCGATATATGGAATGCCGTCGGCAGGGAGGAGGGAACGCTTTTGGTAATCGTTGATTTTGCGTTTTAATACCGCTTCGATGCTTTCCAGACGCCGGATTTCTTCTTTTATTTTTGTATGCTTGTCGGTCAGCTCCGAGATAAAGGAATCATAATCGCCGGTATCGATATAAGCCTTTATCTGCTCCAGAGGCATGTTGAGTGATTTCATATGTGTGATGGTGTCGAGAACCGCGCATTGGGAAATGTTGTAATACCGGTATCCGGTTTCCTTGTTATACAGATTCGGTTTGAGAATCCCAAATTTATCATAGTACCGCAGCGTTTGGGCGGATACCCTGTTCAGTTCCGCCATCTGTCCGATGGTGAGTTTCTTGTAGTCCATATGTTCCCCTTCTTTATTCTTGCGAAGCAGCGGGCCAAGCAGCTATGTTTGCAGAGATATTTGGCGGCTGCCGCTAGGCCTTTGGTTATCTGTAAGTTTATAATGATTGTATAATCCTATAAGGTTTCTGTCAAGAAAGATTATATTAAATTATAGCTACTATAATGTTCTTTGATATGAATTATTAACAAATTGAAACTAAATATGGAAGAAAATGTGAATGATGTGATGAAATATAGTAAATTTATACAAAATTAAGACGTTATATTTGTGAAATACATAACAAAGAAAATATGCTTGACTTTATAGTAAATGAATAGAGTATAGTTTAATTAGTACAAGAGATGTACGAAAATTATGGTTCATAATACGATGTTGCAACACGATTATTCGCCACAGGACAAAATAATAAAGAAAGGATTATGAAAGGGATGAATCATAAATTTTATATGCCGGTTCAGCTGCATTTCGGCAGGGGATGTTTAGATGAATTGGGTAAAACGGCTCTGCCCGGAAAGAAAGCCTTAATTGTAATTACAGACGAAAGCTGGATTACCAGTCAGGGACACCTTTCGCGTATTCAGGCGCTGCTTAAAATGGCCGGGGCTGAATCTGCAGTATTCAACAAGGTGAAGCCGAACCCGACGAAGACGATTGTTGCAGAAGGGGCAGAATTCTGCAGGGAAGAGCAGTGTGATATGGTAGTGGCATTTGGCGGAGGCAGCAGTATCGATACGGCAAAATCTATTGCGGTTTTAGCCGTAAATGGAGGGGATTTCTGGGATTATGTGGATACCGGTTCAGGTAAAGGTTTAAGTATTTCCAAAGATCCGCTTCCAATCATTGCGATTCCTACAAGCGCGGGAACCGGAAGCGAGGCTGATCCATGGGTAGTGGTCACAAAAGAAGAGACAAATGAGAAGTTAGGGTTTGGTTCTCCGAAAATGTTTGCCTACGCGGCTTTTATTGATGCGGAGGTAATGACTTCCGTGCCGCCGAAACTTACGGCTTTTCAGGGGTTCGACGCGTTGTTTCACGCGATGGAGGGCTATATCGCGGATGTGGCGACTCCAATCAGCGATATTTATGCCTTGAAAAGCATTTCGCTGATAGGAAAAAGTATTATTAAGGCTGTCAGGGATGGGAATAATATAGATGCAAGAGAGGATATTGCGCTTGCCAGCACCTGTTCGGGAGTTGTTGAAGCAATCTCTGACTGTACCGGGAATCATTCCATTTCCCAGACGATGGGGGCGTATCACGACATTCCTCACGGAGCGGCGCTGCTTGCAACATCCATAGAATACTTCAAAGCGTTTGAGCAGATGATACCAAAGCGGTATGCCGAGATGGCCTCTGCATTTTCGGGAGGAAGGTACAATCAGCCGGAGGATATGGTAAGGCTTTTAATTGAGTACGAAAAAGCCTGCGGAGTATACGAAGTCAAGCTTTCTGATTATGGATTTACCAGAGAAGAGCTGCCGGTAATCTGCGACAGTGCGTTTGATATGCAGTATTTTATGATCGCACATGAACCAAAGCCCTTAACGCGGAAGGAGATGCTTGAGATTCTTGAAAAGTCCTACCGCTAGACCGTAAATTGCAGGAACTACATAAACGAAAGAATGATGATATATAAGGAGGCGGGAGTAAGATATCATTTATTCTGGTATAAATTTTGAACATGAGATGATGAAGAATGAGGAGGTGTTTTGTATGTCTATTGCTTTTCCATTGGCGTTGATTATTGCATTATATTATTGGTTTTCATGGTGGGATAACTGGTGGGGGCCGATTCACGGCTATATTGTTCAGGATTCCATCCTGATTGGCGCATTGATTGGTTTATTAATGGGAGACGTGACCAAAGGTATCCAGTTAGGCGCATATATTACGATGCTTTACATCGGCAACTTTGCCGCTGGGGCAAACCTGCCCCAGGACAATGTTCTGGCTACGTGTATTGCCGTTCCTTTTGCAATTCAGTTTAATCTGTCGGCAGAAGCGGCGATGGCTTTTGCAATTCCGTTCGGCCTGATGGGCTCTATGATGGATAATTTGAGAAGGCTGATTAATAGTATGTGGAATGACCGCGCTCATAAGCATATAGATGAATTGAACTGGAAAGGCTTAACCTTTGACGGCGTATGGGGTCCTATTTTGGTACAGTTCCCAATTCGTGTCATTCCGGTGGTAATTATTTTGATGGGACTGGGAACCTTTGGGGACGCGCTGCTGAACTTTATTCCGGAATGGCTGATGAATGGCTTTTCCGTAGTCGGCGGTATGCTTCCGGGCATGGGACTTGTTCTCTGTGTGCGGTTGATCGGACGGGTAAATTTACTGCCGTATTTTATTATCGGGTTCTTTATGGCGGTGACCACAGGCTGGGGAACGCTGACGATTGCGCTGTTTGCCCTTGCGGCGGCATTTCTGCACATACAATTTACAGCGAAGAACGACGAGGGCGTCAAGTTTGATTTTTCAGGTTCAGGAGCGGAACAGCCGAACAGTGTTTTGACTGCGAAAGACCATAGAAAATTCTGCTCGCGGCTGATGATTACTTACCGAATTTCTCAGTCGTTAGAGTACCTGTATGGTACGGGCGTCTGCTATTCTATGATTCCGATATTAAAGAAAATTTATAAAGGAAACGACGAAGGATTAAAAGAAGCCCTTCACCGGCATCTGGCGCCATATATTTCTGAAATGATGTGGGGAAACTGTATCATGGGCGCTGTTGTCTCTATGGAAGAAACGATAGCAAATGGAGAGGATTTGAATCCGGAGGTAATTAATTCACTGAAAACAGGTTTGATGGGTCCCTTTGCAGGCTTGGGCGATACCGTGCAGTACTATACGATTATGCCTATTTTAAAATCAATTTTTGCGCCGTTTGCAATTCAGGGAAGCTTTATCGGATTTTTCTGGGCAGTGATCCAGTGCGCCGTAGATATGGCAGTGGGATACTTTACCTATGGGCTTGGATACCGGCTTGGACGCAGATCTATTCTAGGGCTTTTAAAAAGCGGTATCATGAATAAGATTATGATTGGCGCGGGAGTGTTAGGAACTATGATGATGGGCTGCATGTGCGCAAGCTATATCAATCTTGGAACATCCTTGGAATTTACAGTGGGCGCCGACGCCTATGCGCTTCAGGAAATATTTGATATGTTTGTGCCGGGTCTCCTTCCGTTTTTGGTATCAGTATTTGCCTATGTGTTCCTTGCAAAAGGAAAGAAGTATTCGCATTTGATGCTTTGGTTTATAGCGATCGGCTTGATCGGCGGGTCACTGGGTATCCTGTCCACTGCATTTTAAAGGAATAGGAGGATTTTATGGAGGATTATGGTATTATTCTGGTATCGCATGGAGAGCTGTGCCGCGGGCTGTATCAAACGGCCGAAATGGTTTTCGGTACGTTAGAAAATGTTGCGGCAGTTCCATTTAAGCAGAATCAGCCGCTGGAGGAGTATAAAGAGGAACTGCTTGACGCGCTTGAGCGGTATGGGAACAACAGTATTATTTTAGCAGACTTATTTGCCGGAACGCCTTTTAATCTGATACTGAATATTGGAAAAGAGACAAGGCTGAACGCAGTCTGCGGGATGAATCTTCCGATGCTTATCGCGGCCTTGGACATGAGGAGTATGGGGAGAAAGCCGGAAGAGATACTCGAAGAATTGTGTATGGCTGGAAAAGACGGAGTAAAAAATATAACGGAATACGTTGACAGGATACGGCAGAAAATAGAGGAAAAAAGATGAGTTATTCCCAAGTGTTTCATTCCATTTATTTTGTAATTGTGGCAGCAGGATTCCTGCTGTCGGCTGGAATTAAGATGATAACGTCAGGGATGAATCATAAAATTCTGAAAAAGGTTGAAACTATAGATTGGAACGGTTATGATGCGCTGATGCAGATGCTGAGCTTTTACGGTATTCAGGACGTCGCCGTAGAAAAGCAGGAGGGGATGTTTGGCGACCGGTTTGTTCCCGGTGCAAAGACGATACAAATGGGCGAAGTGAGTTATTCTTCGCCTTCCCTGATTGGAATTGCGGCGGCGCTGCATCAGGGATGCCATGCCGTGCAGAATGACCGGATGCATATAGTTATCATATTCAAATATTTACTTGGGTTTGCATGCAGGTTTGCTGCATTATTGGCGGCAGCCGCAATGCCTGTTATGCTGTTTTTTCCGAGGGCTTTGTATGCAGGTCTGGCGGCGTATTCATATATTATTATCCTGAGTATCGGACTTGCAGTTACGGAACTGGAGGGAATAAGGTATGCGTCAGGTTTTGTCCGCAGCAGCGGCCGGTTAGATACGGCCCAAATAGCGGAAGTAAAACGGATTTTATCTGTTCAGTCTGTGTCTGGCATAGCCGCTGTATTTACTCCGGCCGATATGATGATAAATATATTGACAGATGGTATAAAAAATCTGAAACGTAGACTGTGGAAATAAAAAGGAGGATTTGGTTATGGCTAAATTAATGATGACAAGGGTTGACTATCGGCTAATTCACGGACAGGTTGCGGGGCAGTGGACAAAAAGTCTGGATGTAAATAAAGTTGTTATCCTGGATGACGTGACGGCGGCGGACGAGTTTATGCTGGAGGTGTTTGAGGTGATTGCGCCGGTAGGGACCGAAGTGGCGGTTTATACGGTCGAACAGGGCGTGCAGGAGTGGAAGGAGAATCAGTTTGGACAGGGAAGAGTATTGGTTTTGTTTCGCGAGGTGGTGGATGCGGAGCGGGCATACCGCCTTGGTTTCCAGTATCCAAGTCTGAATGTTGCGCAGTCGCCCGGACGCGGCGACCGGAAACAGGCTGTTTTGACAGTCTGCTTAAGCGACCGCGAAGCGGATCTGCTGCGGGGGCTGATTGGGGACGGCGTGGATGTATACTGCCAGATGACGCCGGTGGAAGGCGTGCATCAGTATAAGGGTATTCTGGAAAATTTTAAAGTAAATTAGAGGAGCGGACAAATGAAGGTTATTGGAGTGTTAGAGAAGGATTCGACAGGGATCTATATCGAGGCGGTAGAAAAGGCATGCCGCGCCCTTGGGGAAAGGGCGGAATATGTTCCTGTATTCTGGGGAAGCGAAGATTCAGATGAAATGCTTGAGATGATGCTTGAATTAGAAAAAAGAGGCGGAAATGCATACGGTACGCCAGAAGGGTGTCTGGATAATTCGGACGCTGAGATAGCAGTCGGGCAATTTGCGCCTTTCGGTTCTAAATTTATGGAGGATATGCCGGAGATCAGAATGATCGGCCTGCTCAGGGCCGGATTGGAAAATGTTGATATCGAGGAGGCAAATAAGAGAGGGATAGCGGTTGTGAATGCTTCCGGCCGGAATGCCGATGCAGTTTCTGATTTCACGATAGGGCTCATGCTGGCGGAGTGCCGCAGTATCGCAAGATGTCATCATGATATTATGCAGGGAAAATGGATTGAACATTATCCGAATTACGATAATATGCCGGACTTGAGGGGAAAGACTGTCGGTTTGTTTGGATTTGGTTATATCGGAAGGCTGATGGCAGAAAAACTCTCTGGCTTTCATGTAAATATCCGCGTTTATGATCCTTATATATCGGAAGAAACAGCCAAAAAGCATCATGTGAAAAAAGTAGAAAAGGCGGAGCTGTTTGAGACGGCCGATTTTATATGCGTTCATGCGCGTTATACGCAAGAAACGTATCATGCGATAGGGAAAGCAGAGATTGACGCGATGAAACCAACGGCGTACTTTATTAATTCGGCAAGAGCCGGTTTGGTGGATTATGATGCCTTAACTGCAGCGCTGCAGGAGCATCGGATTGCAGGAGCGGCGTTAGATGTATATTATGAAGAGCCGCTGCATGCAGACAGTCCGTTTCTTAAGATGGACAATGTGACGCTGACTCCGCATACGGCCGGAGTTACATACGACGCTTTGATTAATTCGGCGAAAATACTGGGTGCGAATATTGCACATATTCTGGAAGGAGAGCCGAAAGCTGGTTTTGTAAATCCTGAGGTTATGGAAACCCCGGTATTTAGAGAGTGGATTAAGAAAGCGGCGGACAGGATTGGAAAAAAAGATACGGAGCGTTAGGCTGATTAAAGGGCGCGATGCCGGCGTAATCTGCAGAAGGGAGAAGATAAATTGATTATTTCATTGAAGAAGATATTAGATGTTGCGAAAAAGAACAGGTTTGCAGTAGCTTCACCAAATGTGTATTCTATGGAGACGGTGGAATGTGCTTATCAAGCCGCAAGAGAATTAAACGCCCCCGTTATTCTGATGGTATGGGACGGAGGTCCGGAATGGGTAGAGAAGGTTGGGAATATCTGTAAATTTTTTGAAAAAAAATATCCGGATGTTGTATGCAGCCTGATTCTTGACCATGGAGGCTCTTATGAATCGGAAATGACGGCGCTGCGTTCAGGGTTTAGCGGGATTATGTCTGACAGAAGCAAGCTTACCTTTGAAGAGAATGTCAGGGAGGTAATAAAAACTGTTGAACCTGCTCATGCGGTGAATGTCGCAGTGGAGGCCGAACTAGGTCATGTGGGAGAAGGGCTGGAATATGAAGAGACGAGGGATTCGGGACTGACAAATCCTGACGAAGCCTTAGAATTTATCCGGCGGACGGAGGTTGACTGCCTCGCCGTGGCGGTGGGAACATCCCATGGCGTTTATAAGGGAACGCCGCATATCGACTTTGACTTGTTGGATAAATTAGATAAGCTGGTTGATATTCCGCTGGTTCTCCACGGAGGCTCCGGAACCGGGGATGATAATCTTGCAAAGGCGGTTGAACATGGAATCAACAAGGTTAACTTATGTTCCGATTTAATGCTGGCTATGGAAAAAGCAGTAAGAGGGGACGCCTTAGAAAAAGATCAGACAGGTTACAGGGACAGCCATGCCTATGACTTATATTTTATGGGGATTTTGGACGCCGGACACAGGGGGTGGACGGAGTGTTTGAAACATTATATGAGACTGCTTAAGTCGGAAGGAAAAGCAGATTTATATGAGGAATATAAGACGGAGCCGGAAGTTAATTATTATGGAGAATATGATAAGTCGAAAATGAATATTATGTAAGGAATACTGGCCTGCAGAGTTTCACAGCGATATCATCGCAGCCTCTGTTGGGCAAAGCATTCCCAGAGAAATAAAAAAGAGTATTAAAAAGGGTTATACAAGCGCTCTATCCAGCCGGAAAGTGAAGCTGCGGGCCATGCGGTCCGCAGCTTCGCTTTCTGACCGGACGGAGCGCATTGTATTATTGTTCGCCTTAAATGCAAAGTATTGTGTAAACTGTAACGGGTTTATTCTTTAAGGCATAGTGTGTAAGATATTGTATCTGAAAGCAAAGAGCGGTATAATATATTCTGATATCACAATTAGGAAAGGAAGGGAGATACCTTTAGTGTCTGCTTGTATACTGAAGGTATGAAAAGAGGCAGAACATATGGGAAGGATTATCGGGATTGACCTTGGAACTACTAACAGTCTTGCGGCGGTATGGCAGGACGGAGAGAGCCGTTTGATTCCTAATTCTCTGGGGGAATATCTGACGCCCAGCGTGGTTAGTATTGAGGAAGACGGAACAGTATATGTAGGCAGGATTGCAAAAGAGCGGCTGATTTCCCACCCGGAGCAGACGGCGTCGGTTTTCAAACGATTTATGGGTACTGGGAAGACATATACGCTCGGCGGAAAAAGCTATCGCCCGGAGGAGCTTTCCGCACTGGTGCTTCGGAAATTGAAAGAAGATGCGGAGCGTTATCTGGGAGAACCAGTGGAAGAGGCTGTTATCAGTGTGCCGGCGTATTTTAATGATATGGCGAGGAAGGCTACGAAGGATGCGGGGGCGCTTTCAGGGCTTCGCGTAGAACGTATTATCAACGAGCCGTCAGCTGCGGCGCTGGCCTGCCGGGGCCTTGGAAAGAAAGACTGGCAGAAAGAGAGCGACGAGACCTTGCTGGTATTTGATTTTGGCGGAGGAACGCTGGATGTGTCTTTGGTTGACTGCTTTGAAAATGTAATTGAGATCGCGGCGGTCAGCGGGGATAACCATCTTGGCGGCAGCGACTTCGACATTGCTATTGCCGAGCAGTTCTGCAGGGAAAATCAGCTTGAATTTCGGCAGCTTGACCTTAAACGGCAGGAAATTATCCTTGCTGGCGCGGTCCGCGCGAAATGTGCGTTAACGAAAGAAGAACATACGATCATGTCGGCAGCGGACGAGGACTTCAGGGAGAAGATGGAACTGAGTAACAGGAAACTGATCCAGATATCCATGCATTTGTTTCACAAGATGATTGTCCCGGTAAAATCGGTGTTAAATGACGCCCGGAAAAAAATGCTTGATATATCCAAGGTGGTACTGGTAGGAGGCTCCTGCAAGATGCCGACGGTACAGCAGTATCTGCGCCGTTACCTGCCGGACAGTCAGATGACGGCGATGAATCCGGATTATATGGTTGCCCTTGGCGTGGGTATTTATTCTGGAATCAAAGAGAGGAACGAAGATATCAGAGATGTGCTTCTGACGGATATCTGTCCGTTTACGCTGGGAACCGGGATTTACAATGAAGCGGATAAGGCGCGTCCTACTATGGCCGCAATCATTGACCGGAATAGCGTGCTGCCTTGCAGCAAGGTGCGGAAATTTCGGACTGCTACAGATTTCCAGAATGTTATACGTGTCGACGTTTATCAAGGAGAAGAGTATTATGTCACGGACAATATCTATCTGGGAGAATTAGATGTGGATATCCCAATCGCTTTGAAAGGGCAGGAAGCGATTACGGTAAGATATACGTATGACATCAATGGGATTTTGCTTGTGGACGTGAAGGTGGATTCTACTGGAAAAGAGACACAGCAGATCATAATGACCGGAAGAGACACTATCGCACCGGAGGAAGTGGATGCCTATGTGAAGGAATTGGAGAAATTAAAAATGCCTCCGGCCAGTCAGGAAGAGCATCAAATGCTTTTTGCGTGGGGAGAGAGACTGTTTGCCCAGAGTACGGGAGAGCTGCGCGAGGAAATCGGCAGAAGGCTTCAGCATCTGCAGTACCTGCTGAATCAGGAGGATCTCGTCAGTATTAAAAGAGGGGAAAAGGGTTTGAGAGAATTTTTTGAAAGCGCAGACAGATATCTGGATATGGCGGAATTATCATGGGAGCAGGAACAGGGAGATTCATGGTATCAGGAGCGCACGCAGGAGGAAGAAGATTCAGAGGAGGATTATGTAAGGTGGTACGATGGGCATTTGACATCTTAGGCATTGAAGCGACAAAGGATGTACAGGAGATAAAAGGAGCTTATGCGGCGTTGGTAAGGAAGTGCCATCCGGAGGATCATCCCGCAGAGTGGGCGCGGATACATGAGGCTTATCAGGCAGCCATGGAATATGCGAAAACGACGAGCCCCTCGGCAGGGGGATCTATGGATGAAAGCCAAGACGAGAACTGCGGATGGGAAGACGGGAACTGGCAGGAGGAATTTGAACCGCTGGAATCCGGATTCAATAATTATGGACGTGAAGCGGAGAATGGGGAAGAGACGTACAAAAATGAGACGTTTCAGGATACTGAAGTAATAGAAAATGAAGAATATAACACGATGTTTCGGGAAGAACATTTCCACTGGGTCCAGAAAAATTCAGAGCATGAGCGTATGCTTCAGAAAAGGCTGAAAAAGCTTGCAGCTCTGCGTGGAAAAAATGCCCAGATAGAGTGGATTCATTTTTTTGAAAAGGAGTTTCTTCCAGAGGAGAAGTCTGGCGCACTGATGCTTCTGCTGGAGACGGTTAGGAAATCTGAGCTGCCTGAAAATATTCTGGGGCTGATATGGACTGTGATGGAGGATCGCAGAAGACGCTATGCGTTCAGAGAGGAACAGGACTTGAGAAGGCTTGAGGAAGAAATCATGCTGTGCTGTCAGAGAAAGCATGCCGATGCAAAGAACAAGAAAGTACAGCGCAAGCCGTTAAGCCGTCTGTGGATTCTCCCGGCGCTGGCAGCGGCGTTTCTGGTTATTGCATGGTCAGGCCAGAGGGCGGAGAATACAAAAATGGAAGAGGTATCCATAGAGGCCGCCGCGCATCTGAATGAGAAATACGGAGGCGGGTATTATTCGGAAGAAAATTTTATCGTGGAGAAAGAAACGCTGTTTAACGATGACAAGGATGAGATGGAATACTATCGGATAAGGGAAGAGGAACGAGGACCGGTGATTGTCTGCGCCATGAGGAATAAGAAGAGCAAAGAGAAAGCTTACAGCTTTTTTGACAATGTACAGGCAAAAGAGATCAAACAGGCATTTGCGGAAAGGATCAATGAACGGACAGGCCATGCAGAGGGATGTTTATTCTGGGATTCTAAGACGGACGACTATTCCTCCGGCGGGATTGAAGACGGATTCTTTCAGGTCAGATATGAAGGAGATTTTGACGCGTTTATTCAAAGCGAGATAGAAGCAAGGAGAAAGGCGCCTAAAATGACAAATGCATCTTCGTCTTCCGACGCAAGACCGTTAAACGGAATTTGTGAGTATTATCTTCCTGATCCGGAAGTGAAGACGTTGAAAGAGAAGTTTGAAAGACAGGACTTTCCAGAGGATGCCGAACTTCAGACGGCGTTGGAAGAGTGCGCGTCAGATTACCAGCTTCAAGTCCGCGGCATCATGCTTCCGGAGAGTTTTTTTGAGGAACGGATGAGAAATGCGGCGTGGGATGAAAGTGAAGTATCGATTGGGAGCGATGTAATGCGGAGTCTGGGAATCGAACCGTCGATACCATTTCTGATGCTTACAGGATGGTATCTGAGTATGCCGCTTAAGTCAGAGAGAGAGTTTAATATTCCTAACGGTATGTATACAAGAGAAACGGTTCTGATGGGCGAGGGGATTTACGGCGCGGAGAACCAGATACGGTCATATAATTTCGGACTGGATTCGGATTGGATGGAAGGGAGTATAGAGCAGATAAGCACTCCGGAGTTTGTGGAGCTGACGGAAGCAGAGAGGAAAAGGGCAGTGAGCTTTCAGATGCGGGAAGGGTATGCGCTGCAGACGGACTGCTGTCTGGCAATCGACAAGGAGGCATATGGAATCGCGGAATCCGGTTATCAGGTGATCATTACGGACCGGTATGACGGTAAGGCCCAGAATTATAGGATGGATGTGAAGGATTACGGCGTGCCGTATACCAATGTGCGGGGCGGAAGTATATTAGACGGAGAGGGATATGTTTTTCTGGAATATCCAGAAGCTGATAGTATAGATAAAGCTGAAGTTGTGACGATCATTAATCCATAGAAGTAGACATCTTCGTCTTGAAATTTTATGTTTGTGTTAACGAAGGGCCTGCGGTATAATTTGATTGGCGCAGTTACTGCCGCAGCGTCCTTTGGAAGGAGAAATCGTATGTTTACATTGATAAATTCGGAAATTTACTGGTCGGGAAATGATTTAAAAGAATTTAACCGGCGCAGGGAGATATTAGAGCAGAATCAGATTCCTTATAAGCATAAGGTGGAGAACCGTCTTGGACAATGGGGCGGAACGAGGGGGACCGTTCGTGGAAATATGGGAAGCGCAGGGGTTTCGGCGGAGGAAATGTATCGATATGAGATTATCATTTACAAGAAAGATATGGAGCGGGCATTGCGGTTAAAATAAATGGGAAGGATGCGCGGCCTGAATCTGGCTGCGGCTCTTTTCCGGCGGAAAGATACGATAATATAAGAAGAAATTATTTAGCGAGGATAACAATGATTGATTTGGATACATTAAACGAGCCCCAGCGGGAAGCGGTGCAGCACACAGAAGGGCCGCTTCTGGTTCTTGCTGGCGCAGGTTCAGGAAAAACAAGGGTTTTGACACACAGGATTGCATATCTAATCGAGGAAAAGGGAGTTAATCCATGGAATATTCTTGCCATAACCTTTACTAATAAGGCTGCGGGAGAAATGCGGGAGCGTGTGGACCGCATCGTAGGATACGGCGCGGAAAGCATCTGGGTGAGTACTTTTCATTCTGCCTGCGTGCGGATTTTGAGAAGGCATATTGATCTGCTGGGGTATGATACAAGCTTTACAATTTATGATACGGACGATCAGAAGACATTAATGAAGGATATCTGCAAGCATTTGAATGTCGATACAAAAATTTATAAGGAAAGAAATCTCATGTCGGCTATTTCTTCGGCAAAGAATGAGATGATTACGCCGGAGGAATTTAAGGTAAGAGCGGAGGGGGATTTTGGACGGCAGAAAATCGCTTCGGTATATGAGGAATATGAGAAGCAGATGCGGGCGAATAACGCGCTGGATTTTGACGATCTGCTGCTAAAGACGGTACAGCTGTTTCAGACGCAGGCAGAGGTGCTGGATTATTATCAGGAGCGATTCCGCTATATTATGGTGGATGAATATCAGGATACCAATACCGTGCAGTTCTGGTTTGTAAGACTGCTGGCGGGGAAATACCGGAACCTCTGCGTGGTGGGCGACGACGACCAGTCTATTTATAAATTCCGAGGCGCTAATATTAAAAATATTCTGGATTATGAACAGGTATTTGAGGATGCGAAGGTGATTAAGCTGGAGCAGAATTACCGTTCTACGGGAAATATTTTGAATTCGGCGAATACGGTAATCCGCCATAACCGGGGCAGAAAAGACAAGACGCTCTGGACTGATAACGGCGAGGGGGAAAAGATCGGCCTGCGCCAGTTTGATTCCGGTTATGACGAGGCGGAATATATTGTGGACGATATCCGGAAACAGGTAAATGAAGGGACGGCGGCCTGCCATGATTTTGCTATTCTTTATCGGACAAATGCACAGTCCCGCGTGTTTGAGGAAAAATTTGTGACCGCCAATATTCCTTACCGGATTGTGGGCGGAATCAATTTCTATGCCCGCAGGGAAATTAAGGATGTTCTGGCTTATCTGAAAACCATTGATAATGCAAAGGATGATATCGCGGTTCGCCGGATTGTCAATGTGCCGAAGCGGGGCATCGGACTGACAAGCATTAACCGGGTTCAGGAATACGCGCTGGCAAGGGAGCTGGGTTTTTACGAGGCTTTGCTTGGCGTGGAGCATATTCCCAATATCGGCCGGGGGAAGGCGAGACTGGAGTCGTTTGCGGCGCTGATCGAGCATTTTAAAGCGGATGCCGGGAAGCTGTGCGTTTCCGAGCTTGTGGATGAGATTTTAGAGGAAACCGGCTATATTGAAGAGCTGAAGGGTGAAGGAGAGCTGGAAGCGGAGGCTAGGCTGGAAAATATCGACGAGCTGAAAAATAAGATCATCGCCTATGAGGAACAGTGCGCAGAACAGGGGGAGCCCATTACGCTCAGCGGATTTCTGGAGGAAGTGGCGCTTGTGGCGGATATTGACAGTCTGAACGAGGAAAGCGATTATGTGATGCTCATGACTTTACATAGTGCAAAGGGATTGGAATTTCCGTATGTATATCTGGCGGGAATGGAGGACGGGATATTCCCAAGCTATCTGAGCATTACTTCTGACGACGGCGATGAGATTGAGGAGGAGCGAAGGCTCTGCTATGTGGGGATTACAAGAGCGAAACAGGGACTTACGCTGACCTGCGCAAGACGGCGGATGGTCCGCGGAGAAATGCAGTATAACAAAATATCCCGGTTTCTGAAGGAGATTCCGGAAGAATATCTGTCGGACGGAGAAGTATTTCAAAAGGAAAAACCAGAACCGGAGTACCGCAATGTGTACCGGAATGCAAAACAGAGCTTCCGGAGCAAGGCGTTTCAGATCAGACCGGTGCAGCAGTTTAAGGTGGCAGAGAGCGGCGGACCGGGGTACGATGTAGGAGACAGAGTGCATCATATCAAATTCGGCGACGGATTGGTCACAGGAATTACCGAGGGAGGAAGGGATTATGAGGTTACGGTGGAATTTGATGCGGCAGGAAGAAAAAAAATGTTTGCAAAATTTGCAAAATTAAAAAAAATCGAGGAGTAGACGAGCCGGCGCGAAACTAAATAATTCCGATTATTCCAGATAGCAGTGATTTTCCATAAAAAAATGTAGTAATCTTAGCAGGTTGGTGTTATAATAAAACCAATAAAATGTTATTAGACAAGCGCAGGAGAAAGGAGCGGGAGTATGAACATTAACAGGAACAAGATTGAAGAGGTTCTTGCAGCATCTAAGCTGAATGATTTGATCCACAAGAAAGAGGAAGAGGAGAAGCAGTGTAAGACAATTCTCATTATTCTTGCAGTAATCGGAACGATCGCAGCAGTTGCAGCAATCGCTTATGCAGTATATTGTTTCCTTACCCCGGATTATCTGGAGGATTTCGAGGAAGATTTTGAAGATGACTTCGACGATGATTTCTTCAACGAAGATGATCAGGCGTAAGCAATAGTGATGGATGAAAGACAGAGGCACTTCGATGAGAAGTGCCTTTTTCTGCGGATATATGGATATATTGGTAAATTGGATTGAGATCTATGACATAGGAATGGTGCGGATATGAAAAAGGGACAGATAGTAGAAGGAATTGTTACGAAGGTGGAATTTCCAAATAAAGGAATTGCTGCGGTGGAAGGTGAAGAACAGCGCGTTGTGGTAAAAAATGCCATACCGGGGCAGAAGCTGTGTATAGCGGTTAATAAGATACGAAAAGGGAAGGCGGAGGGAAGGATTTTGTCGGTAATCGAGCCGTCTCCTATAGAAATACCGTCCCAGTGCCCACATTTTGGAGCCTGCGGCGGATGTACTTACCAGAACATTCCTTATGAACAGCAGCTGCAGATGAAGTCTGATCAGGTAAAATCGATGATGGATGAGGCGGTGAATGGAAGCTATATCTGGGAAGGGATTTTACCAAGCCCGGTGAAGACTGGTTACCGCAATAAGATGGAATTTTCCTTTGGGGATGAATATAAATGCGGCCCGATGGCGCTGGGGATGCATAAGCGGGGGAGCTTTCACGATATCGTTTCCGTGCCGGAATGCCGGATCGTGGACGAGGATTATAGGAGCATACTGAAATGTACGCTGGAATATGCGGAGAAAAGTGGGCTGCCCTATTATCACAGGATGAAACATACCGGTTTTTTCCGGCATCTTTTGGTGAGAAAGGCGGTAAAAACAGGAGAGATTCTGATCGATCTGATTACCACTACACAGTATGAGGGATTTGACGGGGCAGGCTGGGTAAACGCGCTGCTGGGACTTGAACTGTCCGGGCGGATCGCCGGGATTCTGCAGACAAGGAATGACAGCGTCGCGGATGCTGTGAAGGATGAAGGAACGGAAGTTTTGTATGGACAGAATTATTTCTATGAAGAACTGCTGGGACTGAAATTTAAGATAACGTCATTTTCATTTTTCCAGACCAACTCGCTGGGGGCGGAGATGCTCTATGAGAAGGTAAGGGAATATATCGGGGATACGAGAGATAAAGTGATCTTTGATTTGTATAGCGGAACCGGGACGATCGCCCAGATACTGGCGCCTGTGGCAAGGAAGGTGACCGGCGTGGAAATTGTGGAGGAAGCTGTTGGGGCGGCGAAAGAGAATGCCAAGCTGAATGGGCTTGATAACTGCAGCTTCTGGGCTGGGGATGTGCTGAAGGTGATTGATGAACTGGGTGAGGTGCCGGATCTGATCGTGCTGGATCCGCCGAGGGACGGAGTGCATCCGAAGGCATTGGAGAAGATAACGAATTTTGGGGTGGAGAGGATGGTGTACATTGCCTGTAAGCCGACAAGTTTGGCGAGAGATCTGGAGATGCTGCAAGGGCGAGGGTACCGGGTGGAACGAGTTGGAGGGATTGATTTGTTCCCGGGGACGTATCATGTGGAAACGGTGGCTCTGCTGACGAGAAAAGCCCCGTAAATCAAAGTTTTCCGCCGATTTGGGACAAAAATGGATGTGTGTTTCAGTTTCCGCAGAATAGGTATGAGGGAATTGATTTACCCAGGGGGATAGGCTGTGGGGAACGGAAGATATACATTTTGGCGAAAGGATATGTTTTCGCAAAAATAGAAGAAACAGTGGCATTGCATTTTCATTAACTGGAGATGTGATGCCATTTTGTTATAAATATGGTAAATATATTTTTTGATAATCTACGGTGTTAAGACTCTGACCTTGGCATCAACGGGAGGGGCGAAAAAGCCCGTAAACTGGGCATTTCTGCGGTTACATAGGGTTAAAATTTACATAATAGAACGTCACTTTTAGCAGACAAAAAATCCCGTTTTGTCCTTTTGGATAGGTTAAGGGGGTAGCTTAATGTATGCACTATTTGGCAAAAGAAAATAAAATATGGCAAAAGTATAAATGTATGGCGAAAGTATATTAAATTGCAAAACACAAACTTTATACGAGCCTCCGTAGATTTAAAAGTACAATGAAATGTTATATAAATGTTGCTTAAATGATTGGTATGAGTTATAATAATGCTGTTGCAGTGCGTATTTTGATGAGATAATTAAGAGGTGGATATAATGAGTTTTTCTGAGGACATTAAGCGTATACGTCGTAAGGCTTTTTTAACACAAGAAGATTTTGCAAAAGAAATAGGGGTATCATATGCAACAGTGAATAGGTGGGAGACTGGCAAAGCGAAACCTAATTTAAAGACAATGAAACTGATAGATGGGTATTGCAAGAAGAACGCCATTGACTTTGACATCAGTGAAGAAATAGCAGATTAGAGGAGTGGCATACAATGCAGAATTATAAAGTAGTTGACTTGTTTTGTGGAGCAGGTGGATTATCTAAAGGATTTCTTGATGCCGGGTATGATGTGGTCTTGGGAATTGACTATGATGATGCTGCACTAGAAACTTTTCAGAAGAATCACGGCTCAGCCACTGCAATGAAATTGGATTTGTATAATCATGAGAATATAGAAAAAATTGTAGATTTTTTAAAAGAAAGAAATATAGATAATTTGGATGTTTTAGTAGGCGGACCGCCATGCCAAGGTTTTTCGTATGCTGGAAAAATGGATATAAATGATAAAAGAAACTTTTTATATATTGCTATGGTTAAATTAACAGAGCGCTTGCGTCCCAAAGCCGTGTTATTGGAAAATGTATTGGCAATGATAGAGGCAAATGGAGGTGTTGGGGCAAGGCGTGTTATTGACGATTTTAGAGCTATAGGATATAAAATGGTGCCTAAAGTATTATTTGCTCCAGATTATGGAGTACCTCAAATTAGAAAAAGAGTGTTTTTCGTTGGTTTGCGTGATTTGGTGGATGAATTTTGCTTTCCAGAAGCTATGCTAGATCCGGCACATTATATTACTTGCGAAGAAGCTATTTCTGATCTTCCGAGTCTTCAGACCGATAAAGGTGAAATTGTTCGAGGAGAAAAAGTGCAGGATTATATGACAGAACCCAAATCTGATTATCAGAGGCTTATGAGAAAGCAATCGTTGAAAGTGTATAATCATGTGGGCAGTGTTCCAATAGAAAAAACTAGGAAGATGATTGCTTTGGTACCGGAAGGTAAAAATTATCTAGCATTGCCAGATGAATATAGGGGGTTGTATAAATATCATGAGGCGCTTACAAGATACAATAGTAAAAAACCGTCATTGACAATTAATACAGGACATAGGTCGCATTTTCATTATAAGTGGAATCGTATTCCAACTGTTAGAGAAAGTGCGAGATTGCAAAGTTTCCCAGATGATTTTATTTTTTATGGAAATCAGTCTGAGCAGTTTAAACAAGTTGGAAATGCCGTACCACCTTTGCTCGGACAGGTAATAGCTGAACAGCTAAAAAAATATATTTGATTAAAGAGGAAATATGATGCTTTATAAGATGATAGATTTGTTTGCTGGTTGTGGCGGTCTTGAGGATGGGTTCTTACAAAGTGGACGATATGAAGATATTGCGGCTGTCGAGTGGTTGCAGCCGCAAGTTCGGACGTTAGTTCATCGACTGAAAACAAAGTGGAAAATTGAAGATGCCGAGGACAGGGTAATGTGCTTTGATATCCAGCGAGAGGAAGAACTATATTATGGTTGGAGTGATGATTCTACGTTCCATCACGAGAAATACTTCCAAATGGTAAGCATAGCCGATATAAAACAGGACCTTACGGTAACGGAAAAGGGCTTGATTATTTTGTAGATAAAGCTGGTGGTATAGATATTATTATTGGCGGCCCCCCATGCCAAGCATATTCTGTAGCAGGACGTGTTAGAGATGAGAATGGTATGAAAGATGACTACAGAAATTATTTGTTTGAACATTATTTGAATGTAGTAAATCGATATAAGCCCAAGGTATTTATATTTGAAAATGTGCCGGGATTGTTAAGTGCTATGCCAGATGGAACTCCGATAACAAGGTTAATTCGTCAAGGCTTTGAAGGTATTGGGTATGAGATAGTAGATGATTTGAAAGCGTATGCAAAAATAAATGCAAGTGATTATGGTGTTCCCCAGCATAGGGAACGATTGATTATTCTTGGAATTAGGAAGAATATCTGTGAAAAACCACAGGAAATATTGCATGATTTTTACAAAAATATTTTGCCAAAATACAAATCAAAAACGAAAAAGACTGTGGAAGAAGCAATAGGAGATCTTCCGGCGCTTTATCCGATAATCACTGAAAAAACATCTTTAAAGAGAATAGGATACACAAAATCAGAGTGCAATATAACATGGCATAAGGCCCGGCATCATAGTCTTCGCGATGTGGAAATATATGGAATGCTTGCGGAAGATATATTGTCAGGGGAAAATAAGTATGCTGATAGCAAATCTCTTAGTGAGTTGTATGAAGAACGTGTTGGTGCAAAATCTCCGATACATAGGTATCATGTCTTGCGGAAGGATGAGCCAAGTACAACTATTATTTCGCATTTGGATCGTGACGGTAATAGATTTATTCACTATGATCCGAAGCAATGTAGGGATATTACTCCGAGAGAGGCTGCAAGAATACAATCCTTTGATGATGATTTTGATTTTATAGGGAATCAGACAGATACATATATTATGATCGGGAATGCTGTGCCTCCTATTCTTGCTAAATGTGTTGGAGGGGCTGTAGCTGAAATACTTGATATGCTGTAAGGAAGTGGGAAACATGACAAAAGCCACAAATGAATTAGTGGACAGACTTAGCAAGTTCGTAGATAAAAATAAATATTTAATTTTATCTGGCACAATGGCTGTTGGAAAAACGTATATTGCTTCTGCCATAGCTATGCGGTGTGCCCTTCCAGAGTATAATTCTCAGGGAGAATTGCCCGCAGGACAAGAAAAGTTTGATGTCGTTACAGAAATTGTTCCAATTCATCCTTCATATTTTTATGAGGATTTTATTTCTGGAATCACGATAAAAACTCAAAATGGACAAGTTGATTTTCAGTATGAGGATAAAATTTTTCTGAAAATGTTAAAAGCGGCTAATAGAAGTTGGGAGCACAAGGAAAGTAAGAAATATTTTCTCATTTTAGATGACATTGGTCGAGGAGCAATATCAGGGATTTTAGGTGATATGCTGTCGATGATTGAGCCACATGGAAATGCAGATTATAGAGTTGCGTTAAGAGACGGAACACAGGTGTGGATTTCTCCGAATGTTTACATTATTGCGACAAGGAGTACAACCATTGAGGCAATCGAACAGTTTAACTATGGATTCTTTCGCCATTTTTATGATTATTTGATAGAAACCGATTTTTCCTATATGAATGATGATGTGCATTTGACGTTTTCTGATTATGATTTATCAGCAAATGCAATGTATTGTAGGGTAAAACAGCTTGTGTCTGATAATATGAGACACCGTTATCAAATATCAAGTGCAGAAAAAAGTAGATATATAATAGGTCATGGTATTTATAAAGATAATGGTATTTCAATGGTTATAAAATACCAAGTGATCCCATTGCTTAAACAATATGTTAGAGACAATATTCTTAATCGAACTGCAAATACAGGCATATGTGCATTACAGAAATTGGTTGACGGAAAGTACAGCAAAGATAAAACACGTGCTGATACTAATAGGATAAAGTTATATAAAACAGGTATCACTGCAGAAATATTTAAAGACGAAGGAATGACCCATCAACCACTTGTAAATCTTGTCAGTAGAATTAAGGAACAGGGACTTATTGATGATACGGATATAACGAATCAGATAATGTTTAATCCTCAAGTGGTCATAAGAAAAAAGGCTAAGATTAATAAGGTCGAG
Organism: uncultured Dorea sp.; assembly: GCA_910584095.1. GTDB lineage: Bacteria > Bacillota > Clostridia > Lachnospirales > Lachnospiraceae > Claveliimonas. Next base: position 14,427 of record CAJTYU010000012.1, on the reverse strand, counting down.
CGCACATTTCCTGTTCCGGGGTATCTTTATGTTGAAAGAAGTTCTAGGGATATTTATACATATGGGACAACTGTTAACAAGAGGGGCGAAGCTAAGCGACCTAGATTTTTCTATTCTGGCAGTATCAATGATGCTATTTCAGTCGATGGTATAGATTACGCAGTGGCTTCCGAAATGCAACCGGGCGAATATTCCAGATGGTATGAGGATTTAGATAGTGGCACAGAGGAGAATGAAAGATACTCATCATCGCCAAATTCAATTATGTTTCGTATTCTAAGAAGCTATTATAGGGCTTTAAGCAAGCATTATGGAGAGTATTTGCTAGAATTTCCCGGCGATGAGAACATCAGGAGACTGAAGGCATATGCTGAGCAGGAATATAGATATCTTGTAAGTGAGTCAAGAAAATTACATCCGGAGATTTCTGATGAAAAGGATGTAAATGCAAAGGCAAATAACGATTTTCGAGATGTTATTTTTGGATTAACGCTGTTTTGGAAAAATATAGGAGATGCAATTGCTGTAGGTGGTCAGACTATTAACGTGGAAGGAGTATATAAAGTGGACGGTAGCAAAAAATACGAAGAATATTCAAATGCAATGGAAACGTTGGGGATTCATCAAATGATAATGCAAGGACCTCCCGGCACCTCTAAAACTTATTCCGCAAGGGAGTATCTTAAGTTTGTTGGGAAAAACGAAAATTCTAGTGATATTTTATCGGATTCCGAACTTGATAGTTTGCAAATAAAAGACTATTCTGCAGGAGGAATCCTGTCTGATTGGACCAAAGTTAATACTCAAAAGACTCCTAAGATTGCATGGGATATTGTTCAGTTTCATCCCTCATATGGATATGAAGATTTTGTCCGTGGCATCGAGGTAAGTACTATAAAGAATAGTACAGGTGGTTCTTCTGTTTCATATGATACAGTTAATAAAATATTGGGAAAGATGGCAGAAGTGGCAGGACGCAAGGAGTATAAGGACACAAAATTTTTCCTTGTTATTGATGAAATTAATCGAGCAAATTTAGCGACTGTATTTGGAGAATTAATTTATGGCTTAGAATATAGAGGACGTGGTGTAGCCACTCCGTATACTGTTGATAAATCGAATAAAGTAAATTTGCCGGAAAATCTGTATATTATTGGCACAATGAATACTGCTGATAAATCCATTGGTGGTATAGATTACGCTATCCGTAGGCGATTTCTCTTTTTCTCATTACTTCCAGAAAGAAATGTTATTCTGGAGTACAGAAAAGGACTCTGCAATACTGCAGAAGAAGAAAAAAATCAAATGGAAATAAATGAGATGGCTGCTAGACTTTTTGATCGTGTGGCTGAGTTGTTTAATACAGAAAATTTGAATTCAGAGTATTATAAGGATGACGTGCAAATTGGACATACTTATTTTCTTGTTTCGTCCCAAGAACAGCTTTATTTGCGATTTAGGTATCAGATCATTCCAATTTTGAGGGAATATTTTAAGGATGGTATGTTCCAGTTTGAAATACCCGATGTAGACAGTGATGGCTGGTACGGACTATTAGGTTGCATTACTGGAGAGATTGATATAAACATGGATGAGAGCAAGGTAAAAGATATCTTTGATAAGCTCGTGAAAACAGTTTAGTTGGAGAAAAATATGATTGATAAATGTTATTGGGAGAAAGGTACAAAACATCAGTGGATTTTTTATGCGAATGATAATAGTTCACTTGACGAACTTTCTGAAAAAGTAAATATAGATGAGATTGCTTGTTCTTCTGATAATGTAATAGTAAATCTCGGAATAAAGAAAATTAATGGGCGTTTATACTCTGGCAATTATGTAGGCGTTTGTCGTTTAAAAAGTGTGAATGGGAAAACTCTTTTATCATCAGATGGGGCTGAGATTATTTTGAAGATTGAGCCGAGATTTGATATATCTGTGGTGGATATGCTTAATGCACTTAGAGATGATGATGAGTTTGAAAGATATCTTGCGCCACAAACAAATAGACAGAATGAGGCGGTTAAGGAAATTGAGGATTTAAGTGACAATGAATTATTCCATTTCTTTAATAACGAAGATTCAATCTTTTTAAAAGACAGCATTGCTCAGGAAAGTAGTATTATTACGGCAAGTGTTTTTATAACAATGCTAAAAAGTCTTTGTAGTCGACCGTTAATGGGAAGGATGGAGAGAAAAGAAGAAAATCTTACGGCTAAAGTTAAAGGAAAGATTGTATTTGGAAAAAATATTCAGAAGAACACTCTAAGAGGTAGAGATGATCGTACTTATTGCAGGTATTTAGAATATACGGAGGATATTATTGAAAATAGAATACTAAAAGCTGCCTTACATAAAGCTGAGATTTTTTTGACAAAGTATTTTGGATCGGCTAGTGGAAATAATAATTCATTTCGAGATATGGTGTCATATTGTAGGAATGCACTGTCACATATTTCTTATACCAAAATTGCGAGACTTGATTTAAGTGATATTAAGACAACGGGTGTATATGTTTATTATAAACCGGTTATTAATGTCGCCAAAATGGTACTTAATGAAATAACACTTGAGGCAACAGGAAATTCGGCGATTACTAGCTACGTTATTCCATATGCCATTTCTATGGATAAATTGTTTGAAATGTATATAAGAGCTTATTTAAAACGTGCAGGAATCAAGTCTTATGCTTCAAAGGAAAAAGGCTTACATTTATTGAAATATGATGATAAAACTGCGGTGCTTCAGCAAAGAGCAAAGGCATTTTCAAGATATATTGCAGGAAATGTGAAACCCGATATTGTAGTGTACAATGATGAAAATGGAAAGTATGCTGTGTTTGATGTTAAGTACAAGAATTCGTTTAATATGCAGTCATCTCGTTCAGATAGATTACAAATATTGGCATACGCATTAATGTTTAATTGTGTTGATGTCGGAAACATATTTCCAACGCAGAATGGGAGAAAAAACACATATTATAGGCGCAATAAAATTAATAGCCATGAAGAAATGTCGAGATATTATAATCAGCTAAATATTGCAATTGATGCTAATTGGGAGTTTGTTCTTCAAGCGGAAGATGAGTCTTCAAGTGAAACAATATATGAGTTTTTTGAAAAAATATTAAAATAGCTTTGTGAAAATATTATTATTTGAAAAGTAGGGGGTAAGAAAGTGTCATTTAAAGTAATTGATCCCAAATTTCTAATGCTGAACGGAAAAAATGCTTTCCCAAATGTGAATTATGAGCATTTTCTAATTGATGTAATAAATGGATCTAAATATTTTAGCAGTAAACATTCCTTCATGGAACATTATCGGTTGGTGGAAGACCAGTCTCATGGCGAAGATGATGTTTATTCATCCACATATCAGTTGGATTTTAAACTTCTGATCAGTAGTGATGTGATGAGAGAAAGACATAAGAATATGCCAAAAGTAGATTACAGTAGGATGGCGGAAGGTTTCATTTTTTCATGGACAAAGGATAAGGTTTCAGAAATCCCACCAGATACAATATTGACAGACATTGAGGATTGCAAATTGGAGGATTTAAGAGCGGAGCAGTATAAAAATAGTACAATTCAAAATCTTATAAAGAATTTGAAAAAGAACAAAAATATTTTCATGTATTATCCTTATGAGTATGAGGGCGTGACAAGAGGAATGATGCAGAGCTTTGAAAAAACTGTGACACGCATTTTTACGAATGTACTGACTTATAGGGATGAGCTTAATCTGAATAAAGATACCTTTGTTTGTTTTAAGATTAATGCAGAATTTGTGATTTTGGAATGGGTTGATAAGTGTTTTATAATTCGGGATAGTGTCCATGAAATGCTATGTGCAAACTACCGAGATGCTAAAGCATATTCTGTATATTGAAATTTGGCAGTATAAAATGTTTAATAAAACCATTCTTTAGGAGACTACGATGGTAATAGTGAAAAGCTCTGATAAAGTAAGCATTGCACAGATAGATGAGGAAACAAAAGAAATATACCGCCAAATGAGCCAATCCCGGTCTGTAGTAAAATCATTGTATTCTTCCGATAAATTTCTACAGACTTGGGAACAGCTCAAAGCAAATGATTTTGTCTGTCCCGTGATTGAAAATCAAACAGGGCGAGTATGTGGTTTTGCTCAGATACTGGAAATGGAAAGCAAAACGCCAGAAGTGGGAATTGACATTATGGACGAATTTATGGGAAAAGGCTATGGCTATGAATCCACAAAACTTCTGATGGAGTATTATACGGAAACACACGAAGTGGAGTATTTCCGATGGAAAGCGTCAACAGATAATGTAGCAAGTTGCGCTATTGCCAAGAAACATGGTGGCTCCATTGTGAAGAAGAAAACGTCTATACCACAGAGAGTCATTGACTTCGGGAAAGAAAATGGAATTTTGACGGATGAGGATATTACCTATATCTATATTTTCCATATTCCTGTAAAAAAGGAAGTTGATTAAAAAATAAGCAGGAGGAGGATACAGCACATGCCGGAAACAGAGATTAGAATCTGGTCTGTAGAAAAAGGAACAACCTATCGGTACAATCTGGATTATACATCCATTCCTGTTTTGGCAGAAAATTATAATCCATCCTATATGTTGACAAGTCCTGTAATAGAAGCGGTTTGTTATGAGACCATCAAAGGTGTGCCGGAAGAACTTACCATAGAAATATATGTTGGATTTTGTGACCGGGATATACGTAAAATGATAAAGTCGGCTGAGTTTAAGAAGGGGAAAGGTACGCTTCGAAACTTTGTTACAAAAATTGTGGAAAAAGAATTGGAAGAGACGGATATGATAAATAAAGATTTTCTTAAACTGGCAAGGCGTATCATGGGAGCAGATTTGATTGAACAGAGTTAACAATTCTTATTGACAAAAAGAACAAATGTTCGTATAATGTACCTATCGCTACATTAGGATGGTGTCGCACGAGGAAACTGACAGGTTGGTTGACTTTCCCTTTTTCTGACCTCAGTATAGGAGGCGATGGTTACATGAAATTTGAAACGGGCTCCACGGCATATATTGTTGAGAGCAACCGATTAATCCGTGAAGTAAAAATTGTAAAACAGAGCGGAGATTTTTATATAATCCGTTTTGGCACAAGCGGTGGTATCCAAGTAAGAAGCAGTCGACTGTTTGAAACGGCGGAAGCTGCTGAATCTTCCATAAAGAAAAATAATGAGCCGAGAAAAGGTCATTTTCCACACAGCTACCTGCATTGACTACGATGAAAAGGAATAAAACTTTTGGGCAAAATTAGGGTTGACATTCCTTTTCATTTTTTATATAATCGTGTTAGCAAGTTAGCGAACAAGCAAGCGTGCTAATGAATGAACACCGATATGAGAGACGATGCAGAACAAAGACAAAACGAGAAGAAAAGGAAAATGAAAAGGTGAAGATCATGTATGCGAATTTTGGAGAATTTATAAGTAAGAAGAGGATTGAGAAAAAAATTACGATCAGAAAAATGGCAGAGATGCTGAATGTGTCCGCTCCGTTTTTAACAGATGTAGAGAAAGACAGACGAAATCCCTTCGATATGGAAAAACTTACTCAACTCGCAAGTATCCTGAATCTTTCAAAGGAAGAAAATGCGCTTATGCTTGATTTGGCTGGAAAAAAGAGGAATGCAGTAGCCCCTGATTTACCAGAATACATAATGGGAAGGGATTATGTTAGTGCAGCCTTAAGGACAGCGAGGGACTTGGATGCCGGAGAAGAGGAATGGAACCAGTTTGTTGAGGAACTGAGAAAGCGAAAGGGGTAAAAGCCTGTATATGTATAGACCAGACATAAAAAGGAAGCAGTCAGGGGCACCAGTATTAAGCAGGAAAGAAATTGATATCATTGGGGAAAATCTTGTGGATGAGTTTATGCCGGAAGCACTTAAGACTCCGCAGGAGATCGATATTGATTTATTCGTTCAGGATTATCTTGGCATGGAGCAGGACTTTCAGTACCTGTCACATTGCGGGTTATATCTTGGAATGACAGTATTTAATGACACAGATAAAATACCTGTGTACAATCCGGCGAATAACTGCGCGGAATATATCAGTGCAAAGGCTCACACGGTGATAATTGATAATACCCTGTTAGAAGAAAATCAAGAACACAGGTATCGGTTTACTATGGGGCATGAGGCAAGCCACGGGTATCTACATAAGGAGTATTTTGCTTATGATCCCAATCAGATAACTTTGTTTGATTTCATGGGACAGGCTCCCGTGCCGATGGTACAGTGTCGGATTGATACAAAAAAATTAGAAGCGAAACAGATAAAAACGTGGACAGACCGGGATTGGATGGAATGGCAGGCAAATGCATTATCTTCAGCGATTCTGATGCCGGAATCAATGGTACGGTTGATAGCAGAGAACTTTGGTAACCTGAATTTGCCAAAGAGATTACTTTGTTATGCAATGATAGAAAAAGTGGCGTCTGTTTTTAACGTATCTTTTGAAGCCGCTGGATATAGACTGAAGCAGCTTGGATATATTTCAGGGGAAACAAAACTGGATGCGGATGTTCTGAATATGTTTTCTTATGATTTGATTTGGAATTATTAGAAGAAGGTAGGAATATGCGGATTGCATAACGGTCCGCATATTTTTTTGAGAATAATGTTCGCTAGTTAGCGAACAAGCTATCTGAGCAATATATTTCCTGCAAATCAGGAAGAGATTGTGATTACATTGGGTACACCTTTTATGGGTAAAAAGGTTTCAGAACATTTTATGAAAGAACTTGAAAAATATTCCAAAATAATGAAATAAAAACTGTTTTGTAACATAGAATAATAGTGAAAGAGAGAAATCTGTCGTATTTTGATTGGAGGTGGGACACATGGCAGATGGAGTGGTACATAGATGCACACAGAATTGCCCGTGGAATAAGAAATGTTTTGTCTGTAAGACAAAATCGGAAGTTAGGGAAGATGTGGTGGTGCTTCATAAATGCAAGATTACAAAAGAGGATATCCCTGTTCACATAGGAAAGACAACAGCAAATGCCTGTGTCGGATAATGGGTAATAATGAAAATAGAATAATGGGACTAGCTTGTAAAGACAGCCACTAGGATGTGCTGATATTACAGTAGTCTACGAACAGGTATGTTGGTAGAATGCTGTAAAAAATCAGAGATTCTAGTGGCTTTCTTAAGTTCAGCCATTTTTAGGGAATTACCTGTTTACGTTGGACAGGCAGTTCCCTTTTTTAGTTGTGAAAAGGATATTACCTATTGCGTGGAGATTGCAGTGTGATTTTTATGGTTTATCTGAAATGCGAAAAGAGAATAAAGGAATGAAGGCGATGGGGAGTGCTTTTCTATCCTAAAGAAATTTGAAAAATGTTTTTAAAGGTGCAAAAAGCCTGCACCTTTAACCAATATCCTGTGTTCACAAGGCAAGGGAAATGAGGAAGGAGGTGTGCGGGGATGGCGAAAAACATGACACCAAGTGAGCGCCGTGAGACGATCTTAAATGTCCTGTGTAAAAGAAGGCAGGACACCATTGCGAACTTGGCGCATGAATTTGATGTATCGGTCCGGACCATTAAATATGACATCGAAGAGCTTACCCTCGCTCACCCGATTGAAACCATCCGCGGCAGATACGGCGGAGGAGTAAAAGTGGCTGATGGGTATTACATCGGGCGCAAATACCTAAAGCCGAATCAGCAGGAACTGCTTAAACGTTTGTCGGAGCAGCTAACCGATGAGGACAAGGCAGTGATGGACAGCATTCTCAGAGACTTTGCTTTGTAGAAAATATTGACGAGTACCCCACGGCCATGAGAGCCGAATGTGAAAGGATGATTTAATTATGAGAAAAGTTTTTATCTGCTCCCCATATCGGGGAAACATCGAGGAAAACATGAAAAAGGCAAAATTCTACGGGAAGATTGTCATTGGGACAGGGAGAATCCCTGTGGCCTCGCATCTCTATTTTCCAACATTCCTCGATGAGAATAATCCCAACGAGAGAATGACAGGCATTGAGATGGGCTTGGAACTGATGGATTCCTGCGATGAGGTGTATGTATTCGGATTCGACATCACGGAAGGCATGAAGTTTGAGCTTGACCATGCCAGAAAGAAAAAGAAACCTGTCCGGCTTTACGATGACAGATTCAATGCAGTAAATGTCAGGACGCTTCCGATTGATGAGCGTGCCACACCGGAATACCGTATGGCGGTTAAGGGATTGAGATAGGAGGAGAAAACCTATGAGTGAAGGATTAATGAAAATGGCGGAAGGCTATGAGATGATTGCCGCCGGAATCCGGCAGATGATTTCGGCGGGCAGGCACTTGCCGGATGCTGCAGGGGAAGTGACTGAAAAGAAGGAAGCTGCGGAAGCGGAGTCTCCCAAAGGGAAGGAAAAGGATGAGCCGCAGATTGACAGGAAAACAGTCCGTGCATTCCTGACGGAGAAATCAAGGGCTGGAAAGACTTCTGAGGTCAAGAGCCTTATTACCGAGTTTGGATACAGCAAGCTGTCGGATGTGCCGGATGAGAAGCTCGGTGAGCTGTACCAGAAAGCGCAGGCACTCTGATGGGCACACATGCAAGGTTTTCCCCATCGTCCGGCAGACGGTACTTAAGCTGCCCGCCCTCCCTTAAGCTGGAAGAGCATTTTGCGGAAGAGCAGTCCCCTTATGCGGCGGAGGGGACTGCCGGACATGAGATGGCGGAATACCTGATCAAAAAACATCTGAAGAAAAGGACCAAGCGGCCTGTCTCTGATTATTATTCGGATGAGCTGATGGAAGCGGTAGAGGATTACGTTGCCTACGGCATTGAACAGATTGAGACGGCAAGGAAGGAATGCCCCGATCCGTTCATCGGCGTGGAACTGAAGGTCAGCCTTGATGAGCGTGTGGAAGGATGTTTCGGCACTGCAGACCTTGTGGTGGCGGATTCCCGGAAAATCCATATTATCGATTTGAAACTCGGCAAGGGCGTCATGGTGGAAGCGGAAGAGAATGTACAGCTTATGATCTACGGGCTTGGCGTCCTCGATATGCTGTCCTGCCTGTATGATATCGACACGGTGGAACTGACCATTGTGCAGCCGAGGCTGCAGAACCTCTCCACATGGGAGATTTCCGCAGAAGCATTACTGAAATGGGGAAGCGAGGTATTTGAAACCGGGGCGAAAAAGGCCCTTGCCGGGGAAGGAGAATACGCTGCCGGAGAACATTGCAGGTTCTGCAAAGCGCGGTTTACCTGCCGGGAGAGGGCGAATGAGTATCTGAGACTGGCGCAGATGGAGTTTCGGGAAGCCCCGCTTCTGTCGGAGGAAGAGATCGCAGAGGTGCTTACCAAAGCGGACGCACTGAAAAAATGGGCGGAGGAAATTTACACCTATGCACAGAATGAAGCGGTTGTGAACCATAAGAAATGGCCGGGATTCAAGCTGGTGCTTGGACGGAGCAACCGCAGATATACGGATGAGGAGGACGCGGCGAATGCGGCAAAGGCAGCCGGGTACACGGATATCTTCAAGTCCACCCTGATCGGCATTACCGAGATGGAGAAGCTGATGGGAAAAAAGAAGTTTGCTGAAATTCTCGGAGCCTTTGTGTATAAGCCGGAAGGCAAGGTTACGCTGGTGCCGGAATCGGATAAAAGAGAAGCAGTCAGTATATCAACCGCAGAGGCGGATTTTAAGGAGGACTAAGTAATGAGTACAGACATCAAAACCAAAGTAATTGTTCCATGCAGGCTTTCCTACGCACATTTGTGGGAGCCGGATTCCGTCAATGGCAGTGAGCCGAAGTATTCGGTATCCTGCATCATCGACAAAAAGGATAAGGATACGATTGCCAAGATCAGAAAGGCCATCGAAACTGCGAAAGAGGAAGGCAAAGGGAAATGGGGCGGCAAGATCCCTGCCAATCTGAAAATGCCTTTGAGGGACGGCGATACGGACAGACCGGAAGACGAGGCTTATGCAGGCTCCATGTTCCTGAATGCCAATTCCAAACAGGTACCGCAGATCGTGGACAGACAGGTGCAGCCGATCCTTGACCAGAGCGAGGTGTACAGCGGGTGCTACGGTAGGGTTTCCATTACCTTTTATGCCTATAATTCCAACGGCAACAAGGGCGTGGCGGCAGGACTCGGAAATGTGCAGAAGTTAAGGGACGGGGAACCTTTAGGCTCCAGAGCCAATGCGAAGGATGAGTTTGAAGCGGTGGATGACGGCGAGGATGATTTCCTCTCCTGAAGGACACGGGACGGGCGGCGGGAACGCCGTCCTATACATAAAGGAGGGCTTTGCTTTGGAACAGTGGAAGGACATAGAAGGACAGGAAGGAAGATACCAGATCAGCAGTCAGGGGAGAATCCGCTGTATGCCGTGCTGTGTGAAGTGCCGGGGCGGTTATGTGCGGCGGCTCCCGATGAAGGTGCTGGAGCTGAAATATGATGAAGTGCTTCAAATCAAAAGGATGCTTGCTGGCGGCGTCCATCCGTATGAGATTGCGGAGAAGATGGGGATTTCAAGGAAAATGGTCAGCAAAATCAAATCGGGGAGGTCGTACGCATGGCTGGACTGATGACGATTGATATTGAGACTTATTCGGACGTTTCCCTGCCGGACTGCGGGGTACACCGTTATTCATCGTCCCCGCAGTTTGAAATACTGCTGTTTGCGTACAGTATCGATGACGGGGAGATCGCAGTGGTCGACCTTGCTTCCGGCGAAGAAATGCCGGAGACGGTCATGGAGTATTTAAAGGATGATACGGTCATAAAGACGGCGTTTAATGCTGCCTTTGAGCGGACCTGCATCAACCGTTTTTTCCATCTGGATCTGCAGCCGGAGAGCTGGCGCTGCACCGCTGTTCAGGCTTCCATGCTTTCCCTGCCGTTATCTCTGGAGGGCGTGGGGGAAGCACTGAAACTGGATAAAAAGAAAATGACGGAGGGGAAGGAACTGATCCGTTATTTCTGCATCCCCTGCAAGCCGACCAAGAGCAACGGCGGCAGGGCAAGGAACCTGCCAGCCCATGCGCCGGAAAAGTGGGAGCTGTTCAAAACCTACTGCATCCGGGATGTGGCAGTGGAGATGCAGATCAGGAAAAAGCTGCAGAAGTTCCCAATCCCCGATAAGGAGCAGGAGCTTTACTGCATGGATCAGCGTATCAATGACCGGGGCATTTTAGTGGACCAGGAGCTGATCACCCATGCGGCTGCCTGCGACCTTCTATATAAGGAAGCGATTTCCAAGAGGGCGTATGAACTGTCAGGGCTTGAAAATCCCAACAGCGTATCGCAGCTTAAGGCGTGGCTTCAGGAGAAAGGAGTCGAGGCTGATTCCCTTGCCAAAGCCGCAGTGGAGGAACTGGTGGAAAAAAATGAAGGCGAGGTGTCGGAAATGATGAAGCTGCGCCTTGCCATGTCCAAGACTTCCGTCAAAAAGTATGAAGCGATGGAACGCTCCGTCTGCCCGGATGGAAGGGTACACGGGCTTCTGCAGTTCTACGGGGCAAACCGGACAGGGAGATGGGCGGGCCGGCTCGTGCAGATCCACAACCTCCCCCAAAACCATATGGAGGATCTGGAACTTGCACGTTCTCTTGTGAAGGAAGGGCGGTATGACCTCATCGAATTATTATACGATTCCACGCCGGAGGTGCTGTCGGAACTGATCCGCACCGCATTCGTGGCAAAAAAGGGATGCCGTTTCATCGTAAGCGATTTCTCCGCCATCGAAGCGAGGGTAATGGGGTATCTTGCCGGGGAAGGATGGGTAATGGAGGAATTTCGGGGAGCCGGAAAAATCTATGAGCAGACGGCTGCAAAGATGTTCCATATCCCTATCGGGGAGATCACGAAAGGAAGCCCGTACCGCGCAAGGGGAAAGGTGGCATCGCTGGCCTGTCAGTACGGAGGTGCGGAAGGGGCACTTATCAGCATGGGTGCTTTGAATTTCGTGGAGGAGGCGGAGCTGAAAGGGCTGGTGCAGTCTTGGCGGAGCGCCAACCCGCATATCGTGAATTTCTGGTATGAGGTTGACGGCGCGGTCAAAGCGGCGGTCAAGGAGCATAAGGCGACAGCGGTAGGGAAAGTGTATGTGTTTTATCAGTCCGGGATGCTGATGATCCGGCTCCCGTCCGGGAGGGTGCTTTCCTATGTGCGTCCCCGGATGACCGTAAACCGCTTCGGTTCGGAAAGCGTCTGCTATGAGGGCGTGGGGCTGAACAAAAAATGGAGCCGGGTGGAGTCCTATGGAGCGAAATTCTGTGAGAACATCGTACAGGCGATGGCGAGGGATCTGCTGGCGGAGGCGATGCTCCGGCTGGAAAAAGCGGGGTTTTCTATTGTCTGCCATGTCCACGATGAAGTGGTGCTGGAGGTGCCGGAGGGCGTTTCCAGCGTGGAAGAGGTCAATGGGATCATGTCGGTCTGCCCGTCATGGTGCGAGGGGCTTCCGCTGAAAGCAGCCGGGTTTGAAAGCCCGTTTTACAAAAAGGATTAGGGGGTGTTTGTATTGGCAGGGAAAAACCGGGAAGGGTATGCTGATCCGACAGCCAGTATCGCTGTCGGCAGGGTAACCCGTACAGAAAAGAAAAAGAAGAAGGAGGCGGCGAAGAATGTTCGTATCGGTAGGAAACTCAAGAATGGATAAGAAATTCAACGGGCAGGAAATGTCCTATGAAGACTTTGCGAAAAGGCTGTCGCAGACCACCTATACCGCAGAAACGATGGAGCAGTACCGGAAGATGCCGAAGGGACAGCAGGACGATGTCAAGGATGTGGGCGGCTTTGTCTTGGGGAAGCTGAAGGGCGGCAGGAGGAAGAAGGACTGCATCATTTCCCGCTCCGCCGTCACGCTGGATATGGATTACGGGACGGAAGGCATCCTTGACGAGATCGAAATGTTTTTTGACATGAAGATGGTTGCCTATTCCACCCATAAGCACACGCCGGAGAAGCCGAGGCTCCGGCTCATCATTTTCCTTTCGAGGGAGGTCACTCCCGATGAGTACGGCGCAGTGAGCCGGATGCTTGCAGACGACATCGGGATTGAATTATTCGATGATTCCACCTATGAGCCGTCCAGGCTGATGTACTGGCCGAGCACCTCAAGCGATGGGGAGTATGTGTTCCGGGAACTGGACGGGAGGATCGTGGAGCCGGACGAGGTGCTGGCAAGATACAGGGACTGGCATGATGTTTCCTCATGGCCAGTGAGCAGCCGCCATAGTACGGTGGTGCAGCGGGATATCAGGAAGCAGGCCGATCCGCTTTCAAAGGAGGGGCTGATCGGGGCATTCAACCGTACCTACAGCATTACGGATGCAATTGAAAAATTCCTGCCGGATGTGTACCGCCCGTCAAGCGCCATTCGTGAGAGGTATGATTATATCCCGGCGGATTCGGCGGCGGGCGTGGTGATTTATGACGGCCTGTTTGCATACAGCCACCATGCCACCGATCCCTGCTGCGGCAGGCTGATGAATGCGTTTGATGTGGTCAGGCTCCATAAATTCGGGGAGAAGGATGCCCGTGCCGAAGAAGGGACGGAAGCCGGGAAGCTGCCTTCTTTTAAGGCAATGCAGGAATTCGCTGCGCAGGATGAACAGGTAAAAGCGACGCTGGCAAGGGAAAGGCAGGAGCTGGCGGCGGCAGAATTCTCTGAACCAGAAGAGGACTGGCAGAGACACCTTGTGATTGACCGCAGGGGCATGATCAAGGACAGCCTGCAGAATATCGCCCTGATTATCCGTAATGATGAAAACTTTAAAAATGTAGTCTACAACGAATTCAAGGATACTATTGACGTCATCGGTGCTTTGCCGTGGAAGCAGGTCAAGCCGGGCTGGAACGATTCCGATCTTGCCAACGCAAAGGTGTATTTCGAGAGGGTGTACGGGATATGGTCCCCGGCGAAATTCAAGGATGCCCTGCTTGCGGTGGTGTCTTCCGACAGACTGTACCATCCCATTAAAGAATATTTCTCCGGCTTGGCGTGGGACGGGACAAAGCGTATTGATACCCTGCTCATTGATTATTTTGGCGCAGAGGACACCCCGTATACGAGGGCGGTCATCCGCAAGACGCTTGTCGCGGCGGTAGCCCGGATTTATGAGCCGGGGATTAAGTTTGATTCCATCCTCGTGCTGAACGGCCCGCAGGGCATGGGTAAATCCACGTTTTTCGCGCTCTTGGGGAGACAGTGGTTTTCGGACTCGCTCTCCATTTCCGACATGAGGGATAAAACCGCCGCTGAAAAGCTACTAGGCAACTGGATACTGGAGATTTCCGAGATGAGCGGCATCCGAAAGACCGAGGTGGAGGTCGTGAAGTCCTTTGTCACAAGGCAGGACGACAAGTTCCGTCAGGCATACGGCGTGAATGTGGAATCCCATCCGAGGAAATGCG
>CAJTYU010000011.1 GCA_910584095.1 uncultured Dorea sp. | reverse complement strand
TTATCCATGGCAGAATCCCTCCTTTCCTCAGTGGTGCATATTAACTCTGAATCCGTGGATTATCAACTCAAAAGTAGATGGGAATAGTGACAAGCCGGTATTTCATAAAATGTCATGGACGGCTTTCTGTAATTTTTTTTAGAAAAATACCCCATCAAAAAGCCCTCCAAATCTCCGTATAGTGAGGAGGTGCTTTCCATGACGGACAGACAGAAACAGCAGATCATACGCCTTCGGAAAGAAGGCTTCGGATATACGGCGGTCGCAAACAAAGTCGGGATCTCAAAAGACACGGTCAAGAGCTTCTGCAGGAGGAACGGGCTGGCGGGGGAAATGGCGGCGGCACAGGGGGACAGTGTTCCGGGATGCCGGGAATGCGGGAAGCCCCTGCAACAGACGGAAGGGATGAAACCCCGCGTGTTCTGCTGTGATGAATGCAGGGTGAAGTGGTGGCATGAACATCCGGAAAAGATAAAGCAGCGGGCGGTCTATTCCTTTACCTGTGCCGGGTGCGGGAAGCCGTTCACGGCCTACGGCAATTCCAGGCGGAAATACTGCTCCCATGAATGTTATATCAGGAACCGTTTCAAAGGCGGTGATGCCGGTGAGTGAAAAGGAATTCCATGCAGAGCTTCGTTACCGGATGTCGCTTTCCGTGGCAAAAACCATGCTTGAAAAGGGCATTATTTCCGAGGATGAATATTCGGAAATTGATACAATACTGCTTGAAAAATACCGGCCAACTCTGGGTACATTATTAGCCGGAAAACCCTTGATATAATTGCGGTTTGGAGTGATGTATAGTAGCGGAAAGGAGTTGGTTTCATGAAGAAAATCAGCAAAATTGAGCCGATACTCCCTGCCCTTCCGGAGCGGAAAAAAGTGGCCGCTTACGCAAGGGTGTCGCAGGACAGCGAGAGGCTCATGCATTCCTTATCCGCGCAGGTAAGTTTTTACAGCGCCTACATACAGAAAAACCCTGAATGGGAATATGCGGGCGTGTACGCTGACGGGGCGGTCAGCGGAACCGGTACGGAGCAGAGGGATGAATTCAACCGCCTTATTGCGGACTGCGAGGCGGGAAAAATCAACATCGTGCTGACCAAGAGCATATCAAGGTTCGCAAGGAACACGGTCGACCTGCTGGACACGGTGCGCCATCTGAAGGAGATCGGCGTGGAGGTGCGGTTCGAGAAGGAACACATCCATTCGCTTTCAGAGGACGGGGAGCTGATGCTTACCCTTCTTGCCTCCTTCGCGCAGGAGGAGAGCCGCAGTATTTCCGAGAATGTGAAATGGGCAATCCGCAAGGGCTTTGAAAAAGGGAAGCAGAACGGGAACAGGAGGATTTACGGCTACGAATGGGACGGGGAGAAATACGTCATCGTCCCAGAGGAAGCGGAAAATGTCCGGCTGATGTTTGAAAACTATGTAAATGGCATCCCACTGGAGGACACGGTGCGGCAGCTTAAGGAAATGGGAGTCAGGACGCTCAGAGGGTATGAATTCACCAGCGTCCAGATCACCTACATCCTGCAGAACGAACGCTACTGCGGCGACAAGCTGCTCCAGAAACGTTTTGTGGAGGATCATATCAGCCACAAGGAGAAAATGAACGAAGGCGAGCTTCCCATGTATTACATCGAGGGCTGCCACGAGGCAATCGTGGACAGAAGCACCTTCCGGTGGGTGCAGGAAGAAATCAGGCGCCGGCGTGCCGAAGGGCATACGGCACAGCCGGGGATAAAGACCTACTGTTTTACAAACAAAATTTTCTGCGGGGAATGCGGCCGCACTTATGTGAGGGCAATGCATCATTATAAGGTTATGCCTCCCTGTGTTTACTGGACCTGCAAGACCAAGAAAGCAAAGGGGGAATCCTGCAAAAGCAAAAACCTCCCGGAAGAGGCACTGAAAAAAGCCATTGCAAAAGCGATGGGGCTGCCGGAATTTGACGAGGCGGCTTTCATGGAGCAGGTGGAAAAAATCGCATCCGTGGAGCCGCGGGACATCATCCTCCACTTCCGTGACGGGAGAACGGTGCGGGAGCCAGTCATCATGAAGGGGTATAAAAAGGAACATTATCCGCCGGAGGTGCTGGCATACCGTGCCGAGCAGAGGCGGCTGAAACAATTAAGGGAGGAGGCAGAGGCATATGGCAAAGATAACAGCGATACCGGCAACGATTGACCGCTATTCGGCGGCTCCCATAAGCGGGCTGAAAAAGCGGAGGGTAGCGGCATACGCCCGCGTTTCTACTGACCATGAGGAGCAGCTCACCAGCTACGAGGCGCAGGTGGATTATTACACGAATTACATCAATGGGCGGGACGATTGGGAATTTGTATCCGTGTACGCGGATGAGGGCATAACCGGCTGCAATACCAAAAAGCGCGATGGTTTCAATAAAATGGTGGCGGATGCGCTGGCCGGCTCCATCGACCTTATCATCACCAAGAGCGTGAGCCGCTTTGCGAGGAACACGGTGGACAGCCTGACCACCATCCGGAAGCTGAAGGAACACAAGGTGGAGTGCTATTTTGAGAAGGAAAACATCTGGACATTTGACGGCAAGGGCGAGCTGCTCCTTACCATCATGTCTTCACTGGCGCAGGAGGAGAGCCGGAGCATTTCCGAGAACTGCACATGGGGGCAGCGGAAACGGTTTTCAGACGGCAAATTCAGCGTGGCGTTTTCCAATTTCCTCGGCTACGACCGGGGCGAGAACGGGGAACTGGTGCTGAACGAAGAACAGGCGGCCATTGTCCGGAGAATATACGGGCTGTTCCTGCAGGGCAGGAGCCCTTATGCAATCGCAAAGCTGCTGACATCGGAAGGGATACCGACGCCGTCCGGTAAGGAAAAATGGTGCGGAGCCACGGTAAAGAGCATCCTCCAAAACGAGAAGTACAAAGGGGACGCGCTCCTGCAGAAAAGATACACAGTGGATTTCCTGACCAAAAAGAAAAAAGTCAACCAGGGGGAAGTGCCGCAGTTTTATGTGGAAGGGAGCCACGCCGCCATCATAGAGCCTTCCGTGTTCGATGCGGTGCAGAAGCAGATGGCGGTCCGGCATCCGGGGAAGAACCGGCATAGCAGCGTGAGCATTTTTTCAAGTAAAATAAAATGCGGGGACTGCGGGGGCTGGTACGGTTCCAAAGTGTGGCATTCCAATGATAAATACCGGAAGGTGATATGGCAGTGCAACCATAAATTTGACGGCGGGGAGAAATGCGCCACGCCGCATTTGGAAGAGGCGGAGATTAAGGAACTGTTTTTGAAGGCGGCCAACATCCTCTGTACTGAAAAGGATGAGGTCATTGCAGATTTTGAAGCCATAAAAGACACAGTTTTTGCCACAGCAGGCTTGGAAAGGGAAAAGGCCGACCTGCAGGAAGAGATGAATGTGGTGGCGGGGCTGATACAGCAGTGCATAAATGAGAATGCCCGCGTGGCGCTTGACCAGGCAGAATACCAGGAAAGGTACAATGCGTTGGCAGACAGGTTTGATAAAGCGAAGGAAAGGCTGGAGGCTGTCAGCATGGAGATTACGGAGAAACAGGCCAGACGGGAAATGGCGGAGCGGTGCCTTACGGAGATTGCAAAACAGGAAGGCGTGGTTTCAGAATTTGATGAAGACCTCTGGTATGCACTGGTTGATTTTGTTACAGTCTGCGGAAAGGATGATGTGCGGTTCACGTTTAAAGACGGGACGGAGATCAAAGTGTAAAATCCTGCGGTGATGGGAATGCCGCAGGATTTTTCATACCCTTTTTGGATTTGAACCCTCCCCCACAAGGCAAAATCAAAAAGTATAGCAAAATCAAAATGTATAAGGCAAAATCGAATTGTATCAAAGACGGTAGTCCCATAGAACCAATCATTGACCGTGAGCTGTGGGAGAAAGTTCAAACACTGATAGCTCAAAAGGCAAAACCATTTACAGAGGGAAAAATTGGTTTATTTGCCAGAAAAGCACGCTGTATGAATTGCGGCTATACAATGTCCTCTAATAAACAGAGAGACGGCAGACGCTATTTAAGATGTTCTAACCGTCACGTTGCGAAAGACGCTTGTATCGGTTCTTTTATCTCTGTTCCGAAACTGGAACAGGCGGTAATTGAGGAACTTAACAAGTTATCCGCAGCTTATCTCAATAAAGACGAGTTAGAGCAAAATATAGTTTTTAACAGTGACTTGCGAGGAAATAAAGAAATTCTTCAAAAAGAAATTGCCGCTTATCAGAAAAAAATCATGGAATACATCAAGAGTATTCGTGAATTGTATTTGGATAAGGTAAAGGGAGTTATTACAGAACAAGACTACATGGATTTATCAAAAGACTTCTCAAAAGAAAAAGACAGGCTTGAAAAACTGGCGGCAGATACGAGAGAAAGGCTTGATGTTATAGAAAGAAAAATACAGGCTGGTGACAATAGACGTCAGTTGATTGAGCAATATACAAATCTCGAACACTTAGACAGAGAAACGGTTGAAAAGCTGATTGATTATATACTGGTCGGCAAAAAAGACCCTGTAACTAAGGAAGTACCTGTTGAAATACATTGGAATTTCTAAGGTTCTCATATCTGGTGTAATCGTATATCAGATATGAAGAACCGTCTCTTAACCCCCAAATGTTGTACTTACAAAATCGTACCATCTGCGGCCAGGTCTTCGTGCAGGTCAGTAATCGGATCGCCTTTGGATTGGAGATAGGCAGCAGTCCATGGGGCGCCGCTTGCTGCCTGCGGCCATAGCGCGAGGGTGTGATCTACATAGTATTTATCAAATCCAGACTCCTTTAGTTCTTTCGGCGTTAGGTCGCGTGTCAGCTGGTGTACGATCGCACAAACCATTTCCATATGTGCTAATTCCTCCGTGCCGATGTCTGTCAAGATTGCGGTTACTTCTTTATATGGCATGGTATATCGTTGGGAAAGATACCGCATAGAAGCCGCTAATTCGCCGTCTGGACCTCCAAATTGAGAAATGATTACCTGTGCGATCTTAGGGTTGGTCTGTTTGATTTTTACCGGATACTGCAGTCGTTTTTCATAATTCCACATATACTAGCATCCCCCTTCCTGCCAAGGCCATGGCTCGTTAATCCAATTCCATCTGTCGCATTCATCAACGTTCACCGTATCAATGGTCAGCGGACCATAATATCTGGCATACTCTTTTAGCGCGCATTTCCGGATCTTCTGAAATTCATTGAAATACTCCAAAGCCTCTTCATCGCATGGATGGGTATCCAGAAAGAGTTTTGCATCATCTACGGCAAAGCTTACGGTATTAATTCTGTTCATTAGATCTTTTCTACAAGGTCTGTTGTCAGACATTAGCAGACACCTCCTATTCCCCGGAAAGGTTTATCTAATTCCTCAAATATTGTGCCTCGGCAGAATGCTTTTTCAGCGTCGTAAATCCTGCGCCACATCTGCCAAGGGACATATGCCATTGCAATCGGCATTCCAGTCAGAGCATCGTAATTTTCTCTTACCGCACAAGACATTTCTCCTTCTTCGCGGCATTCCTTACGAGGAATTTCACATGAATTTCTAACAGGCTCACAAGGACTTGGCGCAGCCATATAAGATTCTCTGGCTGAATTACATCCTTGCGGATGCTGTCTGTACGAGGCGGCCTGCGTATGGTTTCCGCAAGTATTTCTTCGCTCATAATCCGGCATATTATAGCGGTAATTCGGCATATTCAAGTACTCCTTTCAAAACATTTACAATACATAGTATGGAAATTGTAAATAAAAGTGCAAGATTTGACTTTTTTGCATCGCCCGGTTGTATTTAGCTCTTTTCCCAGATATAATAAGAAGAACTGAGGCTTGCTGTCCGCGTAGACAGGCAAAGATTTTGTATGTTTATGTCTGGGAGCGGACAATATTGATAGGGGAGTGTAATAATAATGAGTAATATCAGACAGATGCCGCGGACACACTATGAGAAGGAGAGGGCAAGAGCCGGGGCAAGACAGAAGCGGAAAGTGAAGTATTTTGACTACAGCCTGCTTGCCGTGATCATATTTTTGGTATGTTTTGGACTGGTTATGCTGTACAGCACCAGTTCTTATAGCGCTTTGCGGGAATATGAGGATGGGATGCATTATTTTAAGCGGCAGGCATTTTTCTGCACGGCAGGGTTTTTCGGCATTTATATCATTTCTAAAATTGACTATCATATATATGCAATTTATGCTAAGAAGGTGTATTGGCTGTCGATCTTCTTGATGGCGCTGGTTATGACGCCTTTGGGGCAGGAGGTAAATGGAGCAAGGCGCTGGATTAAGCTTCCGTTTGGCCAGCAGTTTCAGCCCTCGGAAGTGGCGAAAATCGCAATTATTTTGTTTATTCCTCTTCTGCTCTGTAAGCTGGGGAAGGAAGTGTACTCTTTGCAGGGAATTATACATATATTGATATGGGGGGGATTTTCGGCAGCCTGTGTTTATATTATGACGGAGAATCTAAGTACGGCAATTATAGTAATGGGTATTTCATGTTTTATGGTGTTTGTAGTTCATCCAAAGACAGCTCCTTTTATTGTGATAGCGGCCGCTGGTTTTATATTTCTTCTGGTAATCGTGGCAATCTTAAAAATTGTGGTTCAAAATCCTGAGATGAGCGGGAATTTCCGTCTGAGCCGTGTGCTTGTATGGCTGGAGCCGGAGCGGTATGCGTCGAACTGGGGATACCAAGTTATGCAGGGGCTCTATGCGGTGGGTTCCGGCGGCTTTTTTGGAAAGGGGCTTGGCAACAGCGCCCAGAAGATGATTATTCCAGAGGTCCAGAATGATATGATTCTTTCCATTATCTGTGAGGAACTTGGCGTGTTTGGCGCGATTATTGTGCTGATACTATTCGGCTTGCTGCTATACCGTTTGATGTTCATTGCCCAGAATGCGCCGGACATGTATGGAGCGCTGATTGCAACGGGTATTTTTGCCCATATAGCTATTCAGGTAATTCTGAATGTGGCTGTTGTGATAAATATGATTCCGACTACAGGCATTACGCTTCCTTTTATTAGTTATGGAGGAACTTCTATCTTGTTTTTGATGGCGGAAATGGGGATTGCTCTTGGAATATCCAGCAAAATTCGGTTTGAAGAATAGATAATCTTATAATTGACCCATGTATGCTCTTGCCAAAAGTGGTTAGTATATGCTATTATTTAAGTGGTTTTAAAAACTACATGTGATAGAAGCAGATAACTTACTGTGGCATCTGCGGGAGGATTTGATATGAGTTATAGGATTGTTGTTGATAGTTGTGGAGAATTATCTCAGGAGATGAAAGCATCCGGACATTTTGTAACAGCGTCTCTGGCGATTGATGTGGATGATTATCATATTATAGATGACGAGACATTTGACCAGAAAGAATTTTTGGAGAAAGTGGCGGCAAGTCCCAACGGACCGAAGTCATCCTGTCCGTCGCCGGAAACATACAGGGAAGCGTATCATTGTGAAGAGGAACATGTATATGCCGTTACATTATCGGCGGAGCTCAGCGGTTCTTACAACAGCGCTGTGCTTGGCAAGAATTTGTATCATGAGGAGTATGGGGAGAAGGATATCTATGTATTCAATTCCCGTTCCGCTTCCATTGGCGAGACGCTGATTGCGTTGAAGATTGCCGAGTGTGAAGAACAGGGGATGGAATTTCAGCAACTTGTGGAAACAGTAGAAGCTTACATTGAAGGACAGAATACCTTTTTTCTGCTGGAGACATTAGAAACGCTCCGTAAAAACGGAAGATTGACCGGCCTGAAGGCTGTTGTGGCGACAGCGCTCAATATTAAGCCGGTGATGGGCGCGACTCCGGAGGGGAACATCTGTCAGCTGGGGCAGGCGAGAGGTATGAAGAAGGCGCTTGTAAAGCTTGCAGATGAAGTGGCGGCAAAAACGGTGCAGGAAGAAGGGAAGATTCTGGCGATCAGTCATTGCAACTGCGCTTCAAGAGCGCAGGATTTAAAGAAGATGCTGCTGGAGCGTATGAATCCTAAGGATGTTATTGTGCTGGATACGGCAGGCATCAGCAGCATGTATGCGTCGGACGGCGGAGTAATTGTGGTGATTTAGAAGTTGTTTCCTGTTCAAAAATGTGATATGATAGAGGTGCTGTCAGATATGAAAAAGCAGCATTTGATATGGAAAAGGAGTCAGGAGATATGAGTCAGGAAAAAGTTGATAGATATAAACAGGAAAAGGCAAACCGCAAGCAGAATATGAAGAAAGAGAAAGTAAAGCAGCTGTTTAGAAGATGCGTTGTCGGAGTTTTAGGGCTTGCACTCATAGGATGGCTTGGTTATTCAGCGTATAATGTATATGATACCAGCAGGCCAAAGCAGACGGCGCAGGTTGATTATACGGCGATTACAGATTTTCAGTCTGGTTTGGCGGGAGCGGCGGCAGAATAGTGAACAGCCGAGAGTATAAAGGATATATTTGTTAATAGTAATGAATTATAGGACTGGTGGGATTAGGCTTACTAGTCCTTTTTTATTGACTTTTTTATCTCATCGATTTTTCAGGAATGAAAAAATGGAAGTTAACCGAATATGTGTTTAATACAGACAGAGGGTTATTTTGGAGATATTAAAGAAAAACTATACGGGAAAACAGATCAAGAAAACAAGTAGAAAGAGGAAAACTTATAAAAATTGCAAGAGGTTTTGAAGCCTTAAAATATGTACCACAAAAGAAAAATAAGCATATCCATGGAAAGATATTTGCTGAAAAGCATGAGATCTGGTGGATATGCTTATTTTGTGATAGAGGTTTAAAAAACGGGTTACTGTGCCTGCGGCGCAGGCCCGGTAGATTTTCTTACGATCAGGTGAGGCTTGTATTCAATTGTGTGAAGATCGCTTAACGGATCAATGGTATTGCTTTCAGTCAGTAATTCAATCTTATTTACCAGCAGTTCTACTGCGCTTTTTCCCTTGACTGTCATTCTGTGGTCTACCGTGGTAAGGGAAACAGTCCGGATGTTCGAGTACAGATAATTGTCCAGTCCGATAACGGAATAGTCGTGGGGAATTTTATATCCGCGGTCGTATAAAGCATCCATGACACCGTAAGCAACGGAATCGTTGGTACAGATGAAAGCGGTTATCGGCAAGTCGTAGATGCCTTCATTCTGCATTAAAGCATAGCCGGTATCATAGTCGGATGAATATGTCTCTATATAGGTGTTGCTGGGTTCTCCGGAAAAGATGTAAAGGTTTTGTGAATATCCATGCTTTTCCATCTGCTCAGTCACACTGCTAAGCAAAATCCGCCGTCCTGAATTTTCCAGAGGCGCGGTGGTGATAAGCGCAATGCTTTTGTGGGATAAGGAAAACAGGTGATCGCAGATCAGCATGGCGGAATCGCGCATCTGCATTTCAATGGAATCGTACCCAGGAGTGATATTATCGCTATTGCACACAAGGACAACCGGGATTTTTCCAGAAAGTTTATTAAGGTTTTCCGGATTCTGCGGCATTGACAGAAGAATTACACCGTCAACCCCTAATTCGAGAGCGTTCTCGATGCAGGCGGCTTCCATTTCGGGAGAACGGTATGCGTTTCGGATGAGGATGCTGAAGTCGTGAGCATTTGCCTCTTTTTCAATGCTTTGGATGAGCATTGTATAGTATGGATTGGAAATGTTTACAGTAATCACCATAATAGTCCGCGTTGCTTTCTTCCGAATCATGGAGTATGGTATCTGGTAATGCAGTTCAGAAGCGGCTTTGAAAACTTTTTTGATGGTTTCTTCGGTGAAGGATGCATTTTCATTTTTGTTGAGAATCAAAGAAACCGAAGATTGTGATACACCGGCCTTTCTGGCAATGTCTTTCATGGTAGGTTTTTTGCTCATAATAATACTTTCTAAATAATAGATGGATGGTTGACGGACTGCATAGCTTGAAATTTTCTTGCTAATAATATTTATATCATTAAAATGAGAAAAACACAAGGGGTTAATAATATTAATGACTATTTGCTAAAAAATAATTATCAACAAATAGAAACTGGTGATAAAAAATCAGAAAATTCGGCAATAATATTAAAAAAATTAATATAAAACATTAAAAATTTGTATTTTTTTATAAAAAAGCTTGACTATTTGTCTTCTGAGTGATAGTCTATTATTGAACCAATTAATAATAATATTAATTATATTAACGGGTTTAAAAGGGAACTATGTCATGGAAAAAACACGATTGATCGAATGTAAAAGGAGGTACGTATGAAAAAAAGAGTTTTATCTGTTTTCCTTGTTGGTATTCTTGCAATGGGGCTTATGGCATGCAGCGGTTCTGGAGGAGCTTCTGTGGATACGCAGAGCGGAGAGGAGGCTTCTGGCGAAGAAGAGTGGCCGGAAGTAACGATTGAGTATTGGAACCAGAATAGCGCCGCGCAGGGAGAGGCTGTTACAAATGCGCTGATCGAAGAGTTTAATAAGACGAATGGGAAGAATATTACGGTTGTTAATAAGTTTATTACAAATCAGTATCAGGGGATTGCCACAGAACTGCAGACTGCCCTGATGACTGGCGAATATCCGGGTGTTGTTCAGTGCGGATATAGTTATCTTAATTATTTTGCGGATAATTTTGCGGATTATGTTACTATGCCGGATGAGCTGGTAGAAAAGTACGCGCCGGAGGATCAGGGACTCTATCAGTCGATGTTTGACGAGAGGACATTGTCTTTGGCGACTGCTGCAAACGGAACGCTTATGGGACTTCCTTATGCGGCATCCTGTCCGATTCTCTATTATAATGCGGATTTGTTTGAAAAAGCGGAACTAGATCCGGACAACCCGCCAAAAACATACGATGAGCTGATCGAACAGGCTTCGATTATTACTGAGAAAACAGGTAAGAAGGGATTCTATCTTCAGTCTATCGCGGATACATGGCCGAATATTCCCATGATACTTAGCACGGGAACTTCATTGTATGAGATGAAAGATGGAAAAGCTGTCGCAACATTTGATACGCCGGAAGTTGTTGCTGCATGGGAGAAATTACAGAAGCCTTACAAGGATAATGTGACAGTCAATATTAATCTGGAAGAAGGAGGATCTGCATTTGTATCGGGAGAATTCGGCATGTGTATTACAACCTCTGCAAGAATTGCAACGTTCCAGGAGAATTCGAATTTTGACCTTAGAGCTACGGCATATCCGGTTACAAGTGAAGGTGACGAAAGGGCTGTTTGTGTAGGCGGTAATCTGGTAATGGTCGTTGCCGGAGAGGATGAGGCCAAGAACCGCGCGTGTTGGGAGTTCCTGAAGTTTATGTATTCGGATCCGTCTGTATCTGCATGGGTTCAGGATACTGGTTATCTTCCGGTTACTCAAGGCGTGACAGAGAGGGATGATGATCTGGCGGCACATTTTGAGAGCAATCCGCTGGCGGCAGTGGCTCTTGAGTCATGGGAAAATGCAGCTGTACAGTGGCCGAGCTGGCCGGGGGAGAATGGTCTGCAGGTTGAACAGATTATGGTTGATATGCGCGATAAGATCCTGACGAATTTTGAAGAGCCGGGTTCGGTTATCGAAGATGCGCAGAATCAGATTAACGATTTGCTGAAGTGACCGTCTTTGGCTGCTCTGGCGGAAAAAAAGAGATGTGTTGAAAATTCACTGAAAAGTGGAGGTGAAGAAAAAAGGGCGCTCTGGAAACGCGGCATTTTCGAAGTTCTGGGTTTCTGGGAGCGCCATGGTAGAAAAGGGAGGTATTGGTGTGGCTAAATTAGAACCAAACAGGCTCCGGAATGGAGGCAAGGCAGGCGTTGGACATAGGAACAGGCGTATAAAGCGTAAGCTGGAAACTTTTCTTTATCTTCTGCCTGCAATTACTATTTTTTTAGTATTTATCGTTTGGCCAATTCTTTATAATCTGCAGCTGAGTTTTTTTTCATGGAACATGGTATCGACGAAACAGTTTATTGGGCTAGATAATTATATTGGTTTATTCACGGATAAGGATTTTATAAAGGCGCTTGGGAATACAGTTTTTTATGTCTTGTTTATGATGATTTTCTGTTTTGTTATGCCCTATTTCTTCTCCTTTGTGCTGGGGCAGCTGGTAAAAAAAGGACAGCAGTTTTACAGGGCTATTATGTTTTTTCCCTCGCTTCTTTCGCTTGCCGTTGCGGCAACCGTGTTCCGCTGGATTTTTAACGCGGTCAACGGGCCTGCGACGCTTCTGCTGAATATGATGGAGATGGAAGCCCCGAAGTGGCTGGCGCAGAGCGGATGGGTGATTTTTGTATTATCACTTGTGACAGGATGGCGATGCTTTGGATACAATCTGGTAATTTTTCTTGCTGCCATTATTGAGATCCCGAAAGACCTTATTGAGGCTGCGAAACTGGAGAATGCCTCGAACTGGACGATTTTCTGGAAAATTGTTATTCCGCTTACATCATCCACAGCGCTCTACGTTTTTGTCGTTTCCTTTGTCTTTGGGCTGCAGTACGTGTTTACCCCGATTCATATGCTGACGGCGGGAGGGCCGAACCAGGCCAGCACAAACCTGGTTTATATAATTTATCAGTATGGGTTCAGTTTCTTCCAGTCCGGAAGGGCCGCTGCAGTTGCGGTTGTGTCGCTGGCGTTGTTTTTGCTGGTTGTTGTATTACAAAAGCGGTTAGAGAGGAATGTGCATTATGAAAATTAAGAAAAACAAACAGTGGAAATATCATGTAGTATTGATCGGTATGTCGTTATTGCTGCTGTATCCTACGGTTTATATGATCAGTACTTCATTTAAAAATATGAATGAAATCTATAATTCGGGACTGCATCTTTTGCCGCGCCATCCGACGATGGAAAATTATGTGTCTGTTTTCGGATCGCTGGACGTGGTACGTTTTCTTTTGAATTCACTGGCGATTGCAACGCTTGCTATGGTGATGAAGATCATCACAAGCGTACTGGCTTCGTATGCGTTGGTATTTATGGATTTTCGTTTTAAGAACGCGCTTTTTTTATTTTTTTCAATTACAATGTTTATCCCGTTTTCGGTCGTCATGCTTCCGAATTATCTGACGATTTATAACATGAAATTATTAAATACAGTTATTGGAGTTGCGCTTCCTATGCTGGCGGATGCAATGGGGATTTTCCGGATCCGTCAGGCTATGAGGACCATCCCAAAATCTCTGGTGGAAGCTGCGCGTGTGGATAACGTCGGACATTTTACAACGATGATGCGGATCGTAGTGCCGTTGGTAAAACCTTCCGTAGTCGCTATGAGTATTTATTTCTTTATCAATGCTTGGAATGAATACTTTTGACCGATGATGATCATGAAAGGCAGGGAAAATTATACTATTACACTGGCGCTTCAGTTATTTACGGCCAGTGAGGCGGGCAGCGCGTGGGGATCGTCGATGGCATTAGCGAGTATCGCTACGGTGGTTCCGCTGATTTTGTATCTCGCGGCACAAAAACAGATTATCGGAACATTTATGCAATCCGGAGTAAAGGAGTGATCAGGTATGGAACAGTATGGAATTGAATTTAGGAACATTCATAAAAGTTATGATGGAAAAACAGATGTTATTAATGGTCTTAATCTTACCATTCCGTCCGGACAGAGAACTGTACTGCTCGGTCCGTCGGGATGCGGAAAGAGTACGCTTCTCCGCATGATAGCCGGCCTTGAAGAGATAACCAAGGGAGAGTTGCTGATGGGAGGACAGGCCGCCAATGATCTGGAGCCGGGAGAACGAAATGTGGCTATGGTTTTTCAGAATTATGCGCTGTATCCCCATATGACGGTTGAGAAAAACATCAAATTTGGCATGGAAATAGCGAAATTTTCAAAAGAGGAGCAGGAAGAGAGGCTTGGCTGGGCGTTGGACATTCTTGGACTGAGTAAGTACAAGGCGAGATATCCAAGGGAACTTTCCGGAGGGCAGAGACAGCGTGTTGCTCTTTGCCGCGCCCTAGTAAAAAAGGCGCCCTATTTTCTGCTGGATGAACCATTGTCCAATCTGGACGCGCAGCTTAGGACTACTGCCCGTGCGGAACTGGTTAAAATCCACGAGGTCTATGAACCTACGTTTATTTATGTTACGCATGATCAGATTGAGGCTATGACGGTAGGAGAAAAGATCATTGTCCTCAATAAAAGTATCGTTCAGCAATATGATACGCCGGACGCAGTCTATAATAGTCCCGCAAATGTCTTTGTCGCTAGGTTTATTGGCTCTCCCAGCATGAATATTTTGGATGCGCCGGTTGTGGAAGGGCAGTTTGTATTTGGCGAAAGTAAAGTTACTATTCCTGATAAGTGGAGAGAGTTGATCGGAGACAGGAAGACGGTTACTTTTGGGATCCGTCCTGAGCATATACGATTTTCGGAAATGGGTGACGTTGCTATTAGTGTGTCATATATTGAAAATCACGGCAATGAGAAAGTGATATCCTATTCTGTGGGAGAGCATACTTTCATGGCTTCCACGGAACCGGATTTTGAGTACAGCGAAGCGATGAAAATGGTTATTAACTGGGACAAAGTGCATCTCTTTGATGGACAAACCACGAAAAATCTCGGTTATCCGCAATAGTTTTATTTTGTCTTGAGGAGGAGGTTATCATGGCATACCCTAAATATGTAGTTAGCACGGCAAACTATTTTGGATTCCATATTCAGGAAATGCGTACGCTGCCTAAGAATTTCGGAATAGAGGCGCAGGTGGAGAATGGAAACGACTATCTGTGGGAACAGGCGCTAAAGGAATTGCTGCCGGGAAGAGAGGGGGATTTTACGATCCACGGGCCATTTTTATTTATGAATCTTGCATCTCCGGATTGTGATTTTGCAAAAGTTGTTGAGAATTATAAGTGGACCTATGATCTTTCGAACCGCTACGGAGCCAAACATGTTGTGCTGCATCCTTATAGCAACTGCGCGAGGATTAAAGAGACGAAAGAGAGCCTTCAGCGTCGTGCAATGGACCGGGTTAATACTTTGGTTGAGATGGCAGAAAAGGCGGGGGCGAATCTTTTGCTGGAGAATCTCATGTATGATTATGAGCTTTTTGACCAGCAGGAGTTCATGGATATCCCGCGGCAGATCCCGCAGGCGAAATTCCTGATTGATATTGGGCATTCCCTGCTAAAACAGTGGGACGTTCCTAGGCTGCTAAAAGACCTTGGCAGCCGCATCGACGCATATCATATAGATGACAATATGGGGCCTGGTACATCGGACAGCCATATGCTGATCGGGAAAGGCGTGTTGGACGCGGATGAATTTTTCAAGGCATACAGTTGTTTTACGCCTGGCAGGCGGATTGTCTTAGAATACATAAATGTGACTGCCAATGAAGTGATCGGGAATGCAAACGTGGTCGAGAAGCTGATACAGAAATACAGCAGAAATGAGGGGGAATGATGAAGTTATTAGTGAGCCAGATGCCATATTTCGGATGGTCTGTAGAGAATGTATTCAGTCTTCCCAGAGATTTGGGAATTGAGATTTTTATAGAATTCGGGAATCGGTATTATTATGATGAAGTGATTGAAAAGGTTATGAAGGGGCGAAGGGGATCCCTTTCTATCCACGGACCGTTTACAATGATGAATTTGGCAAGTAAATATTGTGATTTTGAAGCGGTAATGCAGACCTATCGCATTGCTTTTGACTACTGCGCGCGCTACCATGCGCTTCATTGTGTCTGCCATCCCCATGCCGAGTGGCCGGAGTATGAAGGCTTTTTGCTGGAAGACGGCCAAAAGCTGGTTGTTGAACGTGTGTTGAAGCTCGACGAGGAAGCCAAAAGAATGGGCGTCCAAATGTTGGTGGAGAACATGCCGTACCGGAAACTGATATTTGATCAGAAAGACTTTACAGAGATTCTTGGGGCGCAAAAGGAATTGAAGTTTCTAATTGATACCGGGCATGCTATTCTGAACGGATGGCGTATTGATGAGGTGCAGAAAGCGCTGCAAGGAAGAATTTATGGGTATCATATTCATGAAAACAAAGGGGATTTTGACGCGCACTTGCAGATTGTTACGGGTTTGTATGATTGGAAGAAGTTTTTTGAGAATTATAAGAAGTATTCGCCCGATGCTGCTATTGTGATGGAATATGCGCAGTGGAATGCGGCCGAGATAGCCCGTAATGTAGAACATATTGAGGAACTTATGCTCTAAGAGTTGTTCTATGGAGGTTGAAATCATGTTAGCAATATTTGATTGCATTCGTGGGTTTTCATTTCTTTCCATTTTATTTCGTGTTCTGTTGTCCTCTATTTCTGCCGGGCTCATTGGCTTTGAAAGAGGGAGGGCGGGGCGCGCGGCAGGGTTGAGAACGCATATTCTGGTATCTTTAGGGGCTTGTATTGTTATGTGCTTGGACCACTATCTGGTGACAGTGATCAATCCGGCGGCTGATCCGGCGCGTCTTGGCGCCCAGGTGATCAATGGAATGGGATTTCTCGGCGCCGGTACGATCTTGGCAACCGGGAGGCGCATAACAGGACTCACCACCGCGGCAGGACTTTGGACCACTGCATGTATCGGACTTGTATATGGCGGCGGTTATTTTGAAGGAGGGCTCTTGTCAACAGCTACAATGCTTGTAGTAATGATTATCTTACACAAGTTGGAAGGACATACATCTACGCTGATAGGCATGGAACTGCTGGTAGAGATCACCACTCCGGAGGACATACCATGCCTTCTGGAAACCACGCGGAAATGTGGGGCGCAGGTAATAAACATAAGCATTAATGATGAATCAAAGAAAGTCAAAAAAGGCCACATTTTGACTCGGCTTTCTCTTCGGGTAGGCCGTGTCTTCGACTCAACCGAAATACTGGACGCTTTATCCCAAAAGATTTCTGTAGTCCGATTTGAAGAATTATAATCTGTCAGCCTGTAAAACGGAGACTTAGATAAGGAAGGTATTCCTGAATTTCTAAGTCTCCGTTTGCGGTTGGTTCGCATTTTTTTAAAAAGGGGTTGAAATCACCCATGAGATGGGGTACAATGGTCTCAAGTGGTAGAAAGTGGAGGGAAGTGGTATAAAGTGGTTCAAATGTGGAGGAGCCCTTTGTACATTTCATAAAAGCTGCTGGGGAGCTGCTTGAATGAAAGAGGGTGAGTTCTATGTTGAAGGGAGAGTACAGCCATAATATCGACCCCAAAGGGAGACTTATCATTCCCGCAAAGTTCCGTGACGATTTAGGGGAGCATTTCGTCATAACAAAGGGAATGGAGAACTGCCTGTACGTATACCCGGAGACAGAATGGAACGCATTCGAGGAGAAACTTAACGCCCTGCCAACCACCACCGACAAGAACGCAAGAAAATTTGCCTATTTTTTTCAGGGATCGGCAACTGACGGCGATCTTGATAAGCAAGGAAGAACACTGGTGCCTTCTGTTTTAAGAGATTATGCAAAACTTGAAAAGGAAGTCGTATTTATCGGTATGGGGAAGCGTGCCGAGATATGGGACAAGGCCAGATGGGATGCGAAGAATGCTGAAGTGGAGGCGGATATCGAAGATATTGCATCAGAAATGGAAGCCAGTGGATTCAGTATCTAGGGGAGCAGGATATGGAATTCAATCATAAATCAGTATTGCTTAAGGAGACAATTGACGGCTTAAACGTAAAGCCAGAGGGAATCTATGTGGACGGCACGCTGGGCGGTGGAGGACACAGCTATGAAGTGTGCGCCAGATTAGGTGAAAAGGGGAGTATTATAGGAATAGACCAGGACGAAGCCGCAATCAGAGCGGCAGGCGTCCGCTTAAAGGACTTCGGGGAGAAGGTTACAATAGTCCGGAGCAACTATTGTAATGTGAAGTCTGTGCTCCATGAATTAGACATTGACAGAGTCGATGGGATCATGCTGGATCTGGGCGTATCGTCTTATCAGTTAGATACGGCAGACCGGGGATTCTCCTATCGCGAGGATGCGCCCTTGGACATGCGGATGGATAGGCGTCAGGAGACGACGGCAAGGGACATTGTCAATGGCTATAGTGAGATGGATCTCTGCCGCGTGATCCGCGATTACGGGGAGGACAAGTTCGCGAAGAACATTGCCAGACATATCGTCAGGGAGCGGGGCAGAAGACCCATCGAGACTACTGGGGAACTGACGGAGATTATAAGAGGAGCCATTCCGATGAAGTATCAGAAGAAGGGCGGCCATCCGGCGAAGCGGACGTTTCAGGCAATCCGCATTGAATTGAACAGGGAGCTGGAGGTTCTTTCCGAGTCGCTGGACGATATGATTGATATATTGAATTCAAGTGGAAGGTTATGTATCATAACCTTCCATTCGTTAGAAGACAGAATTGTCAAGAATACTTTTAGGAAAAATGAGAACCCCTGTACATGTCCGAAGGATTTTCCCGTGTGCGTGTGCGGCAAGGTCTCAAAGGGGAGAGTTATTACGAGAAAGCCTATACTGCCGGGGGAGACGGAACTTTCTGAAAACAGCCGTGCAAAGAGTGCGAAACTGCGGATCTTTGAACGGGCATAAAGGGAGTGCGGCGGCAGAACGGGCTGTGTTGTATAAATTAAGAAAGGGGAGAACGGTATGGCAAGGGGAGCGTCAGCAAGCAGGAGACAGCCATCATCATATAGAAGAAATAATGCGGGCCAGCGTCAAATGTATGTTTATGGAAGCGCGGCGCCGAACCCGGTTTATGAACCGGAAAGACGAAGGCGCCAGCCTAGGAGACGAAAGAAAGTAAGCAGCCAAGTGAGAGAGAACCGCAGACAGGCCATGGGTATTAACAAAGCTTATGTGGTATTTCTGTCATTTGCGGCAGTATTGATGCTGGTTGTGTGTGTTAATTATGTGCAGCTCCGGTCTGAGCTTACCAGCCGTTCCAAGCATATTACGGCGCTTCAGAAGGAGCTTGTGTCGTTAAACGAGGAGAATACGACAAAATATAATTCAATCATGGATAAGGTAAATCTGGAAGAAATCCGTGAGAAAGCTATCAATGAACTTGGTATGGTATATGCGTCGGATAGTCAAGTAATTGAATACGATAATCCTACCGGAGATTATATTAAGCAGTATGACCAGATTCCGGAGGAGGGCGTGCTGGCAAATTCGGCAGACGTACAAAACTAGGGTGATCATATGACGAGAAAATCAAAGTATTATTTAATTAAAAAATTTCCTAAATTTATGCAGAAAAAACTGGTATTACTGTATGTAGGCGTGATACTGGTTTTTGCTGTTTTAGTGTTAAGAATCACGATTATTAATGCCAGTAAAGGGGACCAGTATACAAGAGTTGTGTTAGAGCAGCAGCAGTATGACAGCCGGGTTATTCCGTATAAAAGAGGAGATATCTTGGATTGCAACGGAACAAAGCTGGCGACCAGCGAGCGCGTTTATAATGTGATTTTGGATATCAAGGCAGCAGCCAGCGACAAGAAATACATAGATCCGACAATTCAAGTATTGGAGGACTGCTTTGAACTGGACGGAGATGAAATACGCGAATTGATGGAGGAGCATCCGGACAGCCGGTATACCATCTTAAAAAAAGGAGTTGAGTATGCCAAGGCTAAGGAATTTAAAGAAATCGATGCAGATAAGAAGACATATCCCAATGTTTACGGCATCTGGCTGGAAGAGGATTATGTAAGGAAATATCCGTATAATGCACTGGCTTGTGACGTGATTGGGTTTACCTCAGACGGCAACGTTGGAAATAATGGAATTGAAGGATATTATAATTCTGTACTAAATGGAACCAACGGGCGGGAATACGGTTATTTGAATACGGATTCTTCAGTGGAGAGGACGGTAAAAAAACCGACCAACGGAGACACGGTGGTATCTACTTTAGACCTTCAGGTGCAGAGTATTGTGGAGAAGCATATCATTGCATTTAATGACGCCCGCAAGAATTATGCGTATCCGGGAGAGGGAAGCGCCAATACAGCGGTAATTGTAATGAATCCGCAGAATGGAGAGATTATTGCAGAGGCTTCCTATCCTAATTATGATTTGAACAGTCCAAGGGACTTAACAAAGTATTATACAGAAGAACAGATTAAGGAGATGACGGAAGAAGAGAAATTAAAGGCAATGAATGGGCTGTGGAGGAACTTTTGTATCAGCGATACATATGAACCGGGGTCTACCATTAAGCCATTTACGGTAGCGGCGGGGCTGGAAATCGGCGCGCTGACTGGAAATGAGAGCTTTACCTGCGGCGGCATGCTGCATATCGGGGATCATGATATTCATTGTGTTAATAAGGAAGGACACGGAACCCAGACTTTGAAAGAATCGGTGGAAAATTCCTGCAATGTGGCTTTGATGCAGATTGGAAGTATGATTGGCAAGGAGGAACTGTGCAAATATCAGCATATTTTTGGCTTTGGAGAGCTGACCGGAATAGATCTTCCGGGAGACGCTTCCACGGCGGGACTTCTGTATACGCCGGAAACAATGGATGACGCCAGCCTTGCTACCAATGCGTTCGGGCAGAATTTCAATGTAACGATGACGCAGCTTGTATCCGGCTTCTGCGCCCTGATAAACGGGGGAGACTATTACGAACCCCATATTGTAAAGCAGATATTGGATGAAAACGGAAATGTAGTAGACAATAAAAATTCAGTGCTTGTAAAGCGTACTATTTCCGAGGAAACCAGTATAATGGTTAAAGATTACATGCGTGGAGTTGTATTAAACGGAAGCGGCGCGAAGGCTAATTTGGAGGGCTATGAGGTAGGAGGAAAGACAGGAACAGCAGAAAAACTGCCCCGTGAGAATGGAAAATATCTGGTATCCTTTATCGGTTATGCGCCTCAGGAGAATCCGGAAGTAGTAGTCTATGTTGTAATTGACGAGGTAAATGATTACGATCAGGGTCAGAGTGGACTTGCAGTACAGCTTGCTGGAGATATTATGAAAGAGATATTTCCCTATCTTGGAATTACCCCTATGCCAGGTTACGATCCAGAGACATTGGGAACCGTAAAGCAGGATGAAGAAGATATAATCACCTACTCGGATGATTATGAAGATGAAGACGATTATGAAGATGCAGACGATTATGAAGATGATTACGAAGACGAAGATTCGGAAGACGGCTACGGCGCAGAAGAATATTAGATCTGGCATATGACGCTGCAAGTGCAGCCGGGAAATTCGGCGGGTACATTTTTTATCCTGTATCCTTGCAAAATAAAAATAAAGAATTTGGAATAACCTTGCATGACGTGCCGTAAACTATAGGGAATCGTTATGTGAGGTTTTTTGCTTGAAAAATAAAACATATAATAAGAAGAAAATCTGCATTGTGTTTTTCTTTGCGCTGGCGGTTATCATTTTTTTGATCGGAAGGCTGGTATATCTGATGGTGTTTGACGCAGAGTATTATCAGGAAAAGGCAAAGGATCTTCATGAGAGGGAGCGTGATATCAAGGCCGCCAGAGGGGAGATCGTGGATGCGAAGGGAACGGTGCTTGCTACTAACCGCACAGTCTGTACGATTTCAGTTATCCACAGCCAGATTACAGACCCAGAGGGTATCATCCGCGCATTATCTGATATTCTGGAAATGGACGAGGATGCAGTGCGCGCCAGAGTGGAAAAGGTGTCTTCCATTGAGAGAATTAAAACCAATGTAGATAAAGAGATCGGAGATAAAATCCGGAATCTGGAACTTGACGGCGTGAAGGTAGATGAAGATTTTAAGCGATATTATCCCTATAATGAACTTGCATCTACCGTTCTTGGCTTTACCGGAGGAGATAATCAGGGAATTATTGGGCTTGAGGTGAAATACGAGGATTATTTAAAAGGGGAAAATGGCAAGATACTTACAACGACCGACGCCAGAGGCGTGGAACTAGAGGGAGTTGCGGAGGATCGTGTTGAGCCGGTGGCGGGAAATACTTTGCAGCTTAGTCTGGATTATAACATTCAGATGTATGCACAGCAGATGGCTGAGAAGGTCATGGAAGAAAAGCAGGCGGACGGCGTTTCTATCATTCTGATGAATCCCCAGAACGGGGAATTGGCAGCTATGGTAAATGTACCGGAATTTAATTTAAACGACCCCTTTACCTTGCCGGGAGGGACGGAAGGTATGTCGGAAGAGGAAAAACAGAATGCCTTGAACCAGATGTGGAGGAACAGAAGCATCAACGATACCTATGAGCCGGGATCCGTTTTTAAGACAGTAACTGCGGCGGCCTGTCTAGAAGAAGGAGTAGTGTCTCTGGAGGATACCTTTAGCTGTCCGGGGTATTATGTAGTGGAGGACAGGAAAATCCGGTGCCACAAGGTCGGAGGCCATGGGGCGGAGACCTTTGTGCAGGGAATCCAGAATTCCTGCAATCCGGTATTCATTAATATCGGCCTCCGGCTGGGAGTGGATTCATTTTATGAGTATTATCAGCAGTTTGGTTTGCTTGGAAATACAGGCGTAGATCTTCCGGGGGAAGCGTCAACTATTATGCACAATAAAGAAAATATCGGGCAGGTGGAGCTTGCTACTATGTCCTTTGGCCAGTCCTTTCAGATTACGCCGGTGCAGATGGCGGCAACAGTCAGTTCTATTATAAACGGGGGACAGAGGGTGACGCCGCATTTTGGGGTGCGTGTGCTGGATAAGGATGGCGAAGTAGTGGAAACCTTTGACTATGACAAGGGGGATAGAATTCTTTCGGAAGAAACGTCAGCAACTATGAGAATGCTTCTAGAGAGCGTTGTGGCGGAGGGAGGAGGAAATAAGGCGGCTATCGAAGGCTATCGGATCGGGGGGAAAACGGCAACCTCCCAGACGCTTCCAAGAAGCGCCAATAAGTATATTTCCTCTTTTATCGGATTTGCTCCGGCGGATGACCCTCAGATTGTCGGAATGTGTATCATATATAACCCGAAAGGGGTGTACTATGGAGGGACGATCGCAGCGCCGGTTATCGGAACTATTTTTGAAAATGTACTTCCCTATCTTGGCATTGAAAAAGAATAGGAAATGCAGTATACTATTGTAGGTTAAAGCCAAATAACAAAAGAAATGACGAGGTGTAATATGGATTATAAAATATTTCTGCCGGTTCTTATCTCATTTGCGATCAGCGCGGTTATGGGACCGGTAATTATTCCCGTTCTGAGGAAACTAAAGATGGGGCAGACAGAACGGGAAGAAGGAGTCAAAGAACATTTGAAGAAAGCCGGGACTCCTACGATGGGCGGCGTGATTATTTTGCTGAGTATTGTTGTAACGTCTATATTTTATATCAGGAGCAATCCTCAGATTATCCCAGTTCTATTTGTGACGCTGGGATTTGGATTGATTGGATTCTTGGATGATTATTTAAAAGTGGTTATGAAGCGTTCGGATGGTTTGTACCCAAAACAAAAGATGGCGCTGCAGATAGTAGTGACTGCCATATTTGCATTTTATCTGGTGAAGGTGGCCGGCATTCCGTTATCGATGCTGATACCTTTTTCCGGAGGGAAGTATTTGGATTTGGGCTGGCTTGCAATTCCGCTTTTGTTTTTTGCGGTGATCGGCACGGTAAACGGCGTGAATTTTACGGATGGATTGGACGGTCTTGCGTCTAGCGTTACAGTTCTTGTAGCAACATTTTTTACGGTGGTTGCCATTGGAACAAAGAGCGGAATTGAACCGGTTACCTGTGCGGTAGTGGGAGCTTTGCTGGGATTTCTGCTGTTTAATGTGTATCCTGCCAGTGTGTTTATGGGGGATACAGGATCTTTGGCGCTGGGAGGCTTTGTCGCTTCGGCGGCGTATATGCTTCAGATGCCGCTGTTTATCCTGATTGTAGGATTGATCTATCTGGTGGAAGTGCTGTCTGTTATGATACAGGTGACATATTTCAAAAAAACCGGCGGCAAGAGATTTTTTAAGATGGCGCCGATCCATCATCATTTTGAACTGTGCGGATGGTCAGAGACCAGAATTGTTGCTGCATTTTCTATTGTAACGACAATCTTGTGTCTGATTGCCCTGATGGTTATGTAATATAGGAGGAAATTATGAAGGTAGCAGGAAAAAAGGTCCTTGTATTTGGTTCCGGTATCAGCGGCACCAGCGCGGCAGGGATTTTAGAAGGACAGGGGGCTTTGGTTACGCTCTATGATTCCAATGAAAAATTGGAGGAAGAGGCGGTTCGTGAAAAGATGCGGGAAGGATGCAGGACGAGGATTGTACTTGGAGAATTTCCGGAACAGCTTTTGGAGGAATTGGATCTGGTGGTTATCAGTCCGGGCGTGCCCACAGATCTTCCGGTTGTTAATCGCATGAGAGAGAAGAACATTCCGGTAATCGGCGAGGTGGAACTTGCCTATGAGCTTGGCAGGGGGGACGTGCTTGCCATTACGGGAACCAATGGTAAGACTACGACTACGGCGCTTCTCGGGCAGATTATGAAGGATGCCAGGGATAGTGTGTTCGTGGTGGGAAATATTGGAACACCTTATACTAATGTGGTAGAAGAGACAAGGGAGGATTCGGTTGTTGTTGCGGAGATGAGCAGTTTTCAGCTGGAGTCAATCCTGGATTTCAGGGCGCGCGTGTCCGCTGTTTTGAATATTACGCCGGATCATTTGAACCGTCATCATACTATGGAGGCCTACATAGAGGCGAAGAAGAATGTGGCGAAGAATCAGAAGCCGGAGGATACCTGTGTGCTGAATTACGAAGATGAAGTTCTGCGGGATTTTGGAAAAACTTTGGCCGGCCAGGTTCTATATTTCAGCAGCCGGCGTAAACTAGAGAAAGGTATTTATCTGGATAACGGCAATATAATCTATCGGAATCCGGAGGAGTGCGTGGTATGCCATGTAAAGGAGCTGAAGCTTTTGGGAACCCATAATTATGAAAATGTGATGGCTGCAGTGGCAATGGCGTCAGTTTACGGGATTCCTATGGAGAGTATCCGAAAGACTATACGGGAATTTGCCGGTGTGGAGCACAGAATTGAATTTGTAGCTGAAAAGGATGGAGTTGCATACTATAATGACTCAAAGGGTACCAACCCGGACGCCGCAATCAAAGGGATTGAAGCAATGATTCGTCCTACTTATCTGATTGGCGGAGGTTACGATAAACAGTCCTCATATAAGGAGTGGGTTGAGCGCTTTGCAGGCAGGGTGAAGAAGCTGCTTTTGGTTGGACAGACAAAGGAGAAGATTGCAGAGGAAGCGAGGGAATGCGGATTTACGGATATTCTGCTTTTTGATTCGTTTGATGAAGCAGTTCTTACGGCCGCAAAGCTGGCGAAACCCGGAGATGCGGTGCTGCTTTCGCCGGCGTGTGCGAGCTGGGGCATGTTTAAGAATTATGAGGAACGGGGCGATAAATTCAAAGAGATTGTAAATTCCTTATAAGGAGGCCGCGGTTAAAGTGCCGGATTCAAAAAAGAAAAAATATGATTATACGCTTCTTACGGCGCTGTTTCTACTTATGATAATGGGGCTTGTGATTTTATATAGTACCAGTGCATACAACGGAGAAGTGAAGTTTCATGATTCTTTTTACTATCTGAAAAAACAGTTATTTGCCACTTTGCTTGGCATTGCGGCAATGTTTGTAATGGCGGGAATGGATTATCATATCTGGAGGAGGTTTGCGGTTCTTGGATATGTGGCGGCAATTTTTTTATCCGTTGCGGTTATGCTGTTTGGAGATGAATACAATGGGTCCAAAAGATGGCTGTCTTTAGGGCCTTTTTCATTTCAGCCTTCCGAGTTTGCCAAAGTGGCGGTCATTTTGTTTCTGGCGTATCTGGTTACCAAGAATGTGAAAACAATGGGAAATATGCGGACTATGATTAAAATAATGGTCAGTATCCTGCCGATTGTGGGGCTGGTGGGGGCCAGCAACCTAAGTACTGCCATTATTATTCTGGGAATCGGGGTTATTTTGATCTTTGTAGCAAGTCCGAAATATGCGCAGTTTATCTGGATGGGACTGCTTGGCTGTGGATTTATGGGAATCTTTCTGGCGCTGGAGAGCTACCGGCTGGAGCGGCTTGAAATCTGGAGAAATCCGGAAAAATTTGAAAAAGGGTACCAGACGCTGCAGGGATTATATGCGATTGGCTCTGGCGGCCTCTTTGGAAGGGGGCTGGGCGGAAGTGTGCAGAAGCTTGGCTTTGTGCCGGAGGCACAGAACGATATGATTTTTTCTATTGTATGCGAGGAATTAGGATTGTTTGGAGCGGGATTTATACTGATACTTTTTTTGGTTTTGATCTGGCGCTTTTTTGTGATAGCAACCCACGCCGCAGACCTGTTTGGAGCGCTGATTGCATCGGGAGCCATGGCACATATGATGATACAGGTGATATTAAATATCGCAGTTGTTACGAATACTATACCAAATACAGGAATTACGCTGCCATTTATCAGTTACGGGGGAACTTCGGTTGTCTTCCTGCTTCTGGAAATGGGACTTGTACTCAGTGTGTCTTCTTTGGTAAAATGATATGGGGTATGAGGCTGCGCAGGCAGTATAATCTGCTAAGGAGGAGTATAAATGGCAAGACGAAGGAAAAAGAGAAGAAAAAGCCACAGGCTGTACGCGCTGATTGTAATTATACTTGGAATTGCAATTATTGCCGCGTCCATTTATCTTTTGTTTTATGTACAGGGAATAGAAGTGAAGGGCAATGACTATACAGAGGATAAGGTTATTCTGGAATCGGTTCAGAAGGATAAGTATTCGGTTAATTCGCTGTATTTGATTATAAAATACCGTTTTAGGGAGTATGAGGTTCCGGGAAGCCTTACTTCTATTAAGGTAGGGCTTAAAAATCCATGGACGATAAAAGTTACGGTAAAGGAAAAGCCAATTATCGGTTATATTACGGAGGATGATAACTATGTGTTCTTTGATAAATTGGGGACTGTGGTATTAAAGAGCAGGGAGCTAAGAGAGGGCGTTCCCGGCATTGAGGGAGTTGAAGTGGGAGAGACAAGGCTCTATAAACCTTTGAAGATAAAAGATGATAAACTGCTGAAAGGGATTCTGAACGTATCGCAGGAGGTTAAGAATTATGATTTGCAGCCAGATCGGATCGTCTGCGCAGAGGATGGGATTGAACTGTATTTTGGAAGCGTCCGGGTTGTGCTTGGAATGGATGTTACAACGGAGAAAATGGCGCAGATTACGCCGATTCTGGCGAAATTAGAAGGCAGGGCCGGAACGTTAAACCTGCGTTATTTTAAGGATGAGACCAACGTTATAGCGTTTACTGCAGATCCGCCGGAGGATACTGGCGGACAGGAAGGAGAGGATTCCTCTGGCGGCGACGGCAGTGATGATTACTCAGACAGTGATTATTCAGAAGATGATTACGAAGACGGTGATTATTCAGAAGA
Source organism: uncultured Dorea sp. (assembly GCA_910584095.1). GTDB lineage: Bacteria > Bacillota > Clostridia > Lachnospirales > Lachnospiraceae > Claveliimonas. The sequence continues at coordinate 64,097 of CAJTYU010000011.1, read as the reverse complement.
TGATTATTCAGAAGATGATTACAGCAGCGGTGAATATTACGAAGACGATGATTACGATGAATATTCGGATGATGGATATTAAGGAGGAAAAGTTATTGCTGTCAGGGCAGATACTCTGCCGGCGCTGGCAAAAAATAATAAAAGGTTGCTAAAAACGGCAAATACCTATTGATATTTTGCGCAAAAGCCTATATTATAGTATATATATGGCAAAGTCTGTGTATGCTGCGTCTATCAGTTATAGATGATAAGGGATGTATATTTATATTATAAGGATAACGAAGGAGGAGAAACCCTTGCTGGAAATTAAGACAAACGAATCAGAAGCGGCGGCAAAAATAATTGTTGTAGGTATCGGCGGAGGCGGTAATAACGCTGTAAACCGCATGATCGACGAACAGATTGCCGGTGTTGAATTTATAGCTATTAATACAGATAAACAGGCGCTTCAGCTTTGCAAAGCGCCTACACTCATGCAGATTGGAGATAAGATTACAAAGGGACTTGGGGCAGGAGCAAGGCCTGAGGTTGGAGAGAAAGCTGCCGAGGAGAGTGCGGAGGAGGTTTCCGCTGCTCTTAAGGGAGCTGACATGGTATTTGTTACCTGCGGTATGGGAGGCGGAACCGGAACCGGAGCTACTCCTGTCGTAGCGCGCATTGCCAAGGAGCAGGGAGCTCTTACCGTAGGCGTAGTGACAAAGCCTTTCCGTTTTGAGTCCAAGACCCGTATGAATAATGCGCTGGGCGGAATTGAGAAATTAAAGGAGAGCGTGGATACGCTGATTGTTATTCCGAATGACAAGCTGCTTGAGGTGGTTGACAGAAGAACTACCATGCCGGAGGCTTTGAAGAAGGCGGACGAGGTGTTACAGCAAGGTATCCAGGGTATTACGGATTTGATTAATGTTCCTTCACTGATTAACCTTGACTTTGCGGATGTACAGACTGTTATGACGGATAAGGGCATCGCTCATATCGGTATCGGCCAGGGACGCGGAGATGACAAGGCTCTTGAAGCTGTAAAGCAGGCGGTAGAAAGTCCGCTGCTTGAAACGACTATTGCGGGGGCGTCCCATGTAATTATCAACGTTTCCGGAGACATTACGCTGATGGACGCTTCGGATGCGGCTGAGTTTGTACAGGATCTTGCCGGCGAAGATGCGAATATTATTTTTGGCGCTATGTATGACGACTCCAAAGCTGATGAAGCTACTATAACTGTGATTGCGACGGGGTTACATAACGTGGGCGGCACATCCTCCAAGCTGAAGTCCAGATTAGAGGGTGTACAGCGCCAGACGATGGTTCCACCGGCATCCTCTTATGAACGGCCGGTATACTCCCCGAGAGTAGACATTGGCGGAGCCGCAGGATTAAAGGGTCAGACGGCCGCGCTGCCGAGAAGGACCGTAGGCGGTACAGCTCCGACTTTGGATACGCCAAAGGTGCCAGCCTCAAAAGTGAAAGAGCAGTCTATCAAGATACCAGATTTCTTTAAAAAATAAGCAATTCAAAAAAGACACCGGAAATTCCGGTGTCTTTTTTTGAGCGGAAATTTATCCTCATACCGCTCTGCATGAAAATCTGCTGCGAGACCTGTCGAAAGAATCTTATTTTTTCTCAGCAGTATCTGACAAATTCTTTGTTGGCCATCCCCTATAATATGTTTTGCCCGGATGCCGAACCGGCGCCGCAGACCAGATGTCTGATGCCGCTTCTGTATCCGGAGGAAAATTGAAAAGAGGACGGAATGTGTATTATGAACTGTACATAGACGTATTGTTTTTAGTGAACTTCCTGATGGACTACATACTGCTCCTCGTTACAAAAAAGGTATTAAGGATTTCCTCCTCTTATGGAAGAATCTGTCTGGGAGCCCTGCTTGGGGCCTTTCTTACCTGTCTTGTGACGGCCGTTGGGATTCCGTTTACGTTTATCAAGGTCATACTGTTCTATGTGCTGGTACCGTCGGTGATGCTGGCAGCCGGAATTTCCCTGAAAAGCCCTGATAGATTCATGCGGGCCCTGATCACACTTTATATCAGCGGTTTTCTGGTGGGAGGGATTTTTGCGTATCTGGACCAGTATGTGCAGGTCGGAAGTTTGTTTTTTGCCCTTGCCATGGCGAGCTATTATCTGGCCTCCGGCGCGCTGAAAATGTTGTCTTTGCTATTCCATTTTGGAGAAGCTCATTGTCTGGTGACCTTGCATTTGGGGGAAGAAAGCTGCAAGGCGGAGGCTATTGTGGATACGGGGAACCACCTGAGAGACGAGGCAAGCGGAAAAGCAGTCAGCATTATCAGCAGAAAACTTGCAGAGCGGCTTCTCGGGGAGGGGACGCCGGAAGGGATACGTTATATCCCCTACCGGACGATCGGAAAGGGAAAGGGCGTGATCCCGGTAATACCGATAGACGCTATCTGTATAGACGGCAGCAGGGAGCGGCAGGTAAAACAGCCGATGGTTGCAATCAGTGAAGATTCCTCTTTTGGAAATGGATATGATGTGATATTAAACCCAGATATATAAGCAGGAGGATGGAGAACATGATGAATTTAGCAGTACCCGGCAAATGGAGATGGAAGGTGATTCCGAATGTGAAGACATTCTTGTTTCCGGAGTCCCGGGAGGTTTACTATATTGGAGGGGCGGATATTCTGCCGCCTCCGCTGAACGCTGAGGAGGAGGCCGAGACGATTGCGGAAATCGGGACTGAGACAGACCAGAGGGCCAAAAAGCTTCTGATTGAGCATAATCTCCGGCTGGTAGTGTACATAGCCAAAAAATTTGACAATACAGGCATTGGAGTGGAGGATTTGATTTCCATAGGGACCATAGGACTGATCAAAGCGATCAACACCTTTAATCCGCAGAAAAAAATCAAGCTGGCCACCTATGCTTCGCGGTGCATTGAGAATGAGATTTTGATGTATCTGCGGAGAAATAATAAGACAAAGCTGGAGGTGTCCATTGACGAGCCGCTGAATGTGGACTGGGATGGAAACGAACTTCTGCTTTCGGATATTCTTGGAACTGACGAGGATACCATATACCGGGATCTGGAGAGCGAGGCGGAGCGCAAGGTACTGATTAAGGCTCTCGGAAGGCTGTCGGGAAGGGAGCAGATGATCGTCCGTATGCGGTTTGGGATCGGAACGAAGGACGGAGAGGAGAAAACCCAGAAGGAAGTGGCGGATATGCTGGGGATATCCCAGTCCTATATTTCCCGCTTAGAGAAAAAAATTATGCAGAGATTAAGACGAGAAATGGTAAAATACGTCTGAATGTGATACACTAAAAGAAAAAGGGGATGAATTCATGAAGCTAACATTTATTGGAGCGGCCCATGAAGTTACCGGAAGCTGTCATCTGCTTCAGGCGTGCGGAAAAAATATTCTGGTGGACTGCGGACTTGAGCAGGGGCCGGATCTGTATGAGGCGCAGGAAATTCCGGTGGGTGCGGCGGACGTTGATTACATACTGCTGACCCATGCGCATATCGATCATTCAGGAAAGATACCGTTTCTCTGCAAGCACGGTTTTCAGGGAGAAATTGTGACGACCTTTGCAACCTCCGACCTGTGCCGTATTATGCTCCGTGACAGCGCGCACATTCAGGAATTTGAGGCGGAATGGAGAAATAGAAAGGGAAGAAGAAGCGGCGCGCCGGAGTTTGAACCACTTTACACGATGGAGGACGCAGAGGCGGCGATCAAGCTTCTCGCGCCTTGCGGATATGACCAGAGAATTACGCTGTGCGACGGCATTGAAGTAAGATTTACGGATGTGGGGCATCTTCTGGGGTCCGCCAGCATCGAGGTATGGATTACGGAGGAAGGGATTTCGAAGAAGATCGTATTTTCCGGCGACGTGGGAAATTTAAACCAGCCCATCATTAAGGATCCTCAGTATGTGAAAGAGGCAGATTATATTGTGGTGGAATCCACCTACGGAGACCGGACGCACGGAGATAAGGTGCCGGATTACGTGGGCGAATTTGCCAAAATCCTGACAGAAACCTTTGAGCGCGGCGGAAACGTGGTAATTCCTTCTTTCGCCGTGGGACGTACGCAGGAGCTTCTCTATTTTATCCGGGAAATCAAGGAAAAGGGAATCATCACGGTTAATCCGGATTTTGAGGTATATGTGGACAGTCCGCTGGCTGTGGAGGCGACGAAGGTATTTAACAAGAATGTAAAGGCCTGCTTTGACGAGGATGCCATGGAGCTGGTGAATAAAGGAATCAATCCTCTGAAATTTCCGGGACTCAAGACCTCGGTTACCAGCGACGATTCCAAACTGATCAATTTTGATGAGAAACCGAAGGTTATTATCTCTGCTTCCGGTATGTGCGACGCGGGACGTATCCGTCACCATTTAAAGCATAATCTGTGGCGGGAAGAGTGTACCATCTGCTTTGTGGGATATCAGGCGGTGGGAACCCTTGGACGGAAGCTGATTGAGGGGGCGGAATTTGTGAAGCTCTTTGGAGAGAATATCGAGGTGAACGCTCATATTGTGACGCTGAAAGGCATCAGCGGCCATGCGGATATGAACGGTTTGCTGGCATGGCTGAAGGGCTTTGAGAGAAAACCTGACCGGATCATGGTGGTGCATGGAGAGGATGCGGTTACCGATCGGTTTGCGGGACTCGCTTCCGAGCAGATCGGCTGTCCTGCTTTTGCTCCGTATTCCGGCGGCTGTGTGGACCTTGCGACAAATACGATCATCACGGCTGGGGTTCCGGTGCCGAAGAAGACGGCGGAGAAGCCTGCCAGGGCACGTGCAAATGCAGCCTTCGAGCGTGTTATTGCGGCTGCTAAGAGACTTCTTCAGGTGGTTCTTAAGAATGAAGGGCTTGCCAATAAGGATCTGGCCAAATTCGAGACGCAGATCCAGAATCTTGCAGATAAGTGGGACAGATAATCTGCAGGTAATTCGTGTGGGTTATACGAGCTGTCAAGGTCTAAAAGTTTTTTTATTTTCCCTTAAGGGGGAATAACTAAAGTGCATATGGACAGAATTTCTACTAGATAGAATCACAGTGTGATGAATATACATCTGGCGGGAGGTCTGTTATGGCACAGGGAAAAGTTGAAATATGCGGAGTAAATACAGCAAAGCTTCCGATCCTGAACGAGCAGGAGAAGGAGGCTTTGTTTGCGCGTATCAAGGCGGGAGACGAAGAGGCCAAAGAGGAATATATCAAGGGGAACTTAAGATTAGTGCTCAGCGTGATCAAACGGTTTGGAAACAGTAATGAGAATCCGGACGATCTGTTTCAGATTGGATGCATCGGTCTTATTAAAGCGATCAATAATTTTAATACGGAACTGGATGTAAAATTCAGTACTTATGCGGTGCCGATGATTATCGGGGAAATCCGCCGCTACATGAGGGACAACAACAGCATTCGGGTCAGCCGTTCTCTTAGGGATACGGCGTATAAGGCGATTTATGCAAAGGAAAACTATGTAAAGCAGCACCAGAAGGAGCCTACGGTAGAAGAAATCGCGGAGGAAATCGGTATTTCCGGGGAGGATATCATCTTCGCGCTGGACGCCATTCAGGCGCCTATGAGCCTTCAGGAGCCGGTTTACAACGACGGCGGGGACGCGCTGTATGTGATGGACCAAATCAGCGATAAGAAGAATAAGGAAGAAAAGTGGGTGGAGGATCTGTCTCTGGAAGCGGCTATGAAGCATCTGGGAGAGCGGGAGCGGTATATTATAGAACTGCGGTTTTTTGAGGGGAAAACCCAGATGGAGGTAGCGGAGATGATCCAGATTTCGCAGGCTCAAGTCAGCCGTCTGGAGAAAGGGGCGCTGAAGGTAATGAAGCAGTATCTGAGCTGATAAAGATTGCTGATAAAATCCTCTTCAGATTCTGGATTCCCGGTTGCATTTTTGTCTCTTTCATACTATGATGTATAAAGAAGGGAGCAGATTATGAAGGCATGTATTTTTGATCTGGACGGGACGCTTACGGATACACTGGAGTCTCTGGTATATTCTGTGAATAAGAGCCTGCAGGAGATGGGACTTCCTGCGATCAGCGATAAACAGTGTGAGAGCTTTGTCGGAAACGGGGCAAGATATCTGATGGAACACGCGCTGGATGCGGCGGGAGATACCGGGGCATCAAGAATTGATGAGGCAATGCAGGTATATGGCAGGATATTTGGGGCAAACTGTACGTATCATGTGACGCCTTATGACGGGATACCGGAATTGCTGAAGTCGCTGAAAGGAAGAGGCGTGAAGCTGGCGGTTTTATCCAATAAGCCCCACGGACAGACTGTGGATGTGGTGAAGGCTGTATTTGGAAGAGACGTATTTGACCAGATTCAGGGACAGACAGATTCCATTCCCAGAAAGCCGGATCCGGCCGGAGTATACCGTCTTCTTGAGAAGATGGGAGCATCCCAAAAGGAGTGTCTGTATATCGGAGACTCGGAGGTTGACATTGCCACAGCTTTAGCGGCGGGTGTCAGATGTATCGGTGTAGACTGGGGCTTTCGCAGCAGGCAGGTTCTGTCAGACGCGGGAGCAAAAGAGATTGTCAGCGCACCGGAGCAGATATTACAATTCATATCATAGGCATGAGGGAGGACATATGTAATGTATGAATACGATGAAGAATGTTTGCAGACTTTTCTGGAGAAACAAGGACAGCTTTTCGATGAGCCGGTAGCCGGGACCATGGAGGAGGCGGAAGCCTTTCTCGAGGATTGTATGGCTACTGTGGTAAATAATATCGAAGAGGTCAAGCGCTTCCTAGAGGAAGAGGGCATGGATGTGGAAGGGATGACGATGGAAGAGATCGAAGAATCCGCAGAAGTATTTGTTCTGCCCAGCGGACAGTATTTAATCGTAGAAGGCTGATCAGTAGCGCCTTCATTACAAAGCAGGAAACGGAAAAGCCGCAGTTTTTAATTCACTGCGGCTTTTTTCAATGCTTCTTTTATGGCGTTTAGGATTACCTGAGACGTATAAGGATTTTCCTCGGAATAAGAGATATTCTCCAGCGACTGAGTGTCGATGATCTGCTGGGCGATCTCCTCGATAGCCGGCTGGATGAGCGGGTACGCCGCGGCGACGGCTTCGTCCAGATTGGCAAACCGGATAGAGGTAATCTCAGATTCATTTACCGTAACTTCTACGGTAAGGGCGGTATTTCCAAGGGTCAGGTCTGAGTTGTAGACTCCCGCCTGATAATTTACGGCTTTTCCGCCGGTTTCCTTTGCTTTTGGCAGAAACATGACCAGAAGCAGAAGAATCAGGATTATGGCAAATACAGCAAATACGGCTGTGTAAATGATTTCTTTCATATGTAATACAACAATTTTGGTCTTGGAACTCATAAGAACCCTCCACGTTTCTAATCAAAGCTTTGTTTCTATAAATGTATGCGGGGAGGTAATGAAATATGCATTTCTTAAGCCAGCCGCAAGATTTTTATTTTGAAATGAAAAGAACGTGACAAATGCAGGTTTCTCTTGTAGAATGAAATGAGTTATGGAGGTGCAGGGGATGTTTATTATTGTTGGACTTGGGAATCCCACGGCCCGGTATGCGGGGACGAGGCATAATGTGGGATTTGATGTGATAGACCGGATTGCAGACGAATATAATATTTCCGTAGAGAGCAGAAAGAGCCGGGCGTTTGTGGGAACCGGCATGATAGCAGGAAGAAAAACACTGCTTGCAAAGCCCCAGACGTTTATGAATCTGAGCGGCGAGAGTGTGCGTGGACTTGTGGATTTCTATAAGATCGACGCCAAGACGGAGCTTCTGGTTATCTATGACGATGTGAGTCTTGGCGTGGGCCAGCTCCGCATTCGGAAGAAGGGAAGCGCGGGCGGCCACAACGGGATGAAAAGCATTATTTCCCATCTGGGTACGGACGTGTTTCAGAGGATTAAGATAGGCGTGGGGGAAAAGCCTGAACGGTATGATCTGGCGGACTATGTGCTGGGGCATTTTTCAAAAGAGGACAGAGATACCATGGAAGAGAGCTATAGAAGGGCCGTACATGCCGTGGAGCTGCTTGCGGCAGGCGAGATAGGACAGGCGATGAACGAGTATAATAAAAAGGTGAAGCGGGAGGAGTAATGATAAGATGCAGGCATTGATCCAGCCGCTTGGCGAGCTGGCTGAATACGAGGAGATTCAAAAGAAAAAGAGGGAAGGAGCCGGGGTGCTTCAGATTTCGGGCTGTGTAAATTCCCAAAAATCCCATATGATGTATGCGCTTGGCGATGGCTGTAAATATAAGGTCATCGCTTGTTCTAGTGAATCCAAGGCCAGACAAGTGTATGAGGAATATCGTTTTCTGGACGAAGCGGTTTTTCTGTATCCGGCTAAGGATTTTTTGTTTTATCAGGCGGATATCAGGAGCAAGGAGATCTTAAAGCAGCGGCTGGCGGTGGTACAGGCAATCCTATCGGGAGAGCCGGTTACGGTGGTTACAAGCTTTGATGCGTTTATGGACGGCCTTCCCGAAAAACAGAGTATGGCGGAGGCGGCAATCCATATGGAAAGCGGAGGAGCGCTTGGCATTCAGGATATTGCCGGACGGCTGGCGGAGGCGGGCTATGAGCGTGAGATTCAGGTAGATCGTCTGGGGCAGTTTGCCATCCGGGGCGGGATTCTGGATATCTATCCGCTGACGCAGGAGCAGCCGGTGCGGATTGAACTGTGGGGCGATGAGATCGATTCGATTCGCAGTTTTGACGCCGAGAGCCAGCGCTCTGTGCAGAATCTTTTTGAAATCTGCGTTTTTCCGGCGGATGAGCTTCTGAATAAAGAGGGAAAAAGAGTATCGTTTCTGGACTATTTTCCTGTAGAGGATACGCTCCTTTTTCTGGATGAACCCGCAAGGCTCTTGGAGAAGGGAGAGGGGGTTGAGCAGGAGTTTGTGGAGGCTCAGGCAAAACGGATGGAGAACGGCTATCAGGTTTCGGATGAGGAAATGATTTTGTATCCGGCGGCGGAGATTGTAAAGAAAATGAACAGATATTCTGCTGTCGGCCTGTCCTCGCTGGATACCAGATACGGAGATTTTAAGGTTCGGGAGAAGTGGAATCTGCATGCCAAGAGCGTAAATTCATATAACAGCAGCTTTGAGATGCTGACGAGGGATTTGAAACGCTTAAAGAGGGCGGGATACCGGGTTATCCTGCTGTCTGGTTCGAGGACAAGGGCAAAACGGCTGGCGGAGGATCTGAGAGATTATAACTTAAGCAGCTTTTACAGCGACGAGATGGAGAGAGAAGTCCAGCCCGGGGAGATCATGGCGGCTTACGGATATGCGGCGGAAGGCTACGAATATCCCATGCTGAAATTCATGGTGATTTCAGAGACGGATATTTTTGGGAAGGCGAAGAAAAAGAGAAAGAGAAAGAAATACGAGGGGCGCAGGATTCAGGATTTTGCAGAGCTGAAAGTCGGCGATTATGTGGTTCATGAGAATCACGGACTTGGCATTTATCAGGGAATCGAAAAAATTGAGGTGGATAAGATTTCCAAGGATTATATGAAGATTTCCTATGCAAAGGGGGGGAATCTCTATATCCCGGCAACCCAGCTTGATCTGATTCAGAAGTATGCAAATGCGGACGCCAGAAAGCCGAAGCTAAACCGTTTAGGTTCTCAGGAATGGGCGAAAACGAAGAAGAATGTAAAGAGTGCGGTACAGCTTATCGCCAGAGATCTGGTGAAACTCTATGCTGCCAGACAGGAACAGGAGGGATTTGTTTATGGCGAGGACACGGTTTGGCAGAAGGAATTTGAGGAAATGTTTCCTTTTGAGGAAACAGAGGACCAGCAGCTTGCCATTGACGCAGTGAAGCGGGATATGCAGAGCAGAAAGATCATGGACCGGCTGATCTGCGGGGACGTGGGATACGGCAAGACGGAGGTGGCTATCCGCGCGGCTTTTAAGGCGGTGCAGGAGAATAAGCAGGTGGTGTATCTGGTGCCTACCACCATCCTTGCCCAGCAGCATTACAATACCTTCCTGCAGCGGATGAAGGAATTTCCGGTGCGGGTGGACCTGATGTGCAGGTTCCGCACGCCCGCCCAGCAGAAGAAAACCGTGGAAGATACCAGACGGGGACTGGTGGATATTGTGATCGGGACCCACCGGGTGCTGAGCGATGATCTGAAGTTTAAGGATCTTGGGCTTTTGATCATTGACGAGGAACAGCGCTTCGGGGTGCAGCATAAGGAGAAGATCAAGAAGCTGAAGGAAAATGTGGATGTGCTGACTCTTACGGCGACGCCGATTCCCAGAACGCTGCATATGAGCCTGATCGGCATCCGGGATATGAGCGTGTTAGAGGAAGCGCCGGAGGAGCGTATGCCGATCCAGACCTATGTGATGGAATACAATGACGAGATGGTCCGGGAGGCGATCCAGAGGGAATGCGCCAGACAGGGGCAGGTGTACTATGTATACAACCGCGTGGAGGATATTGCGGAGGTTACGGCCCATGTGCAGAAGCTGGTGCCGGATGTGGAGGTCGCCTATGCCCACGGACAGATGCGGGAGCACCAGTTAGAGAAGATTATGTTTGATTTCATCAACGGAGAGATTGACGTGCTGGTCTCCACTACAATCATTGAGACGGGACTGGATATTTCCAATGTAAATACCATGATCATCCACGATGCGGACCGGCTTGGCCTTTCCCAGCTCTATCAGCTCCGGGGCCGGGTGGGCCGGTCGAACCGGATGGCTTATGCCTTCCTTCTCTACCGCAGGAATAAGCTTTTGAGAGAAGAGGCGGAAAAGAGGCTGGCGGCTATCCGGGAATTTACAGATCTGGGCTCCGGCTTTAAGATCGCCATGCGGGATCTGGAAATCAGGGGAGCGGGAAATCTTCTTGGCGCAGAGCAGCACGGACATATGGAGGCTGTGGGGTATGATTTGTATTGTAAAATGCTCAACGATGCAGTGCGGTATCTGAAGGGCGAGGCGGAGGATGAGGATTTTACCACTGCGATGGATCTGAATGTGGATGCGTTTATCCCGGATTCTTATATTTCCAATGAATATCAGAAGCTGGATATTTATAAGCGGATTGCGGCCATTGAGAATGAAGAGGAAATGGACGAGATGGTGGAGGAACTGATTGACCGGTTTGGCGATATTCCGAAAAGGGTGATGAAGCTTCTGGAGGTAGCGGGGCTGAAGGCGCTGGCCCACAGTGTTTATGTGACCGCCGTGGAGCAGAAGGGAGAACAGTTTATCTTTACCATGTATGAAAAAGCGAAGGTTCATCCGGAACGGATTCCGGAGTTTCTAAAGGACTTTGGGGGAGATCTGGCATTCCGGGCGGAGGAACCGCCGGCGTTTATCTATGAGAAGAAGAGTAAACGTGCAAAGGACAGAGAAAAAGACGTTTTTTCGGTTGTGAAAAAAGTGTTAAATTCTTTGAAGGCATTGCTTGAATAGAGAAAAAATGATAAACTGGTTAAATGATGTGCCAAAGTTTAGGAGGATGTACAATTATGAAGAAGAGATTCATGATACTTGCGCTTGCGGGGGTGATGGCAGTATCGACATTTACCGGGTGCAGCAAGATGGATGAAAATGAGGTTGTGGCAACGGTAGAAGGCGATGAGATATCGGCGGGGCTGGCGAATTTTTACGCGAGGATGAATCAGGCTCAGTATGAGACTTGGTATGCCGGATATATGGGAGATAATATGTGGGCCAGCGAGGCGGAGGAAGGGAAGACCTATGAGGAATCCGTCAAGGACCAGATTATGGAAGATTTACAGAATATGTATCTTTTGGAAGATCATATGAAGGATTATGAGATCGAGATTTCAGAGGAGGAAGAAGCCGCGGTCAAGGAGGCGGCCGCGGCCTTTGACGAAGCCAACGGACTGGAGGAGAAAGGAAAAGTTTCCGGTTCGGCGGACAATGTGGAGCGGCTGTTGAGACTGTTTACGATACGGCAGAAAGTGGGAGACGCCATCCGCGCGACGGCTGATACGGAGGTTTCCGATGAAGAGGCTGCTCAGAAAGCGATGAAATATGTGGTATTTTCATATAATAAGACAGATGAAGAGGGAAGCAGCACTCCGCTGACGGACGAGGAGAAGGAAGATCTTAAGAAAGAGGCGGAAGCTTTCGCAAAGGAGGCAAAAAACGCTGGAGATTTCGCAGCTTATGCGGCAGAGAAAGGGTATGAGGCGAAGGACGCAACCTTTGACGCAGAGGAAACCATGGCGATTCCCATGGAACTTGCAGGAGCGGCAGATCAGCTGGAGGAAGGCGGCGTGACCGATGTGGTTGAGACGGATAACGGCCTGTATGTGGCAAAGGTCACCAGTCTGCTGGACAGAGAGGCAACGGATGCCGAGAAGCAGAATATCGTATCCCAGAGACAGCAGGAAAAGTACGATGAAGCGATAGAGGACTGGAGAAAAGATGCAAAGATCTTTGTTGCTGAGAAGGTATGGAAGAAAATAGATTTTAACGAGCTGAGCGTAACCATGTATGTGGATGACAGCGATCCTTATGCGGACGAAGTAAAGACGGACGACAGGGTAGAAGAAGACGAGGAAGAGAACGACACAGAAAAGGAAGACGAAAAAGAGCCTGCCGCAGAGGAGAGCGAAGCGGAAGAATAGTGTATAAAGTCAGGGATGCAGGAAACTGTATCCCTATTATATTGAGGGTTTGTTCATCCCGTAATGAAAACCGGCAAGGGAAAGAAAAGTTTTCCGCCGCCGGTTTTTCGTTATAAAGAGTTCAGGAAGCCAAGCAGAAGTTCCTGCTGTGCGGGAGTCAGTTTTGAAATACATTCAATCAGTTCTTTCTGCCTGGCGGTAAGGCTGACGGGCGCGTCTTTCTCTTCAAGAAAAAAATAGGAGAGGGAGATGTCAAATGCCCGGCATATTTTTATTAGAGAAGGAATGGTGGGCAGCATGTTTTTCCGGTACCATGATGAGATTGTTGACTGGGTGAGACCGGACTTTTCTGCCAGCTGGTATTCCGTCCATCCCCGTTCCTGCCTAAATTCAGTGATTTTATTTAATATATCCAAAATTGCTTCCTCCTACTACAATTATACGTTAAGTATAGTTTAAAAATACGTTGCAATTTAGTATGTAAAGACGTATAATTATAACGACTAAAAATATTAGACTACGAGGAGCACATAGGATGTGGGGAGAAGAGCTAAAGGGATACCTTGCAGAGATAATGAAGTACGAAAGAAAAAGATATGAGATGAATTTGTCTGTTTTAGAATTGAAGAAAAAGAAGAGTATCTATGAACGTATGCTGGGAAGATATACCGCCGGAGAAACCGTGTTGCAGAAAAGAGGCGGCGGTTGCTGGAAAGATAGAGTGAGGATGGCGCTTTCAGCCGCGTACGCCGGCGTTCTCTCAGGATATGCCGGGAAACGGATCAAATTTCTGAACAGGGAAATCAGGCGTTTAGAGGAGGAATATAGGAGAATTGTTCATCAATTGCGGAAAATGTACAGAGATGATGTTATTTATCCCAAATATCAGGAGCTGTTTCCTGTTTCGAGATTTTATGAGTATCTGTCTTCAGGAAGATGCAAAGGGCTGGAAGGGTATGGAGGGGCGTATTATTTATACGAAAATGAGCTGCTTGCGAAAGAGATCCTTCGAGAACAAAGAGTTCGGTAGTTAGAAAAACTGCCGCGGGCAATCCTTGGATGGACGGCCGCGGCAGTGTGACTTTCGCTGACGGTGGTTTAACTCATATGTTTCGTCAAAAGTTCGTTGACCAGTTTTCCGTCTGCTTTTCCCTTTACTTTTGGCATCAGCGCTTTCATAATCCGGCCCTTATCTTTTGCGGCGGGAGCCTCAATGCCAAGTTCGGCGAGAGTCTCGGAAATGACTGACTCGATCTGATCTTCGTCCATCATTTTTGGCGCGTATTTTTCTAAAACAGACAGGCGGTGCCTGCATTCTTCTATGATATCGGTGCGGTCCGCGGGAGTCAGTTCCAAGGTTTCTTTAGTCTGCTTGATTTCTTTTAATACAACCTGCGTCTCTTCCTCCGGCGTTAGGTCGCCCCGCTTGTCGATGGCTTTATTTTTCAGCGCGGCAAGGAGCAGGGACAGGGTATCCTTGGCGTCCTTTTCGCCGGCTTTCATGGCTTTCACCATATCGCTTCTTACTTCGTCTATTTTGCTCATAATCGCTTCGCTCTCCTTTTTACAAATTTACGTTTGGAAGTCCGGCGAACCCGGCCTTAAGGTCTGCGTCTGTGGGAATATAATCGCTCATCTGTCCGTCGTTGTATCTGCCGTATGCGGCCATGTCGAAATATCCGGTTCCGGTAAGACCGAATACGATGGTCTTTTCTTCTCCTGTTTCTTTGCATTTCATAGCCTCGTCCATGGCGGCTTTGATTGCATGGCTGCTTTCAGGCGCCGGGAGTATGCCTTCGATGCGTGCAAATTTGGTTGCAGCCTCGAATACGGAGGTTTGTTCTACTGAGACAGCGCTTATTAGTTTGTCGTCATAGAGCTGGGACAGGACGGAACTCATGCCATGGTAGCGCAGGCCGCCCGCATGGTTGGCAGACGGAATGAAGCCGCTTCCCAGCGTGTACATTTTTGCCAGCGGGCATACCATTCCGGTGTCGCAGAAGTCGTATGCGTATCTTCCGCGGGTCAGGCTGGGACAGCTTGCGGGTTCTACGGCGATGAACCGGTAGTCCTTTTCTCCCCGCAGCTTTTCCCCCATGAACGGAGAAATCAGCCCGCCCAGATTGGAGCCTCCTCCGGCACAGCCGATGATAATATCCGGCGTAATGCCGTACTTATCAAGAGCGGCCTTGGTTTCCAGACCGATGACCGACTGGTGGAGCAGAACCTGAGCCAGCACAGAGCCAAGAACATAGCGGTATCCCTCGTGGGAGACGGCGTCTTCAACGGCTTCTGAGATGGCGCAGCCGAGGCTTCCAGAGGTGCCGGGATGTTCGGCGAGGATTTTGCGGCCTACATTGGTTAGTTCGGACGGAGAGGGAGTCACATTGGCTCCGTAGGTGCGCATCACTTCCCGGCGGAAGGGCTTCTGCTCGTAGGAGCATTTTACCATATATACCCGGCAGTCCAGACCGAGATAGGCGCATGCCATGGAAAGGGCGGTTCCCCACTGCCCGGCTCCGGTCTCTGTAGTGACGCCTTTTAAGCCCTGCTTTTTCGCATAGTAAGCCTGCGCGATGGCCGAATTGAGCTTGTGGCTTCCGGAGGTGTTATTCCCTTCAAATTTGTAGTAGATTTTTGCGGGAGTGTCCATAGCTTCCTCCAGACAATATGCGCGTACCAGCGGCGACGGACGGTACATTTTGTAGAAATCCTGAATTTCCTGAGGAATATCAAAATATGGAGTGACATCGTCAAGCTCCTGCTTTACAAGCTCGTCGCAGAATACGCCGCCAAGCTCTTTAGCGGTCATGGGTTTTAGGGTGCCTGGGTTTAAAAGAGGCGCCGGTTTGTTCTTCATGTCGGCACGTACATTATACCACTGCTTTGGCATCTCCTGTTCTTCGAGATAGATTTTGTAAGGGATTCTGTTCTTGTCTGTCATTGTGTAAATACCTTCCTTTCGCTGAATATAATGATTGATAGAACCGTTTTCATGAGGATAGCTGCGCATATTTGCGTCTGGCGTTTGATCCGGCAGGAAATACTCCTTAAAATCATGGATAATAAAAAACCTGCCCTATCTGTGCTGATAGGACAGGAGTTATATTCCTGCGGTGCCACCTATGTTCATTCCATAAAAAGAACGCCCTCTGCCATGTACTGCTATACATGTTCCAATGTAACGGTTGGAAACCGTCGCCCCTAGGCCGGCGCGCGTCCGGCTTCAGTTTGCCCTCGCAAGTCCATTCGCCTGTATCGTCGCTGCCCCGGTTCCACCAGTCCGGGACTCTCTGAAAGTTCGTTATAGAGGTTACTACTCTTGCTCATCGGTTCTTGATTGCTTTATTATAATAGAGCGGAAAAGCTTTTGTCAAGCCCGATTTCACATTTTCTTTTCCTGCTTTTCTTTACAGAAACTGCATGGGATACTATAATGGTGTTGAAAATAAGCGGAATATGGGAGGCAAAAGGATGCGTCGCGGGGTATTGTTTGATATGGATGGTGTGATTTCCGATACGGAGAGGTTTTATGTAGAGGCGATGATTGAACGTCTGAGAAGAGAAGGGATAACGGCGACGCCTGCAGAACTCAGCAGTCTGTTTGGCAGTACGATGAGGCATAACTGCGGCGTGCTGAAGGAGAGATATGGACTTGCGAAGGATGCGGATACTTATGTGGATGAAATCCATGAGATCAAGGAGCAGCTTCTTGGAGCACAGGGGCTGTGCCCTATGCCGGGCGCGGTGGAACTGATACAAAAGCTTCATGCAGCGGGCGTTCTCATGGCAGTAGCATCCAGTTCGCCCCGGGAAGTGATCGAGCACCATATGGAGGCGTTCGGCATCATGGACTGCTTTGATACGATTGTGAGCGGGGTAGAGTGCAGGGAAGGGAAGCCAGCGCCTGAGATCTATCTGAGAGCGGCTGAAAATCTGGGTTTACAGCCGTCGGAATGCGTGGTGATCGAGGACTCATGCAATGGAGTGAAAGCCGGGAAGGCGGCAGGCATGTACTGCTATGCCTATGTGCCGCCGCAGGCATACCGGCAGGATGTGAGCGCGGCGGACGATCAGCTGGAATCCTTCTGTGGTCTTGAACCAGAAGATATCCTGAAGGGTTAACGTACGGGACATCTTCCGGTTGAATTACGGATAATCAGCCGGGGTTCGTATTCCAGCCGGATGATGTAGTTTGGCTGGCCGTCTTTTTTGTCCCGGCTGTTTTTCCGATAAATCATATCTACGGCCTCTTCCCCCTTTTTTACCGAAGCGTGCTCCACTGTGGTTAATGAAAGCTGGGGCATAGCGGAGAGGGAGATATTGTCAAATCCGCACACAGAGTAGTCATGGGGGATTCTATATCCACGGTCGGTTAGGGCGGCCATAATCCCAAAAGCCGCCGTATCGTTATTGCCGATAAATGCGGTAGAGCGCGTCCCATACTCCAATGCCTTTTTGGTTAGATCATAGGCGTTCTGGTATTCTGCGCTTTCAGCGGGATACTGTTCAAAGGCAGGCTGAGTCTGGTGAAGAACTTCAATTTGATCTGTATGGTAACCATGGTTTGAGAAGCTCATTTTTACACCCTCCAGCCTATGTATGCGGCCGATTTCCTTTTTGCTGATCGGCGTAGAGACATAAGAAATATGGGTGTGTCCAAGTGAAATCAAGTGATTTCCCATGAGATAGCCGGGCTTTGTGCTGTCAAGCTCTACAGAGTCAAACCGGCAGGCGGGAGGCTTATCTCCCACAGAAATGATCGGAATCTGACGCGAAAGCAGGTTCATTTTCTGAATCTCTGAGACTGGGTACAGGGAAATGATGCCTGCGAGTTTATTTTTTTCCAGCATATCCAGATAAAGCCGTTCGGTCTGGGCGCTGCGGAAGGTGGCGGCGGTAAAAACAGTATAATGATAGGTTTCCGCACGTTTTATAATTGAGTGGAGCATCATGGAATAGTACCCTCCGGATAGTCTGGGACAGAGGACGATGATGCTTTCTGACAATGTTTTTTCTTTTTTCATTTCTTTTGGGGAGGATTTCTGATACCCCATGGACAGGGCGGCTTCACGAACCCTTAAAACGGTCTCTTCGGTAAAGGATACATTTGGCCTGCCGCTTAAAATCATAGAGACCGTAGACTGGGAGATATCCAGCGCTTCGGCTATATCGCGGGTGGTTACCTTCTTTCGTTTTCCCATAATAACACCCCTTTCTCGTAAGTGAAGGTTTGAAGGGCAGGTTTCACTGAAAGTCAAATTCTGCCGCAAAAATACTGGAGTTTTGATTTATTTTGATTATCCGCAGAATATTAATCAAAGGATTGACTTATTATTAATATTATATCTTTGATTAATGACCGGGTCAAGGGATATAAGAAAATCGGCTTATGGTATAGAATGAAAGGGAAAAATCTTTGGATTAATCAAAAAGAAAGTATTAATTAAATTAGTGCGTTATCTGTTATGGGGCAGTTCTGCCGGGTTTGACAGGAAAGGGTAAAGATGTTTTAATCGTCTCAGCAGACAAAATGGATCATCGAGGAAAACGGTGAAAAATAAGCGGAATTTTAAGTAGGATTAAAAATGAGTATTATAGCTTTTGTGTGTGCGGGGCAGATGAATTCAGCAATTACATTTCCGGCCTTTGAAAACGGCCATGAGGTTCGTCTGGTAGGTTCCCCTCTGGACAGGGAGATTATTGAGAGACTTAAAAAGGACAATTATCATATAACGTTAAAACGTACATTGCATGATGGAATTAAATATTATCAGATTGAGGAGCTTGCAGAGGCG
Organism: uncultured Dorea sp.; assembly: GCA_910584095.1. GTDB lineage: Bacteria > Bacillota > Clostridia > Lachnospirales > Lachnospiraceae > Claveliimonas. Next base: position 45,652 of record CAJTYU010000011.1, on the reverse strand, counting down.
CTTGAGGGAGCGGAACTGGTTCTGGGAGGAGTCAGCAGCTTTGGTCTGGACTGGTTTTGCGACGAGATCCTGCCGGCGCTGCCGGAGAATGTTCCGATTCTTACGGTAACCAAGGGTATGGTGGATCTGGAGGACGGCACATTGGTTCCGTATCCGGAAATATTTGCTCAGAGACAGCCCGAGGGGAAACATTTGAACCTAAACGCTATCGGCGGGCCATGTACCAGCTATGAGCTGGCTGATCACGATGACAGCCATGTGGCATTCTGCGGGAAAGACGCGGGAACTCTCAAATTTATTAAATCGCTGCTGGCAACGGATTATTATCACATCAGCCTTTCTACAGACGTAACAGGGGTAGAGTGCGCAGTTGCTCTGAAAAATGCATATGCGCTTGGCGTGACGCTGGCTGTGGGTATGGCAGAGAAGCGGGATGGAAAAATCGGGGCGCAGCATTATAATTCACAGGCGGCTCTTTTCGGGCAGAGTGTAAAGGAGATGGGAAAACTCCTTGAGATCATCGGCGGTAAGCCGGAAAACCTGATTCATGGAGTCGGGGATCTGTATGTAACTGTATTTGGCGGCAGAACCAGAAAAATAGGCACTCTTTTGGGAAGAGGATTAACCTTTGAAGGGGCGATGAACGAATTGAAAGGAGTAACGCTGGAATCCATTGTGATTACCACAAGAACCGCTCGCGCTGCAAAGAAGCTGGCAGAGAGAAATGTGATCGCTCTAGAGGACTTCCCTTTGCTGATGCATATTGATTCCTTAATAAATGAAGGGGCAGAAGTAGATATTCCATGGGACGCGTTTACATGGGAAACAGTATAGGATTGACGGCTGGAATGTTGCGCTTGCAGGTATAAAATACCTCCATTTACAGATAATAGTATTACTTTATTATGAATATCTGCAGATGGAGGACTTATTATATGAAAGCAACAGGAATTGTACGTAGAATAGATGATCTTGGACGTGTTGTAATACCGAAGGAAATCCGGAGGACGCTTCGTATCCGGGAGGGCGATCCGCTGGAAATATTCACCGACAGGGAAGGAGAAGTAATCCTGAAGAAATATTCTCCGATTGGGGAGCTGGCAAATTTCGCAAGGCAGTATGCAGAGAGTATTTCTCAGGCGATTGGCTGTCTGGTGTGTATTTGCGATATGGATCAGGTAATTGCCGCGTCGGGAAACGGGCGTAAAGATATGCAGGACAAATACATTACGAAACAGCTTTGCAAGGCAATGAGCGAGCGGACGGAAATTTTGGCGGCGGATGGCGATAAGAAATTTATCAAAATTATTAATGAACAGGCCGATTCATTTTCAGAGGAGGTAATAACGCCGATTATCTGCGAGGGCGACGTGATTGGGGCCGTGGTGATTCTAAATAAAGGCGAAAAGAGAAAATTTGGCGAAACAGAAAGGAAAATTGCAGTTTGTGCCGCTGGGTTTCTCGGACGCCAGATGGAGCAGTAGATACGAAAGATTTATTGTTGCAGACAGAAATTCCGCATAAATTTTTTTAGCCTGTCATATGATTTAATATAATTTATGGCGGGGTGGAATGTGAGATGGATAGAAACCGAAGGGAAGCAAAGATAGCCGGATGGATACTGAAATCGTTGTTGTTGTCATATGCTCTGACAGGAGCGCTGCTGCTGGTCTTGGCGATGCTTTTGTATAAATTGGACATGGATGAAAAGGCAGTATCGGCTGGTATCATAGCAATCTATATTACTGCGACGCTGATAGGAGGGCTTGCGATCGGGAAAATGGCAAAGACAAGAAAATTTCTTTGGGGACTGATTCTTGGTATCCTGTACTTTGCCCTTTTAATATTGATAACAATCGGCGTATATCGAACGCTGGACGGGGCGGCGGCCAGTCTTGTTACAACTTTTTTCTTGTGTGCGGGAGGCGGAACGATCGGCGGGATGATTTCTTAAGGAAAGCCGGTCAATTGAGAAAGGAAAATATGCTGTAAAGTGAAAGGATTTCAGAGATAACTATTTCGATAAAGAAATAGTTCATCTCTGATGTTTTTATGTTGTGGCAGAGAAAAGGTTAAATAAATTGCCGCAGGAAGGTTTTAGTTACCGTGAAGGGAGTAAACAGTCGCAGGTTCTGTCAGCAAAGTGAATAAAAATGCAAAATACAGTAGAAAAATGCATAGGAACAGTATATAATATTTTCGTATCTATTGCAGTTAAGAAATGTTAAAGGCAATCCCGGCATAATTAGATTGCCTTTTCGTTTTTTGTGGATGATAAAGGAGGAACAAAGGATGAATTATGGATGTCAGTCTATGACTGGAAAGATTGAATCAATTTTGATTAAGAAACCGGAGCAGGCGTTTATCAGTCAGGAGAATCTAAACGGTTCATGGGAAAAATTCAAATATTTCGGGTGTCCGGATTACGCGAAAGTTCTGGAGGAGTATGCGGTATTTGAGAAGTTTATCAGGGAAAACGTGGAGCATGTGTACTGCCTGCCGGAGGATGCGAGGACGGGTCTGGATTCCATCTATACCCACGATCCGTTAAAGATCACGAAAAAAGGAGCAGTTTATTTTCCCATGGGTAAGGAGCTTAGGAGCCGGGAATATCTCGCAACGAAAGCTTATCTGGAATCTATCGGGATCCCTACCCTTGGAGAAATCAAAGCGCCGGGTAAGATGGAGGGCGGCGATGTTCTTTGGATTGACGAGAAGACCGTTGCGATTGGGCGCGGATACAGGACAAATGACGAAGGGATCCGCCAGTTCAAGGAGCTGACAAAGGACGTGGTGGAGGAATACATCATTATCCCGATGCCTCATGGGGACGGCGTGGACTGCTGCCTGCACTTGATGAGCATCATCAGCTTTGTCGATACGGATAAGGCGGTGGTATATTCGAAATATATGCCCGTATTTTTCCGGGAGTATCTGATAGAAAGAGGGATAAGGCTGATTGAGTGCAGCGACGAAGAGTATGATTATCTCGGTTCGAATGTGCTTGCGCTGGAACCGGGGAAATGTATTACGATCGCCGGAAATCCGGATATTGTGAAGAAAATGCGCGACGCGGGCGTGGAGGTCCTTACCTATGAGGGAAAAGAAGTGTCTTATAAAGGAACCGGCGGTCCTACCTGCCTTACTTGTCCGTTAAAGAGACTGTGATTTATAAATAGGAGAGTTCGAGAGAAAATGCTGGCAGATAAGATAAAAGATATATTGTACGGCTATGTCATGAGAAAGAGTATCAGCTATTCGCAGGGAGAGCGGGAGGCGGAAGAATATTTCTTGGATTTTTTTGGAAAACAGGAATATTTTCAGACGCATCCCCGATATTACGGCGCGTTTCCCATTGAGGGGGATCCCTTTGGACGGGGAGCCGTCTGGGCTATGGTGAAAGGAAAAGGGCCGGATACGGTGGTGCTCATCCACCATTATGACGTGGTCACGGTGGAGGATTTTAAGACACTGAAAGAGTATGCGTTTACGCCGGACGAGCTGGAGAAGCGTCTTATGGAGATTAAAAACAGCTTAGCGGATGAAGCGAGAGAAGATTTGGAAAGCGGGAAATGGCTGTTTGGGCGGGGCGTCTGCGACATGAAGGGCGGCGGTTCGGTCCAGATGGCTTTGCTGTCGGAATATGCGGGCCGGGAGGACTTTCAGGGAAATGTTATCGTGCTGGGCGTGCCGGATGAAGAGAATCTGTCCGCCGGAATGCGGGCGGGGGTTCTCCTCTTGGACAGAATGAAGAAAGAGTATGGATTGAAATATAAGCTGATGATTAATTCCGAACCCCATCAGAGAAAAACAAAAGAAGAGGGCTTGTTTTCCTTTGGCTCCATTGGAAAACTGATGCCCTTCGTCTATGTGCGCGGCTGTCTTGCACATGCCGGAAAGGTATTTGAGGGGCTGAATCCGGTAAATATTATGTGCGAGATTGTCCGGGGTACTGAGGTTCAGATGGATTTTAGCGACGTTGTGGGAAAGGAGGCAGCGCCGCCGCCTACTTGGCTGTATCTCAGGGAAACCAAACAGTCCTACGATGTGTCGATGCCGCTTGCTGTCAATGGGTGTCTGAGCGTGCTGACGCTGAATCAGTCGCCGGAATCTGTGATGGCAAAGTTACGGAAAGTCTGCGAAGATTCCTTTGAAACCGTACTTGCAGATATGAACCGGAATTACCGGAGGTTTGCGAAAGCCCTGGGCCGGCTGGAAACGGAGCTTCCGTGGAAAAGCAAGGTGGTGGATTTTGGCGGGCTCATTAAGGAGGCGGCGGAAAATTACGGCGGGAAGTTTGAAGCGGCTTATGCAGAGGAATTAAGGTCTCTGCGTCAAAGAATCCAAAGGGGAGAGGAATCCCTGATTACGGCAAATTTCGGTTTGGTAGAATTTGTCTATAATTATATCGACGATCTGTCGCCTAGGGTTGTGATCGGCCTGATGCCTCCTTATTATCCGAACGCTGCGAATATATTAAGGCAGGAGAAGGAGGAAAAAGCAGCCGGACTGTTTGACAGCCTGAAGGGTTTCGCCAAGGAGCGCTGGGGACAGGAATACGGCAGGGAAGACTTCTATACCGGGATCTCGGATCTGAGTTATTCCGGTATTTCCAACAGCAGAAAGATCGAGGAAAGCCTGAAAAATAATATGCCGTTTTTCGGAGAAATTTACAGTCTGCCTCTTGCCGAGATGCAGAACATTTCCATGCCGTGTGTGAATATTGGGCCATGGGGCAAGGATTTCCATAAACTGACGGAACGGGTCTATAAAGAGGATTTGTACGAGAGAACGCCGGAGATTCTGGATTTTGCCGTTAGGGAGACGCTCCTGGGATAAGGCTTTTACCGGAATAAGAGAAAAGAGGAAGAAAGAATGACTATTGTAGATTGGATTAACGTTATTGTGTATGACTATATGTGGGGGACGCCTCTGGTGGTATTTGTGCTGGGAGCCGGGCTGTACTTAAGTATCCGGACGGGCTTTTTTCAGCTTTGCGGCTTTCGCATGGCGATGAAACGCGCGTACCTGAATTTCTTTGGGGGTAAGAAGGAAGCGGAAAGTAAGAGCGCCGGAGTGCTTTCGTCGATGGAGGCGATGAGCACTGCGCTGGGGACGACTATCGGCGTAGGCAATATCGGCGGCGTTGCCACCGCGCTGGCTCTTGGAGGGCCGGGAGCCGTATTCTGGATGTGGGTGTCCGGGCTGTTCGGGATGATTGTAAAGAGCGCGGAGATTACGCTGGCCGTTCACTACCGGATCAAGGATGGGGATCAGGAAGCTTACGGCGGTCCGAATTACTATATGCAGAAGGGCATTGGCGAGGAAATGAACAAAAAGGGGCTATACCTTTTCTTAAGCGCGCTGTTTGCGATTGGATTTTCCCTAAGTTATTTCATCAACATCCAGACCTATACGGTATCGGAGGCGCTGGCGTCCACGTTTGACATCAGTATGCTGGGAAGTTCTATCGTGTTTACCATCGTGCTGTATATTATGATCAGCGGCGGATTAAAGAGCATCGGAAAATGGGCGACGGTCCTTGTCCCTTTTATGTGTTTGTTCTATTTGTTTGGCGGGCTTTTTATCGTCATAAAAAATATAACTATGATACCGGAATCGGTTGCACTGATCTTTGGCAGCGCCTTTACCGGGACGGCGGCAGTGGGAGGATTTGCGGGCGCTACGATGAAGCTGGCTCTTCAGACCGGCATGGCGCGTTCTGTATTCAGCAATGAGGCCGGCTGGGGTACGGCGCCGATGATTCATGCGTCTGCAAGAGTGGAACATCCGGTAAAACAGGGGATGCTTGGCATTTTTGAAGTATTTATGGATACTTTTGTGATCTGTACCATGACCTGCCTGATCATTATGGTTACCGGACAGTGGAACAGCGGACTGGAGGGGGCGAGCCTTACGCTGTCCGCCTTTGAAACGGGGCTTGGGACCTTTGGAAGAATCGTTCTGGCCGTGGGGATCTTTTTGTTCGGTCTAACGACCTCAAGCGGGCTGTATGCTCAGATCGAGGTTGTGCTGCGCTACGTGGTGGGAGAATCCAAGATTAAGAAATACGCGCTGGCATTTTATAAATGGACCTATCCGCTGCCCAGCCTGATTCTGGTGCTGATCGCTGTATTTAACGAGCTTCCGGGAGCGACGGTGTGGATTATCTCGGACGCGGGAGTAGGACTGCCGATCTTTATCAACCTGCTTGCGCTGGTGGTTCTGGCGCCGAAGTTTACGGCTCTTTTAAAGGATTATAACGCAAGGTATTTGGGAAAGGGAACGGTGGACGAGAATTTTAAGATTTTCTATGATGAAAAGCAGGACGCGGAGGCAAAGAAGACGGCTGGAAGAGCAGAGTAACGAGGTGGGACCGGAGATATGAGCAGGGTAATGATCATTGAGGATGACGAGATTCTAAACGGCGGCCTGTGCTATAACCTGCAGAAGAGGGAAATTACCCCCATTCCCGCATATACGTTAGAGGAGGCGGAGAAACTTCTGGCAGAGGATTTTTTCGATCTGGTGATTTTGGATGTAAACCTGCCGGACGGCGATGGCTTCCGGTTTGCTAAGGAGTGGGTTGTTCCCAGCGGAGTACCGTTTCTGTTCCTGACCGCCAGAGACTTGGACGATGAAATCATAGAGGGCTATCATCTGGGGGCGGACGATTATATCACGAAGCCCTTCCGTATCCGGATTGTTATGGAGAAAATACAGGCGATACTGCGCAGATGCGCCGGGAAGGCGGAGTCCGTGCGGTATTCCTATGGGAATCTGGAGGCTGATTTTGAAAAACGGATCGTGAAAAAGAACGGGGAGATCCTGCCGCTTACGCCTACGGAATTTGACCTTCTAAAGCTTCTGATCCAAAACTGCGGACGGATTTTGACGAAGGAGGTTTTGCTGGAGCACGTCTGGGACAGCAAGGGGAATTACGTGAATGAGCATACCCTGTCTCTGAATATCAGCCGTTTAAGATCGAAGATCGGCGGCGGGGAAGCGGACTGTATTAAGACGGTCTATGGAATGGGGTATCGGTGGTCTCATTCGGAGGAAAAAGCTCTATGAAAGCATATAAGTATACGTTGTTTGCGCTTCATTTTTTCCTGACGGCGGCAGGACTTTACTTTCTCTGGACACTGCGGCCGGAGGGAGGGGAGAGAGTGTTCCTGTGTATGCTTCTGGTTCTTTTCTGGGCGCTGGGGCTGGGGTATTATCTGTATTTCCGCAGAAGATTTATAGGGTTTTCGGAAGAAATCTGCAGGAGGGCGGAACAGATCGCAGCAGGCGGCGGGGAAAAAGGAGGCTCCATGGCGGAACATAATCAGGAAACCTTGACCTCGAAAATGGTTATGGAATTAGAAAAGATGGAGGATATTACAAGGAACTGTTTGCTGGAGAGCGAGCGGGAGAAGGAACAGCTCCAGAAGACGGTTTCCGAGATTGCGCATCAGGTCAAAACGCCCTTATCCAACATTCGGATGTATCAGGATATGCTGGCGGAGCCGGATGCAGCGGAGGAGGAAGCCAGAGAATTTATGGAGATCATAGGGGGACAGCTTGACAAACTGGAGTTTCTGATTGATTCGCTGGTCAAAGCCTCCCGGTTAGAAAGCGATTTGATCCGGATGAAGACTGGCAGCCACAGGGTCTTCCCGACGATGGAGTCTGCTCTGAACGGAGTTGTCCGGAAGGCGGAAAAAAAAGGGATCGGGCTGTCCGTCTGCTGCGATTCCCATATCAGGGCGTACCACGACGTGAAGTGGACCGCGGAGGCGGTAGGAAATATTTTGGATAATGCGGTGAAATATACGCCAGAGCGGGGGCATATCTGCATAGAGGCGTTTCCCGGGGAGATGTACGTACAGATCCGGATTTCGGATACCGGGAAAGGCGTCCGGCCTGAGCATTATAATGATATATTCAAACGGTTTTACAGGGAGGATGAGGCCCGGAGCGAAGAGGGGCTGGGACTTGGCCTGTATATTGCCAGAAATATCCTTATGCGGGAGGGGGGATATATTATGGTCCGCTCCAAGTTAGGGGAAGGTTCTCAATTTTCTGTATTTCTTCCCATCGCTCCGAGCCTTTAGGGGCCGGAGGACTGAAAGATTGTTTTCTGCCTGTCTGATTGTTTCGGTTTTGATGATATTTCTTTGAAAAAAGAAACAGGATTGATAAAATCTCCTTTTAAAATGATAGTTTAGAAAACTTGCATGTCAGAGCATGCCGGGAAGGATGTGTGAAAGCTTTCCGGTATGCTCTGGATTTGGAGTGGGAAGGAGAAAGAATACATGAATATTTTACAGACGAAAGACCTTACCAAATATTACGGAACAGAGCCGCTGGTGGTGAAGGCAGTCGACGGAATTACGCTGGGGATCGAGCAGGGCAGCTTCACCGCGGTGGCAGGGACGTCCGGCTCAGGGAAAAGTACGCTGCTTCATATGCTGGGAGGCCTTGATACGCCTACCGGCGGAAGCGTTGTGGTGGATGGACAGGAACTCTCCGGGATGGGAAGGAGCGAGCTGACAATTTTCCGAAGGAGGAAGATTGGATTTGTGTTCCAGAATTATAATCTGATTCCGAATCTGACCATTTATGATAATATTGTGCTTCCGGTGGAACTGGACGGACGGAGGGCGGACGCGCAGTATCTGAAGGATATTGTGAAGGCTTTGGGACTTGAAGATATGCTGGGAAGAAAGCCGGGAAAGCTTTCCGGAGGGCAGCAGCAGAGAGCGGCCATTGCAAGGGCGCTTGTCAGCAAACCTGCGATCATACTGGCCGACGAGCCTACAGGCAATCTTGACAGCCATACCAGTCAGGAGGTGATCGGGCTGCTTTGCGCTACAGGAAAGAGATTTCACCAGACGATCGTGATGATCACGCACAATGACGAGATCGCCCAGATCGCAGACCGGACGGTCCGCATTGAGGACGGGCGGATCGTGGAAGGCAGGTGATCGGCATGAATCTGGAGGCAAATAATAACGGCGGGATTATTTACCGCATTGCGAAGAGCAATCTGGAGGGGAAGAGACTGTATACATTTTTTTCTATGGTGACCATTGCGCTTTCTCTGACATTTATTATGGCTGTTACATTGTTTCTGCAGGAAACCGAGACGATGGAAGGGAGGACCTTGGGGCGTATGCAGCAGGCGATGTTTCTGGATATGCCGGAACAGGGATTGGAGAAACTTTCGCAGGATGAAAGGGTAGAGCTGGCGCTGCCTTATAAGGGATTTGGGGAAGAATATGAGCAGGGCGGGATAAAATACGCCTTTACCTACCAGAAGAGCCAGAATGAAGGGATACAGACCTATGTTCCGGCAGAGGGAAAAGAACCGGAGCAGTATCACGAGATCGCAGTGGACCAGGGATTTATGGAGCGTCTGGGGCGGGAATGCAGGATTGGGCAGGTACTGTCTTTAAACACAGGGGAAGGGACGGAAGATTTTGTGATCTGCGGTTATACCGACAGGCGGCAGGAGAGGTCGGTGTATCCGGTTTACGTGTCCAGAGAGTATGCGGATAAAAGCCGGTCTATGGGAGATCGTCCGTATGCGGCTCTTATCCGGATCGCGGATGCTTCCGGAATGGAGTCTTCTATTTTTGAGACGGCGGTTTATGATCTGGCGGCGGATTACGGAGTGAAACGGTCGGATGTCAATATCAACAGCCGGTTTGAAGAGTCGCTGCGGGAGGACAATCCCATTTTTCAAGTAATGCTTATTGTATCGGCTTTTATTCTGGCTGCCGCAGGGATCGTGATCTATACGATCTTTTATCTGTCTGTTACCTCGCGCACCCGGCAGATCGGACAGCTTTTGACGATCGGCATGACGGAGAGGCAGATCCGGAAAATGGTGCGCAGGGAAGGTTTCTGGCTGTGCGCGGTTTCCGTTCCGGCGGCTCTGGTTCTTGGCGGCGGGATCGCATATGTTCTGGAGCCGGAAGGATGGAGTTTTGGAAATTATCTGCTTACAGCGGCTGCGACCGGGATATTTGGAATTGTTATGGTACAGATTTCGGTCAGCAGGCCGGCGGTTCTTGCGTCAAGGGTTTCGCCGATCGAGGCGTCGAAGGTTTCCTGTGAGGAAGGATGGGAGGACATGGGCGAAAGAAGCGGAAGAAAGGATAGAAAGGCAAAAAAACGGAGAGAACAGGAGGAAGAGAGAGCGCGTAAAAGGCTGACTCCGTTTGTGATGGCTCAGATCGGGCAGGGAAGCGGCAGAAAGAAGCGGGGGCTTATGACTATGTCTGTTTCCTTTGGGGGAATTGTGTTTATGATCGCAGCTACTTATCTGTACGCGTGGGATGAGGAGGCATTTTCAAGAACCGGCATATTTGCAAATGCAGAGTATGTGGTATCCTATCGGTACAACCCCCACGATCCGCTTCCTTACGGTCCGACGGATATGCAGCTTACCGGGCATTTGAGTGGGGAATTGGCAGAAAAGATTAAAGAGATCCCACATGTGGAGTCTGTGAAAACAGAGCAGGCGGTATTTGGGAATGTGGAGTATCAGGGCGCTTCGTGGCAGCAAGGCTTTTACCGTTTGACGGAGGAATCGGAGGATTTCTATGTGATGGAAGCAGATGAGAATACAGATTATGAGTACCTGTGTGAAACGGACGGCGTTCTGATTACCGGCGCGGATTTTTTGTCTCAGATCAACGGAGTGACTTTCCGGGCCGGGGATTCGATTACCCTGCGCTGGTTTGATGGAGAGGAGCATGAGGCGAAGCTTCCAATCGCCGGGGTCGTTTCCGAAAAGAACTCTTCGGAGGGAGGATATGATATCGCTATGGCGGACCGGACCATGGAAAAGCTGTGGGGCAGTATGAATACTGCCGTTTCCTTCTATGTATCGACGGAGGATTATGAGAAATACGGAGACCAGACCGAGGAAGAACTCCTCTCTGTGCTCGGACCGTACCAAGATCTTTCGCTTGAGACGCTGCGGGAGCAGATGATAGACGATTCGGTAAATATCCGGAAGATTAAAATACAGATTTATGGAATTTCTGCTTTTGTGATCTTATTTGGCGTGCTGAATCTAATCAATATGATGATTGGAAATACTGCTGCGAGGAAGCGGGAGCTTTCGATGCTGGAAGCTGTCGGAATGGAGGTAAAACAGATCAGGAACATGCTGTTTTGCGAGAATATTCTGTTCCTGCTTCCGTCAATGGCGGTTACGCTGGCGGTTGGAAGCGCCGCAGGGTATGGAACGGTTTCTGTATTTCAGGAGATTATCCATACGGATTACATGGAGTACCGGTTCCCGTTAGTTCCAAGCCTTCTGTTTGCCGCAGGTCTGCTGCTGATTCCGCTGCTGATTTCCGGACTTAGTTTAAAGGGGATTGCTCCAAGCCGTTATAATCAGGATGTGTAGAGGAGACGGTTTCCTTTCGGATGCAGTTTACTGAAAAGTTTGATTGTGGTATACTTCCCATAGATTCATTTCATGGAGGAGGAAGCATGATAATTGAACTGAAGGAACCGAAGGAGGCGGAGGCGCTGTTTGGCGGCTGGCAGGAGACGATGATTTGGTCATGCCTGCAGGGCGTGATGGGGAAGGTCTATGGGGATTCACCGAAAAATCCGGCGTCTGCGTCTGCGGTGCTGGGGGATTTTCATTTCTTTGCAGGAAAGCCTAAAAAGGAGATTATTTTGTATGAGACGGAGTATTTTGGGAAGGATTTTCGGATTCTGGTTCCGGGGGATGAGCACTGGGGGGAGATGATTGAGTCGTGTTTTGGAGATCAGGTGAAGAAAACCGTTCGCTATGCGGTAAAGAAGGAACCGGATGTATTTGACAGAGAAAGGCTGCATGGAATGACGGATAAACTGCCTGAGGGATATACCTTGAAAATGATTGACGAGCCGCTGTTTTGGCGGCTGCGGGAAACGGACTGGTGCAGGGACTGGGCGGCGCAGTATGCGGATTACGCCGCTTTTCAAAAATACGGTCTGGGAGTTGTGATGATGAAGGAAGGGGAACCGGTATCCGGGGCGTCCTCTTACTCCGGGTATAGCGGAGGCATCGAGGTCGAGATAGATACGAGAGAAGACTGTAGGAGAAGAGGCTTTGCCAGTATATGCGGAGCGAAGCTGATCTTGGAATGTCTGGAGCGCGGCTGGTATCCAAGCTGGGACGCTCATAACAGGCGGTCGGCGGCGCTGGCCGAAAAGCTGGGATACCATATCGACCATGAATATACCGTTTATGAATGGACGGCCTCCGGTTCTCATTCGGGTATTGAAGGATATGCCGGCAAAGATTTGTAAAGCAGTGGGAAGAATCAAAAAGGAATGAACAGTTCTGCCTTGCCCGACATAAGCTATAAGAAAAAGGATTTTGCGGCAGTAGTTTCTGCCGCGGCGGTGGATATATGAATTATTCAGATTTAGTTCCGGTTACAGGCGTCATTATGAATATCTCAGGAAATGACTGTTGTAACCAGATGATTGCGCTTCGTACGAATGACGGGACGGTAAATTTCTTTCTTACGCCAGATACGCTTGTAGTAAATGGCAGACTGCTCAGGCGCGGGATGCGGATTGCGGCCTTCTATGACAGCACGCTTCCGGTGCCGCTAATTTTCCCACCTCAGTATAACGCTGTGCTGATTACGGTTCTTGGAAGGAACGAGCAGATTGCGCTGAACTATTTTGACAGCAATTTGGTGGCGGGGGATCAGTCTCTCCAGCTAAATGTAGGAAGAAATACGGTGGTGCGTACGTTAAACGGACAGACGTTTACCTGCGGTCTTGGGGAAAGGACGCTGTTGGTCTATTATACGGCGACGACTAGAAGTATTCCTCCGCAGACAACGCCTGAGAAAATTGTTGTGATGTGTTAAGGATGCGGAGAGGAAATAGTATCTGACAGTTTGGAGGAAAAAGAGTTAAAATCTGTGTAAGAAAAAATGTTATATCTGCATTTTAATGCCAAATAGTGAGAAATAAAGTCTCTTTACAGGGTTTTTGCATTCAGATAGGAGAAGTACCGGGGTATTATGCTGAGAGAAACGGTTATTAAGATTGAAAAACTATCGAGAAAATATAACGGATATATTAGTACGGAGGAACTGCTGGCGGAAGGGATCACAAACCGGCAGATCGGTGTATTTGCTGAGATCGAGATGCTGGAGAGGGTGTGTCACGGCCATTACTGGTTTCAGTGTTTTCCGGGTGCAAAGCCCGGGGATTATAAGGCAATCGAGGTATGCTTTTCCGATCCGGAGGCTGTGATCTGCGCGGACAGCGCCTGCTTTTATCTGGGACTGATTGATCAGGAACCGGAGAAATTGTCGATAGCCACCAGACGGAGCGATAGGAGAAGGATCGGTATGAATTTTCCTATAGCAAGGCATTATTATTCGGAGCGTACCTTTGGGGCGTATCAGGATATTGTAAAGACGGAATTTGGGAGTTACCGGATTTATGACGTTGAGAGAAGTGTGTGCGATTGTATCCGGTTTCGGAAAGAGATCGGGGAAGATCTCTTTGCTTATGTGCTGGAATGCTATCGAAAACGGGATGCGGCGGGAGAAAAGCTGCTTCAATATGCGAAAACGCTCCGGCTTTTGAACATAGTAAAACAGTATGTGTAAGTTTTTCCATCTGCAAAGTGAATGTTAACTGGAATTGCGGCGTATTCTTTAAAATATGGAACAGTGTATATACATAGTGTATATGCACTATAACGTTTGTTCCCTTAGAGTAAAGTGTAAAGCAGCCATGCCTTCACGGATATCCGGGACTGGTTCAAGTGTCTATGACTCTGGAAAATAGGGTTAAATTATGCTATGATTGTTCTGGAATATTTTGGAACAGGAGATATTAAGAGAGGTTCCGGGTAACCGGGCAGAGAGAACGAAAGGTGATGAAATAATATGAAAGTATTGATGATTAACGGAAGTCCTCAGGCGAAGGGCAATACTTATATTGCGCTTCATGAGATGGAGAAGATTTTTGAAGAGGAAGGGATCAGGACGGAGATCCTGCATATCGGCAGTCAGGACATCCGGGGCTGCATCGGCTGCGGAGGCTGTATGAAAAAGGGAAAATGCGTATTTGAGGATATGGTAAATGAGGCTGCGCCGAAGTTTGAGGCGTGCGACGGATTGGTGGTGGGAAGTCCGGTATATTATGCGTCGGCAAACGCGACGTTGACCGCATTCCTGACCCGTCTGTTTTACAGCACGCCTTTTGATAAGACGATGAAGGTAGGAGCCGCCGTTGCGGCTGCAAGGAGAAGCGGTTTGTCTTCTACCTTTGACGAGCTGAATAAATTCTTTACGATTTCCGGTATGCCGGTGGCTTCCAGCCAGTATTGGAACAATATCCATGGAAGAGCGCATGGAGAGGCCTCAGAGGATCTGGAGGGCCTGCAGACCATGCGTACTTTGGCAAGGAATATGGCGTTCCTGATGAAGAGTATTTCTCTTGGCAGAGAGGCCTATGGACTTCCGGAAAAGGAGCCTGTCCAGAGGACGAATTTTATCCGGTAGGGAAGGATTGTTATGGATATTAATGGGCAGAGAAGGTGCTGGGAGCAGAAGGACTGAAGGATACTGTCTGGATTAAATGAATATATAAAAAACTGCCTCTGTCGGCTGCGTTATGGCTGTCAGAGGCAGTTTTTTATGATAAAGGAAACTTTGTTTCCTTTATCATAAAACCCTTTGGGGAGATGCGCACTTGTGCGTTATTATTATGCTGTCGGATAGTAAATGCAAGAAAGATATCCTTAATTTTTCTTCTGTCCCGACATGGTTTTGATTCCGTCGATTGCCAGAATTACTGCAAGGACAATCAGAAGCAGGGCGATGACCGCGCGGATCACGCACCATGTAACTCCCTCTCCGCCGGCGGAGATCCCTGAGAAGTTCGCCTGCAGCGTAAAGCACAGGGAGGTTATGGTTACCACCAGCATAAACGCCATAGGAAGATAGAACATCTTATTGTTCTTCCCGGCTTTGCCAAGCCATGTGGCGACGGCAAGGAGGCCTAATGCGGCGAGGAGCTGGTTAGCGGCGCCGAATAGAGGCCATACGTTTGCGTAGCCGGTCAGGCCGAGAGTGATGCCCAGCACGACGGTAATGATGGTGGAAACAAGAGGATTTGTCAGGACTTTTTTATATCCTGTGGCGTCTTCGATGGTTTCACCCGGCTCCAGCCAGAATTCCTGGAACATATAGCGCGCAAGACGGGTCGCGGTATCTAGAGAGGTCAGGCAGAACGCGGATACCGTTAATACCAGCAAGGAGTATGCGATCTGTTCTGTTCCTGCAAGTCCGGGAATGGAGCTTACCATTCTAGAAATACCGGATGCGAATACGACGGTAGGCGTTACGGTTTCTCCTGCGGCGTACTCAGACCAGACATAGCCGACTGCGCACAGGGAAATGATAGCCAGCGCACATTCGATCAGCATACCGCCATATGCGATAGGACGTGCGTCCTTCTCGTTATTCAGCTGTTTTGCTGTGGTTCCGGAGCCAACCAGTGAATGAAAGCCGGAAATGGCTCCGCAGGCAATGGTTACGAACAGGGCCGGGAACATGTAGCCCAGCGAAGTCCCGGTAGGGGCAAGGGTATCCTTGAAGCCTGTAAACGCCGGGATATTCATCTGAGAGCCGCCTGCGATTCCGCCGCCGATGATGCCCACAACGGCAACAATCATCATAAAGTAAAGTAAAAATGAGCTTAAATAGTCTCTGGGCTGCAGAAGAATCCAAACCGGCGTTATCGACGCGACGGTGATATAGATTCCTACGATAATCATCCATGTGGTGTTGCTTAAGTAAATCGGATGCCAGTTCAGGCCGACCGCCATACAGAGGATAATAGCTGCAACTCCGATGATGGTAGAGAGGCCGAGCCCCATATTTTTCCGGTATACAAAGAATCCAAATACAATGGCGATGATGATGAACATGATGGAAATCATGGCGGTTGACGCATTAGAAGCGCTTGCTGCCAGATCTACAGCGCCATTTTCATCATAGGCAGCCATAAATGTATTTGCAACAATGGATGCAAATGCGGCTACTACCAGTATCAAAGTCAGGTAGGAAAAGATGATAAATAGTTTTTTTGCTTTTCCGCCCATGGTTGTAGCGATAACCTCGCCGATGGACTGTCCCTTATTCCGGATGGATGCAAATAACGCGCCGAAATCATGGACGGCGCCGAAGAAGATTCCTCCGATCAGAATCCATAAAAGCACCGGGATCCAGCCAAATACCGCCGCTTGAATGGGGCCGTTGATCGGACCAGCTCCTGCGATGGACGAAAAATGGTGTCCCATCAGAACCGGAGCCTTTGCCGGGACATAGTCTACGCCGTCTTCCTCTGTGTGGGAAGGGGTTTCTTTTGATGGGTCGATTCCCCATTGGTCTGCAAGCCATTTGCCATAGGTGACATAGGCAATGGCAAGGATTGCAATGCCGATAACGAGTACTGCAATACTGTTCATAGTTCATTCCTCCTCATTCTCTTGTATTTCTATTGCTAAACAGGCCGGAGGATCCCGGCCTTGTTATAGCCCTTTACTAAATCTTTTGCCGCTGCATTTCCGCATATAGTCAGGTTCTTTAGGTCGAATACCAGCAAGCGCGCCTGAGAGTAGCCACGAATGCCGAGCAGGTAGTTTTTGGTGTAGTGAAAGCATCGCACTTCTTTTCTTACGTGGTCCGGCAGACTGTTTTCGCAGAGAAAAATTCCTGTTATATAAGAATACATGTGGTCTTTTTCCGGATATTTCTTCTTGTCCCGGATCAGCTGCGGTTCAATAAAGTCTGTGATGTGCCTGCGGAAATCTGCCAGATGTTCTGTGGTCAGACAGTCCGTACAACGAAAAAACGTATGCTCGAAACAATTAGCCCGCCATAGTTCCGCCTTTTTTATAAGGATATATTTGGCACTGGTTACATTAAAACTTGCATACGCGTCATAAACATCCCCATTGATATCAAAGGGCTTCGTTATATCGTAGCTGGATTGATAAGAATCAAGCAGCTGCTCTAATAGTTTGGTTCCTGTCATATGTAGTTGTCTCCCTCTTGGCACTTTGGTGTGATAAAGTATTAAAATTCTTTTTTTATCATACTCCTGGGAATGAGAAAATGCAAGAAAAATTAGAGCGCACTCTGCAATTTTGTTGAAGGTGTATAATTTTGGCAGGATTTTTGGGAAAAGAACAGTAAAAAATCAGGGTGCAGACCATATATAACAGATCTGCGCCCTGACTGTTTCTTATTAGATTATTCTATAATCTCGTTAATATCAAACGCCGTCCAGTGTGAAATCCGGAATGAAGCTTTCTTCTGCCGTTTCTCCTTCCTGTATAAAGGCGTGCTCTACCCCAAGTTCTATTGCATAATTGATCAGTTTTTCATATTCTCTTTTTGTTACCCGGCGGGCCAGTTCCGGAAACTGTTGTCTGTCCAGAGTGGCCAAGGGCGTGTACTGATTCATAAGGCTCATATAAATCCTGCCGCCATAGGTCCCATACAGGTATTTAACGATTTCTTTTGCCTCAGACAGCTTTCCCGGAAGCAAAAGGTGGCGTACGATTACGCCCTTTGTCATCATGCCTTTCTCGTCAAAGGCCGGCGTTCCGGTTTGGCGTACCATTTCTTCCACAGCTTTTCTCGCAAAGACTGGATAATCCGCCGCCGAGGAATACCGACCGGCCGTTTCGCTATTCCAGTATTTAAAGTCAGGAAGATAGATGTCCGCCAGCCCCTCCAGCCTTTTTAGAGAGTCCGCACACTCATACCCGCTGCTGTTGTACACCGTCGGAATGCAGAGTCCCTGCGATTTTGCAGACTGAAGCGCCCGGACGATCTGCGGGACGAAATGTGTGGGCGTTACCAGATTGATGTTATTTGCCCCTTTGTCCTGAAGTTCCAGAAAGATCTCTGCCAGCCGGGACTCTGTAATTTCTTTCCCGGTTCTGCTTTGGGAGAGTTCATAGTTCTGGCAGTAGACGCACCTTAAATTACAGCCGGTGAAAAATACCGTTCCGGAGCCTTCTTTCCCGGATATACATGGTTCCTCCCACATGTGCAGGGCGGCTCTCGCTATGCGGAGTCTGTCAGTCTCCCGGCAGACGCCCGTTTTGTTACGTTTTCTGTCTGCGCCGCAATTGCGCGGGCATATTCTGCATTCCGCCATAAAGCTACAGGCACCTTATTCGCTGAAACGATGCTTCTTCCGGCCGGCATTCTAGGACGTGGGCGTAGAAATCGTTCATTTCTTCTTCGGTGTCGAAGGTTGCCACATACATTTGATTGCCCATGGCGCCGGAGAGTGCGTCCGGGATCCGCTCTACCATTTTCATGTTTTTGCCGTATTTTTTCATGATATCCTGATGGCTCATGACGAAGTTTTTGCCGTCCCTGAGACCGGCGTAGGCGCAGAATTTGTCGTCGCCGCTTGGTACTGTGGACTTGTCAAAGGCAATCATATCCGCCCAGATCTTATAGACGTTAGTGCTGTGGCCAAAGTTGATCATGTCCGGCGTAAATCCGCCGCATGGGCGCATGTTAACTTCAAGGGCCACCACGTCGCCTTTTTTTCCCATGCCTTTGTGGTCGCTTAACAGGCGGAAAAATTCAAAGTGGATGAAGCGGCTCTTTACCCCGAAGCTCTTGACAGCCGCGCGGCCCGCTTTTCTGGTATCTTCCGGCAGGTCCTTTACGATATAGTAAATGGAATTATCCAGAGTATTTACAATATCCATGATGGAATTAGGCGTTACATTTCCGGTCTCAAAGAGGGGCTCGCCGTTGGAATCGATAATGGCGTCGTAGGAATTAACTGCGGCGTCAATATATTCTTCCAGAATGTAAGTTACTCCCGGCTCCTTTGTGCCGAAAAACGCCGTCAGTTCCTCGTCGCTGCTGATCCGGTGGGTATCGGAAGCGCCGACTCCGTTGTCCGGCTTGGCGATAATAGGATAGCCTACCTTTTTTGCAAATGACTTCGAGCCTGCAAGGGTGCCGGTCAGATAGTAGCGCGCGGTTGGAATCCCCACCTTCCGGTAGTATTTTTTCATCTTGGATTTGAACTTGATGCGGGGGATGTCGTTGATCTGGAAACCGCTTGTAATATTGAAATCACTGCGCAGCTTTGCATTCTGCTCCAGCCAGTATTCATTGTTGGATTCGAGCCAGTCAATACGTCCGTATTTATGGATGAAAAATGCCACGGCGCGGTATACGTTGTCATAATCTTCCAGACTGTCTACTTTGTAATATTCGTTTAAGCTGTCTTTTAATTCATAGCTTAATTCGTCGTAGGGCTGGTCGCCGATTCCTAAGACATTGAGTCCGTTATTCTTAAGTTCCTTGCAGAACATCCAGTAATTAGTAGGAAAATTGGGTGAAATGAAAATAAAATTACTCATGGCGTACTCCTTTTTTATTATCTTTTATCTGTCGCCCAGAGACAGGGCGCGAAATAGGTGACCTGTAGATACCGCTTAAGGCGAGGGCTTTTGCCGAACAAGTCCGGACGGCAGAGGAACAAATTGGCGGCGCGGGTAGCGCCGGGGCTGCAGCCAAAGGTAAGGATGCCGGGTTGTCATTTTTCATGTATTGCGTTTCCACAGAAGCAGTCTCATCCTTTCTTTGATATGGTGCAGTAATGTGCTAAAGCAATAATAGCAAAAAATACTTTGTAAATCAAGCTTTTCTATTTTTAAATCCTCTTTCAACAATTTATTTTTCCGTCATTCGTCCAGACCGTACAGCAGCGTGTTTATAAAAAATGGAATCTGCCGCTCCCAGCTTGCTTCGCAGTGAGAGCCGTCCGGTACGATCCGGCTGGTGAGATGGATGTTCCTTTCAAGCAGGAGAGAACATACTTTGCCGTATGTTTCTATCATTCTGCTGTGGTTCGCCAGTTCGTTAGAGCCGTAGTCCATATAGAGAACGGAGTCCTTGCGGATGGATTTTGTCTGAATCATACGCTCGATTTCCTCTGGATTTGTCCAGAGAGAGGGAGAGAGAGCCGCCGCTCTGGAAAAAATGCGGTTGTAGGCAAACAGGGCGTAGAGGCTCATCAGTCCGCCCATAGAGCTTCCGGCGATAAAGGTATGCTTTCTGTCTGGGATCGTGCGGCAGGTGCGGTCGATGAAGGGCTTAAAGTATTTGACCATCCAGTCCATAGTCAGTCTGCCTTTGCCCTTAATATTTCCGAATCCCGGATCGGAAAAGTCAAATGGGGAATACTCCTTTAAGCGCCCCTGGTCCGGGCTGTGGTTACATTCCACCGCGGCAATGATCATTTGAGTTCTGGCGTTATCCATGTATTCTTTCATGCCCCAGCATTTGCCATAGGTGGCGTCTTCATCAAAAAATACATTGTGTCCGTCAAACATATACAAAACCGGATAACGTTTCTTTGCATGATAGCGGTAGGATGCCGGGAGGTAAAGATAGGCGCGTCTCTCTTTGTGCCCGGTAAGATTCGGTATGGTAACATTCCATTTCTTTACCATGAGTCGTCCCTCCTTGTTTCAAATGCTTACTGAGAAAATATACCACAGGCATATATAAAATTCAATTGTGAAATATGGCCGGCATCGCCTGCAGAAGCGGAAAAGGCCGCTGTGAACGGGGGAACAGTGGCCAGAGAAAATCTGGACTTATAGAAGGAATGGTGATAAAGTGGAAGAAAAGGATTCTGTATGGTATCGGGAGGAAAATCATGGAAAAGAAAGAGAAGAATTATTTGGAGTATTTAGCGGAATTATATCCGACGATTGCGAAGGCGTCCACAGAGATCATCAACCTGCAGTCAATCATTAATCTGCCGAAGGGAACGGAGCATTTTATGTCGGATATCCATGGGGAATACGAAGCGTTTTCCCATGTGCTCAAAAACGGCTCCGGCGCGGTGCGCAAGAAGATTGACGACGTATTCGGACATACGCTGGAGATGGCGGAGAAAAGGGCGGTTGCAACGCTGATCTATTATCCCCATGAGAAGCTGGAACAGATCAAGAAGGACGGGCTGGATACGGACGACTGGTACCGGGTGACGCTTTACCGTCTGATCGAGATCTGCAAGACGGTTTCGTCCAAATATACCCGTTCTAAGGTGCGCAAAGCGCTGCCGAAGGATTACGCCTATGTAATAGAAGAGCTGATCACGGAGAAATCAGAGGTTTTGGATAAAGGGCAGTATTATGAGGCGATCATCCAGACGATTATCGAAATTGGAAGGGCGGAGAATTTTATTGTGGCGATGTGCGAGCTGATTCAGCGTATGATTGTGGATCATCTGCATATTGTGGGGGATATTTTTGACAGGGGCTCTTATCCCCACCTGATCATGGAGCGTTTGATGGATTACCACACGTTGGATATCCAGTGGGGGAACCATGATATTTTGTGGATGGGCGCGGCGGCCGGACAGCCTGCCTGCGTGGCGGCGGTGATCCGCATCTGCCTTCGTTACAGCAACATGGATGTGCTGGAGGATGGATACGGAATCAATATGATGCCCCTCGCCACTTTCGCGATGGAGACCTATACGGACGATATGATACCGGAGTCATTTTATTCTAGGGCAAAGCCGGCGCCGGAGGTGAGTCCGTCGGTGCTGCTGGAGAGGAAGATGCATAAGGCGATTGCGGCGATCCAGTTTAAGCTGGAAGGGAAGCTGATAGACGAGCATCCGGAATTTGGCATGGAGAGCAGAAAGCTTCTTCATAAGATCGACTATGAGAAGCAGGAAATCGAGGTGGACGGAGCGGTTTATCCTTTGGTAGACTGCACGTTTCCTACAGTGGACAGAGAGCGCCCGTATGATCTGACCGAGAAGGAGCAGGAGGTAGTGGATAAGCTGGTGTGGGCGTTCCTTAACAGTGAAAAGCTGCAGAAGCATGTAGATTTCCTGCTGAAACAGGGCAGCCTGTATAAAGTCTTTAATGGAAATCTTCTGTTCCATGCCTGTATGCCGATGAATGGCGACGGAAGTTTACAGAAAGTGAAGATTTACGGCAGGGAATATCAGGGCAGGGAGCTTTATGAGGTTCTCGAAAAATACGTCCGCCGGGCGTTCTTCGACCTGAATCAGGAGGAGAAGAAGAAGGGGCAGGATATCTTGTGGTTCTTGTGGTGCGCTCCGGGCTCGCCGCTCTTTGGCCGGAATAAGATGGCGACCTTTGAGGGGTATTTTATTAAGGAAAAGCCAGCGAGAAAAGAGCAGAAGAATGCGTATTACGAGCTGTTAGAGGAATTGTCCACGGCGGAACTGGTGCTGGGAGAGTTCGGACTGTCCGGAGAACGCGCCCATATCATCAACGGACATGTCCCGGTTCATCACAGCGAAGGGGAGAATCCGGTGAAATGCGGCGGAAAGGTGCTGATCATTGACGGAGGATTTTCCAAGCCCTATCATAAGACGACCGGAATTGCCGGCTATACGCTGATCTACAATTCCTACGGACTGACCCTGACCTCCCATGAACCGCTGGCATCCGCGAAGGCCGCTATTTTGGATGAGACGGATATCGTGTCCAGAAGGGTGGTGGTGCAGCAGTATTTAAGGCGGCAGCTGGTGGGAGATACGGATAACGGCAAACGGATGCAGGAGCGTATCAGCGAGCTGAAAGAACTGATCGAAGCGTACAGAACGGGTCTGGTGAAGGAAAATATGCCGACGGTGAAGGCGTAAGTTGAAGGATGGCGTTAGATGGCGCCGCCGCGATTGCCGCTGTTTTCAGCGTGCGTAGAAAACGGCAGGCTTGCAGAAAGGGGCGCTGTGCAAAGATGAGAATGAAAAAGAGGAATTGCTGAAAGACTTCACCTTGCAGCAATTCCTCTTTTTATTTACAATGAGCGGATATCCGGTCCATGATGGCGGGTAGACATCTGGCAGTCCGCCTGTGCGCTCATTTGGCTTTATAGAATATACCCAGCGACTGCAGAAGCAGAATCACAAGGAATACAGGGGTTATGAACTTAATCATAGCAATATACAGCGCCTTGCGTCCGAAAGGATTATTATTCTTCGTAACTTCGTCAATAATGGTCTGCGGTTTTGCAATCCAGCCGATCAGGATGCAGGTCAGGATCGCTACGATCGGCATCATGATATTATTGCTGAGAAAGTCCATGATATCCAGAATCTGCGCTACAGAGCCGTTCGGCAGTTCGTACTCAAAGTAGAAGATATTATAGCCGAGGCATACGATGATGCCGACAACAAGGGCATAGGCCGTTGCAAGGGCTGTGCTCTTCTTCCGTGAGAATTTCCATTTGTCCATAATACCGGATACGATCGCCTCAAGAACCGATACGGATGAGGTGACGGCGGCAAAGGTAACCATTAGGAAAAACAGGATTCCGATAAAAATACCGATGGATCCCATAGCTTCAAATACCTTCGGCAGTGATACGAACATCAGTCCCGGTCCCGCCGACATGCCTTCCGCGCCCATAAAGGTGAAGACGGCAGGAATGATCATCAGTCCGGCCAGCATGGCAACTAACGTGTCGAAGAATTCGATCTGGTTGATGGACTTCATTAGGTTTACATCATCCTTCACATAAGAACCGTAAGCTACCATAATGCCCATGGCAACGCTGATGGAGAAGAATAACTGTCCGACCGCGTCCATAAGCAGTGAGAAAAAGCCCTTCAGCGTCATACCGGCAAAGCTTGGAATCAGATAGATCTTTAAGCCCTCCAGCCCGGTTCTGGTAACGCCCTCGGCGTCTGTGTGGTTCAGGGTGAGGGAGAAGAAAGAGATACCAAGAATCAGGACGATCAGGATCGGCATGATGATCTTGCTGTATTTCTCGATTCCCTTATTCACTCCGCTGAATACGACAAAGGCTGTCATGCCCAGATAGATGACAAGCCAGATAATCGGAGACCACTGACTTGTAATATGTCCGGTGAAATAGCCGTCTGCGGCGGCGTTCATGCCGTCGCCGGTGATGTAGGCGAACAGGTATTTTAGTACCCAGCCGCCGATCGTGCAGTAGTAAGGCAGGATGATGACCGGAACCAGCCATGCAAAAAGCCCGGTGCATGCAAATTTTTTATTTAATACGCCGTATGCAGTAAGGGGGCCTTGTTTTGTCTTGCGGCCGATAGCAATCTCCGTAGTCAGAAGCGCAAACCCAAAGGTCAGCGCAAGGATGATATAGACAAAGATAAAGGTTCCTCCGCCGTTTTTTGCTGCCAGATAGGGGAAACGCCAGATATTTCCAAGACCGACGGCGCTTCCGGCAGCCGCCATAACGAATCCGATGGAGCCGGTAAAGCTGCTGCGTTTGTGTGTTGAATTGTGACTCATATAATCTTCCTCTCTTCCCAATGTATCAATGTATCTTTTATATTATACTGGATAAGCGGTCAGGACACAAGATAGAAATTTTTTATTTCATTAGTAACCGGTAAAATCTTTCCAGTTCCTTTGCATCCATTAGAACCGGGACCGGGTAGAGGGGATTTGCTTCTTTGTCCGCATAGCGGGCGAGCTTTGGGATGTCCTCTTCCTGAATCTCTTCGATGGTATCGCCGATGCCGAACCGGCATTTCATATCCTGAATGGCATCGATGAACAGGGCGGCAGCGGTGGCCCGGGGCGTGTCCTTATCTGCAATGCCCGCCGCAATAGCCAGTTTATGGAGTTTTTTGTGGATGGAGCTTCCGTATGCTTCCAGCACAAAGGGCAGCAGAACTGCGTTGGCAAATCCGTGGGCTACATTGTATTCTCCGCCTAAGGAGTGGGCGACGGCGTGTACGTATCCCACATAGGATTTGGTAAAAGCGCAGCCTGCATAGAAGGAGGCGTGGAGCATATCTCTTCTTGCATTGACATTGCCGCCGTCGGTGTAGACCGTATCGATGTTGCTGAAAATTAACTGGACGGCATGAAGCGCGTCTCTCCTTGTGCTGATGGTGGTGGACCGTCCGACGTAGGCTTCTACCGCATGGGTCAGCGCGTCCATTCCTGTGGCGGCGGTGATAAAGGGAGGAAGGCTTAAGGTTACCTTCGGATCCAGCACGGCATACCGGGGAATCAGCGGAAAATCATTGATTGCATATTTGTGGCGCGTCTTTGCGTCTGTAATCACTGCGGCCAGCGTGGTTTCGCTTCCGGTACCCGCAGTGGTAGGGATTGCGATTAGGAGCGGCAGGCGTTTTCTTACCTTCAGGATACCCTTCATCCGGGCGAGGGACTGCTTTGGCTTGACGGCTCTTGCGCCGACCGCCTTGGCGCAGTCCATGCTGGAGCCTCCGCCGAAACCGATGATCACGTCGCAGTCTTGTTCATGGTAAATGTCCAGAGCTTCTTCCACATTTGCCGTGGTAGGGTTGGCGACGGTCTTATCATAGACGGTAAAGGGAATCTCATTTTTTGATAAGGCTCGCTCCAGCCGGGAGGTCAGGCCAAGCCCTCTGATAACGGAGTCGGTGATGATCAGCACGCTGGTTTTGCCGCTTCCCCGGATTACGTCGGGGAGTTCCTTTACACTTCCTACAATCTGCGGTTTGCGGTAAGGCAGAAATGGAAGCGCAAGCTTAAATGCTGTTTGAAATGTTCTGCAGTATAATTTTTTTAATCGGTTCATGGTTTTATCCTATCCTTTCTGTTCAATTTGGCTGCAAAGCTCTTCTAGATTATCGGCAATGGTAAACAGTACCCGGTAAAAGATTTCGGTATCGTGAGCGTCAAGTCCGTTTCCTCCGGCGACAACGGCTCTGGCAATGTAGGCGTTGACCTTTGCGCCGTAAGAGACGCCTTCCTCGGTCAGCAAGGCCTTTGCCCGGTATTTTTTTCCATTTCCGGTATTCTGATAGTAGATCATCCGTGATTCTTCCAGATCGGAGAGGATGCGGGAAATTCCGGCTTTGTCCTCCCTGCATTTGCTGCACAGCTCTGTGCCGGTCAGACCTTTAGGATGCGTGTAGAGATAATGGATGCACATGACATGGGCGCCTTTTAGGCCAATGGAATCCATGTGGAGACGTTTGATCTTCTGGATGCTTTTGTAGATTCTGGTAACGCCGCCGGTTAGCTGCTCGAAACTGCTTACCATCTATGAATCCTCCTGAAAAAAATTCTAAAAGTAGTTGATTTATAAGAAATCTACTGCTATAGTATATGAAATAAGTTGATAAGTCAACATTCAAATATGATTTGTTGCACGAGAGGAGTATCGTCGTTTATAGGGCGAAGCTCTGCAGGTAAGGCAGACGTCCTGTGAAGGGCAGACATACCCGAAAGTTTTTAGAAAGAAGAGGATGAAGAGATGGCAGTTCGGATTATTGTGGATTCTACGGCGGATTATTCAGCGGCGGAGATAGAAAAAAGGCAGATTGCCTGCATTCCTATGACAATTGCATTTGGCGAGGAGCAGTATACGGATGGAGTAGATCTTTCCAAGGAAGAGTTTTTTGAGAAACTGATAGGGTCGGATGTATTTCCGAAAACTTCCCAGCCTTCTCCGGCGGCCTTTGAAGAATATTTCAAAGAGGCGAAGGAGGCGGGGGATTCTGTGATTGCGATCCTTATATCGGGAGCGTTAAGCGGGACGATCCAGAGCGCGTCTCTGGCAAAGGAGCTGACAGAGTACGAGAATATTTTTATTGTGGACAGCAAGAGCGCGACGCTTGGGATCCGGATGCTGGCAGACAGGGCCGTGCGTATGAGGGATCAGGGCGCGGGCGCAGAGGAAATCGTGGCGGAACTGGAGGCTCTGAAACCAAGGATTCGGATTTATGCGGGACTGGATACGCTGGAGTATCTGCAGAAAGGGGGGCGCCTGTCCAAGACGGAAGCGGTGATCGGCAAGCTTGCGAATATTAAGCCGATCATTAAGGTCAGCGAGGATGGGGAAGTTGTGATGCATGGAAAACAGCGGGGCGTAAAGCAGGTATGCAAGCAGCTCGGGAAGATTCTGGAGGAAGAGGCTCCGGATGAGAATTACCCGGTATATTTTGTATATGCATATGATAAGAAGAACTGCATTTCCTTTATTCAGTCGCTTCAGAAAAAAGGGATGGATTTTGGCGAGGTGAAGACAAGAGGAATCGGGCCGACGATCGGAACCCATATCGGACCCGGAGCGTTTGGAATTGTATACGTCAGATAAACCAGAGAATCATTCCGCCTGTGCAGGCGATTTCCATCCGCACAGGCGGAATTAATTTTAGAAACATGTGTTTGGCGGACAAGGGCGTGCTTTTCCTTGCCGAAGGATGTCTTGGAAACTATGGAATAGTCAAGGAGCATTTCCGTAAGGACACTGACAAAACTTTTAAATGTATTCCGCATAAACCTTGAATGAAAACAACGGGAACTGCAAATGCTATGAAAAAAAGGAAAGAAGGGTCAGCGATGAAGGAAGAACATACCATAGCTTTGCTGAAGGAGTGCAGTTCCGGCTGTAAAATGGCGTTAAACAGCATAGACCAGATTCTGGAATATGTTCAGGACGAGATGCTGGAGCATACGATACTGGAGGCGAAGGAAGAGCATGAGAAGCTGGAGAAGAAATGCGGGGAGCTTCTTAGAGGACAGGGAGAGCATGAGAAGCAGCCCGGCCTTACGGCGGAGGTTTTTTCTAAGATCACAACGGATGTCAAAATGATGATGAACGGAGGCAACTGCCAGATCGCAAAGCTTTTAATGGACGGCTGCAATATGGGGCTCCAGTCCGTCAGCGAATGCAGGAACCAGAATCGGGAAGCGTCAAAGGACGCCAAAGATCTGGCGGAGAAAATCATCCGGGCGGAAGAAGGATTTATGAAGAGGCTGCGGGTATATCTGTAGACGGCAGTAAAGTTAAAAGTCAGGTATAGATAAAGGAAAAGGCATGTTCTATTTTAAGAATAGAAGATGTCTTTTTCAGTACAGAGGAAACTGCATTTTTGGAGATTGTTTTATCGGCTTGCCCGCGAGAAGAAATGATTTGAAAAATTAGGGAAATATCCATATAATGATAGTAGTACGCGTCTGATATGCGGAGCAGTCCGCACATCAGAAAAATGGAAGACAGAAGGATAGAACGATAGTACAGGGGGTGTATCAGGATGCTGACTATAGGCGCGCATATGTCCATTGCGGGAGGGATTGCCAAGGCGGCTGAACACGCGGCGGCAATGGAAGCGAATACTATGCAGATTTTCAGCCGTAATCCGAGAGGGTCAAATTACAGGACATATGATCAGGAAGAGATTCGTATTTTTCAGGATATCAGGAAGAGATTCAGGTTTGGACCGCTGCTTGCCCATGCGCCTTACACGATGAACTTGGCCAGTGCAAATGAAAAGACCTATGAATTTGCCTGTATGGCGCTTCGGGAGGATCTTGTCAGGATGGAAGCCCTTGGGATTGAATATCTGGTATTTCACCCTGGCAGCCATACCGGGATCGGCGTGGAAGCGGGGATAGAAAATATTATTGCCGGAGTGAATCAGGCGGTAACAGAAAGCCAAAATATAACGGTGCTTTTGGAGACTATGAGCGGGAAGGGGACGGAAATCGGAGCCGTCTTTGAAGAATTAAAGGCAATCCGGGATGGAGTCTGCTATCCGGAAAAGATTGGCGTCTGTCTGGATACCTGCCACGTATTTGCGGCGGGGTATGATATTGTCCATGATTTAAGCGGAGTGCTGGAGGAGTTTGACCGTGTGCTGGGGCTGCCTCTCTTGCGGACGGTTCACTTAAATGACAGCATGATGCCGTTAGGTTCCCGCAAGGACCGCCATGCGGCGGCCGGGGAAGGCGAGATCGGGCTGGACGCGCTGCTTGGCGTGCTGACGCATCCAAAGCTAAGGGAGCTGCCCTTCTATCTAGAGACTCCGTTTGACGAGGAGGGGCACAAAAAAGAGATTGCCATGCTGAGAAGTAAGCTTGGCATCCGGCGGGATGAAAAGGAGCGGGAGGGATTGGATGGAAGATGAGCTGACACTGAAAAAGATTGCTGTGATACATACAGATTTTCCGGAGAAATTCGGGATTCCCAGACAGAGCGGACTGGCGGCGGCGGAGGGAAGGATTGTGTTTGAGCCGGAATACCGGAACCCGGACGCGCTGAAGGGAATAGAAGGATATTCGCATCTCTGGCTTATCTGGGGGTTTTCTAAGGTTCCGGACAAAGGCTGGCAGCCGACAGTACGCCCGCCGAGGCTGGGGGGAAACCGGCGTATGGGAGTATTTGCTACCAGATCGCCATTCCGTCCTAACCCGGTGGGCTTATCTTTGGTGGAACTTGCGTCCATAGAGGGGACAGAGAATCAGGGGATGGTGCTTCGCGTCCGGGGAGTGGACATACTGGATCGAACGCCGGTCTATGATATCAAACCCTATCTGCCCTATGTGGAGGCAAAAGAAAATGCAGCCGGAGGCTTTGCCGACCGGGTAAAGGATGAGAACCTTCAGGTGGAGATTCAGGAAAAGTGGATGGAGAAAATACCGGCGGACAAAAGAGAGATTCTGACGGAACTGCTGCGTCAGGATCCAAGACCCGCTTATCAGGACGATTCGGACCGGGTGTATGGAATGAGCTATTCAGGGATGGAAATTAAATTCCAAGTAGAGGAAGACCGGCTAAAGGTCTGCGGTATTTATAAAAAAGTACGTTGAGCATTTTTGGCGGATATGATAAGATGGATGAAAACGGCAGCGCTTCTGCCGGTTTATGACGGTTCGAAGATAGAAGAATCTGGCTTTGGGCACAGACTTTATGAGGTGTAATGTATGAAATGGAATAAATTCAGAATCAAGACTACTACGGCAGCAGAGGATATGGTCTGCAACAGTCTGATGGAACTTGGGATTCAGGGAGTGGAAATTGAGGATAAGGTCCCCCTTACGGCGCTGGAACAGGAGCAGATGTTTGTAGATATCCTGCCGGAGTTCGGGGAGGACGACGGAACCGCCTATATTAGTTTCTATTTGGATGTGGAGGAAGATCAGGAGTCTGTGCTTGCCGCCGTTAGAGAGGAGCTTGCACAGATTGGGACTTATATGGATGTGGGAGAGGCAGAAATCGAAGAGTCCCAGACAGAGGATGTGGACTGGATTAATAATTGGAAGAAGTATTTTCACCAGTTTACCATTGACGATGTGCTGATCATCCCTTCGTGGGAGGAGGTTACGCCGGAAGACGAGGATAAGATGATTATCCATATTGACCCGGGGACGGCGTTTGGCACAGGGATGCATGAGACAACCCAATTATGTATCCGCCAGCTGAAAAAATATGTGACCGAAGAAACGGTCGTTTTGGATGTGGGATGCGGCAGCGGAATCCTTGGAATGCTGGCGCTGAAATTCGGCGCGAGGTATTCGGTGGGTACAGATCTGGACCCTTGCGCGATTACGGCGACGCATGAGAATATGGAAGCCAACGGCATAAGCCGGAGACAGTATGAGGTTATGATTGGAAATATCATTGACGATGTAGAGGCGCAGAAGCAGGCTGGGTATGAGAGGTTTGATATTGCCGCCGCCAATATTCTGGCTGACGTGCTGGTGCCGCTGACGCCTGTGATCCGAGAGCATCTTAAGCCCGGCGGGATTTATATTACCAGCGGGATTATAGAGGAGAAGGAAGAGACGGTTGTGGAGGCTGTGAAGGCGGCGGGATTTGAGGTGCTGGAGGTGACCCGACAGGGAGAATGGGTGTCGGTGACTGCCAGAAAGAATTAGAGTAGGTGGAAGGATGCAGCATTTTTTTGTAACAGCAAATCAGGTGGAGAAACCTTATATCCATATACAGGGTTCCGATGTAAACCATATGAGGAATGTCCTTAGGATGAAGCGGGGGGAGCAGGCATCCGTCAGCGACGGAGATAACCGCAGATATTTGTGCCGGATAGAAGATTATGGAGAGGACGAGGCGTTACTGGAAATTTTGACGGAGGAGGCGGTGGATACGGAGCTTGCTTCTGAGATTTACCTGTTTCAGGGACTTCCCAAGGGGGATAAGATGGAACTGATCATACAGAAGGCGGTGGAGCTTGGGGCGTATCAGGTGATTCCCACGGTGATGAAGCGCTGTGTGGTCAGGCTGGATGAGAAAAAGGCGGAGAAAAGAGTAAACCGCTGGAATGCGATTGCAAGAGGGGCGGCCAAGCAGTCCGGCAGGGGAAGGATTCCGAAGGTAAGCCGGGTAGTAGGGTTTAGGGAGGCGCTTTCCCTTGCCGGGAAGCTTGACGCAGTGTTCATTCCCTATGAGCTGGCGGCGGGAATGGAGCATACAAGGAAGGTGATCGAGGCGGTAAAGCCGGGGCAGTCGATTGGAATTTTTATCGGACCGGAAGGCGGTTTTGATAAGGAAGAAGTATATATGGCGCTGGAAGCCGGAGCAGAGGAGATTACGCTTGGAAAGCGGATACTAAGGACAGAAACGGCGGGACTTGCGGTTTTGTCTATTTTGATGTATCATCTTGAGGATGGTTAATAAGACGTTTTGCGCCGGGGACACACTGTCAAGAGAGCGGAAGCGGCATATTAATATAGTAAGAATAATTAGGGAGTTTATCATGGATGTTTATCTGGATAACTCTGCAACCACCAGAGCCTATGAACAGGCGGGCGATGTGGTGCGCAAGGTGATGTGTGAGGATTTTGGGAATCCTTCTTCCATGCATTACCGGGGCGTGGATGCAGAGAAGTATATAAAAGAAGCAAAAGAAACACTTGCTAAGCTTATGAAGGTACAGCCGAAGGAGATATTTTTCACATCGGGAGGCACGGAAGGGGATAATCTGGCGTTGATCGGCGCTTCCAGAGCAAATAAAAGGGCGGGGAATCATCTGATTACTTCGTCCATCGAGCATCCGGCCATTCTGAATACGATGCGGTATCTGGAAGAGGAGGAGGGGTTTCGGGTCACCTATCTTCCGGTGGATTCCTATGGAAGGATTAAACTGAAAGTATTGAAGGAAGCGCTCTGTGAAGATACCATACTGGTATCTGTGATGTATGTTAATAATGAGGTTGGCTCCGTGCAGCCGATACTGGAAGCGGCAAGTATGGTGAAGGCTTATAATAAGAACATCCTGTTCCATGTGGACGCGGTGCAGGGATTTGGGAAGTACCGCATTTATCCGAAAAAGCTGAAGGTGGATATGCTGACTGCCAGCGGACATAAGATTCATGGTCCCAAGGGGACCGGATTCCTCTATATTGACGAACATGTGAAGATCAAACCAATCGTATTTGGCGGAGAACAGCAGAAGAATATCCGCTCCGGGACAGAAAATGTACCGGGGATCGCGGGACTTTCTGCGGCTGCTGCGATGATCTACCAGAATCTGGATGAAAAGGTAGCGAATATGAGAAGTTTAAAGGCGCATTTTATAGAAGAGGTGACGAAGATCCCACAGACCACCATTCATGGGCTGTATGACGAGACCAGCGCGCCTCATATCATTAGCGTAGGATTTGCGGGTATCCGGAGCGAGGTCCTGCTTCATGCGCTGGAGGATAAGGGAATCTGCGTATCCTCTGGGTCTGCCTGTGCATCGAACCATCCGGCAGTCAGCGGGGTGCTGAAAGGCATCGGTACCGGAAAGGAGTATCTGGATGCTACACTTCGGTTCAGTATGTCGGAATTTACTACGCGGGAAGAAATTGATTATACATTGGATTGTTTAAATGAACTGGTGCCGATGCTGAGACGTTATACACGGCATTAAGAATAGAAAGGAAACACAGGATGATATTTCAGACATTTTTGTTAAAATACGGAGAAATAGGAATAAAAGGAAAAAACCGGCATTTGTTTGAGGATGCGCTGGTCAGGCAGGTGAGGTATGCCTTGAAGGACATTGACGGGGAATTTCAGGTGCACAAATCCCAAGCCAGAATTTATGTGGACTGCGCGGGAGATTATGACTGTGACGAAGTAATCGGACAGCTTAAGAAGGTATTTGGTCTGGTGGGGATCTGCCCGGTGGTCCGAAGGAAGGATGAAGGGTTTGAAAAGCTGAAAGAAGACGTGGTTTCCTTTATGGATGAGATGTACCCGGATAAAAATATTACCTTTAAGGTAGAAGCAAGAAGAAGCAGAAAGACTTATCCTCTTAATTCTATGGAAATTAATTGTGCCGTTGGAGAAGCGGTTCTTGGTGCGTTTCCGGGAATCCGGGTAGATGTGCACAGGCCGGATGTGCTTCTGCACATTGAAGTCCGCAATGAGATTTATATCTATTCTCAGATTATTCCAGGCCCTGGCGGAATGCCTGTGGGGACCAACGGAAAGGCGATGCTTCTTCTGTCCGGCGGGATTGACAGCCCGGTGGCAGGTTATATGATTGCAAAGCGCGGCGTGGGCCTTGAAGCGACGTATTTTCATGCGCCTCCCTATACCAGCGAGCGGGCGAAACAGAAGGTTGTGGAGCTGGCGCAAATCGTGGCGGAGTACGCGGGTCCTATCCGTCTGAATGTGGTAAATTTCACAGATATACAGCTTTATATCTATGATCAGTGTCCCCATGATGAGCTGACGATCATTATGCGCAGATATATGATGAAGATTGCGGAACATTTTGCTGAGGAGAGCGGGTGTCTTGGACTGATTACGGGGGAGAGCATCGGTCAGGTGGCAAGCCAGACTATGCAGAGCCTTGCGGCGACTAATGAGGTATGCGGCCTTCCGGTTTACCGTCCGCTGATTGGGTTTGACAAACAAGAGATTGTAGAAGTATCAGAGAGGATTGGAACCTATGAGACGTCGATACAGCCTTTTGAGGATTGCTGCACCATTTTCGTGGCAAAGCATCCGGTTACAAAGCCGAGTATTAAGATGATCAAACGGTCGGAGGAAAAGCTGACGGAAAAGATTGATGAGCTTGTGAGAACTGCGATTGATACGGTGGAAATAATTGAAGTGCGCTAATGCTCCGTCCTGAAATCCCTTGTGCAAATAGTTCGGTTTATTTTCCGACTGCACAGGAACTCTAAGGATGGGGTACTGGGCGCTCTTAACGGATGATGAATGTCCGTTAAGAGAACCTTCGCGCACTTCCGGCAAAAGCCGTATTCATTTCTATACCAGATATGGCTGTAAAACCTCCAGAACCTTATCTACATCGTCATCAGAATGGATGTTAAGACTGATTGGTTTGGACAAGTCCAAGCTGAAAATGCCCATGATAGACTTGGCGTCTATAACATATCTGCCGGACACAAGATCGAAATCATTGTCGAACTGAGTGATCACATTGACGAATGATTTGACCTTTTCAATGGAATTTAATGAAATCTGTACTGTCTTCATCCCTGCTAACCTCCTCTCCATGTGGATTCTATAAACATATTATTAGCTGACAGGGAAAAAGTCAAGGAGAAAGTGATATGAGAAAAGCAGCATTGCACAATTTGGGTTGCAAAGTAAACGCATATGAGACGGAAGCCATGCAGGAATTGCTGGAACAAAATGGATATGAGATCGTGCCTTTTGCAGAGGGCGCGGACGTGTATGTGATCAATACCTGCACGGTGACGAATATCGCAGACCGGAAGTCCAGACAGATGCTGCATAAAGCAAGGAAAATGAATCCGGACGCGGTGATCGTGGCGGCGGGATGCTATGTGCAGACCAAAGGAACCGTGGCGGATGGATGCATTGATATTATTATTGGCAATAACCGGAAGAAGGAGCTGATTCCGATTCTGGAGGAGTATTTTCAGGAGAGGGACAGGAACAGATATGGGAATCAGGGAGAGAGAGCGGTCAGGACGGCGCTTCATAATATGAATGAACCTTGCGGATATGAGGAACTGGCCCTGTCGAAACAGGCGGAACATACCAGAGCCAATGTAAAGGTACAGGATGGGTGCAATCAGTTCTGTTCCTATTGTATTATCCCCTATGCAAGAGGAAGGGTAAGAAGCAGGAAGCTGGAGGATGTGGCGGACGAGATGAGGAGGCTTGCTGCAAATGGTTATCAGGAGGCAGTGCTGACGGGCATACATTTAAGCTCCTATGGCGCGGATACCGGAGAGAGCCTGCTGTCACTGATAAAGGCGGTACATCAGGTGGATGGAATTTTAAGGATCCGTCTGGGCTCCTTAGAACCGGGGATCATTACAGAGGAATTTGCGGCGGAACTTGCCCTCCTTCCGAAAGTGTGCCCGCATTTTCATTTGTCTCTGCAGAGCGGGTGCAATGCCACCTTGAAGCGGATGAACCGAAGATATACGGCAAAGGAGTATGAGGAGAAATGCAGGATTCTGCGGAGATTCTTTGTGAATCCGGCGATTACCACTGATGTGATCGTGGGATTTCCGGGAGAGACGGAGGAAGAATTTGCAGAGTCTATGGCGTTTGTGGAGAAGATAGGATTTTATGAGACTCATATTTTTAAATATTCGAAGCGGCAGGGCACGAGGGCGGCAGTGATGGAAGGGCAGGTTCCGGAGCAGGTAAAGGCGGCAAGGAGCAGTAAGCTGATCGCTATGGGGAAGCAGAAGAAACGGGAATATGAGGAGAAGCTGATTGGAAGGACTGTGGAGGTTCTGATCGAGGAAGAAGTAATTCTAGACGGAGAAATCTGGCAGACGGGGCATACAAGAGAATATGTGAAAGTCAGACAAAAAAGTGAAGAAAATCTTATAAATCGTTTAATAAATATAGAAATTCAGAATCGTTTACAAATAATGGATTGAATTTTAGAATGGTTTCATGTAGAATGATAAAGAAGTATTGTGAGAGGACGTGAGTATATGAAAGATTTAAGCAGCACCCAGTTTTTTCAGGTAGAAAGCGGTCCACAGATTCAAGCAAAAGATATTCTTGAGATTGTGTACAAGGCTCTGAGCGAGAAAGGTTATAATCCGGTGAATCAGATTGTTGGATATATTATGTCAGGTGATCCGACATATATCACAAGCTATAACGGTGCGAGAAGCCGGATTATGAAGATGGAACGGGACGAGCTGGTAGAAGAGATGCTGAAGGCGTATATTGAGTATCAGGGATGGGAAGAATAGTATATGAGGATTATGGGGCTTGACTATGGCTCTAAGACGGTTGGCGTTGCAGTAAGCGATCCGCTGGGCATTACAGCTCAGGCTGTAGAGACAATTTGGAGAAAAGACGAGAGCAAGCTTCGGAGGACATGCGCCCGCATTGAAGAACTGATCCGTGAATATGAGGCGGAGCGTATTGTGCTGGGGCTGCCGAAGCATATGAATAATGACATTGGGGAGAGAGCGAAGAAAGCTTTGGAATTTGGCGAGATGTTAAGACGCCGAACAGGACTTGAGGTTGTTATGTGGGACGAGCGCCTTACTACGGTGGAAGCAGAACGGACTTTGATTGAGAATAAAGTGAGACGAGAAAACCGTAAGCAGTATATTGATAAGATTGCGGCGGTTTTTATTTTGCAGGGATATCTGGATTCAAAGTGTTAGAGGTGTCTATAGATGGAAAAGATTAGCATGATGTCTGATGAGACCGGCGAGGAATTGGAGTTTTATGTGCTGGAGCAGACAAAGGTGAATGGAGTATCTTATATTTTGGTGACTGATTCCGAGTTCGGGGATGCAGAGTGTATGATATTAAAGGATAAGGCTGGGGCAGACAATACAGACAGTATCTATGAGTTCGTAGAGGACGATGTGGAGCTTGATGCTGTATTTAAAATATTTGACGAGTTACTGGAGGATGTGGATATCGAACGGTAACGGCAAGTCGTCTGTACAAAGGAGATTTGATGCAGAATCAGCATAAAGAAGCTCGTTTGTTCATATAAGGCATTTGTGCGCCTTGGATTGCCTAAGGAAGAGACGGGACTGTAGAGGTTACAGATAAGTTTTTGCGGTAATGCATGGAATTTCTAAAAAGATAAGAGAAGAACGGATCAAATAATACATGGAGGTGAAGGTTTGAAGAAAAGAAACAATGGAAAATTGCGTATCATTCCGCTGGGAGGTCTGGAAAAGATTGGAATGAATATTACTGCCTTTGAGTATGAAGACAGTATTGTTGTTGTGGACTGCGGTCTGGCGTTCCCGGAGGATGATATGCTGGGAATTGATCTGGTAATTCCAGATATTACGTATCTGAAGGACAATATTCAAAAGGTGAAGGGGTTTGTGATCACCCATGGACACGAGGACCATATTGGAGCGTTGTCTTATGTGCTGAAGGAGATGAATCTTCCGATTTACGGGACAAAGCTGACGATGGGTATTATTGAGAAGAAGCTTGCGGAGCATAATCTCCTGCGTTCTACGAGAAGGAAGGTAGTGCGGCATGGACAGTCTATTATGCTGGGCCAGTTTCGGATTGAATTTATTAAGACGAACCATAGTATTCAGGATGCGTCGGCGCTGGCTATTTATTCGCCGGCGGGCGTGGTAATTCATACGGGAGATTTTAAGGTAGACTATACGCCGGTATTTGGAGACGCAATTGATCTGCAGCGTTTTGCTGAGATTGGGAAGAAGGGCGTACTGGCGCTCCTATCCGACAGCACCAACGCAGAGAGGAAGGGATTTACCCAGTCTGAGCGGACGGTGGGGTATACTTTTGACCACTTATTTGCAGAATACAAAAACACGCGTATTATTATCGCAACGTTTGCGTCTAATGTGGATCGTGTTCAGCAGATCATTAATTCGGCGTACAAATATGGAAGAAAGGTCGTTGTGGAAGGCCGGAGTATGGTAAATATTATTTCTACGGCGCAGGAACTGGGGTATTTGCATGTACCGGATAAAACGCTGGTAGAGATTGACCAGCTTAAAAATTATCCGCCGGAGAAGACGGTGCTGATTACTACGGGCAGTCAGGGAGAATCCATGGCGGCGCTGTCCAGAATGGCGGCGGATATTCATAGAAAGGTTACGATTATGCCTAATGATACGGTCATTTTCAGTTCGAATCCGATTCCGGGCAACGAGAAATCCGTATCTAGAGTAATCAACGAACTGTCTGAAAAGGGCGCGAATGTCATCTTTCAGGACGCCCATGTGTCGGGACATGCCTGTCAGGAGGAGTTAAAGCTGATTTATTCTCTGGTAAAACCCAGATATGCGGTTCCGGTCCACGGCGAGTACCGTCACAGAAAGGCGAACGCTACGCTTGCACAGAGTCTTGGCATTCCAAAAGACAGGATTTTTATGCTTTCCTCCGGCGATGTGCTGGAAGTGGATGACAAAGAGGCAAAGGTTGTAGACAAGGTGCATACCGGAGAGGTATTAGTGGACGGCCTTGGCGTGGGAGACGTGGGGAACATCGTGCTTCGGGACCGGCAGCATCTGGCCGAGGACGGTATTTTGATCGTAGTTATGACACTGGAACGGGGAACCAACCAGCTTTTGGCGGGACCGGATATCGTCTCCAGAGGATTTGTGTACGTAAGAGAATCGGAAGGTCTGATGGAGGATGCAAGACATGCCTTGGAGGAGGCGGTGTACAGCTGCCTGAACCATCAGCGGAATGCGGATTGGAGTAAGATCAAGCTGGTAGTCCGGGATACCATGAATGAATTTATCTGGAAACGCACCAAAAGGAGACCGATGATTCTTCCGATTATTATGGATGTATAGCGATGATTGTAGACGAGAGAATGGTTACGTTTATCAATTCCATGGAGCTTCCGGAAGATAAGCTTTTGGAGGAGATTGAAAAAGAAGCTTTGGATTCCTTTGTACCGATTATCCGCACAGAGACCAAAAGTCTTCTCAAGGTACTTCTGACACTGAAAAGACCTATGCGGATACTGGAAGCGGGAACGGCGGTTGGGTATTCTGCTCTTGTAATGAGCGCTTATGCGCCGGAGGGCAGTAAGATAACTACCATTGAGAATTATGAAAAAAGAATCCCCATTGCCCGGGCTAATTTTGCCCGGGCGGGGAAAGAATCGAATATCACGCTCATAGAGGGCGACGCGCTGGAGGTTATGAAGGGGCTTGCAGAGCCCTTTGATTTTATATTTATGGACGCGGCTAAGGGACAGTATATTCACTATCTGCCTGAGGTTATGCGTCTGCTTGCTCCGGGCGGTCTCTTGATATCTGACAATGTGCTTCAGGATGGGGACGTGATTAATTCCAGATTCGCGGTAGAACGTCGGAACCGGACGATTCACAGCCGGATGCGGGAATACTTATTTGAATTAAAGCACAGGAAAGACTTAGAGACAACGATTCTTCCCGTAGGAGACGGAGTTGCGCTCAGCGTACGGACAGAGAGGAAGATATGATGGCTAGATATCCGGAACTTTTGATTCCAGCAAGCAGTCTGGAGGTATTGAAGACAGCGGTTATATTCGGCGCGGATGCGGTATACATCGGCGGCGAGGCTTTTGGACTTAGGGCAAAGGCTAAAAATTTTTCTCATGCGGAGATGCGGGAAGGGATTGAGTTTGCGCATATCCATGGAGTGAAGGTATATGTGACAGTAAATATTCTGGCTCATAACCGAGATCTGCCGGGAGTACGGGAGTATCTAAAAGAACTGAAAGAGCTGAGTCCGGATGCGCTGATTATTGCGGATCCGGGAATCTTTGAAATGGCGAAGGAAATCTGTCCTGAGATTGAGCGGCATATCAGTACGCAGGCAAATAATACCAATTATGCTACCTATCGGTTCTGGTGGAAACAAGGAGCAAAGCGCGTGGTATCTGCAAGGGAGCTTTCGCTGCAGGAAATAAAGGAGATTCGGACAAATATTCCGGAAGAAATGGAGATTGAGAGTTTCGTGCACGGCGCGATGTGTATTTCTTATTCCGGAAGATGTCTTCTCAGTAATTATTTTACCGGAAGAGACGCCAACCAAGGGGCGTGTACTCACCCTTGCCGCTGGAAATA
Source organism: uncultured Dorea sp. (assembly GCA_910584095.1). GTDB lineage: Bacteria > Bacillota > Clostridia > Lachnospirales > Lachnospiraceae > Claveliimonas. The sequence goes on along the minus strand of CAJTYU010000011.1, from coordinate 5,814 downwards.
TGCGGTAGTGGAGGAAACAAGGCCGGGAGAATATATGCCGGTATATGAGAATGAGAGAGGTACGTTTATCTTTAATTCGAAAGACCTGTGTATGATCGAATATATTCCAGAGCTTGCTGCGGCGGGAATCGACAGCTTAAAGATAGAGGGAAGAATGAAGACTGCCCTCTATGTGGCGACGGTTGCCAGAACCTACCGGAAGGCGCTGGATGATTATGCAAAAAGTCCTGAAATTTACCGGAAGAATATGCCTTGGTATCTGAGTCAGATCAGCAACTGTACCTATCGGCAGTTTACGACGGGCTTTTATTTTGGAAAGCCGGATGAGAATACGCAGATTTATGACAATAATACTTATGTGAGAGAATATGTTTATCTTGGCATTATCGGAGAAGTTAAAGAGGGTATGTGCCGGATTGAGCAGAGGAATAAATTTTCCGTAGGAGAAGAGATTGAGATCATGAAGCCGGATGGGGCAAATGTTCCTGTTGTGGTAAAACGCATTCTAAATGAAGAGGGACAGGAGCAGGAAAGCGCGCCGCATCCCAAGCAGATACTGTATGTAGAGCTTGACGCTGATGCGGATATTTATGATATTCTGCGGAAAAGGGAAGAATAGGTTATAGAAGGCTGCAGTCCTAGAAATAGGGCCGCAGCTTTTCGATTGCGCTTTTTTCAATCCGGGATACGTAGGATCTGGAAATCCCTAATTGTTCTGCGATTTCGCGCTGGGTATATTCTTCCTCGTTGTACAGGCCGTAGCGCATTTTTAAGACCATCCGTTCTCTGGAGGAAAGGATGGATTCCAGTTTCGAATACAGAAGCCGGATATCGTCTTTTAAGGTTATTTTCTGATGGGCATCGTCCATATCTGTTTCAATGATGTCAAAAATCTGGATTTCGTTCCCTTCTCTGTCAGTTCCAATGGGTTCATAGAGAGAAATGTCCCGTGAGGTCTTCTTTTTTGCGCGTAAATGCATGAGAATTTCGTTTTCAATACATCTGGCGGCGTATGTTCCAAGGCGGACGCATTTGTCTGGGTTAAAGGTAACCACAGACTTGATGAGTCCGATGGTGCCGATGGAAAGAAGATCCTCCGTATCTTCATCCATAGATTGATATTTCTTAACAATATGGGCTACCAGCCGGAGGTTGTGCTCAATCAGGATGTGCTTTGCTTCTAGATCTCCCTCCGTATATTTTTGAAGATAAAATTGTTCTTCGGAAGCAGTAAGTGGTGAAGGAAAGGATTTCAAGGGAAGCACCTCTGAGCGTATTTAATTACAGTTTATGAAAAGACGGGTTATTTTGTGCTTTTCCATAAAAATATATTGACTAGTTAACGTAAAATATGTATATTATAAAGAATGGTAGTCATAAAATCATAAGGCTGTCATATTGGGAATTATCATAGATTTCTATATTCGGGCGGTTCAGCCTGTGATTCCTTAGAAGATGTAATAAGTTCAGTGAGAAAATAGAAAAGGAGTGATGCAATGAGTTTCAGCAGGATTATGTCGGCAACCCTTCAGGGAATGGAGGTGGTTCCGGTCCAAGTGGAAGCGGATGTAAGCAATGGGCTTCCGGTATTTCACATGGTGGGATATCTTTCGGCGGAGGTAAAGGAGGCAGGGGAGCGCGTGAGGACAGCGATACATAATTCCGGCTTTTCGATGCCCGCGAAGAAGATTGTGATCAATCTGTCTCCCGGAAGCGTGCGCAAACGGGGAACTTCCTATGATCTGCCAATTGCGTTAGCGATTCTGACGGCTTTGGGAGAGCTGGAAGGAGCAAATTTGAAAGGAGTCCTGGCAGTCGGAGAACTGGGACTGGACGGAAGCGTACGGGGGATCCATGGCATTCTCCCAGTTGCCGATCACGCTAGAAAGGAAGACGCGGCCTGTCTGATTGTACCAGCAGCAAACGAGGCAGAGGCAAGGCTGGTGGACGGCTTGCGGGTGATTGGAGTAGATAGTTTGGAAATGCTGTGCAAAACGCTTAAAAAGTGCGGGAGTGTTGGCACCGTATGGGAATGGGATATGACTGGTGCAGACGATTGCGGGGAAGGACAGGAGGATTTTGCAGACATTAAAGGACAGCGGGCGGTAAAACGGGCGGCGGAGGTTGCCGTAGCGGGGCATCATAATCTATTGCTGACAGGACCGCCGGGCGGCGGAAAATCTATGCTTGCCCGAAGAATCCCGTCTATTCTGCCTTCTCTGACCAGAGAGGAGAGCTTTCAGATCACAAAGGTATACAGCGTTGCAGGAATGTTAAAAGGGGAGCATCCGCTGATTACTAAAAGGCCATTCCGGGAAGTCCACCAGACGGTTACCAGAGCCGCCCTTTTGGGCGGCGGGCCATGGCCGAAGCCCGGAGAGATTTCCCTTGCAAGCGGCGGCGTACTGTTTTTGGATGAACTTGCGGAATTCCAGCGTCCTGTAATAGAAGTTTTAAGGCAGCCTTTAGAGGAGAGGACAGTCCGTATTGCGAGAAGCCAGGGAATCTACGAGTATCCGGCGGACGTGATGCTGGTTGCAGCCATGAACATCGCAACAACGAAATTGATACAATAGAAAACCGCAGAAATGCGTGGAAATAAGCCTTTCTACGCATTTCTGCGGTTTTATTTTTTAGGTTTTTGAGCCTTTTTTCCATTTCGGAAGCTGTTTTGCCCTCCGATTTTGCACCTCCTTTTAACGATAGCAGGCAATCGTTAAAAGGTTTAAATGGGGCAGAGGCAGAGCCTTGTGCAGGAAGCGATAAAAAGTATTTAACAGCGGCACAGGCGGCTATCTTAAATTGATGCCATAGGAATTTGGGTACTCGCAGGCAAAAGTATTGAAGAATGGCTTAAAATCAAGGGATTTTGAGGTTTGGTGGGGTTCATCACGGTGGGTGGTGGACCCCAATTTTTTTGTTTTTGGATGCCGCTGATAGGATGGCGATTGGGGAAAAAATCGTACTATCAGGCAAAAGTATACTTTCACGCAAAAGTCGGGGGTTTCCGTGATAGTATAAAAAGGGAATGTCAAAGGGGAGAGGATATTGGGGAATTTAGCTGAAAGGCGTATTATATTGACGGAAAATGCTGTTGAAAGACGGGGGATATGATACAAACACGGAAACCGCTCGGAGTTTTCGTGTTTGTATATGAGTTTCCGTGATAATATGGAGCTTTGCGTGATAATATAGGGTATATCTTATTGAATCAGAACTATTTTATTTTACGTTTTCCAAAATATTCAAGAAACATTTTTGGGCTTTAAGACCACAGTAGTATTGACGGGGCTTTAAGACTGTGGTAGTATGTATATGTGGTCACTACTACAGTCTTAAAAAAGGAGGTGCTGTTAAATGGGTGTCAAGCTGTTCGATTCCGAACTGAAAGTGATGTCTGTCCTTTGGCGCGATGGCGATGTTCCGGCTAAGTATATTGCCAAGCTGCTTACCGAGGAATTGGGATGGAATGTAAACACAACCTATACCCTGATCAAGCGTTGTATTAAAAAAGGGGCGATTGAACGCTCCGATCCCGGTTTCATGTGCCATGCGCTCGTTCCGAAAGAGGAAGTTCAGGAGGCAGAGACAAATGAGCTGATTGACAAAGTGTATGACGGTTCCGTAGATAAGCTGTTTGCCGCTTTGCTGGGGAGGAAAAAGTTGAGCACCGCACAAATTGAAAAGCTGAAACAGATTGTCAATGATTTGGAGTGAGGTGATGTGAATGAGTCTGCTACAGATGAGTTTTGCCGGAGGCATACTGATTTTAGCGGTCATCGTCATACGTGCTTTGGCAATCAATATGTTACCCAAAAAGGCTTTTAATGCACTTTGGTGGATATCAGTTGTGCGGCTGATGATTCCCTTTTCTATCCCGTCTGCGTTTAGTGTGTATTCGCTGATGGGCAGCCATGCACCTGGAAATGGTTCACAGACCATTCGTGTACTGCCGATTGGGGCATCAGGGCAGGCAATTCCTCTGACGAGTAGCGTCCTAAATGCTGCAAATGCGGTTTCCACATGGACGATTGTATGGGCTGCTGGCGTGTTGGTCTGCGCGGTGTTTTTTAGTCTGGCATATTGGAAATGCTGGAAGGAGTTCCAGACATCCCTTCCGGTGGGGAATGACTTCACTGAAAACTGGTTATGCGTCCATCAACAGAGACGCAGGATTTCCATCCGACAGTCCGGCCGGTTTTCTGCACCGCTCACATATGGCGTGATTCACCCGGTGATTTTGATGCCCATGTCTACAAAGTGGGAAAATACAGATTCATTGGAATATGTTCTGACCCACGAATATGTGCATATCCGGCGTTTTGACAGCATCAGGAAATTGGTATTGATCGTGGTGCTGTGTGTGCATTGGTTTAACCCGCTGGTCTGGATTATGTACGTCCTTGCAAACCGGGATATTGAACTGTCATGTGATGAGGCGGTTGTCCGCCTTTTCGGTGAAAATGCAAAAGCGGCCTATGCACGGGCATTGATTAGTATGGAGGAGACACGGAGCGGATTGGCCCCTCTGTGTAACAATTTTAGTAAAAATGGTATTGAAGAAAGGATTATTGCGATTATGAAGATTAAGAGAACTACAGTTTTTTCATTTATCATGACAGGACTTATTGTTGCGGGAACTGCAACAATGTTTGCCACTTCTGCAAATGCACGGCCACAGCAGGCTGAATCTGTGGGGCAGGGCAGTGGGACGGAAATAGTAACCAAGCCGGATTCCATTCCGCAGGTTGACGATAGCTTTGGAACTTTTTTCAAGGACGGTGGAAGGGCGGCGGGTGCTGACACAGAAGATATAAAAACGACTGTTCCGGTACAGTCAGATGATATTTATGGCGCACCCGTAGAAAAAAACAGTGTATTGGCAGATGACCTGTCTGGAGATAATATTATTTACTTTGATACAGAAGCAGAACGCGATGAACACTTTCGGGCATTGGAGGCAAATGCGGAGAAAGGCTTGGACCGCTATGCGGGATTTGAGGAGATGTATGCGGGGATAGATACCTCTGCACCTGTGATGTATATTGTGAAGTAAAAATGCCGGGACGGGATAGCTTGTAATGAAGCAACCATGTAAAAGTAACCGCCGCTATGGTTCACTCCATATGCGGCGGTTTTCCGTTTTAACACATCGGCTTAGGTGTTGTCTTGCAAGGTATTGCAAAAGGGCTGTTGATGTCTCTTTTTCAGTTTCCTGATATGGCAGATGCCATTTATGAACATGACAAGATAGGATGACTGAGCTGTTCCGTACAATAGAAAGCTACTAAATAACATATTTGTTGGTGCTGTTTAAAAGAGTGGGATGCAGGAAAGCCAGTCAAGGTTCTCCTGCTGATTTTTTTGTGCAGCATGGCGGCTGGATGTCCAGCCCGTCCAAAAAGCCCGCGCCCCAATCGCACATGGCATCCAGCACGGGAATGATGCTGCGTCCAAACGGGGTGAGGGAGTACAGTGTCCTGGGCGGCTTGTCCGGGATGACCTCCCGGTGCAGCATCCCGCATTCTTCCAAATCATGTAATTGCTGCGACAGCATCTTTGGCGTTGCCTTGGGGATCATGCGCTGCAGCTCCATGTAGTGGAGCGGTTTTTCTATCAGATACCAAAGGATGAGGGGCTTGTATTTCCCGCCGATCAAAAACAGAGTGGCCTCCACCGGGCAGTTGAACTGGTCTTTTGAATATTCCATTGCATACCTCCAACTTTTAATGACTACCCTTTTGGGAAGTATCTACCCAAAAAGTGCATTCTTGCGGAATTTCTGTATCCTGCTAAAATTTAGGTCAACGGTTA
>CAJTYU010000010.1 GCA_910584095.1 uncultured Dorea sp. | reverse complement strand
TTTATCATAGAAGACCTAATCGTTCATTGCTTAAATAATTTTTACAGACTTTTTTCATAGTCCCGATTTTAATTCATTACTTAATGTCCCATACTTATGATACGTGCCATGTTGGGTGTAAATAGTAATTTGATGTTCTCGTATTTCCATATAATATATATCAGATATATTAATTTTTGATATAGAGGTTCTGGTTCTGCAGATATATTCTTGCTGAGTATTTTTATAAATCTGTAATGCCTGTTTTAAGCCAAAGGTTCCATATTGCCCTATAAAATTCGAAATAATATCATCTAGTTCAGTATCTATTTGAGGTTTGCTTAAGTAAGTCATTTTATCCGTTCCTATCTTTATTTTCCCTTTTACTATATAAGACAATTTATTGGAAAAAAACTAACGTATATTTAAAAATAATTTTAAAATTTTTCGGATAAGATGTTGAAAAGCTATTATATGATGTGCGAATCTTGTTGAAAAATGGTAAAGAATATATAATTAAAAAAATAGAAGTTGGGAGAGGCAAAGGGGATTTTGATGTCTATGATATCAAATTTGCATTTTTTCTGTATAAAATAGTTATTTTTTCGGTGTATTGTGGATTCTGAAGTCATATATGTGCAAATTTCGCTCAAACGGCGTAGTTTTTCCGAATTAGACGGCGTAACCATTCCGGTTCAATGGCGCAGTCATTTTGGGCGAACAACGTTGCCTCCTGATAAGGGGTTATCATGCTCGTGACAGCTCGTCTGAAGGGTTCACTGTGGCCACTTACGGTGCCCTTAACTGTCTATCAGGGACATGGATTAGATAGTCAAGAGAAAACGCCATAAAATGAGCCGTTAAGATTGAAGTAGGTATACTGGTGCGGAATGAGTGCTCTATTTGAGTGGCTATATAAATATCATTTGTAATGGTGTAACTCTTTTTTCGAAGAAGTTCAAGAGCCTGTGCTTTTGTCAGAATTTTGGATTCATTGACAGGTCTGTGATCTAAAAACCATCGGGGTTGTATGGCTCAAGTTTGCTTAGCATGTTCTAGATAGCGGTCAGGAGCATTTTGCGGACAGCGATGATGACTTTTTGTGTTGTGTCCCCAGTGGGATTTGATTCTACGGTACTTCTTTTTAAATTTAGGCTGCTTTCTTTTTGGTTGCTCTGGCCGTTGCACGGGCAACGGCCAGTCTAGGAAACAAGATATATTTGGCTAGCCAATCAGACAGCTCCCTGAGATATTTGGAAAAGGAAGAGAAGCGAACTTGCTTATATTCAGTAAGTCTGTTTTGTGGACATCAAGATTACAACAGTTTTTGCGAAATATCTTAAACAAAAGAAAGATGCTTCCAGCAAAGTGTTTGTAAGGCTGGCAGGAACTAGCTGTCTGGCAAAATCGAGTCAACTTCGGAAGAGATAGGTTTGCGAGCCATTTGAGCTATTTATTGATGTCTTAACGGGCAATTGCCATCATATAAAAATTCGGGGTATCGCAATATAGCCCCGCCATTCACCTTCCTGGGTTCTGTAGTATGCCAGCATCCTGCAAGGTAAGTATAACAAAAAACAATAAGAAGAGGAAGTTTATCGGTTGCGGATTTCATAATTTCATCGGTGTCTTTTGCAGAAAGGCGGTTTATAAATATGAAACAATATAGATTATAATCATACTTGAAGTTATTAATTTGTAATGTTCAGAGGACATTTTTAGTCATGAGTAATTGATTATTTGTGAGGAAATACGTGGATAAAAATATGGAAATAATTGATTCATACGAAAAGATAAATCCTGTTCTGCGCAAGATTATGAAGACGATATTTAATTCACGCAGAAATTTTCCGGTCGAATATCTTTCTAGCCTTCGCAAAGAGATAGTTAATGATAAGCTGTCATGTCAGCTGTGGTTTATCAGTTCGGGATGTTCACATGATAACCATGGAGGCTGCACAATGTGCAACTATGGATACGGAAAAGGATTTCATTTTGAACAGAAGCAGATTTTTGGTTCTATTAAAGAAGATCTGAAAGAACTTGAGGGTAAAGTTGTTCAGGAACTTGTAATTGGCTCGACTGGCAGTTTTTTAGACAACAAAGAAGTACCAATAACATTACGCAGAGAGATATACACACTTTTATCAAGTGTAGATCTTGAGCATCTATGTTTTGAAACTAGATGTGATACGATCACATATGAAAAGCTTCATGAACTCAGAGAGTATGTGAAAACACCGTTAATTACCATTGAAGTCGGTTTAGAATGTACTAACGACTGGATTCTCAGAAATTGTGTAAACAAAGGACAGAGTCTTGCTGAAGTTAGGACCGTTGTTAATATGATTCACGAAATGGGTATGTGTGCAAGTGCGAATATTTCACTGGGAATTCCGTTTGTTAGCGAAAAAATGGGAATAGAATTGGCGGTGAAATCTGTAGAGGACGCAATCTACTGGGGATTCGATGAGGTCGTCATTTTCCCATACCATATTAAGCCTGGAACTTTACTAGAAGTACTAAATAAAAACCATCTGTATAAAACTGTTTCATTATGGTCGCTGATTGAAACTCTATATCAGATTCCTAGGTCACACTTAGAAAAATTAAGTATCTCGTGGTACAAAAATTACTATGGGGAAAGTTCACCGTTGATTATTAAATCGCCTACAACCTGTCCCGCTTGTGAGAAGGAAGTTATGGAATTGTTGGATAATTTTAAAAACAAACCGACAAGAGAGGTGGTTGAAAAACTATATGGTGTGGTTTGTGACTGCAAGTCAGTTTGGAACATGAGTATCAAATGCAGTGAAGGTGATTATTTGGAAAACTATATTAAAGTTTTTCAGAAAACCGCAGAAATATTCTACGTTGATCAGAATTTGGTAGAGAAAGAAGTTTCATACATGAGAGAAAGTTGGAAACTTTCGTGTGAATTTGAGTGTAACATAGAAGGGAGACATATTTTATGGAGTTAAACGAATCGGTTTCTCTTAACGCAGTTGAGAAGAAGCTATTGTCAGATAGATATGGAATTGGGAAATCCATAGAGGTTCAGAACAATGCTTTTCTTTGCAATGTGATGAAAAATATTCGTGCCAATAGAGAACTTATTTCTCCTGACAATGCATTTACATATTATGTATATGGAGATTTAGGATTGCTTTGGATCCAGACTCCGGCTTGTAGAAATAGCAAACATGGCAATTGTACGATTTGTAACTACTGGAACGGGAATCGAATTTCAGATGTGGTAGATAAGGTGATTGGTGCAGACATTTATTTTACTGATGAGAGTATATTGCTTGTGAACACATGTGGAAGTTGTCTGGATCCATATGAACTTGATTATCCAGAGCAGGAAAAATTATTGAAATGGCTTAATGGAGTGAAGCCAGAGGAGATTATCCTTGAAACTCATATCGATACGCTTGACAGAAATTCGATTTTAAGAGTACGGGAGTTACTCCCTGATAAAAAAGTGTCATTTGAAATCGGGGTAGAATCAGTTTCCCCGGATGTGCTATTTTACAGTATTAACAAGCCGTTTAGTGCAAATCGGGTGAAAGAAAAGGTGGAACTTATCCATAGTATTAACGCAACTTGTATCGCAAATGTGCTTATGGGGCCTCCATTTCTTACCAAGGAAGAGCAAATCGCGGATTCTGTGGCTACAATCAAGGCTTTGCTAGAGGTGGGAGTAGATAGGCTAGTTCTATTTCCGGTGAATATTAAGCCTTATACATTGCAGGATATTTTATATAAAGAGGGAGTGTACCAGCAAACCAGAGCAGATATGCTTATAAAGGTTCTTGAACATATTCCGGAAGATGAACTGTATAAGGTGGATATTTCTTGGTATGGGGAACACGTCGAAAAGGACGTGATCAGTCCATATTATTGTTCGAAGTGTCAGACATCACTGAAATCATTAATCTTCGAGTTCGTTTTGGCTCGAACGACGGAAGATAGAAAACGTATCTTACTAAAAATGTCTGAACAAGTATGTACCTGTAAGTGTGAAATAGGAGATTATTTCCAGATGTCGTATTATGAAAGACTTAAGACGGGATATGATCTTGTTCGTAAAAAGATACTACTATAAAAAACAATACTCAAAAGGTCATTTACAGTAAGACTACTGCAACCAATTTCTTGTATGATAATTAGACATTAGAAAATCACATGAATGCCAAAGAAAGGAATAGTTATGGATAAAAAGAGAACTATCGAAATTCATCTTCATACAAATTATTCATGCAATTTATTTTGTAAGCACTGTTACAACAACAGCGGAAGCTGTAACAAGAGCAAGTTGCCCCAGGAATTTGTTCTGGATCTAATTAGAAAGGTCTGCAGCAGATATAATGTTGAGATCCATCTGGAGGGCGGCGAAATCTTTTTATTACCTGAGCTGTTAGCTGCGATGAATACTCTGCCAGATGAGATCCTTAAGTGTATAACGATCACAACAAACGGAACTATTTGCTTGACAGATACTGAGGTACTGGAAATGCTTTCCAGAATCGGAGCGTTACGTGTTTCCGTGGAAGGTCACACGAATGAGCAGCAGCGTGCGATCAGAAATACCGATCTTACACCGGTTCTTGATAATGCATGTTTTTATAAGGAGAATAACATTCCTGTCTGGCTGAGAGTAACACTTCATAAAAACAACTACGAGGCGTTTGTGAAGGAGACTCTTCCTGCACTGAATTCAGAAAGCTTTGAGAATATTCAGGTTTATGAATTCCAGAATGTCGGACGCGGCAATGATAATCATGCAGATTTTGAGATCGGAGCTTCTATCGGACATTTCTTAAAAAGCTTGGAAGAAAACCATTCCCTGTTAAAAGGAAACATAAGAATGTTGTTTCCTGAAAATCGTATTTCGGAAATTCTGGATAAGAAGGATGCATTACTTGAAAAGGGATATAAGGTTCAGGTTTTAGAGCCTAGAGCCGGTATAAGTATTCGCGCAGATGGACAGGTTTATTTATGTGCATGGGAAAATGATCCTGAAAAATGCATCATGAATATCTGTGAAACTGGCGTTGATACTTTCCTTGAAAGAATCGAAACCATGGACTTAATGCACCAGTGCAGCCACTGTTCTGCGATTGGAATCGTGAAGAAGGATTAGATCATGTTAAAAGATATGCAAGAATACGGAATTGGAAACACTCCTCTGAGAGAACTTGAACCAATCAATGGGAATCGCATTTTTGTAAAGTTAGAAAGAGAAAATGCCCTTGGTAGCATTAAGGCAAGAACCGGTTACGGGATTATGGAGGAGTTACCTGAAGAGGCACAGAATAAGATAATCATCGAATCCACCTCGGGAAATCTTGGATTGGCTTTAGGTTTTTTTTGTAAGGAAACTGGACATGAATTCATGTGTCTGATTGATTCATCCATTGCCTCAGCGAAGCTTGAGAAGCTCAGAGCACATGGAATCAAATATGAGTTTGTTGCCAAGAGAGACGGCATGGATCTTCGCAGCTCAAGAATCTGCCGTGCACAGGAACTGATGGATTCCGGAAAGTACTATTGGGTAAACCAGTACGACAACAAAGCCGGCATCAATGTACACTACCTCACAACCGGTCCTGAAATTTGGGGTCAGCTGGATGGAACACTGACCGATATCGTATGTCCCATGGGCTCCTGCGGTACCATCTGTGGAATCAGCAAATTCATGAAGGAAAAGGACAGCGAAATTCAGGTTTGTGGCGTAGAGCCCTATGGTTCAACGATTTTCGGGGAAATTGATGCCCCCTACATCAATGTTGGTGCAGGTCTTGTGGGCAAACCCGGGAACCTGATACACAGCCAGGCAGAAGTGAATGTCCACATGACTATGACTGATGAAAAATCAATCGAATACGCTGAGAGATTATATAGCGAGTACGGTCTGGCAGTGGGGGTAACTTCAGGTATGTGTTATGCTGCCATCGATAGATATGCCCAGAACATAACCGGACATACAATTGTATTCATCGCACCTGACGGAAGAGAATCCTACGGCGAATACTTATATTGATTCAGCGGAGGGAATTCTATGGTGAATATTTACACTGATTCAGAGAATGGATATGACGGTATTGCAAATGAGTATGAGCGCTGGTGTACCGGAGATGACAATTATGAGCCTTCCTTAAAATTCTATTTGGAATATCTGGAGGCTCACAACGGTCCCTTTCTTGAACTTGGAATCGGCACCGGAAGAATTGCTTTAGAAGCTATCAAATTACATCCCAAACACATTGTCGGCGTAGATACCAGCGCAAATATGCTGAAAAAATGTGAAGAAAAATACAAAAAGCTTAAGGGGTATTCGGTCGTGGTCGGAACCCTGCAGCTTATTAAACAGAAGATTGAAAACATTGAATTCTGCGAAGAATTTGAGGTGGTTTATCTTCCCTTCCGCACAGTCGGGCACATCATGACGAATACCGAACTGGAGCAGGTGTTCAAAAAAGTTTACAATGCATTGCTGCCCGGCGGCAGCTTTGTACTTGACCATTATATTTTCCAGAAAGAATGGGCCGAAACGCATAACGATGTTGACATTCCGATGTATTCAGACCCCGAAAAAGGTATCACGATCACAGACCACTACATCTATGATTTCGAACGCGAGGTGATGGATTGCAGCATCAAACTGAATGAAAGGGTTATTCAGACCTTCAACTTCAGATGGATTCATCCTGAGGTGATCGGACAGGCTGCGTTTCGTGCTGGATTTACAATTGACAAGGTATATGGCGATTTTGATAAAAGTGAATTCTCAAAGGATTCATTTGATCAGATATGGGTATTAAGAAAATGAATTATATCGGAAAGTCTCTCGATAGCTTTGATTATGCGTTTCGTGGCTTGCTTGAGGCAAGCGGAACCAGTTCTTTGCCTGAAATCAGTCTTGATTGCATGAGCTTTCGGGCCATGGCCTTTTCCTTTACTGACAATATCGGAGAATGCTTTCGACCGGCGATTGAATGGAAGGAATACATGGAAAAACTCAGCTGCTATCTGGGAATCGGGGATGAACTTACCGTGGAAAGCTGTAAGGCATTTTCCATGGAGAAGTTTCCTGAAAACACCTGGGTGCTGCTAGGTGAATTTCCACACTGTTGGGGAATTGAAACTGTTCAGAATAAATTTTACAGTGGCTGTCCTGCTTATTATTTGTGCAGGAAGTATAATGAAACAGAGTACCTGATTTGCGATCCCCTTGCAATCCCTGTGCAGATTGTCATGAAAGATGACATCCGGGCAAAGATGGAAGCTGTCTGCGGATTTATCGCATATTTTAACTGGATACCAAAGTTTAATATCATCAATCCAAGGGATATGATCGCGGATGCGGTGGAGTGGAGAATTGAGAATCCCGGGATGTGGCTTGAAAACCAGGAGGCCTTGACAGAGAAGGCGCTTAAGATTAGGGGAAGTGGGAAATATGCACTCAGCTATGGACTTATGAATTATCAGATTCAGGTTAGTAAGGTAATCGAATTTGCCGGATCCGCAGGCTGCCTTGGAACGGCGGATCATCAGAAATTGTTGGACATGTTGTACCAGCTGACAGACATTCCGGAAACAAGCGGCTATTCTATTATTAGTGAACTTGATTCGGCTATATGGAAAAAACTGGCTGACTGGAAAGGGGGAAGTTAGAGATTTATGGAACATTTTAGCACTTTATCCGGAAAAGCAACCAAACTTGTGAAGCAGAATTTCCCCTGCTATCATTTTGATGCAGAAGTATTAATACGGAACATTCAGACTATGAGAGAACGGTTTGAGGGGAGGCCTGAAATTTGTTACTCCGTCAAAAGCAATCCCTTTATGGTAAAATATGCGGCCGAAGCTGCAGAGTGTGTTGAGGTTTGCTCTGCAGGGGAATTACAATTATGCGAAGAAGTTGGAATTGCACCTTCGAAAATTGTTGTTGGAGGAATCTACAAAAGTGATGAAGAACTGGATTACATTGCGAGGAAGCAATATCACAGAATTTCCGTTGAATCCTTAAGAGAATTGGATATATTAGCAAGGGCAGCAGCCAGATATATGGTTGTCCAGAAGGTTTTGTTAAGGTTATCAAGTGGGAATCAGTTTGGGATGAGGGAAGATGAATTGCTTGAGGCTGCGGATCATCCTGAGAGATATCCTTACATCAGATTCTGTGGAATTCATTATTACTCCGGTACGCAGAAAAAGAAATCATCGGATATTGAGAAAGATCTGAATTTTTTAAGACAGGTGGTTGAGAGACTCAGATTACCTAATCCGCAGATTGAATACGGACCTGGCATTGGTTTTCCGGCGTTAATGGAAGGATCTGACTGGTATAACAGTCTGTGTGAAGAAATTGAACAGTTTTTTGTTCCTTTTTGCAAAGAGTATTTCGTTACTATGGAAATGGGCAGAGCTGTCACTTCCGATATTGGATGCTACATCACAAAAATCGTCGATATCAGGGAACGGGAGAAGGATTTATTTTACATAGTGAATGGAGGAATTCATCATATCAGCTATTACGGTCAGGTGAATGGAAGATGTTGCCCTCATATCAGATATCTGGATGAAAAAAATACCGGGACTACGCAGGTTACAATTTGTGGCGAGTTGTGTACAGCCCATGATATTATTGCAAAAAAAGCCGTGATACCAGCTGGCGAGATTGGGGATTTTCTTGTGTTTGAGAATGTGGGAGCATATTCCGTGACGGAAGCAAGAAGCCTGTTCTTATCACATCCTCTGCCTGCAGTACTGATCAGTGATCGTGATCAGACTTATGCGGCAAGAAATCATAATGACACTTATAAAGTGAACATGTCAGGTAACTTTGACTGATAAAAACTTAAGGCCAGGAGAAGAAATTATGAACGAAGAAATTTATGAAAAAGTCATTGCATGTATCGAGGATGCATGTGAGATGGAGTTTACAGATATCACAGCTTCAAGTCGTTTAAGAGAAGATCTTCAGATGGATTCTTTAAAGATGATTATGTTTCAGATCAGATTGGAAGATGAATTCGTATTTTCATTTAATCCGATGGAGGAAATGGCAGATATTTTCTTTAGCGTAGAATCTGTATGTAAGTATATTGAGAATCGTTAAGTTCGGTTTATACCGGGAGGAAAAGCTTGGATAAAAGTAATGCTGTTCTTAAGAACGTAATGCAGAAAGTTTACAATGACAGAAAACCTCTTAAGAAAGAGATCATCTTACAGGTTCGCACGGAAACTGTGAATGACAGTGCTTTCTGTGAGGTATGGTTTATGACAAAGGGCTGCACCCACGATGCAGAGGGTGGGTGTACAATGTGTAATTACGGAAAGGGGTACGATGTTGATGAAATTGCGGTGATTCATGAATTAGCCAAACAGATTGAGAATCTCCCTAAAAAGCTGCAGGAACTGATCGTAACCCCTTCCGGCAGTATGCTAGATGATGCAGAAGTTCCCGAGGCTATGCGCAAAAGGATTTTTGGACTGTTGGAACATACACAGTGCAAGGATTTCTACATTGAGACGAGGGCAGATTCTATTACACAGGAGAAGCTTGAGTCGCTGCGTGACTGCGTCAACGCGAAAAGATTTAACATTGAAATTGGCATAGAATGTTGTGATGACTGGATCATGCGTAACTGCATTAATAAGAAGATGACCTGTAAAGATCTGCAGGATGCTATTGATATGATTCATGTTGCTGGAATGTATGTATACGCAAATATCGGTATCGGTATCCCGTTTATCACAGAACGTTGTAGCATTGAATATGCGAAAAAATCCATCAGAAAAGCGTTTTCTATGGGCTGTGACAAGGTTGTTTTATTCCCGTATCATGTAAAGCCCGGAACTCTTTTGGAGTGGCTGTGGAAACATGAATTATATTCCTGTTGTTCCCTGTGGGCAATTCCTGAAGTATTATCTGGTTTTACTGCGGATGAATTGGAAAGAATCCATATTTCCTGGTACAGAAATTATTACACAGATAAAAGTAAAATCGTGTCTTCTCCTGCTGTGGAAGCAGAGAATCTGGAACAGGTACTTTTGCTTTTGGATGAATACAAGAACCATCCGGGAATTGCTTCATTTACCCCGTTAATGGAATTTCAGAGTGAAGGCAGAAAACAGTGGACCATGAAGATGAAGGAACAGAGTACAGAAATCGAACTTGACCGGGTGCACAGAATTTATACATTACTTGCCGATGCTTTTAATATCAGCAAAAAAGAGCTTGAAGCAGAGTGGTATGTAATGGAAAACTCACTAGGCTGAGAACGCTTTGTTAATGTTTGGGAGGAATTATAGTGTTAAGAGTAATCAATTATTTAGCTGATTCAAAAAGGGTACAGGAGGATGGAAAATTTGTCCATCCTTTCTACAGAGATACTTTTTCAGCCCTTTATGGAATCGATGTGGAAGAACTTCCAGTGGAAGAAGGGGTTTACCCGGAGGCGAATCTGAAGATGCTTCTTCCGTTGATTAAAAGTACCGTGAAGGGATACGAGGATAGGGTCAGATTTTTCTATGATGTCAGAACAACTGAGGAATTTGGATATCCTGCTCCGGAGTATTTATTACTTCATGGCGCAGGACTTAAGCATGTTGCTCCCCTTGGGGTAAAGGGAATGAAAGCGCTTGCATTTCCCCTCGCTTTACTACTGGCAGAACATGCGATGAAGGACGGAGACTATGCGTTGATCTGCTGTGCACAGTTAAATACTCCGTTTGATGAGAGTGAGAAGTACGAAGCAGGCATTCTTTTACTTGATAAGGCTTTAGTGGTTGAAGAGTCTGAAGGCACTGATCATACCATGATCCTGTCTTACAGCCACAGATTAAGCGAAGCAGAGTTTGTGGGTTACTTAAAGGAACATCCCGTGAAAACAGTTTGTTCTGATCCTGATGATTTTGGTACATTTTTTGCACAATTATCAGAACTTCCTGCGAAGGAGGAGATGATTTTTAATTGGAATTCGGAAGGTCACCCGGGATATATTCATATCAGGAAAGGAGTCATAGGATGAAAACACTTAATATGCTGAAGTCTGAATTATCCAGAATCACCGATTTTATCAGAGAGTATGTCCTAGAAGGGGAAAAGGTAATCGTCCCTGTTTCCGGAGGTTTGGATTCTGATGTGGTGGCGAGACTATGTGTATGTGTACTTGGCAGGGAAAGAGTAAGACTGTTTGCTGTTCATCAGCAGCATATGGAACAGAAATATCTTGATAACGTGAATAATCTTGCAGCGGATCTGGAAGTTCCTCTTGCAGTCATTCCACTTGGCGACTTAAATGCCCGACTGATCAGTATGCTTAAGGAGGCTGACCCCGAAATTGGTTTCAATCCGAACAGTTTATTAGATCCTGCAAGAGCAAACTGTTCATTAAGAACTGCCATTTTCTCATCCTATCAGGATAAAGGTTACCTGGTTGCAGCAAATTCAAATCGCAGTGAGATCGAACTTGGTTTCTTTATGCCCTTTGGAGATAATCTTGGACATTTCAAGCCCATCTCACATTTATATAAGTCAGAGGTAAAGATTTTAGCAGGCTTAGTCGGATCTAGGGCAGAAGTCATCGCACAGAATCCTTCCGCAGGTTTCTGGAAGAACGAAAACGACCTTGAGGACATTGCTTACTGGTTATATAACGGCGGACCAATCACCGGTTCAAGAACCTTCACCGAGGAAGATGATGTTAAGGTAGAAAAGATCAAAAACCTGCTTTCACAGGAACAGATTGACGAGTGCTTAGAGCAGTTTCACGTATGCAGTGATCTGGGGCAAATTTCTGGAAAAACAGATCTTCCCGTGGAAATCGTTGATGCACTTTACAAAACCGTACAGGTTTCCGCAAGATTTAAGAGAAGAACCCTGCTTGCCGGATTAGAGAGGGTATAATGTTATACAAAAAACTGATTTCAGATAACCTTGCATGCAAAAAACAGGCAGTTTCTGCCCGCTTGGGCAAGTACACCTATGAGGATCTTCATAATAAGGCGATGGAGTTTCAGAAAATTTTGGAAAGCCATGGCGTTTCAAAGGGACAGTACGCACTGATCAGAAATTCAAACACGATCCACACGATCACTGCAATTCTGACCTGCATCCATATGCAGGTTTGTTTCGTGATCATCCCGGAGGATAGTGCAGAAAGCCAGCTTGATTATATTAGTCAGGAAGTTGCTCCCAGAGTTTTTCTGGAAACTCCTTCAGAGGAAAATGATGGAATCACCGATTTCCACTTCCTGGAATACGGGACACAGAAGGATCTTGTGTATGTCATCTACACCTCAGGCTCTACCGGAAAACCAAAAGGGGTAATGGCTCCTGAACCTCAGGTGGAATTTTGCATTGAGGCGATTAATGGAAGATTGAAAAACGGTCCCCAGGATCGTATCTTATGCTGTCTTCCCTTATCCTTTGATTATGGTTTATATCAGCTGTTTATGGCACTGGAATATCAGTCAACACTAGTCATTCCTGAGAAATATACGCTGTCAGAAATCCCCGGTATGTTAGTGAAGGAAGAAATCACAGCATTTCCGGCGATGCCTTCCCTGCTCGGAGGGCTTCTGTATTCTAGAATGCTTGAAAGAGTAAAACTGGTCAACCTTCGTTACATCACCTCTACCGGAGATAATTTCCCTGTGGAGATGATCAGACGCCTTATGAAGGTTTTACCCGACACTCGTATTGTTCCTATGTATGGACAGACAGAATGCAAACGCGTATCCATCATGCCAGAAGGACACACAGATAAGATCATGGCAGGCTCCTGCGGACTGCCCCTTGCGGGAACCAGAGTATGGCTGGAGCATCCGGATGAAAACGGGGTAGGGGAACTGATCGTTTCAGGTCCGAATGTCATGAGTGGATACTTAAATGCAAAGGAAGTAACGGCAGAGTACTATTTTGATCATGAATCTTTCGGACGATGTTTACGGACTGGGGATCTGTTTTCTATAGATGAAGAAGGGTTTCTGTACTTCATATCCAGAAAAAAAAGAATCCTGAAGGTGTCCGGCTATCGTATTGGTTGTCTTGAATTGGAGGAATTGTTTAGAAGCGCACTTACAGATTATTTTATTAAGGAAGTGCGCATTGTTGGCGTTCCCGATCCGCTTTATGGTGAAAAAATCATGCTTTGCATTGCTGCCGGGGAGTCTGTAGAAACGATCAAAGCAGCAGTTTCCAGGGTAAATGAAGCACAGGACAGCCACCACAGAGTTTCAAAGATTTACTTAACAGAAAACGGATTTCCCAAAACCGCAAATGGGAAGATTGATGATAAACATTTGATTGAGGAGGCTTTCATCCATGGAACGATTACCGTATAACGGAACGTGGGTGACATGCGGGTCCTATGCATTTTTGAACGGAAGCGGATTGTCTGTAGATTATCTGCTCCCGGTTGAAAACAGTACAGGTACATCCTGGGGGATGTCCAGCCTTGAGGCTGACTATGAATACACCCGAATACTCACACCCTTTCGGGAGTTTTCAAGTGGTATTGATGAAGTAGCTCCATTATGGGGAATTGAATTACAGCATACAGAACATAACTCCTCAGAGGAGCTTAGTCTGGAGGATTTTCCCGAAGAGGTAGCCGTTATTGCAGGTCCCGTTAACATGGAAAATCTAAGCTATCTTCCTTTATCAAGACAGTATAAGTTGGCAGACCATTTTATCGTAGTCAGAAGGGAGAAGGGGACTGAAAAGCTGCTGCTCACAGACTCAGAAGGAATTGTTGGCCGTTATGCAGATTTTAAATCCCTGAAGACTATGCTTTCCGTTCGGAAAATTCCGGAAGCCAAGGGGATGCTTCATCTACGAAAGATCATAGGGGTGAATGAGCCTGCATCTCAAACGGAGATCGCTGCATATACCATAAAAAAAGCAATGCGAAACCTTAAGGATGCAGAAAATGGCGGTCAGGGTTTTAAAGCTTTTTTACGGTGTCGTGACGCTATCAGAGAGACAAAGACCGTTAACTACAGAAGCTCTTTAAATTACAATCTGGTTTATGTTATCCAGAGGCGTTTAATGGTGGAGCGGTTTCTTGATAGTTTAAAGGAGTCTGACCGGTTTTTGACTGATAGTCTTCTATATGATGATCTTTCTTTACAGATAGAGCAGGCTGCAAGATGCCGGATGGCACTTATGAATGAGGACATAGACGAAATCTGTGAGTATCTTGAAAAACTGTCTGACAGCGAAAAAGAATTCATTTATCATTGGGAGGAATATATCAAAGATGGTTGGTATTAAGAAGGTTGCATGTGTACTTGGTAAGAACCACAGAATAGTGGGGGATATTGCAGGGTTCTGTACAGAAGAAGTGCAGCAGAACATGAGAAAAATTGGTCTTGACCAGATCCCCACTGACAATAAAAAGATATTGTGGGATATGATCGGAGAGGCATATAATCAGATTAATGAAACACCGGATTGTATCCTAATCGGACACTCATTACCCTTTATCAGAGGCAATTCACAGCCTCTTCAGTTTGAAAAGGAGATTCCTGTTTACTTTTTCAGCGGACTGCCCTGTGCAATCCTTCACAAGACAGTTCAAATTGGAAAGGAATTGATTGAATCCGGAGTTTATAATAAAATTTTAGTAGTTGGTGCTGATAAGGCTTACTCTGACAGGGAAAGAGTATTCTTCGGAACTATCATGGGAGATGGCGTGGTTGCCATGTTATTAACAGATGATGCTGAGAGCAATAAGCTTCTTGGAAGCTTCGTTTCAACCACTATCTTTGCCCCCAATGGCGAGAACTCCGAGCCTGAAGACATTGCGAAATTCAGAGAGAATAACGCATTGATGATGAGAAAAGCGATTCTTAACTGCATGAAGGAAGCAGACCTTGATGAAGTGGATTATTTTGTAACCCACACCTCAAACAGCACCTTCTGGGATGGAATGGCTAAATTATTACGCTGTTCCCGAGAAAAATTCTTAGACCAGAATATCCGCAATACTGGGCATATGAATTCCCATGACAGCTTTTACCATTACACCTACTGGTGTGAACAGGGTGTCATCAAACCGAGAGATGTAGTTATGTTAATAAACCCTGGATTTGGTGGAACACAGGGCTGCACATTAATTAAAAGATGAGTAGGAGGTAATTAAGATGAACAAAGATGTCATCCATATTGTTGGTGCCTGTCAGAATAATCTGAAGAACATTTCAATCGATATTCCGAAGCACAAATGGGTCACATTTACTGGCGTGTCAGGCTCAGGTAAATCAACCCTGGTATTTGACCTGATCTATGCACGTGCAGAGAAGGAATTTCTTGAATCCTTAAGCGCATACGCAAGAAGAAGTTTCCCCAAGGTCGGGGACGTTGACGTACAGGAGATGGACGGTTTATCCCCTTGTATCGTAATTGATCAGTCAAGCTTTCCGAATACACCAAGATCAACCGTCGGCACTTACACGGATATTTATACATATCTGCGATTATTATTTTCCCGTGCGGGAGACCAGGTGCTGTCCTCAGCAGATTTTTCATTTAACAATGCGCAGGGCGCCTGTCCTGTCTGCCATGGTCTGGGGGAGGCCTTAACTCCTGAAATCGACAAACTGCTTGATCGTTCCCTGTCATTAAATGAAGGTGCAATCAAACACAAGACCTGGAAGGTAAATTCTAGGTACTGGAACATTATCCGCGCAATTGGCTATTTTGATATGGACAAAAAGGTTGCGAATTTTACCAATGAAGAGATGGACATGTTATTAAACAGTGAGCCCTTTGTCTATCAGAACAATGAACCCGGACATGTACAAAGCTTTTCCTATGAAGGCATCGTAAGCCGTATGAAAAAACGTAAGTCTGACAGCAGAGGTTTATCTGCAGCAGAATATGATTCCCAGTTCTTCACAAAGGGAGTATGCCCAGAATGTGGCGGTGCAAGACTGAATAAGAGAGTTCTTTCTGTAAAAATTGGCGGAAAGTATACCATCACAGATTGTGTCAACATGGAAGTAAAAGAGCTTTATGAGATGTTATCCACGCTTCATGGCTCTGTAGAAGACGTTCTTTGCCCAGTAATTATGAAGGCTTTAAAGAACCTAATCAATGTAGGCATTGGATATATTTCCTTAAATCGTTCCGCATTTACCTTATCAGGCGGTGAAGCACAGAAGGTGAAGCTTGCAAAGGCGCTTGGCTGCTCATTAAGGGACATGATTTACATTTTGGATGAACCCACATCAGGACTTCATGCCCGCGATATCTATAAGATTCGCAATATTATCCGTAATCTGGTAGATAAGGGAAATACCGTTCTGGTAATTGAGCACAATCGCGAGATGATCAATTCATCCGATGTGGTAATCGATATGGGGCCTGGAGCGGGGAAGAACGGGGGAGAAATCCTCTTTAATGGATCCAGAGATGAACTGGAAATATGTGCTGTTTCATTGACCGCAGGATATCTGAAAAAAGGAGGAACACCTGTCAAGATGATACCTAGAAAGGCCAAAGGAAGTATTACATTAAAGGATATTAACTCCCATAATGTTCATCATCTTGATCTTAGCATTCCGAAGGGGATTTTCACCTGTATCACCGGTGTGTCAGGCGCTGGAAAGAGTACGGTACTGGAAGTGCTTGTGAAAGCAGTTCCCAAGGCAATCGTGGTTGACCAGGATGAAATCGGAACTACTAACAGAGGAAATGCCGTTACTTACACCAAAGCGTTTGATGAGATTAGACAATACTTTAGTGATGCGACAGGCTATGATGCGTCAGATTTCTCATTTAACAGTAAAGGCAGTTGCCCCGTCTGCAATGGCGCAGGTTATACAGTGACAGATATGCATTTTATCGGAGATATCAAAACTCCCTGTGAAATCTGCGGCGGTAAACGCTATCGTCAGG
This sequence comes from uncultured Dorea sp., assembly GCA_910584095.1. Classification (GTDB taxonomy): domain Bacteria; phylum Bacillota; class Clostridia; order Lachnospirales; family Lachnospiraceae; genus Claveliimonas. Next base: position 76,294 of record CAJTYU010000010.1, on the reverse strand, counting down.
AAATTCTCAATCTGAAGGTACGTGAAAAGAACATCTCTGATGTACTGGATATGACAGTTGCAGAAGCGATGGATTACTTCAGAAGGCAGCCTAAAATTTACAACAAATTGGAGATATTAGAGGTAGTAGGACTCGCATATCTCACCTTAGGACAGCCGTTATCAACCTTATCAGGCGGCGAATTACAGCGTTTGAAGCTTGCGGACAGATTGAAAAATCGCGGTCAGGTCTATATTTTTGATGAACCTACCCACGGATTACATTTTAAAGACACGGAAAGACTTATCGGCGTTATGAATAGGCTAGTAGACAATGGCAATACCGTAATCGTTGTAGAACACAATTTGGATGTTATTGCGCAGGCTGACTGGATTATCGACATGGGACCTGAAGGCGGTAAAGAAGGTGGAAAAATCATATACGAGGGTCCTACAGATAAAATCTTAACATGTGAAGAATCGTATACGGGACAATTCCTACAGAAAAGATAACTTATTAAGTTTCCCTGAACTTAAATATATTTATGAAAGAGGGAACTGCTTTGTCCGGCAAAAATATTCCAATTCTAGTGATTGAAAATGTTTCAGGTTCGAGGGGTATAACTAATCAGCAGGCACTAAATAAACGTTATATCTCATCAAATGATATTGTTAAAGCGCTATCGAATGCTGATGTTGAGATGATTTATCATAGGTGGGCAGATAAATGGGCAGATAAATTTGAAGCTGATGTTATAGGCGCTTATATTACTCTTACAGCTTTAGAGCATACTAACTCTAGTAAATGGATACGGTTTATGGGGATTTATCTTTGCATGAGTATGTTTGAATTGCAACAAAAAATCAGTGCATTGAAATTTGGTAAAACTATAATTTCTAATACACATCCTTCGGGAAGAGATAGAAAAAGCAGTTAATAGAATTTTTCCCCCAGAAGGAAACCCCGGCTTATATAGAGATATAGATTATATTTTAGATGATTTATGGGAGTCTTTTTTAGTAACATTTAGAATGATTACGCAAACTGCTTTAAAACAATCTAGCACTACATCCGGTTAGAAATAATAGTTTACGTTTATAAGGATTTTTGTTATACTCCAATAAAAACGGTATTGGAGGACGCAGATATGCCGCGTTACGTTGTTACCCTGACAGATGACGAAATACGGGAGCTCAAGGCACTGGTACAAAAAGGTGGGAAAGGTTACCGCATCCGGCATGCACAGATACTTTTGAAACTGGATCAGAGACCCGAAAACAAATCATGGACATATGACCGTATCAAAGATGCATATGGCGCTTCCCACAGTACGATTGCGGGCATTGCAAACGGTTTGTCATGGACGGTATGGAAGCTGCCTTCAACAGAAAAAAGCAGAAGAATCGTCGTCGCAAAGTAACCGGGGATGTGGAAACCCGGATCTGTGCCATTGCCTGTTCTGCTCCTCTGGAGGGCGCTTCGCATTGGACCATGCAGGCCATCGCTGACGAACTGATCCGTCTGGAAGTGGTCGATTATATTACCGACACTACAGTCTGCGAGGTGATGAAAAAAACGAGATCAAACCGTGGCTTGTAAAGGAATGGTGCATTCCGCAGGCAGACGCTGAATTTGTAGCAAAAATGGAGGATATTCTGGAAGTTTACCAGCGTCCGTATGATCCCCTGAATCCGGTCGTCTGCATAGATGAAACAATAAGCGGCTGATAAAGGAGATCCGTATTCCCTGTGAACCCGGGCAGCATGAGAAGGTGGATTCCGTATATATCCGTAATGGTGTTGCGGATGTTTTTATGATCTCCGAACCTTTGGCAGGCAGACGGGAAACGATTGTACGGAAACCCGGACGGAGCTGGATTTTGCAGAGATTCTCAGGTATACTTCTGACATACTGTACCCAAGAACAGAAAAGATTGCTCTTGTTACAGATAATTTGAACACGCATTCACCGGCATATTTGTATAAAGCTTTTCCGCCGGAAGAAGCACGCAGGCTGGCAGAACGTTTTGAATGGCATTATACTCCCAAACACGGTAGCTGGCTAGATATGGCTGAGATCGAGATTGGCGTCATAAGCCGCCAGACACTGGGCAAACCACTTCCAGATCTAGAAAGCTTTAAACAGCAAGTTCATGCATGGACTGTAAACAGGGATAAGGAACATGTAAAAATCAACTGGCAGTTTAAAGCTCCAGATGCAAGAATCAAACTGGCAAGGCTGTATTTGGTTATACTTTGAAAACTAACCGGATACAGTACTAGTACAAATACTGCTTATTTGTCATTTTCATTTTATTAAGAAAAAATTTATAAAGAGATTTAATTAAAGAATCAGGACGTTTATCTATCACCGGGGGCGCCTTTTTCTTTTATAATAATATTGTTTTTTATGGTGTATGGTAGCGATTGTATATAGAAATTTTTGTTTTTTACAGAAAAGGAGTAAGAGATTGCTTTTTATTTATAAAAGAAAGAATAATAAAAATAAGTTACGACTTAATGATACGAAAACTTTAAAAGTAAAAATTGATTATAGATTATGTCGAAAAGGTACACTATGAACACTGTGTATTGTGTAGAAAGTTTGTTTTTTCAATACTTTTGAGATGTAGGTACATATTATATCGATCTCGGGATTGCATCTGTCTTTTGTGGGGATTGGAATGTATAAGCTTTTGCGGAGGATGACGGGGTCTTATCCGGTTGGAGGGGCGTTTGGGATCTTGTTTTTGATGTTATATATTCTTATGATTGGGTTTACTGTGTCTGCAGTGTGGGCGTTAATTATGTTTCTCTTTCGTGTCGGCGCGGATATGGCGGGACGGCATTACGACGCGCCGACGGCGTTTTCAGTAGCGGCGGTTGTGGTGCTATTATGGCGGCCGCTCAGTTTGTATGACGGAGGATTCTGGCTGTCCTTTGGGGCGGTGCTGGCAATCCTTGTTGTGGCGCCGGTAGTGCAGGATATATCCATAACCCATCCTGCGACCATGCAGCAAAGGAGCAGGAAAACGAATATACAAAATTTTCAGAAACAGAATGCAGACAGAATCACATTGGCTGTATATCTAAAAACAATCCAGGAATATCTATGGCAGGGGATGCTCCAGGGACTTACGGCGAGTATCGGTGTTAATCTGATAATTCTCCCGATTTTGCTCTATTATTTCTTTGAATTTCCAATTTACTCTTTGGTTTTAAACCTATTTGTGATTCCGCTGATGTCTGTGCTTTTATTCATGGGGATGGCAGGAAGTCTGCTATCTGTCGGTTTCCTTCCATTATCTGGCATATGCTTTTGGATATGCGGTAGAATTCTGCGGTTATATAAGATAAGCTGTAATCTGGCGCTTACTCTTCCGGGAGCGCGGTTTGTGGCGGGAAAGCCTAAGATGTGGCAGATTGCGGTATATTATGGGATAATGATAATCGTTCTGTTGCTTTTGAGAGAAAAGATAAGACTGACGGAGCGTGTGGATGATGTTGAGAATGCAGAGAGTAAAAAGTATAAATCTTGCAGAAGAGGAAGTTCTTCTCCGAAGCAGGCAGGCTGGGGATCAGGAGTGAGCATGCAAAAATATGCGGTCAGCGAGTCAGACATAAGTATACAAAAGCATGTGGACGATAAGTCAGATATAAGTATGCAAAAGCATGTGGCTGGTAAGTCAGATATAAGTATGCAAAAACATGTGGTCGGTAAGTCAGATGCAGGTATACAGAAACGTATAACAAGGCTTGGAAGATTTGCGCTTATGCTTGGGATGGCAGGTATTATTATCCTGACATACCGATGGGGAGAACAGGGGAAGCTCGCGGCAGTGGTTCTAGATGTAGGACAGGGAGACGGCATTTTTATGAGAGGCCCGGAGGGCGGTACCTATCTGGTGGACGGAGGCAGCAGTGATGTGAAAAAAGCAGGGCAATACAGGATAGAACCGTTTCTAAAATCTCAGGGTGTCGGAGTACTTGACTATGTGCTGATATCCCATGGCGACAGCGATCATATAAATGGTGTGGAGGAGCTGATTGAGAGACAGGATGTTGGTGTAAGGATTAGAACGTTGGTACTGCCGGTACAGGAGGTATGGGATGAGGCATTGAAGGGGCTGGCAGAAAAAGCGAAGGAATACAGGATTCGCGTAGTTGTGATAGAACCAGGGCAGAGTATCAAGGAAGGGGATATGGCGGTTACATGCATACAGCCGGGGAATCCAGAAACGGAGGCAGAGAATAGGGAATCTGAGGGACGGGATACAGAAAAAGGATACGAACCGGGGAACGCAGCGTCTATGGTATTGGCAGTTAAATTCGGAAAGTTTGATATGATGCTGACCGGAGATGTGGAGGGAGAAGGGGAAGAACAGCTTACAAAACAGTTGGAAGAACGATACCGGGATTGTACATGGGAGATCTTAAAAGTAGCGCATCATGGCTCGAAGAACTCGTCATCTGAGGAGTTTCTACGACAGGTTAAACCTGTGTATGCGTTTATCTCGGCAGGCCAGAAGAATCGGTATGGGCATCCCCATCAGGAAACGATAAAAAGGCTTACAGATGCAGAGAGTAAAATCTATTCAACACAGGAAAATGGAGCGCTTATAGTGGAAGTTGAAGACGGGGAAACAATGATAGTTGGGAGAGAACAGTAACAGTTGAAAAATAGAAGCGGATAAGAACTGGAAGGTTCCTATGGAAATGCCGTTACTTAATTGTTATAATGTAGTTAATCATCTAAGGCAGGAAATGGCTTAAGAATGATGGAAGGAAGGAGCGTGGAAAGAGATGGAGGTGCGAAAGAAGAAACTTCCGATAGGAATTGAAAATTTTGAGAAATTACGTTTAGAGGATTTTTACTATATTGATAAAACAGGACTCATCAGGGAGCTTCTTAACAACTGGGGAGAGGTGAATCTGTTCACCCGTCCCAGAAGATTTGGGAAAACGCTTAATATGAGCATGCTGGAACACTTTTTCTCGCTGAATGGAGATAAGGGTATTTTTGACGGACTGGAAATTTCAAAAGAAACGGCGCTCTGTGAGGAATATATGGGAATGTATCCGGTTATTTCTATTCCTTTAAAAGGGATTGATGCGCTTAACTTTGAGACTGCATTTGAAAGGGCGGTTCTGCTTGTGAGAAGGGCGGCTTCGAAAGTATACTACCTTTTAGACAGCGATGCATTGAATGAACAGGATAAAATGAATTATCGGAAACTTCTGGATGATCATATGACGGAAGCAATATTTGGTGATAGTCTGAGAGTGTTGTCGGAATTGTTGGAGAAGCATCATGGCACAAAGGTTATCCTGCTGATTGACGAATATGATGTTCCATTGGCAAAAGCTCATGCGAATGGATATTATGACCAGATGGTCTCCCTGATCCGTAGTCTGCTAGGGGAGGCGCTGAAGACGAACAACAGTCTGAAATTAGCGGTGTTGACAGGATGCCTTCGAATTTCAAAGGAGAGTATCTTTACCGGGCTAAATAATCTGAAGGTACTGACGGTTGCAGATGAGCGTTTTGATGAATACTTTGGTTTTACAGACAAAGAAGTGAGAGAACTTCTGGAGTATTATGATGTGGCCGATCATTATAAGGAAGTAAAAAGGTGGTATGACGGATATCAATTTGGAAATGCGGAAGTGTACTGTCCGTGGGATGTGCTGAACCATTGTGACAGGATCAGGAGCGAGCCTCATGTGCAGCCGGAAAACTACTGGATCAATACCAGCAGCAATGACGCGGTGAAGAGGTTTATAGAAGAGTCGGCAAATGCTGCGACCAAACGGGGGATTGAGCGCTTGGTAGCGGGCGAGGTTATTACGAAAGAGATTCATCAGGAACTCACATATCCGGAAGTTTACCAGACGATAGAAAATATCTGGAGCCTGCTTTTTACCACCGGTTATCTGACCCGGAGGGGAAAAGCGGAGGGAAGGCAGATGAAACTGGCAATCCCCAATCTGGAGATCCGGGATATCTTTGTGACACAGATCATGGAATTTTTTAAGGAGAATGTCAGGGAAGACGGAGATACGCTGAATCGTTTCTGTGATGCCCTGCAAAATGAGGATACAGAAAATGTAGAGAAAATTTTCACGAAATATTTAAGAAGAACCATCAGTATCCGGGATACAGCCATAAGGACGGAAATGAAAGAAAATTTTTATCATGGTATCCTATTAGGAATCCTGGGTGTGAAGACCCAATGGGGGATCTCTTCTAACCGGGAAATGGGCGAAGGCTATGCGGATATTCTTGCGGAACCTGATACCGGAGATATGGGGATTATCATAGAGGTGAAATACGCGCATGACGGAGATTTGGATGCTGCTTGCAAAGAAGCGTTAAAACAGATCGAGTATACCAGATATGAAGATGACCTTGAAGACGACGGGGTAGAGAATATCCTCAAATACGGGATTGCCTGCTATAAAAAACGGTGCAGGGTTATGCTCGCAAAAAATAATTAAAATAAAGGGGAATGAAAGCTCTGGAGCAGGTATGTTTCAGGGCTTTTTTCATCTTATAGGATTATAGGAAAGACCTTGCCGCGCTATAGATAGAAAAGATGTGGCAAATTTGAAAATTATCCAGTATAATAGGATTTATGAAAAGTTTGAATGAGGATATTAAGACGGGACAATTTAAGAATATTTATCTTTTGTATGGCGAAGAGGACTATCTGAAGAAGCAATATAAAGAAAAGCTTACCAAGGCAATGCTGCCGGAAGGCGATACGGTAAATTATGCCTATTATGAAGGAAAAGGGATTCCGGTTCCGGAGATCATTGATCTGGCGGAGACGATGCCGTTTTTTGCGGACAGAAGGCTGATTGTAATTGAAGATTCCGGCTTGTTTAAGGCAGCGGCGTCTGAACTTGCGGATTATATGAAAACGATGTCTTCTGAAGCATGTTTTCTTTTTATTGAAAAGGAAGTGGACAAGCGGGGGAAGCTTTATAAGGCTGTGAAGGAAAAAGGGCGCATTGTGGAGCTTTCCCATCAGGATGAGAGGACGCTGATTCGCTGGCTTTTGGGAATGGTCAAGCAGGAAGGAAAGCAGATCAGAGAAGAGACGGTCCGCTATATTTTATCGAAGGCAGGCACAGATATGGCAAATTTGGAAAAGGAAATGGAGAAACTGTTCTGCTATACGCTGGAAAAGGAAGAGATAACGCTTCAGGATGTGGACGCCGTATGTACTACTCAGATTACAAATCATATATTTGATATGGTGGAGGCGGTAGCGAAGCAGCAGAAAAAGAAAGCCTTGGATTATTATTATGATCTTTTGGCATTAAAGGAGCCGCCTATGAGAATTATGTATCTGCTGACCAGACAGTTTCAGCTTCTTCTTCAGGTTCAGGAGCTTGTTAGGAAGGGAATGGGAAGAAAGCAGATTGCCGAGAAGGCGGGACTGCATCCGTTTGCGGCGGGCAAATATATGGAACAGTGCAGAAATTTTAAAAAGGCAGATCTTATCGCCATCATGGAGGAAGGCGCAGAGCTTGAGACCGACGTGAAGACAGGACGGCTGAATGATGTAATGAGTGTGGAATTGTTTATTTTATCAACATTGGGCAGAAATAACAGATAAATATTTATCTGCACAGGTGAACAAGAAAGAATGGAAGGAAGAAAAGAGAGAATGGCAGGAATAGAACAGAGCAGGATTCGTAATTTTTGTATTATTGCGCATATTGATCATGGAAAATCTACGCTGGCCGACCGTATTATTGAAATGACGGGACTTCTTACCAGCCGGGAGATGCAGTCGCAGGTGCTCGATAATATGGAGCTGGAACGGGAGAGGGGAATTACGATTAAATCACAGGCGGTCCGTATTGTATATAAGGCGAAGAACGGGGAGGAATATATATTTAACCTGATTGACACACCGGGACATGTGGATTTTAATTATGAAGTTTCTCGAAGTCTGGCAGCCTGTGACGGGGCGATTTTGGTTGTGGATGCGGCTCAGGGCGTGGAGGCTCAGACGCTGGCTAATGTATATCTGGCGCTGGACCATGATCTGGATGTGATGCCGGTAATCAACAAGGTAGATCTTCCCAGCGCGGAACCGGAACGGGTTATTGAAGAGATTGAGGATGTAATCGGGATTGAAGCGGCCGACGCGCCGTTGATTTCTGCCAAGACCGGATTGAATGTGGAAGAGGTATTAGAACAGATTATCGAAAAAATACCGGCGCCGTCAGGGGATGCGAAGGCGCCGCTTCAAGCGCTGATTTTTGATTCTGTATATGATTCTTATAAAGGTGTTATTGTGTTCTGCCGTATGATGGAGGGAACCGTGAAGAAAGGAACTCCAATCCGCATGATGGCCACGGGTGCGGAGGCGGAAGTGGTAGAAGTGGGATATTTTGGGGCCGGGCAGTTTGTGTCCTGCGAGGAGCTTAGCGCCGGTATGGTTGGTTATATCACAGCTAGTTTAAAGAATGTAAAGGATACCCGGGTGGGCGATACAATTACTAATGCGGCGGCCCCTTGTGCAGAGCCGCTTCCGGGATACAAGAAGGTAAACCCGATGGTATACTGCGGCATGTATCCGGCAGACGGGGCAAAATATCCGGATCTGCGCGACGCGCTGGAGAAACTCCAGCTTAACGATGCTTCCCTGCAGTTTGAGCCGGAGACTTCGATTGCATTGGGATTTGGTTTTCGGTGCGGATTTTTGGGACTGCTTCATTTAGAGATTATTCAGGAGCGTCTGGAGCGGGAGTATAATCTGGATCTGGTTACCACTGCGCCCAGCGTTATTTATAAGGTGCATAAGACAAACGGGGAGGTAATTGAACTGACTAATCCGTCAAACCTGCCGGATCCGTCGGAGATTGATTATATGGAAGAGCCGATGGTAAAGGCAGAGATAATGGTTACGTCAGAATTTATCGGGGCGATTATGGATCTGTGTCAGGAGCGGCGGGGCGTTTATCAAGGAATGGAATATATTGAAGAGACAAGGGCTGTGCTCAGGTATCATCTTCCGCTGAACGAGATCATTTATGATTTCTTTGATGCGCTGAAATCCCGTTCCCGCGGATATGCGTCCTTTGATTATGAGATTCTTGGCTATCAGCAGTCAGAACTCGTAAAGCTTGATATCCTTATTAATAAAGAAGAGGTGGACGCGCTTTCTTTCATTGTGTTTGCGGGCAATGCATATGAGCGGGGCAGAAAGATGTGCGAGAAATTGAAAGACGAGATTCCAAGGCATCTGTTTGAAATTCCGATTCAGGCGGCAGTGGGAAGCAAGATTATAGCAAGAGAGACGGTCAAGGCTATGCGCAAGGATGTGCTTGCTAAGTGCTATGGCGGCGACATTTCCCGTAAGAGAAAGCTTCTGGAAAAGCAGAAGGAAGGAAAGAAGCGAATGCGTCAGGTGGGAAATGTGGAAATCCCGCAGCAGGCATTTATGAGCGTATTAAAGCTGGATGATAAATAAGGTGAAAGGGGCGTGCAAAGCTCAAAAGGTGATGAAAGAATTAGAATTATATATTCATATACCATTTTGTGTGAAAAAATGCTTTTACTGCGATTTCTTGTCTGCTCCCGCCGGCGAGCGGGAGCGGCAGATGTATATAGAGAGCCTTTGCGGACGAATCCGTTCTTATGCGGAGTCTGTGAAGGCTTATCGCGTTGTAAGTATATTTGTTGGCGGCGGGACGCCTTCTATCTTGGAATCCAGTCAGATAGAAAGACTCTTTAAATCAGTTTACGACGTTTTTTGTGTGGATAAAGACGCGGAGATTACGATTGAGATGAATCCGGGAACGGTTACAAAAGAGAAGCTTCATACATATCGGGAGCTTGGAATCAACCGTTTGAGCATCGGCCTGCAGTCGGAGAATAATGAAGAATTAAAGAAACTGGGACGGATTCATACCTGCGAAGACTTTTTGTCTGCCTATCAGACAGCGCGTAAGGCAGGCTTCCAGAATATCAATATTGATTTAATGTCGGGGATTCCCGGCCAGACTCTAGAAAGCTATGAAAAGAGTCTTCATTTTGCGGCGGGGCTTAAGCCAGAGCATATCTCCGCCTACAGCTTAATCATTGAGGAAGGGACGCCGTTTTACGAGAAATATGCGGGAGGAAGGCATGTAGAGGAATTACCGGATGAGGATACGGAGCGGGGAATGTATGTTCGTACAAAGGAAATACTGGAGACATACGGTTATCACAGATATGAGATATCTAATTATGCAAAACAGGGTTTTGAATGCCGGCATAATTTGGGGTATTGGAACCGGACCGAGTATCTGGGCATCGGTACGGGCGCCTCTTCTTTTATGAACCATCAGAGATGGAGGGAAGGAGAAGAGCCGGAGACATTGACCAGACAGGAAGAGATGGAGGAATTTATGTTTCTTGGGCTGCGGAAAATGGAAGGCGTTTCACGGGCTGATTTTCTGAAAAGCTTTGGGGAAGAGATGGAAACCATTTATAAAGAGACAATCATAAAATTAAAAGGGCAGAAACTGCTGTCAGAAAAAGATGGGAGGCTGTTTTTGACGGAATATGGCATTGATATAAGCAATTATGTGCTGAGTGAATTTTTAAAAACTCCATGATATAAGCTTCCGTTTTTTCATATGCTTATATCATAGAGTTTTATTTTTGCATTTCAGAGACTTTTATGTGAGAACTCTGACATTTTATAATTTATTCGCCGGTTTCTTCTGCAAAAGCCGGCTTTTTCTCGTATTTGGCTTCATAGGTTGCCTGAATAGACAGTTTTTTGAACTGCATAATATCTACGGAGCTGATCATAACGGAGGTATGTGCCTGACAGCCTTTCAGCTTGGGAAGCTGGTCAAGGGCGAGCTGTGCACACTTATCTGTGGCGGCGCTGACCGAGAGTGCAATCAGCACCTCATCGGTATGGAGTCTGGGATTTTTACTTCCCAAATACTTTACCTTAAGTTTTTGGATAGGTTCTATGGCTTCCGGTGAAATGACTTTCCTTTCATGGTCAATTCCAGCCAGAGCTTTTAATGCATTCAGAAGGAGCGCCGCGGAAGCGCCAAGGAGATGGGAGGTCTTACCGGTTACAAGCTGTCCGTTTGGAAGCTCTAGGGCGGCAGCCGGGGCGCCGGTTGCCTCAGCCTTAGCAAGAGCCGCGTCTACAACAGGCCGGTCATGTACGGTAACGCCTGCCTGATTCATTAATATCTCAATCTTAGATACCTCATTATCACTGCATGCGCCGATTAAAAGACGGCGCAGGGATTCATAATATCTGCGGAGAATTTCCTGTTTGGAAGCTTCTTTGCATGCCTCGTCGTCGCAAATACAGCAGCCCGCCATATTTACCCCCATATCAGTGGGTGATTTGTAAGGGCTGTCTCCGTAAATTCGTTCGAAAGTTGCGGAAAGCACCGGGAAAATCTCTACGTCCCTGTTATAGTTTACCGTGGTTTCCCCATATGCTTCCAGATGGAAAGGGTCGATCATATTTACATCGTTCAGATCCGCGGTTGCAGCTTCATAGGCCAGATTTACTGGATGCTTTAATGGAATATTCCAGATGGGGAATGTTTCAAATTTGGCATATCCTGCCCGGAGTCCTCTTTTGTGTTCGTGATAGAGCTGGGAAAGGCAGGCGGCCATTTTACCGCTTCCGGGACCGGGGGCGGTAACTACTACCAGCGGTCTGGAGGTCTCAATGTAATCATTTCTTCCGTAACCCTCGTCACTGACGATCAGAGGAATATTTGCCGGATATCCGGGAATCAGGTAATGAATATATACTTTGATGCCGAGGCGTTCCAGTCTTGTCTTGAATAAATCGGCGGCGGACTGTCCCGCATATTGGGTAATGACAACGCTTCCTACATACAGCCCGGAATTCATATAAGCATCCCGCAGACGCAGAAGATCTGTATCATATGTAATTCCTAAATCGCCCCGGATTTTGTTTTTTTCGATGTCTCTGGCGCTGATGGCAATAATGATCTCAGCCTGATCGGCAAGCTCTTTCAGCATCCGGAGTTTACTGTCTGGCTGAAAGCCCGGAAGCACTCTGGAAGCGTGATAATCATCGAATAATTTTCCGCCGAATTCCAGATACAGCTTATTGTCAAACTGGCTGATTCGTTCCCTGATATGGGTAGACTGCATTGTAAGATATTTATCGTTATCAAATCCGATTTTCATTTGTGTATCCCTCACTCCTAATAAAAAACATTATATTCAGTATACTACAGGATATAGCTAGTTTACAATCTTTTCATAATGTTTTTGTTGATTTTAAATCAGGGGATAACTATAATAAGAACTGATAGACACAGGAGGACTATTATGGATAACCAAAGCAATAGAAACAATCAAAATAGAAATAACCAGAATGATAATAAGAACAAGAATAATAAGCAGGGTATTTCTTTTGTTATTCTTACGGCAGTGATAACCACATTTCTTGTGCTGACGCTGTATCAGTTTCAGAGGAACGGAACAGCGGAGGAAATAACCTATGACAAGTTTTTGAAAATGATAGAACAGCACAAGGTAGAAGAGGTTATTATTTCCAGCGACCGTATTACGATTACAGCAAAGAAGGAAAAGGGAGAGAGAACTGGTAAGGAGTATTTTACCGGTGTGATGAGAGATGATAATCTTTCCGAGCGTCTGTACAAATCAGGGATTAAGTATGAGCAGGAGATTCCGGATACCACATCTGTAGTTGTAATGAACATTGTACTTACTTTTCTGCCGATCGTACTGATTATCGGAATGTTTTACTGGTCCTTTAAGCATATGACAAAGGGCGGCGGGCCTATGGGTATCGGCAAAAGCAATGCTAAGATGTATGTGGAGAAGGAAACGGGAGTTACCTTTAAGGATGTGGCGGGACAGGACGAGGCGAAGGAGTCTCTTCAGGAGGTTGTGGATTTCCTGCATAATCCGGGCAAGTATACCGGAGTGGGTGCAAAGCTTCCGAAGGGAGCGCTTCTTGTGGGACCTCCGGGAACCGGTAAGACGCTTCTTGCCAAGGCGGTTGCGGGAGAAGCTAAGGTACCGTTTTTCTCATTGTCCGGTTCTGCTTTTGTAGAGATGTATGTGGGCGTGGGAGCTTCCAGAGTACGGGATTTGTTTAAGGAAGCGCAGAAGATCGCGCCGTGCATTATTTTTATTGATGAGATTGATGCAATTGGAAAGAGCAGGGATAACCAGCTTGGAGGCAACGATGAACGGGAGCAGACGCTGAATCAGCTTCTGGCGGAGATGGATGGATTTGACACGAACAAGGGTCTTCTGGTGCTGGCGGCCACGAACCGTCCGGAGATTCTTGACCCGGCGCTTCTTAGGCCCGGGCGTTTTGACCGGCGGATCATTGTGGAACGTCCTGACTTGAAAGGCCGTGTGGATGTGCTGAAAGTACATTCTAAGAGCGTACGGATGGATGAGACCGTGGATTTGGAGGCAATTGCGCTGGCAACCTCCGGCGCGGTAGGCTCCGATCTTGCTAATATGATCAATGAGGCGGCAATTACCGCTGTAAAGCATGGAAGAAACGCAGTGTGCCAGAGCGATTTGTTTGAGGCGGTAGAAGTGGTGCTTGTAGGCAAGGAGAAGAAGGACCGCATTATGAGTCAGGAGGAGCGCAGAATAGTTTCTTATCATGAGGTTGGACATGCGCTGGTAAGCGCTTTGCAAAAGGATGCGGAACCAGTTCAGAAGATTACGATTGTTCCGAGGACCATGGGAGCTCTTGGATATGTAATGCAGACGCCGGAGGAAGAAAAGTTCCTGAATACCAAAAAGGAACTGGAGGCAATGCTGGTAAGTATGCTGGCGGGCCGTGCGGCGGAGGAGATTGTATTTGACACGGTTACCACAGGGGCTTCCAATGATATTGAGAAGGCGACTAAGACTGCAAGAGCTATGATTACTCAATATGGTATGAGTGAGAAATTTGGCCTGATTGGTTTGGAATCCATTCAAAATAAATATCTGGACGGAAGGGCTGTAAAGAATTGCGGCGAGGCAACGGCGGCAGAAATCGATCAAGAGGTTATGGATATGCTGAAGAGGGCATATGAGGAGGCAAAGCGTCTCTTAAGCGAACATCGCCAGTCTTTGGATAAGATTGCGGCATTCCTGATTGAAAAAGAAACAATTACCGGCAAAGAGTTTATGAAGATATTCCATGAAGTGGAGGGAATTGACCCGGATGCTCCGAAGAAAACGGAGGAGCGGATTTCTATGAGTCCGCTGCCAGAAGAACTGGAAGAGAAACAGGGTGAAACGGTATATGTATAGCGGCAGAGAGAGAGCTTTCCGGCTTTCTCTCTTTTCAGTTATGGGAGAGTTTGGTATAATGAATTTCAGAAGAGAGGGAAATTTATGTTTGATATACAGGAGGAACTAAAGAAACTGCCGGCAAAACCCGGCGTTTATCTGATGCATGATGAGAAAGACGAGATTATTTACGTGGGGAAGGCTATCAGTCTTAAGAACCGGGTTAGGCAGTATTTCCAAAGCAGCAGAAACAAAGGGCCGAAGATTGAACAAATGGTTACCCATATTGCGAGATTCGAGTATATCATCACCGATTCAGAACTGGAGGCGCTGGTGCTGGAGTGTAATCTAATTAAAGAGCACCGCCCAAAGTATAATACCATGCTGATGGATGATAAGAGCTATCCGTTTATTAAGGTAACGGTGAACGAGCCGTTTCCCAGAGTGATGCTTGCGCGGCAGATGCATAAGGATCGAGCGAAATATTTTGGCCCTTATACAAGCGTGGGCGCTGTGAAGGATACCATAGAGCTGATTCGTAAGCTTTATAAGATACGGAGCTGCAGCCGGAAGCTGCCTAGGGATATCGGAATAGAAAGGCCTTGTCTGAATTATCATATTCATCAGTGTAACGCTCCTTGCCAGGGATATGTCACGCAGGAGGAATATGAAGAGTCAATCTCGCGGGCAGTGCATTTTTTAAATGGGAATTATGAGCTGATTACGAAAGAATTAGAGCAGCGTATGTTTGAGGCGTCGGAGGCGCTGGAATTTGAGAAAGCGTCAGAATACAGGGATTTGCTTGAAAGCGTGAAGAAGATTGCCCAGAAGCAGAAAATAACTGATACGGCGGGCGAGGAGCGGGATATTCTGGCGATGGCGATGGAGAATGAAGACGCTGTGGTCCAGATATTTTTTGTTCGAGGCGGAAGACTGATCGGACGCGATCATTTTTATCTGAGGCTTACTGGGGATGAAGCGGGAGCGGAGATACTTTCCAGTTTTATCAAGCAGTTTTATTCAGGAACTCCTTATATTCCCACGGAGATTATGCTTCCTGAAGAGATTGCGGATGCTGCTCTTCTGGAGGAATGGCTGACGCAGAAGCGGGGCCGGAGAGTTCATTTCCGGGTACCGAAAAAGGGAACGAAGGAAAAGCTGGTGGAGCTTGCAATGAAAAATGCAGAACTGATTCTTTCTAGAGATAAGGAGAGGCTGAAACGCGAAGAGGGAAGAACCATCGGCGCGGTGAAGGAGCTGGAAAAACTTCTGGGTCTTATAGGTATTGTGCGAATGGAGGCATATGATATATCAAATATCAGCGGATACGCGTCTGTAGGTTCTATGGTAGTGTATGAAAGAGGCAGGCCGAAACGGAATGATTACCGGAAATTCCGGATAAAAAGCGTTCAGGGGCCGGATGACTATGCAAGTATGGAGGAAGTATTGACCCGGAGATTTGAGCATGGAAGACGGGAAATGGCGGAAGGAAACGAGAGGGACAGTTTTACCAGATTTCCGGATATTCTGTTGATGGACGGAGGAAAAGGGCAGGTCAATATTGCTTTGGAAGTGCTTGATAAGCTGGGTTTGAATATTCCGGTCTGCGGTATGGTAAAGGATGACAGCCATAGGACTAGGGGACTTTATTTTAACAATGCAGAGATTCCGATTGATAAGGATTCAGAAGGATTCAGGCTGATTACTAGAATTCAGGACGAGGCGCACCGTTTTGCTGTTGAATACCATAGGAAACTTAGGAGTCAGGGGCAGGTACGTTCCATACTGGATGATATTCCGGGAATCGGTCCTGCAAGAAGAAAAGCGCTGATGCGTTCCTTTTCCAGTATAGAGGAGGTACGGCAGGCAGCGATAAGCGATCTAAAGGCGCTTCCCTCTATGAATGAAGCGGCGGCCAGAGCAGTATACAATTTTTTTCATCCATCAGAGTAAAAATATGGTATGATAAGAGTATTAAACAGAAACAGGAGGAATCTTATTGATGACAAAATTAGAGATGTCTAAGCTTGTGGAGAAGATGGACTTGAAGAATTTGACGCCGGATGTTGCGTTGACGGACAAATATCTGACCGATCCGGATGTGAATCGTCCAGCCTTGCAGCTGACCGGATATTTTGAGCACTTTGATTGTGAACGTGTCCAGATTATTGGATATGTGGAATATACGTTTCTGGAGACTATGGATAAAGATAAAAAGGCGGAAATCTATGACAAACTGCTTTCCTGCAAAATTCCCTGCCTGATTTTCTGCCGTAGCCTGCAGCCGGAGCCAATGCTTCTTGAGAAAGCGACAGAGGCGCAGATTCCAGTATTTCTGGCAGAGCAGACAACCTCTGCCTTTGCGGCGGAGCTGATCCGCTGGCTGAATGTACAGTTTGCTCCATGCATTTCTATTCATGGGGTTCTGGTGGACGTATACGGCGTCGGCGTACTGATAACAGGAGAGAGCGGCATCGGAAAGAGCGAATCGGCGCTGGAGCTGATTAAGAGAGGACACCGTCTGGTCAGCGACGATGTGGTTGAGATTCATAAGGTCAGCAACGAGACGCTGGTGGGTATGGCCCCGGATATTACCAGACATTTTATTGAACTTAGGGGAATCGGCATCATGGATGTAAAGATGCTGTTTGGCGTGCTTAGTGTCCGCGAGACGCAGAATATTGATCTGGTTATCCGTCTGGAGGACTGGAGCCGGGAGAAAGCATATGAACGGCTGGGTTTGGAGGAAGAGTATACAGAATTTCTTGGCAATAAGGTTGTATGCCATCAGCTTCCTATAAGAGCGGGGCGTAATCTGGCAATTATTGTCGAGACAGCGGCGATTAACTACAGGCAGAAGAAGATGGGATATAATGCGGCGCAGGAATTATACAAGAGAGTACAGGAAAACCTTACGAAAAATTCGTAAATGTAAATTGGAATAGTGAGATAAGGGAGAGAAGGATATGAAGTATTGTTTTGGCGTAGACGTTGGCGGGACGACAGTTAAAATGGGATTATTTTCCACAGAAGGAAACATACTGGATAAATGGGAAATTCCTACACGTACGGAGAATGAAGGCGAGGCGATTCTTCCAGATATAGCGGATGCTATATTGAAGAAGATAGAGGAGAAAAAAATTCCGGAAGAAGAACTTGAAGGAGTTGGAATCGGAATCCCGGCTCCAGTTAACGCGGAAGGCGTTGTACAAAGCACGGCAAATCTGGGGTGGGGGTACAAAGCAGTAAAGGCAGAGCTCCAGTGTCTTCTTGGAGGAATCCGGGTAGAAGCGGGAAATGATGCAAATGTAGCGGCTATGGGCGAGATGTGGATTGGCGCCGGCAAGGGCGAGAAGAATGTTATTATGGTTACGCTGGGAACCGGCGTAGGCGGGGGAATTGTGATTGACGGCAGGATGCTGGTGGGAGAAACCGGCGCCGGCGGAGAGATTGGTCATATATGCGTGAAGAGAGACGAAGAGAAGGCGTGCGGCTGCGGGCTTCACGGATGTCTGGAGCAGTATGCGTCGGCAACGGGAATTGCCAGACTTGCAAAAAAAAGACTTGAGGCGAATGAAGACGAGACGATTCTGCGCGGTACAAGGCTAAGTGCAAAGGCAGTTTTTGACGCTGTAAAAGAAGGGGACCCTGTTGCAATGCAGATTGCAGAGGAATTTGGAGTTTATCTTGGCGAGGCAATGGCCAATCTGGCGGTAATCATAAATCCGGCAGTGATTGTAATCGGCGGAGGCGTGTCTAAGGCGGGTGAGGTTCTGCTTCCCTATATTGAGGAACCATTCCGTAAGAAAGCGTTCTTTGCGAATAAGGAAACGAAGTTTGTGTTAGCTAAGCTGGGAAATGACGCCGGAATCTGCGGCGCGGCAAGATTGATCCTTGCGTAGGCTGTGAGAGAGGATTGTATTTAGCAAGTTGAAATGCTGCCGGATAGACCGGCTTGATGGGAAATGGAAATAAGCAAAGGCGTGAAACCTTCTTAAATGAATGGAATCACGCCTTTCTTTTGCGTTCTAATTAACCAGCCTAGGAACGTATTCTGTATAAAGACTTCTGGTCAAACAGCATTGCAGTTGGTTCAGGAGTCGGGTCAGGAGTCGGCTCAGGAGTTGGTTCAGGAGTCGGCTCTGGTGGTGGAGTCGGGTCAGGAGTCGGCTCCGGTGTAGTGGGTTCACCGCCGGTATTGTTATCACCGCCGACATTGCCATCGCCGCCGGTATTGCCGTCACCGCCGGTATTGCCATCGCCGCCGGTATTGCCTTCATTGTCAGTATTGTCACTAGGATTTTCGTCGTCTTTTCCGTCGTCATAACCCTGATGTCCCGAACACACTTCATCCGGTACGCTTCCGGCGGCAAAGTATTCTGTCACTGCCGGGCAGGAACCCGCGCGGGCAAGGCCGCCGGTGAGTGAGCAGACGGTTTTGCGCTCTACGGAGGAAGGCATATTGAAATCCCTGTATTCCAGATTAGCATGGACCCGGCTCATAATACCCCGCCAAATGCGGAAACGGTATTGGGTATCAATACTAGTAAGGGATTTATTCTCATCATAACCGCCCCAGACCGCACAGGTATAATATGGTGTAAAAGCACAGAACCAAAGATCCTGATCGTGGTCGGTCGTTCCGGTCTTTCCGGCTACAGGCATGTTGTTAAGCTGGGCATTCCGTCCGGTACCTTTGGTGACAACGTCCTGCATTGCGCTGGTAAGGAGGGCGGCTGTAGAATCCTTGATAACCGTTTTAGTTTCTTTATTTCCTTCCAGAAGTACGTTGCCGTCATGGTCAAGGATTTTGGTATACAGCGTAGGACTGTTGTATACGCCGCCATTTGCAATAGAGGCGAATGCGGCGCATAACTGATAGTTATATACACCCTGTGTCAGACCGCCGAGAGCAATGGATTCTACCTTATCGGTTTCCTCTAGTGTAGTCAGGCCGAAGTTTTGTACATATTGGTATGCCAGCGCCGGAGTAACCTCATTTACCATCTTAACTGCGCAGACGTTTTGAGACTGCTCGATGGCTTTTCTCATGGTGATGTCTCCAAGGTAGCCGCCGGACGCATTCTTTAAGGATGCGCCATTGGAATAATGCCAAGGCTCGTCGCGGATAATAGTTGCCAGTGTCTTGCCGCATGCATCCAGCGCCGGCGCGTAGGTTGAGAGAATCTTAAAGCAGGAACCAGGCTGTCTTGGGGAACCCTTGTAAGCGCGGTTCAAGCTCTGACTTGCGGTTTTATCTCCTCTGCCGCCGACGATGGCTTTGATCTGGCCATTAGTTTGATCCATGAGAGTTACCGCCGCCTGAGGCTGCTGTGTTAGCGTCAGATTCTCCACATAAGTGTCGCCTTCTCTGGCAATGGTGGATTTCCATTCCTCCACGAAAGCTCTTGCTTCATCTTCCGTAGAATAGAGAAGTCCCTGTTTGTCTCCGCGGGAATCCAGCGCATACTGCCGCAGATGGCTGGAGCTGTAGTTCTCGATTGTCCCGTCGGCACGGGTGACGGTCAGGGCATAACCGATACCTACCTCCGTCAGCCATGGGTAATTTTCCGGGTTGTTCATCTCCTCGTCACAAATCTGCTGCATAGTCAGATTCTGTGTGGTATATATGCTCAGTCCGCCGCTGTACAGCGCGTTGTAAGCCTGTGATTCTGAGTATCCGAGCCGGGTGATCAGATCGTCAATGACCTGTTCAGACAGCGCGTCCACAAAATACGAATAAGGAGAATCCTGACCGATTTCATTATTTACGCTTTGGATTCTTGCGTATACGTCGTCAGCCATCGCCTCATCATAGGCAGTTTGGTCAATATACCCTTGGGTGAGCATGTCGCCAAGAACCTTGGAACGTCGTTTTGCATTTTCTTCCGGATAATTAATCGGGTTATACGCCGATGGATTCTGGGTGATTCCAGCGATAACGGCGCTTTCGGAAAGCGTCAGTTCAGAAACATCTTTATTAAAGTAACGTTTCGCAGCAGATTGTACGCCAAGGGTATTCTGCCCAAGGTTAATGGTATTCATATAGCTTTCCAGAATTTCATCCTTAGTCATCTGCTTCTCAATGTCTAACGCAAGGAACTGCTCCTGCAGCTTACGTTCGACCTTCTCGCTGAACGTATCTTCCGATACGAAATTCGGGAATACGTTGTTCTTGATCAGCTGCTGGGTGATGGTACTTGCACCCTCCGTAAAATGACCGCCGTGGGAAATGCCCACCAGCGCGGCTCTTAGGATACCTTTAGGGTCGATCCCCTTGTGCTCATAAAAACGCTCGTCCTCAATAGCAACAAAAGCGTTCTGCAGGCTTTCAGGAATCTCATTGATCGACTTGTATACACGATTAGAACCGGATGCGATAAAACGTTCGATTTCGGTGGTGCCGTCGTCAGCATATACGAAAGTAGTGTAGCCGCTGGGCCGTACATCAGACGGAGAAATATCCGGCGAATCGTCAATAATCTTCTTCATAAAAATAACGCCGCCTGCTGCTACAGCGACGCAGCCGACAATTATCAATAGTAAAAAGGCTTTAAAAAGCCTGACTCCAATACGCTTTCCCTGCATGGCGTTTTTGGAGGTTATTTCTTTCTGTCTTTTTGAAGCGTTTCTTCTTCCATAGTTCATGAATATTTGCCTCCTTCATACGCAAACATTATAGCAAACTTGCTGTTTGAAATAAAGGAAAAAATGAAAAGTTCATATTTATGTAGGAAAATATTAAGAAATTATGTATAATTAGGATACAAGGGAGGAAGAGAAAATGCTGTTAGAATGTAAAATCCTTTACAGCGGGGGACAGGGGGAACTTGTGGAGAAGAAATCCCGTTTTATAGCTACGGTACGGCCTGTATCAAATGAGGAAGAGGCGCTGGCGTTCATTGAAGAGATGAGGAAACAATACTGGGATGCAAGGCACAACTGTTTTGCCTATGTGATCGGAGAGAGGAATGAACTGGCTAGGTTCAGCGACGACGGCGAACCGGGAGGGACAGCCGGAAAGCCGATGCTGGATGTGCTTTTGGGAGAGGGTCTGCACAATGCGGCAGTGGTGGTAACCCGGTACTTCGGCGGAACGCTTCTGGGGACCGGCGGCCTTGTGAGAGCATATTCCGGGGCGGTGAAAGCGGGACTTGCAGAATCAGTTATCGCTGTCAGAACAGCGGGGGTAAAATTAGTAATTGACGCAGATTATACCATGCTGGGTAAAATTCAGTATATCTTAAGAGAGGGTAAAATCCCGGTTCTGGATACCATATATACGGATAAGGTGAAAATATGTTGTCTTGTGCCTTTTTCGAGATTGGAGTCTCTGAAGTCGGAGTTAATCGAAGGAACCGGCGGAAGGGCGGAATTACAGGAGGGCGGTTCCTGTTTTTTTGCAGAGATAGAAGGTAATATAAAAATGCTGGAGAACTAACTCTCCAGCATTTTGTACGTCTGTGATAGGTTCCGTTTACTGAAATTCCGGCTCGATCAAGCCGAAAGTTCCGTTTTTCCTCTTGTATACCACATTAACTTCGTCTGTTTCCGCATTGGAAAATACAAAGAAATCATGTCCGAGAAGCTCCATTTGCACACAGGCGTCTTCCGGGAACATAGGTTTAATGCCGAAACGTTTCGTGCGGACAATCTGGATCTCATTTTCTCCATCATATGCGTCATCTTCGTCAAAAAATTCCTGATTGAAGGAACCGCCTTCCTGATGTTTTGCAACCAGTTTATTTTTGTATTTGCGAAGCTGGCGTTCAATCACTTCCTCAACAAGGTCAATCGATACATACATATCTGTGCTTACCTGCTCGGAACGGATGATATCCCCCTTGACTGGAATGGTTACCTCTATCTTCTGGCGTTCTTTCTCTACACTTAATGTGACGACGATTTCTGTGCTTGGGGTAAAATACCGCTCAAGCTTGCCAAGCTTGCTGATAATGGCATCCTTTAGTCCGGGTGTTACGGTCATGTTTCTTCCGCTGATGATAAAATTCATACAATCCAACTCCTTTATAGGTAATTTCAGAAAGAAAATGTCTGACAATTGATACCAGTAACGATAATCTATCTGATATATTGAGTATAACATGTTTCTCAACAGTTGTATAGCACTGATTGAAAAAGGTTTTACTCATCTATGGGCTCAGATACAAATTCCTCCTGCTCTTTGTCTGGTTTGGTAAGTTCTCTGGAAGGGTAGAAGAGGAACTTTCTGGTTGCAAACAACACGGCTATTGCGCAGACTCCGATCAGGCTGGAGACTGCGGAGGAATGGCCGACGATAACCTGTCTTGCAATGGCGAATACCAATACCTCAAATACCGTGTCGGAAGTGTGGAAGGACATCATGCGGATCAGCTCGACGCCGATGATCAGGTTAAAGCAGGTGGTCAGGAGTTCTTCATAAACGGGAAAAGGATCTGTTCCGGGTAAATGGAACAAAGAGCTTGCTAAGCGGATGCACAGCAGGATAATGCCCACAGCCATCATCAAGGTAACAAAGAACTCCAGTACCGAGGCAAGCTTGGATAAAAACAGCCGGGTTTGTTTTTTCATAGCGGTCTCCTTATAATATTTGAATAGTGTGCGGTTAGCTTTGTCTCATAGCGGCTCTTTTACGCATTCTTGGATCAAGTATTTTTTTTCGGATGCGAAGGCTTTTGGGAGTTACCTCTAAAAACTCGTCGGTATCAATAAAATCCAGCGCCTCCTCTAAACTTAGAACCTTTGGCGTGGTCAGACGCAGAGCGTCGTCGGCGCCTGAGGAACGCGTATTTGTCAAATGTTTGGTTTTACATACATTTACCTCGATATCGTCCGCTTTTCCATTCTGGCCGATAACCATGCCGGAGTAAACCTTCTCGCCGGCTCCTATAAAAAGGGTTCCGCGCTCTTGGGCATTGTACAGGCCGTAGGTGACGGACTCTCCGGTCTCGAAGGAAATCAGAGATCCCTGTTTTCGGTACTGGATGTCTCCCTTGTAAGGGGCGTAGCCGTCAAAGAGGGTATTCATAATGCCGTTTCCCTTGGTGTCGGTCAAAAATTCGCCTCGATAGCCGATCAGGCCCCTGGCGGGGATGGAAAACTCCATGCGGGTATAGGAGCCGCTTCCGGCGTTCATATTGCGCAGTTCTCCTTTTCGCTGGCCAAGCTTTTCAATTACAGTCCCGGTAAATTCTTCCGGTACATCAATATAGGCAAGCTCCATCGGTTCAAGAAGTTTGCCGTTTTCATCCTTTTTATAGAGGACTTCGGCTTTGCTAACGGCAAATTCATAGCCTTCCCTGCGCATATTTTCAATCAGGACGGATAAGTGCAGCTCGCCGCGGCCGGATACTTTAAAGCTGTCGGTGTTTTCCGTTTCTTCCACCCTAAGGCTTACATCTGTATTCAGCTCACGCATCAGACGGTCCCTGATGTGGCGGGAAGTGACATATTTGCCTTCTTGTCCGGCAAAAGGGCTGTCATTGACAATAAACTGCATGGCAATCGTAGGCTCGGAAATTTTTTGGAACGGGATTGCTTCCGGGCGCTCCGGCGAGCATAAGGTATCCCCGATGGAAATATCTGAAATGCCGGATATCGCTACGATAGAGCCGATAGAAGCTTCCTTTACATCTATTTTATTCAGCCCGTCAAATTCGTAGAGTTTGCTGATGCGGACCTTCTCCTGACGGTCAGGGTCATGTTCGTTGACCACAACCATATCCTGATTTACCCGGATTACGCCATTGTCTACTTTTCCGATGCCGATCCTGCCTACATATTCGTTGTAGTCGATGGTGCTGATCAATACCTGTGTCCCCTCCTCAGGGTCTCCTTCCGGCGCGGGAATATAGTCGAGGATCGTTTCAAATAGGGGAATCATATTCTCCGGCCCGTCCTCCAGTTCCAGAACCGCATATCCGGCTTTGGCGGAAGCATATACGAAGGGGCACTCAAGCTGATTATCGTCCGCGTCCAGATCGATAAAGAGCTCCAGCACTTCGTCGATGACCTCCGCGGGTCTTGCTTCTGGACGGTCGATTTTGTTGATGCATACAATGACCGGAAGTTTTAATTCCAGCGCCTTGCGGAGAACGAATTTTGTCTGCGGCATAGCGCCCTCAAAGGCGTCTACGACCAAGATCACGCCGTTGACCATTTTCAGCACACGCTCCACTTCGCCGCCGAAATCCGCATGGCCCGGCGTATCGATGATATTAATCTTAGTTCCTTTATAATAGACAGCCGTATTTTTAGAAAGGATCGTGATCCCGCGCTCCCGCTCAATGTCGTTGGAATCCATGACCCGTTCTGCGACCTCTTGATTTTCGCGGAACACGCCGCTCTGCTTCAAAAGCTCGTCCACTAAGGTGGTCTTGCCATGGTCAACATGGGCAATAATCGCTATATTACGGACATCTTCTCTTTTTTTTCTCATAAAAATCATCCTTTTCTTGTCTTTTATCAGCCATATTGTATCATATATTTGTAAAAAAACAACTAAAAGAAAGTGCATATATTTTTTAAAAAGAGGTTCTAAAGAGAAAAGCGCCTGCATAGACTATGTATTGCCCCGGTAAAAATATGCATACCCTGTTTTTGCACCGCCGGCTGGAAATGAGCGCATGACCGGACGTCTGCAGTCCGAAATGGACGCTCTGTAAGACGCCGGTTTGGGTAACTATGAGCTGCCGGGAGAAAAAAGTAACCTAAAATACGCTTCAGAGGAAGGGAGAATTACAACGATGTCAGATAAGATTATTGAAAACAACCAGGTAACAATTATGGGAGAAGTGGCGGGACAGTTTACATTCAGCCATGAAGTGTTTGGAGAGGGCTTTTACATGGTAGATGTACTGGTGAGGCGCCTGAGCAATTCCGAGGATAGGATTCCGCTGATGATTTCAGAGAGGCTGATCGATGTGAGCCAAGATTATACGGGAGAATATATCATGGCAAATGGACAGTTCCGGTCTTACAACCGCCACGAGGAACAGAAAAACAGGCTGATCCTGTCAGTATTCGTGCGGGAAGTAGAATTTATCGATGAGGAACCGGACGGAGCCAAAACCAATACGATCCTGCTGGACGGCTATATCTGCAAGCCGCCGATTTACCGGAAAACGCCGCTGGGAAGAGAGATTGCAGACCTTTTACTGGCTGTGAACCGGCCCTATGGGAAATCCGATTATATTCCCTGTATCTGCTGGGGGCGGAATGCCAGATATGCGTCTGCCTTTGAGGTGGGGGAGCACGTACAGGTGCTTGGCAGGATTCAGAGCAGGGAATATGTAAAGAAGCTTTCCGAGACGGAGACAGAAAAGAGAGTTGCCTATGAGGTGTCAGTGAGCAAGTTAGAATGCATGGACGGAGAATAACGCTGCATTGACATTGAAAAGGAATGATGTTATGATTCTCTCAATACATATATAAAAAGAGATTCAGGAGGAGAGTCATGGCAATTTTTACAGGCGCGGGTGTGGCATTGGTCACTCCTTTTCGGGAAGACGGAAGTGTGAATTACGATAAATTAGATGAATTAATAGACTATCACTGTGAGAACGGGACGGATAGTATTATTATATGTGGTACAACCGGAGAGTCCTCTACGCTGTCGGAAGAGGAACATATGGAGTGTATCAAATTTGCGGTTGAACGTGCGAAGAAAAGAATACCGGTGATTGCAGGCACCGGGTCGAACGCTACATACACCACGATCGATATGTCCAAGGAGGCGGCAGAGTATGGGGCGGACGGCCTGCTGCTGGTAACGCCTTATTATAACAAGGCTACCCAAGAAGGTCTGGCGCTGCATTATAAGGCTGTGGCAAAGGAAGCAAAGGCGCCGATCATTTTATACAGCGTTGCAAGCCGTACCGGTTTAAATATTGCTCCGGAGACCGTTGCATCCTTGGTAAAAGAAGTTGATAACATTGTTGCGATTAAAGAAGCGTCCGGCAATATCGGGCAGGTGGCAAGAATTATGAATTTGACGGACGGCAAGGTGGATCTGTATTCGGGAAACGACGATCAGATCGTACCGCTTCTGTCTCTGGGCGGCGTGGGCGTGATCTCCGTGCTGTCGAATGTGGCTCCGCAGTATACCCATGACATCTGCGCAAAGTATTTTGAAGGTGATGCGAAGGGCGCCTGCGAGATGCAGCTTAAGGCAATCCCATTGATTGATCAGTTGTTCTGCGAGGTAAATCCGATTCCGGTGAAAAAGGCGGTTAATCTGATGGGTATGGAGTGCGGCGGCCTGCGTATGCCGTTAACAGAGCTTACGCCGGAGCATGAGAAGTCTCTGGCACAGGCGATGAGAGAATTTGGCATTCAGTTAGTATAGAGAATTTGAGAGGGCAGAGGGCCGCGGAAAGCGGCGCTCTGTCTTTGTTGGAGGATGGATGAGATGGTTAAGGTTTTGATGCATGGTTGTAATGGGAAGATGGGACAGGTGATCAGCCGGATGGCGGCCGAGACGGAAGGGATGGAGCTTGCGGCGGGCGTGGACCGGTTTCTGGGGAGGGAGAATCCTTACCCTGTGTTTGAGAGTCTTAGGGCCTGCGATGTGCCGGTGGATGTTGTGATTGATTTTTCGAATGCGTCGGCTGTGGACGAGCTTCTTGAGGCGTGTCTGGAAAAGAAGCTTCCGGTTGTGCTTTGCACTACGGGATTAAGTGAAGAACAGATTGCGAAAGTAAAGGAGGCGTCTAAGAAGATTCCGGTGCTCCGGTCTGCGAATATGTCTCTGGGCGTGAATTTGCTTCTGAAGCTTTTGAAAGATGCGGCGAAGGTG
Organism: uncultured Dorea sp.; assembly: GCA_910584095.1. Lineage (GTDB taxonomy): Bacteria > Bacillota > Clostridia > Lachnospirales > Lachnospiraceae > Claveliimonas. The sequence continues at coordinate 49,227 of CAJTYU010000010.1, read as the reverse complement.
CTTTCGCCGGCTGGATTTGATATGGAGATTGTGGAAAAGCATCACAATCAGAAGGTGGACGCGCCCAGCGGAACGGCGCTTGCCATGGCGGATTCTATGAACGAGGCCCTGAATGGGGAATATACCTATACGTATGACAGAAGCAGCGTAAGAAAAAAGAGGGACAAGAAGGAAATTGGCGTTGTGGCGGTCCGAGGCGGCAATATAGTAGGAGAGCACGAGGCGATCTTTGCGGGAGAAGACGAAGTGATGGAGTTTAAGCATACCGCTTATTCTAAGGCTGTGTTTGCGAAGGGCGCCGTAGCTGCGGCGGGATTTCTCGCGGGGAAGGAACCGGGGCTGTATGATATGTCTGATGTGATCGTATTTTGATTTCCATATATTTCCATCTGTGGGAAAGTATATATTTCCTGAAACTGTGTATATTACTGACTACAAGACTATACATGAAAGGGAGATATGAAAATGAAACAGTTAAAGAAATTAATGGTTATGATATTATGTGCCGGGGTTCTCAGCGGTCTGACAGCCTGCGGAAGCAATGATGACGCGGCGGACAATGGAGCTGTAAATAACGAGGCTTCTGACAACGCCGGGGATAACGGGGCAAACGGAGATAACATGAATGGCGCTACAAACGGCACAGGTAATGGAACAGCCGGCGGTACGACGAATAGAAACGATACGGTCGGAGGAGCGCTGGAGGACGGAGCGGACGACATTGGCGACGCGGTCCGCGACGGAGCGGACGATCTGGAGGATGGTCTGGATGGCAACGGCACGGACAATACCAATAAAAACACAGATAAGAATACCAGCCGTTAGGTAATTTGGAAATAAACCGTAGGGCGGAGGATCATATCCTCCGTCTTACTTTGATACACAGGATATGTCAGGATTACTAAGGAGGATTTATGAGATTCAGACCCTGTATTGATATACATAATGGTAAAGTAAAGCAGATTGTGGGCGGAAGTCTTAAAGACGAAGGGAATCAGGCGCAGGAAAATTTTACTTCCGAATACGACAGTACCTTTTATGCAGGTAAGTATCGGAAAGACGGACTTGAGGGAGGGCATGTTATTATTCTGAATCCGGCTTCTTCCGAGTATTATCAAGCATCCAACGAGCAGGCTTTTGCGGCGCTTAGGGCATATCCGGGAGGAATGCAGGCAGGCGGCGGAGTCACGGCGGAAAATGCTTCCCGGTATCTGGAGGCGGGGGCGAGTCATGTGATCGTTACCTCTTATGTATTCCGTGATGGAAAAATCCAATGGGATCATTTGAAACGGCTTGTGAGAGCAGTCGGAAGGGAGCATGTGGTGCTGGATTTGAGCTGCCGCAGCAGAGAAGACGGGAGTTTTTATGTAGTGACGGACCGGTGGCAGAAGTTTACGGATATCCGGCTGGAGCTTTCGGTAATGGAGGAACTGGGGGGATACTGCGACGAATTTCTGGTACACGGCGTGGATGCAGAGGGGAAGGCGTCCGGCGTAATAGAAGAACTGGTCCGGCTTTTGGCCGCATACCGGGGCAGACCGGTCACTTATGCGGGAGGAATCGGCTCCATGGAAGATCTGAACCGATTTGCAGAATTGTCCGGGGGGAAGCTTGATTTTACCATAGGCAGCGCGCTGGATCTGTTCGGCGGACAGATTGCTTATGAGGAGGCGCTTAAGTTTGCACGGAGACTTGCTGCAAAGCCCGCAACATGATATGGGAAAGTTTTCATATGGAAAGATTGAATTGCCTTCAATATAGTGTTAAAATGAAACTTATGATTGTGAGAAAAAAATAAGGAGTTATAGAATATGGGCTTTTTACAAAAATTGTTCGGAACACACAGCGAGAACGAGTTGAAGAGAATCTATCCGATCGCGGATCAGATTGAGGCGCTGGAACCGGAGATGCAGAGCTTGTCCGACGCTGCGCTGAAGGACAAGACCAGAGAGTTTAAAGAGCGTTATGCAAAGGGGGAGACGTTGGATTCCTTGCTTCCGGAGGCATTTGCGGCAGTAAGGGAAGCGTCCGTGCGTACCATTGGGCTTAGGCATTTCAGGGTACAGTTAATCGGCGGCATTATCCTGCATCAGGGACGTATCGCAGAGATGAAGACAGGTGAAGGAAAGACGCTGGTATCTACGCTTCCGGCATATTTGAACGCGCTGACCGGAGAGGGCGTACATATCGTTACGGTCAATGATTATCTGGCAAAGCGTGACGCTGAGTGGATGGGGCAGATTCATGAATTTTTAGGATTGAAGGTGGGCGTCGTCTTAAACAGCATGGATAAGGACGAACGCCGGGAAGCCTATAACTGTGACATTACCTATGTGACCAACAATGAGCTCGGATTTGATTATCTGAGAGATAATATGGTCATTTATAAAGAACGGCTGGTACAAAGAGGACTGAAATATGCGGTCATCGATGAGGTCGACTCAGTGCTGATCGACGAGGCAAGGACGCCTCTGATTATCTCCGGACAAAGCGGCAAGTCTACGAAGCTTTACGAGGCCTGCGATATTTTGGCGAGACAGCTCCAGAGAGGAGAGGCCAGCGGGGAATTTTCTAAGATGAATGCTATTATGGGCGAGGAAATTGAGGAGACCGGGGACTTTATTGTAAATGAGAAGGAAAAGAACGTGAACCTGACCGAGGACGGCGTGAAAAAGGTTGAGCGGTTCTTCCATCTTGAGAATCTTGCAGATCCGGAGAATCTGGAGGTCCAGCACAATATTATCCTCGCGCTGCGCGCCCACAATCTGATGTTTAGGGATCAGGATTATGTGGTAAAGGACGATGAAGTTCTGATCGTAGATGAATTTACCGGGCGTATTATGCCGGGGCGCCGCTACTCAGACGGCCTGCATCAGGCAATTGAGGCGAAGGAGCATGTGAAGGTGAAGAGGGAGAGCAAGACCCTTGCGACCATTACCTTCCAGAACTTATTTAACAAATTTGAGAAGAAGAGCGGCATGACCGGTACAGCTCTGACAGAGGAAAAGGAGTTTCGGGAGATCTACGGCATGGACGTTATCGAGATTCCGACGAATGTTCCGGTAATCCGTAAGGATTTGGAAGATGCAGTGTATAAGACCCAGAAGGAAAAATACCGGGCGGTCTGCGACGAGGTTGAGGCGGCCCATGCCAAGGGGCAGCCGGTGCTGGTCGGCACGATTACGATCGAGGTATCGGAGCTTTTGAGCGGCATGCTGAAACGCCGGGGAATCAAGCACAACGTATTAAACGCCAAGTTTCATGAGATGGAGGCGGAGATCGTTGCAGATGCGGGACAGCATGGGGCGGTAACCATCGCCACCAATATGGCGGGCCGTGGTACGGATATTAAGCTGGACGAGGAAGCGAAGAAGGCGGGAGGTCTTAAGATCATCGGTACGGAACGCCACGAGTCCAGACGTATCGATAACCAGCTGCGTGGACGTTCCGGCCGTCAGGGAGACCCGGGGGAATCAAGGTTCTATATTTCCCTTGAGGACGACCTGATGCGCCTGTTTGGTTCCGAACGGCTGATGGGCGTATTCAATGCCTTGGGCGTAGAGGACGGAGAACAGATCGAGCACAAGATGCTTTCCAGTGCGATAGAGAAGGCGCAGGAGAAGATTGAGAATAACAACTTTGGAATCCGTAAAAATTTGTTGGAATACGACCAGGTTATGAACGAGCAGAGGGAGATTATTTACGAAGAGAGGCGCCGGGTACTGGACGGCGAGAATATGCGGGATTCCATTATCCATATGATTACTGAATTTGTGGAGAACCTTGTGGACAGGAATATTTCTCCGGATGCAGAGCCGGAGGATTGGGACATGGCAAATTTTAATACGAATATGCGTGTTACCATCCCGATGGAACCGGTGACGGCAGAGGACGTGGGAAACATCGACCAGAAACAGCTTAAGCACCTGTTGAAGGAGCGGGCTGTGAAGCTGTATGAACAGAAGGAAGCGGAATTTCCGGAGCCGGAGCATATCAGGGAGCTTGAGCGTGTTATTCTCCTGAAGGTCATTGATAATAAATGGATGGATCATATCGACGATATGGACCAGCTTCGTCAGGGAATCGGCTTGCAGGCTTACGGGCAGCGGGATCCGAAGGTGGAATACAAGATGATCGGCTATGATATGTTCGATGAGATGACCAGATCCATTACCGCAGATACGATCCGCATGCTGTACCACGTAAAGATCGAGCAGAAGGTAGAGCGCGAGGAGGTTGCCAAGGTAACCGGAACCAACAAGGACGACTCCGCCGTACGTGCGCCGAAAAAGCGGGAAAATAAGAAGATTTACCCCAACGACCCGTGTCCGTGCGGAAGCGGTAAGAAATACAAGCAGTGCTGCGGACGGAAATAAAATATATAGAGTACAGAAACTAGAGAAAGAGGTGATAGCGTGATTGAACTGGACCAGTACAAAGGGAATTTAAGTGCTTATGAGACGCCTCTCGCTGAAATGAGGGATTCACTTTGACATCCCGGCAAAGGAGCAGAGGATCGAGGAATTAGAGCGCAGGATGGAGGAACCCGGTTTCTGGGATGAACCGGAGAAGTCCCAGCAGATTATGAAGGAGTTAAAAGGCTTAAAGGATCAGGTAGATATTATACGGGGTCTGTATGCCAGCTATGAGGATATCGGCCTGCTGATCGAGATGGCCTATGAGGAAGAGGACGCGTCAATCCTGCCGGAAATAGAAGGAGAGCTTGCCGCGTTTAAGGAAACATATGAGACTCTTAGGATTCAGACGTTATTATCCGGAGAATATGATAAATGCAGCGCGATCGTGACCCTCCATGCAGGCGCGGGAGGAACCGAGTCCTGCGACTGGGCGGCCATGCTGTACCGGATGTACAGCCGGTTTGCTGAGAGGAAGGGCTTCGGCTTTCAGATGCTGGATTATCTGGAGGGGGATATTGCGGGAATTAAGGCGGTAACCTTCGAGGTCAGCGGCGAGAATGCCTATGGGTATTTTAAGTCGGAGAAAGGCGTGCACAGACTGGTGCGGATATCGCCCTTTAATTCGGCCGGGAAACGCCAGACTTCTTTTGCATCCTGCGATGTGATACCGGATATTGAGGACGAGGCGGATATTGAAATCGCAGAGGAAGAGTTAAAGATTGATACCTACCGCGCCAGCGGCGCGGGGGGACAGCATGTCAACAAGACCTCGTCGGCGATCCGGATTACCCATCTGCCCACCGGCATTGTGGTGCAGTGCCAGAACGAGCGTTCTCAGCACCATAACCGGGATAAGGCGATGCAGATGCTGAAGGCGAAGCTGACGTTATTGAAGGAACAAGAGCAGGCGGAGAAGGTATCGGATATCCGGGGAGAAATCAAGGAGATCGGCTTTGGCAATCAGATCCGTTCCTATGTGATGCACCCTTATACCATGGTAAAGGATCACAGGACGGGAGCGGAGAGCAGTAACGTAAATGCAGTGATGGACGGAGCGCTGGAGCCGTTTATCAACGCATTTTTGTGCCAAGGGAAGCTCCCCTTGGCGTAGCCTGCGGTATTCAGGATCAAAAAGGATAAGAAGAAAGGACAAGAAACGATGGTAAAGATAGCGGTACTTGGATATGGAACGGTTGGTTCGGGAGTTGTGGAGGTAATCCGTACCAATCAGGAGATCATAAATCAGAGAATCGGCGAAGAACTTCAGGTGAAATATGTTCTGGACCTTAGGGATTTCCCCGGAGATCCGGTTCAGGACATCATTACCCATGATTTTGAGGACGTGGTAAATGATGAGGAAATCAAGATCGTAGTAGAGGTGATGGGCGGGATTGAACCGGCCTATACCTTTGTGAAGAGAAGCCTTGAGGCGGGAAAAAGCGTGGCGACCTCCAACAAAGCGCTGGTGGCAAAGCATGGCGCGGGGCTTCTTGAAATTGCGAAGGCGCAGAATGTAAACTTTCTCTTCGAGGCCAGCGTAGGCGGGGGGATTCCGATCCTGCGGCCGTTGCATTCTTCCCTGACCGGAGATGTTATTGAAGAAATTGTGGGGATCTTAAACGGAACTACCAACTATATGATGACAAAGATGTTTTACGAGGGAGCCGGATATGACGAGGTGCTAAAAGAGGCGCAGGATAACGGCTTTGCGGAGCGCAATCCGGAAGCGGACGTGGAGGGATACGACGCCTGCCGGAAGATTGCGATCCTGTCTTCGATCATTTCCGGCAAACAAGTGGATTTTGAGGATATTTACTGCGAGGGAATAACGAAGATTACCGTGGAGGATATGCAGTATGCCAAGGCGATGGGAAAGACCATTAAGCTGCTTGCCTCATGCAAAAGGGACGGCGATTCCTTAAGCGCTATGGTCTGTCCCTGCCTGCTGAGCCAGACACATCCGCTGTTTAGCGTAAACGGCGTATTTAATTCTGTCTTTGTTCATGGAAATATGTTGGGAGACGCTATGTTCTATGGAAGCGGAGCAGGAAAGCTGCCCACGGCAAGCGCTGTAGCAGGCGATATCGTGGAGGCGGCAAAGCATCTGCACTGTAACCTTGGGAACGGCTGGAGCAGCGAGAAGCTTGTCCTTAAGGACTCAGACGAAGTTTCCCACCGTTTCTTTGTGAGGATGAAGGGCAGCAGGGAAGAATTTCAGGAGAAGCTGGCGGCTGATTTCGGGATGCTCCAGTATGTGTCTGTGCCGGGGCTTGACGGAGAGTTTGGCTTTGTAACGGAAGCTATGCCGGAAGGAGATTACCGGAAGAAGGCTTTCGGGTATGGAGAGACAGTCATCAGCATGATCCGCGTAAAAGAATAAGGACGCATGGAAAGAAGAGCTTTGGAATAAGCCGGTATAAAATTCTGAAGGTTTATACTGGCGGAGAGGACTGAGAGTGATATGAAGTATATTATTTTGCTGAGTGACGGAATGGCCGGAAGGCCCATAGAGGAACTGGGAGGCCGTACGACCATGGAAGCGGCCGCAACTCCGGTCATGGATGCATTGGCAAAAAAGGCGGAAATCGGCACGGCGTTCATGGTGCCGGAGGGGATGGCTCCGGGAAGCGATACGGCAAATTTGTCGGTGATGGGATATGACCCGAAGCTTTACTATACAGGCAGGTCTCCGCTGGAAGCGCTGAGCATCGGCGTGGATATGGCTCCGACGGACGTATCATACCGCTGTAATCTGGTAACTCTTACGGAGGAAGAAGGGGCTTATGAGGATCAGAAGATCCTTGACCACAGTTCCGGGGAAATCAGTACGGAGGACGCGAAAGTGCTGATCGACACGGTAAAGGCAGAGCTTGAAAGGGAAGGATACGCGTTTTACGCGGGCATTAGCTACCGGCATCTGCTGATCTGGAAGAAGGGGGAAGTGATGGAGCTTGTGCCGCCCCATGATGTGCTGACGGAGCGGATTGGCGCGCATCTGCCGGAAAACCCCGTCTTCCGTGAAATGATGGAAAAGAGTTATGAGATTTTAAAAAACCACCCTATTAACATCAAACGCAGGGAGCAGGGGTTAAATCCCGCCAATTCCCTGTGGTTCTGGGGCGCCGGAACAAGGCCGGCGCTTGCGTCCTTTCGGGAAAAGACCGGGAAACGGGGCGTGATGATCTCCGCGGTGGATCTGCTGAAAGGGATTGCCGTGGGAGCGGGCATGGATAATATTTCCGTGGAAGGCGCGAACGGCGGCCTTCATACGAACTATGAAGGCAAAGCAGACGCTGCGGTGAAAGCTCTGCTGGAGAATGGTTATGATTTTGCTTATATCCATGTGGAGGCGCCGGATGAGATGGGACATATGGGCCTTACGTCAGATAAGATCACGGCGATCGAGAATGTGGACAGCCGGGTGCTGAAGCGGATTATAGACGCTTTTGATGCGTCCGCAGAGGAGTATCGGATTATGGTGCTGCCGGATCACCCCACGCCGATCTGTGTGCGGACCCATACCGGTGAGCCGGTTCCATATCTTCTGTATGACAGCAGAACCAAACAGGATGGGATTCATATATATAATGAGAAAGAAGCTGCAAAAAGCGGGCATGTCTGGAAGGACGGATACCGCCTGATTGAGCATCTGTTTGAAGCATAAAAAGCAGGAGAACAGGGACTGGGGCAGCCTGTAAAGATGTATTTGGAGGGCACTATGCTGATTGTGAAAAAATTCGGCGGCAGTTCTGTTGCTGATAAGGAGAAAATATTCAATGTGGCGAAGCGCTGCATCGAGGACTACAGGGCGGGGCACGACGTGGTGGTGGTGCTGTCAGCCATGGGAGATACCACGGATGAGCTGATCGCTCTTGCTCAGACGGTAAACGCCAGCCCGAAAAAGAGAGAGCTTGATATGCTGCTTGCCACAGGAGAACAGGTATCGGCGTCGCTGATGGCTATGGCTATGCAGAGCTTGGATGTTCCGGCTGTATCGCTGAATGCATTTCAGGTACAGATGCATTCTACCTCCAGATATGGGAATGCGAGATTCAAACGGATCGATACAGACCGGCTCCGGCATGAGCTGGATTCCAGAAAGATTGTGATTGTGACCGGATTTCAGGGGGTCAACAAGTACGACGACGTAACGACTCTGGGCCGGGGCGGTTCGGATACCACGGCCGTTGCACTGGCGGCGGCGATGCATGCGGATCTTTGCGAGATCTTTACGGATGTGGACGGCGTGTATACTGCCGATCCGCGAATCGTAAAGCGGGCCATGAAGCTAAAAGAGGTAACCTATGACGAGATGCTGGAACTGGCGTCTCTGGGAGCCAAGGTTCTTCATAACCGCTCGGTGGAAATGGCAAAGAAATACGGCGTCAGGCTGGTGGTGCGGTCCAGTTTGAACCGGTCGGAAGGTACGGTAATCAAGGAGAAAGCAAAAATGGAAAAAATGTTAATCACAGGCGTGGCAGCCGATTCAAATACAGCGCGGATTTCCGTAATCGGAGTGGAGGATAAGCCGGGGACGGCATTCAAGATTTTCCATACTCTGGCTAGGAATAATATTAATGTGGATATTATCCTGCAGTCGGTAGGCCGAGACGGCACGAAGGATATTTCTTTTACGGTGTCGGAGGATGACCTTCAGGATGCGCTGAATACGTTAGAAGAGCACAAGGAGACGCTGACCATCCAGCAGATTACTTCAAATAAACATGTGGCGAAGATTTCCGTGGTCGGCGCCGGGATGATGAGCAATCCAGGCGTGGCGGCGAAGATGTTTGAATCCATGTATAATTCCAGAGTAAATATTAATATGATCGCCACGTCGGAGATCCGGATTACGGTGCTGGTGGATGAAAAAGACGTAGATAAGGCTATGAACGCGGTGCATGACGGGTTTATTATGACGGAGTAGGAGGCTGTATTAAGGCGTAAGTACACGGAATAGCAGAAAAAAGCAGATGGAAGATAAGGAAAAAAAGATAGAATAGGCATGAAGATAACATAGATGGGAAGTCGATATAAAAGACCTGACCATCTATTTTTTATATTAAAAATAGTAACATTGGAGGTATATTACATATGGAAGGTTTTATAACCGCGATATGGGTCTTGCCGGAGAGGTTGATTGATACAGTCCGCAATAGTATAATGACAGCAGAAGATAATGTTAAAAGGCTGGGAATGAATATAGTGTAGAAGGAGAGGATAACAGGATTTATGCAGAACATATTACTTCTGGAGGATGATTACGAATTAAATCAAACGCTGTGCTATGCGCTGAACAAAGAGAGCTATCATGTGGAATCTGCATTTTCGGTTAGGGAAGCGAAAGAAGCCTTTGCCGGTAACGCGCCGAATCTGCTTTTGCTGGATGTAAACCTTCCGGACGGGGAAGGATTTGCTTTTTGTAAATGGGCAAAGGAGCGGAAGAAAGTACCGGTTATTTTTTTGACTGCCCGGGATCTGGAGGAGGACGCTCTTAAAGGGTATGATTTGGGAGCGGAGGATTATGTGACGAAGCCTTTTTCTATGAAGATTCTGTTGAAGAAGATCAGTGTAATATTGAGGCGGACGGCGGAACGGGAGGGAGGCATATTTGACGATGGATATCTTGTCATTGATTTAAATCGTGCAAGGATACTTGCAGATGGAAAGGAATGCTCCGTTACGCCGACGGAGCTGAGACTGTTGAAGGAACTTGTTGCAAATAAAGGACAGCTTCTGACTTACAGTGTTTTATTGGAGCGGTTATGGGACAGCGGAGGACAGTTTGTGGATAAACATGCGCTGGCAGTGAACATTAATCGTCTTCGTCGGAAAATTGAGGACGAGGATCACAGATATATTTCAAATGTTTATGGGATGGGGTATCAATGGATTGGACGATGATAAGTATCATTTTTGCGGCGGCCGCAGTTGGGGCGGCCGTCTGGAGGGTACATCGGCTAAAGAAAGAGGTTTGGCAATTTGCGGGGAAGGTTGAGCGGTCGCTGGACGATATTTTGTCAGGGCGGGGGCTGGCTGGAGACGCAGAGGGGGTAAAGGACACCCTTTGGGGCAAATGCGGCGAGAAGTTATCGCAGGCTGATCAGATCTGGAGAAAGAAAGAGGAGTCTTATTTGCTGGAAAAGGAGCAGATAAAGGAGCTGATCTCGGACATTTCCCATCAGACGAAAACGCCTATTGCCAATATGAAGCTGTATCTGGAATTTTTAGAGGAAGAAGAGCTGTCAAAAAAGGGGGAGGAATTTTTAAAGAATTTGGAGAGGCAGGCTGATAAGCTGGATTTTCTTCTTCAAAGTATGGTGAAGATGTCCAGACTGGAGGCGGGAATTATCCAGATAAAGAGTAAGCCGGGGAATCTCTATGAGACGCTGGCGAAAGCAGTGATGGAAATTGTACCGGCAGCGGCCGAAAAAGGGATTGAGCTGTCTGCAGACTGTCAGGAGAATTATATGCTTCGGCATGACGGCAAATGGACGGAGGAAGCGGTTTTTAATGTGCTGGATAACGCGGTAAAGTATACCAAGCCCTTTGGCAGGATTCATGTAAAGGTGGCCAGGCAGGAAATATTTACCAGAATTAGTATTTCAGATACCGGAAAAGGAATCCTTCCGGAAAGGCAGGCGGAGGTTTTTACGCGGTTTTACCGGGAGCCGGAGGTGCATGAAGAAAGCGGCGTTGGAATCGGACTGTATCTTGCAAGGAAGATTTTAGAGATGCAGGGCGGATATATTGAGGTGAGATCGCAGGTGGAGAAAGGGTCTGAGTTCAGTCTTTATCTTCCAAATGAATAGAGAGAATCACAGAATCGTGATAATTACGGATTGTGACTGGTTTGTGATTTTTGCCTGCTAGTATAAAGTTATCAAAACAAAGGAGGCAGAATATGAATTCGTGGATTGTAGAGACGAAAGGACTGAAAAAGTATTATAAACTGGGAGACAATACAGTCAAAGCGTTAGACGGCGTAGACTTCCAAGTGAAGGAACAGGAATTTGTTGCAATTATCGGGAAGTCCGGAAGCGGCAAAAGTACGCTTTTACACATGATAGGAGGGCTTGATCGTCCTACTGCCGGGGAGGTATGCGTAGCTGGAAAGCATTTGTCTGGTATGACTAAGGAAGAACTTACGGTTTTCCGCCGCAGAAGGGTTGGTTTTATTTTCCAGAATTATAATTTAGTTCCGGATTTAAGCGTATATGAGAATACGACGCTTCCCATTGAACTGGATGGACGACATATTGACAGGCGGTTTGTAGAAGAGATTTTAGATTTGCTGAAGCTTCAGGAAAAGAAAGAGGCGCTGCCGGGAACGTTGTCCGGCGGGCAGCAGCAGAGGGCTGCGATTGCTAGAGCCATAGCGTCTAAACCATCGATTATTCTCGCGGACGAACCGACAGGGAATTTGGATACCGCAGCCAGCCACGACGTGCTGGGGCTGCTTAAAATGGCGGCGAATCAGTTTCAGCAGACCATTGTACTCATTACCCATGATAATGACATCGCCCAGATGGCGGACCGGATTGTCCGTATTGAGGACGGCGTAATTGTGAAGGGAAGTGATTCCCGTGCTTAAAAATAATAATATGGACGTGGTGTCTCGTATGGCGGCGAAGATTCTCAGAAATAATAGGCGCCGGAGCATTACTATGATACTGGCAGTGTTCTTGTCGTCTCTTATGATGTTTAGTATTTTTACGGTAGGCATTACTTATTTTAAAATGCAGAGACTGCAGAATATCCGCCTTAGCGGCGCGGACTTTGACGCGATTATGTATGGAGTGACCGATAGGCAGCAGGAGCGTTTAAAAGAGCATCCGGACGTGGAGGAATTTGGTATCTGCTGCGTATCCGGTTTTGTGGAAGAAACACCCTATGATAAGACTCCGGACGTGGGACTTGTGTATGCGGATCAGGTTTATTGGAATCAAATGATGGCTCCGGCAAGGGAAACAGTAACAGGCGCCTATCCGGCGGGAGAAGACGAAGTCATGGCGACGGAAGAAGCATTGGAGAAATGCGGTTTTTCGGGGCTGGGCGTAGGAGATGAGTTTACCGCAGCTTGCGGCGTGGACGGGGAGATTCAGGAGAGAACCTTTCATATATCGGGAATCTGGGACGGTTATGGCGCGAAGGATGTTTTCTATGTGTCGGAAAACTTTTACAGACAGACAGGACTTCATCCTTCGGATGTGTCCTCAGGGCGGTGCCATATTCAGTTAAAGCAGAATCTAATGAGCGCGAAAGAACAGGATGCATTTATCTCATATATGGAGCTTGATAAATCACAAAGACTGTTTTTTCAGGCGGATATTGGTTATTCTGTACAGATTTTAACGGGGATTTTATGTCTTGTGTTTGTGATCTGTTTGTGTGCATATCTGTTAATTTACAATATTATGTATTTGTCTGTGGCGGGGAATATACGGTATTACGGTTTGCTGCAGACCATTGGTATGACCGGGCGGCAGATTTACGGCTTGATTGGACGGCAGATGTTTCTTGTCAGCGGAATAGGTATTCTGAGCGGGACTCTTGTTGGAGGAGGGCTTTCCTTTATTCTGATTCCAGAGATCGTAAAATCCTTGGGAATCCGCGCCGGAAGAATCGGCGGTATTCAAGTTTCCTTTCATCCGGCAGTTTTTATGGCAACCATATTTTTGGCTGGCGCAACGGTGTTTGCGGCCGGCAGGAAACCTGCGAAAACTGCAGTGGCAAGTTCGCCTATGGAAGCCTTGGGATACAGGCCGGAAAACGGAAGGGGAAGGCTGCGAAAGAAAAAAAGGGGAAGGCTTATCTGGAGGATGGCGGTGGACCAGGCGCTGAAGGATAAGAAAAAATCGGCGGTGGTAGTATTATCCCTCTCAGTCAGTCTGGTGGTATTCTTGTGTGTGGTAACCCTTGTGTCTTCTCAGGGTGCAAGAGAATACTATTTTAATTATAGAAATTTAGATATGGTGTTGAGGAATGATACCATGAAAAAGGAAGATTTAAAAGAGCATGTCCAGATTTTTGACGACGCTTTTTTAGACAGATTGGATGGAATAGAAGGGATTGCAAAAATCGATCCGGTAATTTATACCGAGGTTACGATTCCTTGGGAACCGGATTTTGCAGATCGGTGGATGCGGGAATTTTATGAGACGTGGATGAATATTCCCTATGAGGAAGAGATAGACGAGTACAAAGAGTATCCAGAGAATTTCGGCTCGGTTCTGGTAGGAATTGATAAAGAAGATTTTAGAGCGTTAAACAGCACTATGGAAGAGCCGGTTTCTGAAACCGCGTTTCTGGAAGGAAAAACTTGTCTGCTGTACCGGAATAGTCTGGCTTTTGAAAATCAGGACGTCGTGGGTGAAACTGTAACCTGCGCGGATTATAAGGATAGAGAGCGCAGCCGTTCTTTTGAGATTGCCGGTCTGACTGATGTGACAGATTATAATGCGCTTGCGTCTTATCCGCCGATTATGATTGTCAGTGACAGCGTAGTGAAAAATTTTGCAAAAGCTCCGGTTATTTTCAAGATTGGTATTACCTACAAAGAGGAATTTGATGAAAGCACAGAAATGGCTGTTCTTGCTATGGCTGATGGAATCCCCCGTGCAAAGGATTATTCCTACGAGTCCAAAATAGATTTAATGAAAACCGTGGAGAAAGCACAGGGAAACATGATGGAAGCGGGAATTAGCATGGTACTTATTTTGGCGTTTATCGGCATGATGAATTATCTGAATACCGCGATAGGAAATATTCAGAATCGTCGGGTGGAGCTGTCTATTCTGGAAAGTATCGGGATGACGGGAAAACAGATGGGCAGGATGCTGGTTACGGAGGGGCTGCTGTATGCCGCAGGAGCATGGTTTGTTACAATGACGGCAGGGCTTTGGGCGGCGTACCGTTTGTATCAATCTATGAATTATAACGGCGCGGCTTTTAAAGTCCCTATGCTGCCGATGCTTGCCGCATTTGTGCTGACAGTGGCGGTCTGCGTAAGCGTACCGATCGCCACGTATCGGCGGATGGAAAAAAGGAACTCAATTGTAGAGCGGATTAAGGGGACTGAATAAAGTCCCTCTTGCTTAAGGCGCTGTTGTGATATTCAGAGGAGAAGGTGACGTCTTCGCCGAACCATTCAGGGGGAGTGAAGGCGTCTGCTTTCTCTTTATCAGGAAATTCGACCTCCGCCAAAATCAACGGTTTCAGTTCTCCATGGAAGATATCCAGTTCAGCCGTAAGGGAATCTCCAAGGGGAATCTCATGCCGGGTCTTTTGGATCAGGCGTCCGTCAATCTTTGTCCTAAGATGTTCGTAGGCTTCTTTTGTCAGAGGCAGGTTATGTTCTTCCCTTACCATTAATCCTTTGGATTTGTAGGTCAGTTCAAATTTATCATTATCCTTGCGGATGCGGACCACCGGTTCCGTGCACAGATAACCCTGTTCAATCTCCCGTGTTTTTGTAATGTTCAGATTTTCCGGCGTTGTGCCGATCAGATATTTGCGTTCAATTTCCATGGTAAATCCTCCTTGCTAATTGCCTCTTTATGCAGCTTATTACTATAAGTGTACACTAACAATTGCATTTTTAATAGTAGTTTGCTAAAATTAAAAAATAGAGTGAACATTCATAGTTACTTATTTTTATTATTGGAGGGCAGCGATGAAAAGAGTAGCAGTTCTATTAGCAGATGGATTTGAAGAGATTGAAGGTCTTACAGTTGTGGATATACTCAGAAGGGCAAGCGTCTATGTGGACACCGTGTCTATTACGGAGGACTATATGGTTCAAGGTGCGCATGGGATTCATGTGCAGACGGAGGATTTGTTTGGCGAGGTAGATTTTACAGAGTTTGATATGGTGGTTCTTCCGGGCGGAATGCCGGGAACTGCGAATCTGAATGAACATGGAGGCGTAAAGCGCGTAATCAGGGACTTTGCGGAGAGCGGAAGATATGTGGCCGCAATCTGCGCGGCGCCAAGTATTCTTGGAGGACTGGGTCTTTTGAAAGGGAAGAGAGCGGCATGCTATCCGTCGGTGGAAGATAAGCTTTCCGGCGCCGTGATTACAAAGGTTCCGGTAGTTTTGGACGGGAATATCATTACCAGCCGTGGAATGGGGACAGCCATTGATTTTGCCCTGAAGCTGGTAGACGTGCTGGTGGATCGGGAAAAGGCGGAAGAAATCGGAGAATCGATTCTTTACGGTTAATAGTTTCCATATAAAAAGATAAAAGTTAGTCTAGCCAAGCGAAAAGGTTTGTGTTATACTTGTAAAACGAGTGTAATGTGTGCGGTCTGCCGACGGCAGTTCTATTTGCATGTATATAAGTAGACTATCTGTTCTTCTGTTTCTGGAGAACAGGATAATAACTAGGAGGAAATAGCAATGAGTTTACAGGTGGAAAAGTTAGAGAAAAACATGGCGAAACTTACGATAGAGGTTCCAGCCAGTGATTTTGAAAAAGCGATGCAGAACGCTTACAACAAGCAGAAGAAGAATATCAGCATCCCCGGATTCCGGAAGGGCAAAGTTCCGCGCCAGATGGTGGAGAAGATGTACGGGCCGGAGATTTTTTATGATGATGCGGCAAACGAAGTGATTCCAAAGGCATATGAGGAAGAGGTTAAGAACTCTGATCTGGAGATTGTGTCGCGTCCGGTTATTGACATTGAGCAGATCGGGAAGGGTGAAGTATTTGTCTTTACCGCAGAAGTCGCTTTAAAGCCGGAGGTTACTCTGGGAGAGTATAAAGGCATGGAGGTAGACGCGGTTTCCGTGGAAGTTACGCCGGAAGAAGTTGATGCGAAGGTGGAGGAAGAGGCTGAGAAGAATGCAAGGACGGTTACGGTAGAGGACCGAGGGGTTCAGGACGGCGATGATGTGATCCTTGATTTTGACGGCTATGTTGACGGAGAGGCATTTGAAGGCGGTAAAAGTGAGAACTATCCGCTGACGATTGGTTCGGGTTCTTTTATTCCAGGATTTGAAGAACAGCTTGTAGGGGCAGAGCCGGAGAAGGAAGTGGAAGTTAAGGTTACGTTTCCGGAGGATTACCATGCAGAAGAACTGAAGGGCAAAGACGCCGTATTCAAGTGTGTGGTTCATGAGATTAAGACCAAAGAGATTCCGGAGATTGATGATGAATTTGCATCTGAAGTTTCAGATTTCGATACATTGGATGAATATAAAGCGGATTTAGAGGTTAAGATTAAAGAACAGAAGGAAAAGGACGCCAGAGAGCAGAAGGAAGATCAGGCAGTTGAAAAGGCTGTTGCCAATGCGTCCATGGAGATTCCTGACGCGATGATTGACGAGCAGGTTCACATGATGGTGAATGAGTTTGCACAAAATCTCCAGTATCAGGGACTCAGTCTTGAACAGTACAGCCAGATTACAGGTATGACGAAAGAGAAGATGGAGGAAGAGATGCGTCCGCAGGCGCAAAAGCGCATTGAGACTCGTCTGGTTCTGGAAGCGGTTGTTAAGGCGGAGAATATTGAGACCTCTGAGGAGAAGCTTGAGGAAGAGATTGCAAAGATGGCAGAGAATTACCGCATGGAAGCCGATAAGCTGAAAGACCTTATGGGCGAGGAAGAGTTAAAGCAGATGAAGACAGATATTGCTGTTCAGGAGGCTATTACTCTGATAGCGGATAATGCAGTAGAAAAATAGAGCAGGAGGCATTTACATGAGTTTAGTACCTTACGTCATTGAGCAGACAAGCCGCGGAGAACGTTCTTATGACATTTATTCCAGATTGTTAAAGGACAGGATTATTTTTCTGGGGGAAGAGGTTACGGATGTGGCGGCTAACATAATTGTAGCGCAGCTTCTGTTTCTGGAGGCAGAAGATCCGGAGAAGGATATCCATCTGTATATCAATAGTCCAGGTGGTTCTGTGACAGCGGGTCTGGCGATTTATGATACGATGCAGTACATTAAGTGCGATGTGGCGACTTACTGTATGGGTATGGCTGCAAGCATGGGTTCTTTCCTTTTGTCAGGCGGAAAGAAAGGCAAGCGTTTTGCGATGCCAAATTCAGAAATTATGATTCATCAGCCTTCCGGCGGAGCCAGAGGGCAGGCGACGGAGATTCAGATTGCCGCGGAACATATTCTGCGGACGCGTACCAGACTGAATCAGATTCTTTCTGAAAATACAGGGCAGCCATTGGATGTAATCCGTATAGATACGGAGCGGGATAATTTTATGACTGCAGAAGAGGCGAAGGAATACGGCTTGATTGATGAGGTAATTACAAACCGCAGATAAGCACTTCGTGCATAAGGCGCAGCACGCATGGCGGGCTGCGCCGTGTGAGTTAATTTATTCTTTGAGAGGAGAAAGTAATGGCAGGGAGAAATGAAGAGTATGTCAGATGTTCCTTCTGCAACAAATCTCAGGCACAGGTTCGCAAATTGATCGCGGGACCGGAAGGAGCATTTATCTGTGATGAATGTATCGAGGTCTGCACAGAGATATTGGAAGAGGAACTTGAGTATGAGGAAAGCGGCAGTCCGTTTGACGGGATTACTTTGTTTAAACCAGAGGAGATTAAAGCTTTTCTGGATGAATATGTGATTGGCCAGGAGCAGGCGAAGAAGGTTTTGTCTGTGGCGGTGTACAATCACTATAAGAGGATTAAGGCCCAGAAGGATTTGGGCGTGGAACTGAATAAAAGTAATATTTTGATGCTTGGTCCTACCGGGTGCGGCAAGACGCTGCTTGCACAGTCGCTTGCAAGGATTCTGAACGTTCCCTTCGCGATCGCGGATGCAACTGCACTAACGGAAGCGGGTTATGTAGGAGAGGATGTGGAGAACATACTGCTTAAGATTATTCAGGCGGCGGATGGAGACATTGAGCGGGCGGAGTATGGCATTATTTATATTGACGAGATAGACAAGATAACGAGGAAGTCTGAGAATCCTTCGATTACAAGAGATGTTTCCGGAGAGGGAGTACAGCAGGCGCTGTTAAAGATCTTGGAAGGAACGATTGCAAGCGTGCCGCCCCAGGGCGGAAGGAAGCATCCGCATCAGGAACTGATTCAGATAGATACGACAAATATCTTATTTATCTGCGGAGGGGCGTTTGAAGGACTGGATAAAATCATTGAAACCCGTATTGATAAGAAGTCTATTGGATTTAATCAGGAGATTGCACAGAAGCATGAGGATAACGTAGACCGCCTGTTAAAGCAGGCGCTTCCTCAGGATTTGGTAAAGTTTGGTCTGATTCCGGAACTGGTGGGCCGTGTTCCCGTAACAGTTTCTCTTGAGATGCTGGATAAGAAAGCGTTGGTTCGGATTTTGACAGAGCCGAAGAATGCGATTGTGAAGCAGTATCAGAAGATGCTGGAGCTGGACGGGGTAGAGCTTTTATTTGATTCGGAGGCGTTGGATGCTATTGCCGAGACATCCCTTAAGAGGAGAACGGGGGCCAGAGGATTACGTGCAATTATGGAGAATACTATGATGGATACCATGTATCATGCGCCGTCGGATGATTCCCTTAAGACATGCCGAATTACAAAGAAGACGGTTGAAGGGGCGAGCGGCCCCGTTTATGGACGGCATGATTTGAAAACAGAGAGTGCATAAGAAAAGGCGGAGCAGAACTCCGCCCTTTGCTTATCTAGTAGATATATTTGCGTATAAGACAGGAGAGGATAAATGATGAGTGAACCAATCAGCATGCCTATGGCGGCGTTAAGAGAAATGGTCATCCTGCCGGAAATGGTGGTTCATTTTGACGTGAGCAGAGACCGCTCTATCCGCGCGGTGGCGGCAGCGATGGAGGAGGAAGGACAGAAGATATTTCTGACTGCCCAGCGGGAGGGGGATATTGATAATCCGGAAAAAAAGGATTTGTACCAGGTAGGGTGTGTTGCGTCCATCAAGCAGGTGATCAAGCTTCCTAAAAACATTCTCCGTGTGCTGGTATCCGGTGAATACAGGGCTAAGTTACAGGAGCTGGAGGCAGAGAATCCGTATCTGATTGCACAGACAGTCCGGCTGGAGGACATTGACCGGACAGAAGAGGTGCTTGGGAGCGGGGAAAATAGTCCGGGAATTAAGGCGATGCTCCGGGGATTGAAAGAGATTTATAACGATTATATCGGAAGACATCCCAAATATCCGAAAGATATGCTGAAACAGATTAATGATTATAAAGATCTCAAAAAGCTTGTGGACGCCATTGCGGCTAACATACCTCTGGGCTATAAGGATCTGCAGGCAGTGCTGGAGGAGAGGGATCTTTTGAAACGGTATGATCTGCTGGCGTTTAAGATTGTCAACGAGATTCAGGTTATGGATATCAAGGACGAAATCAAAAATAAGGTAAAGGAACGGGTGGATAAGCATCAGAGAGAGTATGTTTTAAGAGAGCAAATGAAGCAGATTAGGGAAGAACTTGGGGAAGAGGATACGATTTCGGATGCGGAGGAATTTCGGGAGCTGACGGATAAGCTGAAAGCGCCGAAGGAAGTGAAGGAAAAGCTGTACAAGGAGATTGGAAGGTTTAAGAGCTCTATGAACAGCTCGGCAGAGAACGGCGTGATACGGACCTATATTGAGACGATGCTGGAAATGCCGTGGAATAAGGCGGTTAAGGACAGCAGAGATATTGGTTACGCCAAGGAGATTCTGGATAAGGAACATTATGGACTGGAAAAGGTAAAGGAGAGAGTGCTGGAATTTCTAGCGGTCCGGGCGCTGACAAAGAAGGGAGACAGTCCGATTTTGTGCCTTGTGGGACCGCCGGGAACCGGCAAGACATCCATTGCAAAGTCCCTTGCTAAGGCTCTAAAGAAGCCTTATGTGCGTATTTCCCTGGGGGGAGTCCGGGACGAGGCGGAGATCAGAGGACACAGAAAGACCTATGTGGGCGCTATGCCTGGCAGGATTGCAAATGGTTTAAGGAGCGCCGGGGTGAAGAATCCTCTGATGCTATTGGATGAGATTGATAAAGTAAGCAACGATTACAAGGGAGATACTTTCTCGGCGCTTCTTGAGGTGTTAGACAGCGAGCAGAACGTAAAATTCCGGGATCACTATCTGGAGGTTCCCATGGATTTGTCGGAGGTACTATTCGTGACAACTGCGAATACCCTGCAGACGATTCCGCGGCCGCTGCTTGACCGTATGGAAGTAATTGAAATCAGCAGCTATACGGAAAATGAGAAGGCCCATATTGCCATAGAGCATCTGATTCCCAAGCAGCTTGAAAAGCATGGAATACGGCCGGAACAGCTTAGCATCAGCAAGGGCGTTGTGTGGAAAATCGCAAAAAATTATACAAAAGAGGCGGGAGTCCGCCAGTTAGAACGCAAGATTGGGGATATCTGCCGTAAGACGGCGAAGGAGATTTTGGAGGATGGAAAAGAGAGAGTCCGTGTAACAGAGAATAATCTGCATAAATATCTGGGCAAGGAGAAATATCTGTACCAGATGGCAAACCAGATCGATGAAATAGGTATTGTGCGGGGACTGGCATGGACCAGCGTAGGCGGCGATACGCTGCAGATTGAGGTAAACGTCATGCCTGGCAAAGGAGAAATTATCTTGACCGGACAGCTTGGAGACGTGATGAAGGAATCTGCAAGAACGGGAGTCAGTTATATCCGTTCTGTGGGAGACGAGTATGGAATTGAAGAAGATTTTTTCACAAAGCATGATATTCATATCCATATTCCGGAAGGGGCGGTGCCAAAGGACGGCCCTTCTGCCGGCATTACCATGGCGACAGCCATGCTCTCGGCTATAACCGGGCAAAAGGTCAGAGCGGATGTGGCTATGACCGGGGAGATTACGCTCAGGGGCCGCGTGCTGCCGATCGGAGGATTGAAGGAGAAGCTTCTAGCGGCAAAGAGCGCCGGAATTAAGACCGTTCTGATTCCAGAGGAGAACGTAAGGGATGTGGAAGAGCTGTCTTCTGAGATTACGAAAGGAATGGAGATCTTGCCGGCGGCTAGAATGGAAGAGGTATTAAAAACCGCATTTTGCAATGAATAGTCTGAGGAAGAAAAGAGGTAGAGATATATGATTATTCGAAGTTTGGAATTGGAGACTGTCTGTGGAATTACCAGTAAGCTTCCAGACAATATGCTTCCGGAAATTGCATTTGCGGGGAAATCCAACGTGGGAAAATCTTCGCTGATTAACGGCCTGATGAATCGTAAGTCCTTTGCAAGAATTTCTTCCACTCCGGGTAAGACGCAGACAATTAATTTCTATAATATCAATAAAGAACTGTATCTGGTGGATCTTCCGGGATATGGCTACGCGAAGGTTTCGGAGAGGGAGAAGCAGAAATGGGGGAAGATGATTGAACGTTATCTTCACAGATCAAAGCAGCTAAGGGCCGTATTCCTTTTGATTGATATCCGTCATGACCCTTCGGCTAATGATAAGCAGATGTATGACTGGATTCTTTCTCAGGGGTATCAGCCGATTATCATTGCTACAAAGCTGGATAAGCTGAAAAGGAGCCAGAGGGCAAAGCATATCAAGGCTGTAAGACAGGGTCTTGGACTTGGGCCGGACGTTGTTTTGATTCCGTTTTCCGCGGTGACAAAACAGGGCAGAGATGAAATATGGGAACTTGCCGAGGAGCTTTGCGGATTAAAGGAAGAATTAGAGGGAGAAGAAGCATAGGGATAGAGGTGCGGATTATGGGGATTAAGGAACAGCTTGGAGATAACAGACCTTACTGGAAGGTTGCGGTAAGCCTCCTTTTCAGTCTCAGTGCAACGATTTTATTTGTATATTTTGGATTGAAAGCGATCTTTTATTTTATGCCCTTTGTAATCGGATGGATTCTTTCAGTTATTGCGGGACCGCTGGTGATATTTCTGGAAAAACGACTGCGGATTATGAAAAAGCTCGGCTCGGCTATCACGATTATCCTTGTGCTGGCAGTCTGTATCGGAGTAATCTATCTGCTCGGCAGCAGGATATGGAAAGAGGTTTTGTCGCTGATCGACAACTTTCCGGAGATGTATGAGGAATTGGAAACGGGATTCGTCCAGATCGGAAGCAAGGGATCGGAATTTTTCTCCCGTCTGCCCAAAGAGGTGCAGAATGGGTGGCGTTCGCTGGTCAGTAATCTGGATCAGACGATTGGAACGATGATTAGCCAGATTGGAGAGCCGACCATTACAGTTGCCGGAAACATGGCGAAGAGGATTCCGTCGATTCTAGTTGGAATGATTGTGGCGTTTGTATCGGCTTACTTTTTTATTTCTGAGAAAGAAAGTTTGAATCTATGGATAAAGAGAGTAGTCCCTGAACCGGTTACCAGTCGGATGAGTATGGTGGCGGATAATCTAAAATATGCGGTGGGAGGATATTTTAAAGCACAGTTTAAGATTATGGCAGTGGTGTTTGTAATCTTACTGGCGGGGTTTTTGATGAGCGGGGTTCATTTTTCCATTCTGCTGGCGCTAGGAATTGCATTTTTAGATTTCCTGCCTTTCTTCGGAACAGGGACGGCCTTAATTCCTTGGGCGGTCTACAAATTTCTGGTAGGAGATTACCGGATGGTGGCGGCGCTGGTGGTTATTTATGGCGTGAGCCAGCTGGTGAGACAGTTAATCCAGCCTAAGCTGGTAGGAGACAGCATGGGGTTAAATCCATTGTATACACTGTTTCTCTTGTATGTGGGATACAGGCTCGGCAGTGTGCTTGGGATGATTTTTGCCGTGCCTGTGGGATTGATTGTGATGAATCTATACAAGGCGGGAGCCTTTGACTATATTTTGGACGATGTGGAGATTCTTGTGGAAGGAATCCTAAGCCTGCGGAACCGGAATAAGGAATAGGCGAAAACCGTGCAGTATTGCGGTATATGAATTATGAATAAAATAAGGGAAGGCCGGCAGTAAATAAGCGCCGGTCTTCCCTTGTTTAGTTCATGATGTTGGGGAACAAGGTCTTTTGACCTCGGTGATACCCTTCTTAAATTCCTCGAAAACGGAAAGTAAATTCTAACCGTTTATCTGCATGAATCAGATATTCCGGATGGGTTGGCGAACCCCAGCTATCGTCTCCGGCAATTCCCATCTGCATCATGGCCGCCCGGATGACGGTGTAATGTATCGGCGGCAGCTCGTATGGATGACGCGCATTTTCCATTTCATGGGGCGTCCATGGAAGGGCGGAGAAGTTCATGCCGTCTCCCTCAAAAAGCAGTCCCCGTCCCAGCTTATCAGTTATCTTTGCCCAGCGGACGCCGACTTTATTGCCGGTTTCCTGAGGAACAATGTAATCCGCAACATTGTCGGATACCTGATTTCGGTAAATGCCAAGTTTAGCGCCCATGCGGCGGTCTGCGTAGGTCTCTTCAGGTCCCATGCCGTACCATTCTAACTGGTTATAATCGGCATTGATTTTCATGATCATACCAAATTCCGGCATATCTGCCAGTTCTTTTATCGGATCATGGATCAGCGTTGTCTCAATCGTTCCGTCGCCGTATACCGTGTATCTAACCTGACAATAAGTAGCGGGAGTGGTGGGAAGTACATAGCTGTAGGTGACGGAGGCATGTGTTTTATGAACTTCCAATTTGGGATCGCCTGGGTCGTAGCCTTTCTGCTCCGGAACAATGAAGCTCTTGTGAGACAGGTAGAGGCTTGCAAGCTTCCACTGGCCGTAGACCATCGGCATTCCGTTTCCCTCATCATTATCTACCGGAGATCTCCAGAAGTTAGGCTTCGGGATGCTCTCAATCATCTCTACGCCGCCGTAACGATAGGAAACCATACCTCCTGACAGGTAGGAAAATAGTACGTCAAAATTTTCGCCCTTTATGCCGATGTTGACCTTGCCTTTGATGACCTTGACCGGTTTAGTACAGATATAGCCTTTTTGGGCGTTGTCCTCAGAAATTGTATAAACATGCTGTCCGAATGCAATTTCATGGCCGGCGTCTGCCCAGAGGACGTCTGCTTTCAGGCGGAAAGATACTGTTACGGCGTATTCTCCCGGCTGCTTTGGCGCGTCGATTGGAAGTGCGTATTCCTGCTCAGACAGCGGCGGTACGGCGGTCAAAAGTTCGGCTTGCTTTAACAGAACTCCGTTTCTGGCAAGGGTAACGACGCAGCGGTAGGCGTCTGTATTTACAAAGAGGTTTTTATTTTTTACCAGAACCGTATCCCTCCCCGGTTCTGCCGTAATGTTCTGATAGTTAAACTTTACCTCCTGCATTTTCGGCGACGGAGCGCGGTTCCCGCCGTATACGATTCCGTTGGCGCTGAAATTATAGTCCGTAGGACGTTCGCCGAAATCTCCGCCGTAGGCTTGGAAGTCCTCGCCGTAGCGGTTCTTTTTTGTAATGGTCTGATCTATATAGTCCCAGATAAATCCGCCTTGATATAAGGGTTCGGTATCTGTCAGCTCTGTATATTTGTGCATAGCGCCGCAGGAATTTCCCATGGCGTGGGTGTATTCGCAGCAGATAAACGGCTTATCCCGGTGTTTGGAAAGAAATGATTTGATGGTGGAAACCGGAGTATACATCTGGCTTTCCATGTCGCTGGTGTCGTTGTAGCGCCGGTCGTGAAAAACGCCTTCGTAGTGTACCAGTCTGGTGTCATCCAGCGCCCGGAATTTATCTGACATTTTCTTGATTACCAATCCGCCGTAGGATTCATTGCCGCAGGACCAGATCAGGATGGAAGGGTGATTCTTATCCCGCTGGTAAATGGAGTTGACGCGGTCTAGGAGAGCGGCCTCCCACTGGGGCTTATCGCCCGGAATTGCAAGCTCGCAGCCGCCGCCCCGCATTACGGCGTCCCATGAGCCGTGGGTTTCCATGTTGGTTTCGTCAATGAGATACAGTCCGTACACGTCGCACAGGCGGTACAGAGGGGAATCATTTGGGTAATGGCAGGTACGGATGGCGTTGATATTGTAGCGCTTCATGGTCACGATATCAAGCAGAAGCTCGTCGGGCTGGGGTACGCGCCCGGCTTTGGAGCTGAATTCGTGCCGGTTCGCGCCCTTAAATACAATTCTTTTTCCATTCAGGCACATCAGACGGTCTTTCAGCTCAAAGCGGCGGAAACCGACGCCTTCGGCAATAACTTCGGTTACGCGTCCCTTCTCGTCCAGAACTGTCAGCAGAAGTTCATACAGATTCGGTTCCTCAGCGCTCCATAGCTTCATTCCACTTATAGGGAGAGTAAGCCGTCCTTCTCCCTCTGCAAGGGAAAATTCTGCTTTTGCAAATTCTTTATTCAAATCTTCGCCTAAATCGGTCATCGTGCTTCCTGGGAAACGGTACAAAGGCATTTCAGAAAGGACCAACTGGACTTTCCCCGTACCTCGCGCTTTTACATCGATTTTCAGTTCTCCTTTTGCGTAAGAGTCGTCTAAAAGGGTCTGAATTTTTAAGTCGTCGATGTGTACCTCAGGTTTTGTATAGAGGTATACGTCGCGGAAAATACCGGAAAAACGATAAAAATCCTGATCCTCCGCCCAGCTTCCGCTGGTCCATTTGTATACTTGAAGAGCCAGTTTATTTTCACCATCCACAAGGTAAGGCGTCAAATCAAAATCGGAGGGAGTAAAGCTGTCTTCGCTATAACCCACATACTGGCCGTTTAACCACAGCGCCATGCCGCTTTCCACACCTTGGAAGGAAATGTATAAAGTCTGTCCCCGCATATGCTCTGGCACATGAAAATATTTTACATAGCTGGCTGTAGGATTAAATTCTGAGGGGATTTCGCCGTCCCAGATGTCTTCGCGGCCGTCCCATGGATACTGGGTGTTTACATATGCCGGGACGTCATAGCCTTCCATCTGGATATGAGCGGGTACGCGGATATCGCTCCAGCCGCGGCAGTTAAAGTCTGCTTTCTCAAAGCCTGTAATCGTTTCGTTTAAGTTTCTCCCATAAGAGAACTTCCAAAATCCATTCAGCGAATAACGGAACGGATTTGTTCCTGACCGTAAACATTCTTCATTTGGAAAGTATACATGGTCAGAATGTGCCGGCAGAACATTGTCTTTGTAGAATGTGCTGTCTTTGATTCTGTTATAGTTAAACATGGTTACCTCCTGCGGAATCCGATGCGTTTTGTACGCAAAGATTCCTGAAACTGTTTTATTGCTGTTAATTCCATTATGTGGTGACGGCATAAAATATTCAATATAAAATGGATGCAAAGATATGGAAAAATGTTGCGAAGAATTATTGCGGACTGCTTACCGCATGATGGAAACAACCTGCATTTATTTAAAAGCTGCTTCTGGTTGTTAAATGCAGAAACCTCTTTGTTTTTTTGTGCATAAGTAAGGTTAATAGTTGAAAATGCAGATTTTCTGATTGAATATAATCACAATGTAAAATTGTAAATCAGTATAATCATACCATAACGGACATTAGCAGTCCGCTAAGTATACATATATAATCTGTGAAAAAAGGAGTGGATCCTATGCATGTTAAATGGGTTTATGTTATCGAGTATCCAATAGGAGCGCCCCTGCACATTCTGGCTGTCAGTCGTTTCCGGACTTGAAAATAACCTGTTTTCAGGATGCTCCCAAAATATATTTTATTTCAGATGTACAAGCAGAAGGAGGTACATTATGCCGGATACATACAGATATGCTTATTACGCGTCGGTCAGACAGTTAAGCGCTTTGTCAGTATATAATGCTGGATATGAAAAATGCCATCCGAGCTACCAGTGGGGACCGGGAGTACGGGATCACTATCTGCTGCATCATATTATCCGCGGCAGGGGACGTTATAGGATGGACGGAAAAGAATATCATCTAAAGGCGGGGGATACCTTTCTTTTGTTTCCGCAGGTAGAATCCAGCTATCAGGCAGACCGGGAAGAACCATGGGAATATGCGTGGGTAGGATTCGCGGGCAATGACGCGTATTCTATAATTGTAAATACAGATTTTTCACGAGAGAATCCTGTAATCAACCAGTCGGATATCAGCGAAGAGCTGTTCAAAAAGCTGCGGGCAGTGTACGAGGCCAATGGCAATTTTTTTCAGGATGCGGTTTCAATGACGGGAGCTCTCTATTCATTAATGGGTTTTTTGATGAAACATTCCATGGGAGAGAGGAAACCCGCAAATCTTCAAGCGGATTATGTGGAGAGAGCAAGGCAGTATATTGAAGAGCAGTATTCCTATCCGATTACAGTAGAGGATGTGGCCGGATATACCGGTATCAGCAGAAGCTATCTGTTTCGGCTGTTTCAGGGAACGATGAACCAATCGCCAAAGGAGTATCTGCTGAAGTACCGGATTGGACAGGCATGCCAGCTCTTGAATCAGACGGATCTGCCGGTAGGGAGTATTGCTCATTCCGTGGGATTTGAAGACAATTTGTATTTCTCAAAAGTATTTAAAAAATACAAGAACTGTACGCCGTCAGAGTACCGGGGGGCTGCAGTCTCAGATATAAGAGGAAGGGAGATACATCATGGCAAAAAAGAAACCGAAACTGCAGTTCAGGTATTATGAGATGGGGCCAAACGACCAGGTGCTTGCCCTTTTGGGCGACGAGTGGAGAAGGCCTTATGGGGAAGACGTGACGGATCATCATTTCCATAATTACATGGAGATCGGCATCTGCTATGAAGGACATGGGAAAAGCGTGCTCCGGGACCATGTGAATATATTTGAGAGCGGCTGCATTACGATCATCCCGCCGAACTATCCTCATACGAATATAACGGATTCGGGAACTACCGCCTTCTGGGAATGGATGTATTTTGATATAGACAGCGTGCTTCAGGACATGAAGGAGATATCTTTTAATAAACTGGATCCGGAATATATCCAGAACGCGCTGAATGAGACCGCTCTGTTTTTCTATCAGAAAGAGCAGTCGCGGATCAGCAATACGATTTTGGAGATCAGAGAGGAGTGCGACCGGAAGGCTTATATGTACCGGGAAAAGATAAAAGGGCTTTTGCAGGCATTTGTGGTGGAGCTTTTGCGGGTACACAATATTAAGGGAGCAATGCCCAGAAAAAGCCCGAGGAGCTTTCAGATCGCGCCAGCTCTTGCCTATGTGAAGGAGCATTATAATGAAGAGATCCGGATCAGGGATCTGGCCAGAGTGTGCAGCATCAGCGAGAGCCATTTCCGGCGGATCTTTCAGGAATGCATGAATATGACGCCCAATGACCATGTGAATGTGGTCCGCATCCACGAGGCCAGCAGACTGCTGCTTAAGAGCCATGCTACCATGGAGGAGGTTGCCTACCGGGTTGGATACGGCAATGTGTCCACATTCAACCGGAATTTTAAGCGGATGCTGGGGATGACGCCGTATCAGTGGAAGCGTTCCCCGGATAACTATGCGGGAAAGATGCTGGACTTTAAGATCAGCGCATTGAAAGGATGGTAGGAGCTTATGGATTATAGAATGGTAAAACAGGTTCACAGAAGGGTTAAGACCTCTACAAAGATTTTGACAAAGACGATGATCGTGCTGTGCGTGCTTTTTCTGTTGATGGGAATTGTGTTTGATCGGGGGATGATGCTTTTGGCGCTCCTTACGGCGGGTATGTATTTTTTCTACGAAGCGTACAGTGTGAAAGATTATGAATATACGATGGAGGGAACGCGGTTCACGGTTACGGTTATCCACGCGAAACGACGGCGCAGAGAGGCGCACAGGCTGGATCTGAAACAAATGGAGGTGGCTGCTCCCCATTGGCATGAGGCGGTGGCGAAGTACCGGTTAAAGGGCGGAACAGAAAAAATCCCCAAATACGACTACACTTCCTACGAGCCGGAAATTCCATACTACACGATGATTATTCTGAAGAACAGGAAGAAGATTAAGCTGCTCCTTGACCTGGACGAGGATATGCTTCAGGCAATGAAACGCATAAATCCTCAGAAAGTCTTTGTGCACAATTGAGAAACCTGATTGAAAATGCAAATTTTTTGATTGAATATAAACGCAATGAAGAAAGAGAAATAAGTATAATTATACATAGAAAATCGGCGGCTGGATAGGAGAATGCTATACATATTGCACAACGATTTCGTGGGCTTCTTTCCGGATAAGCTGATAAAAAAGGAGGACATAGAGAATGAAAAAGAAACTTATTTCAATGCTGCTTGCGGGTACCATGGTTCTTTCCCTGGCTGCATGCGGCGGTGGCGGAAGCACCGGTGGGGACGCAGGTGACGGCGAGGATGCAGGCGCTGCAGAGATGGGTACAAGTGATGACGAGAACACACTGACGGTTGCGGCGTGGGATCCGAACTTCAACATTCCGGCTCTTGAGGCGGCAGCGGCTGACTACAAGGAGAATGTAAATCCTGATTTTGTTCTTGATATCAAAGAGCAGGGCGGTTCCAGCGACGTTGAGACTGCTATTACTACGGCGGCTTCTTCTGGCAAGTACGAGACGCTGCCGGATATGGTTCTGTTCCAGGATCACTGGATTCAGAAGTATGTGGCAGACTATCCGGATGCATGGCAGGATGTCAATGACATCGACATCAACTGGGACGACTTCTATGCAGAGAAGCTTGATTATTCTACCATCGACGGCGTTCACTACGGCGTTCCGGTAGACGGCGGTACTGTTATTATGGCTTACCGTGTAGACCTTCTTAAGGAGGCTGATTATACCATCGACGACATGAAGGGAATCACATGGGAGAAGTTTATTGAAGTCGGCAAAGCAGTTAAGGAAAAGACAGGCAAGGCTCTTCTCTGCATGAACAGCGACGGAAACGATTTGATGTACATGATGCTGCAGGCTGAGGGCGTTTCCCAGTTTAAAGACGGCAAGCCTTATATCGTAGGAAATGACAAGCTCAAAGAGATCGTTGAGCTGGTAGTTGAGATGGTAAATGAAGAGATCCTTCTTCTTCCGAACAGCTGGTCAGATTACACCGATAAGGCAATCCAGGGCGATCAGGTTGCAGGCGTTATGAACGGTAACTGGATCATTCCTACTATTCAGGCTGTAGAGGCTAACAGCGGAAAATGGGAGATCACCACAATGCCTACGCTGACAGGCGAAGAGGGATATGCTTCTAACGGCGGTTCTTCCCTGTACATTACGGCAAACTGCAAGAAGGTTGACCTTGCAAAGGATTTTCTTGCTTACACATTTGGTAAGAGCACGGTTACCTATGACAATGCACTGAAGGATGGCGGCGTTGTTGCTACCTATATTCCTGCAGGCGAGTCTGAAGTTTATAACGAGGGCGTAGCGTTCTTCAATGATACTCCGATTTATGCGCAGATTTCTGAGATGGGATCTCATGTACAGACGATTGAGCAGAGCCCATACCACTATACCTGCCGTGAGAAACTTGGCGCAGCCGTAATTAATATCGTAGGCGGAGCCGACATTGACGAAGAGCTTAAGAACGCAGAAGAGCAGCTGAATTTCGAGATGGGCAACTAATTTCGATCAAAAATAAAAATAGAAAAAATGAACGGGGAAAACGGTTTGCCGTTTTCCCTTTTCTGTTGAGAAGGGGGAATCCTAGTGGAGAACAAAAAAGGAATGAGCCTGATTCAGAAGCAGTCAAGAGCCGGCTGGGTATTCTTGGCTCCGGCAACCTTGTTGATTGCGGTTATGAGCTTCTGGCCGATGATCAGCGCATTCATTACTTCATTGAAGACCGGCTCCAGTGCGAATATGGAGTGGGCAAGTCCGGTTTTTTACAATTACACCAGAATGTTTGCGGATAAGCTGTTTCTGCGTTCGGTAGGAAACACGTTTTTGTACCTGGCAATTCAGGTGCCGATTATGCTGGTGCTGGCGATTCTGCTGGCTCAGCTTTTGAATAATAGGGATTTGAAACTGAAGGGATTTTTCCGTACCTGCGTATTCCTTCCATGCGCGACCGCGCTGGTTTCTTATTCTTTGATTTTTAAATCCTTATTTGCAACAGAGGGACTGATTAATACGATTCTTGTAAATGTTGGAATTTTATCCGAAAATTATAATTTTTTGGGGAATGCGGCAAGCGCGAAGGCGGTTATTATCATTGCCCTGATCTGGAGATGGACCGGGTATAATATGGTATTCTATCTGGCGGGTCTGCAGAATATTGAATATTCCGTATATGAAGCGGCCAAGATCGACGGCGCTAACGGTTGGAAGACTTTCTGGGGAATCACTGTTCCGCTTTTGAAGCCAACGATTATCATGACTTTTATCATGTCGATCAACGGTACCTTACAGCTTTTTGACGAGTCCATCAACCTGACCAACGGCGGTCCGGCGTTCTCGACCATTACCATGTCGCATTATATTTATAATAATACATTCGGTACTGGTGTTGCAAACTTTGGATATGCAACCGCCATGGCATTCTTTGTATTTATCATGGTAGGTATTCTGGCATTAATTAACATGAAAGTAGGTGATACGCGTGACTGAGAAAAAGAACAGAAGCATGATTCAGCGGCGGTTAATTCCGACTTATATTTTCCTAGCAATTGTATCATTTATTTCTGTGTTTCCATTCTATTGGATGATTTCCGCGGCAACGAATACATCCTTTGATGTTGCTCAGGGACGGATTCTGCCAGGCGGTAATTTAGGAGTGAATTTCCAGAACCTGATTGGAGGACAGAATCTGTGGGGAGCTATGTGGAATTCTTTCAGGTATGCAATCCTGCAGACAATCATTGCATTGTTTATCTGTTCACTGGCAGGTTTTGGATTTGAACTCTATCATGACAAGAAGAAAGATAGGGTATTTACCATTCTGCTCCTTGCAATGATGATTCCGGGCGTTGCAACGATGATTCCGCTGTTTAAGATGATTGCGGGAATGGGATTATTGAATTCTGCACCGGGCTTTATACTTCCGGCTATCTCTACTCCGTTTTTGATCATGATGTTCCGCCAGAATTCAAGGAACTTCCCGATTGATGTTATGGAGGCGGCTCGAATTGACGGATTAACAGAATTCCAGATTTTCTTTAGGATGTATATGCCGATGATGAAGTCTACTTATGCGGCGGCAGCAGTTATCTCCTTTATGAATGCATGGAATTCATATCTTTGGCCGAAGGTAATCATGACGGATACCAACGCCCAGACTATGCCGATGCTGATTGCCAATATGGCGGCGGGTTACACCACAGACTACGGTCTTCTGATGTTAGGCGTATTATTCTGTTCCGTTCCAACGATGATCGTATTCTTCGTATTGCAGAAGCAGTTCGCAGAAGGTATTACCGGAGCGGTTAAGTAATCGGGTCTTATGGTATGAAGCTATAGAGAGACGGCGGATATATCACTGGCGAACTTTAAAATAGTAAGAAGAGCTTATCCGGCATCCCTTGCAGTTATTTATGCTGGGATGCCGGATTTTTATTTGATTTACAGGGTGTATATGACTAATAGATTTAGATGGAAGAAAGGAGACATAAGAATGGGTGAATTTATTCTGAATGTCATTCACCGACCGGAGATGGTGCCGGAGTATTCGGCTACGGTTACCGGTCATGGAAAGGAGGAGGATATCGGCGATAAAAAACTGCTGACAGAATCCCTTGATATTTTCAAAACACAGCAGAGGCTTGCGCATGAAAACGGCCTGAAGGTTACCATCCATATGACCTATGCGGCGCTTTTTAATGACGAGGCGGTGCAGATCGCAAAGGATGACCATGAGAAATACGGGGATGAGATCGCGTTATCGCTTCTGGGGCTTCCCTGCGAGCAGTTTAGGGATAAATATAAGACAAAGGATTTTTGTATCTGGATGTTCGCTATGGAAGACAAAAAGCGGATTGTGGACGATGTGTTCGCCAAGTTTTATGAGCGGTTCGGTTTCTACCCGGAGTCCACGGGCTCCTATTACATGGATGCGGAGCTGACCAATTATATCAAAGAAAAATATCCTATGGTAAAGTGTGCGATCGCCACCTGCTGGGAGGAGGGGCCGAAGGCCTACCATACCTGCAATAATTCATGGTATACCTTATTTGACGGAGGTCCATGGGCTCCATGGATTCCTTCCAAACAGAATACCCACGCTCCGGCGGCAAATGAGGCGGAGGATTCGGGAATTGTTGCAATCCCCCATCTTTCTAGGGATCTGATTGCCTGTTATGACGGAAACGGCTCGAATTTCGGGACCCATCCCCAGAATGTACTGCGAGGGATGATCTATGATTCTAAGACATGGGAATACCCCTACCTGTACAATCTAATCGACCAGTACCGGGCGCAGGAGAAATACAATAACGGCTATGCTTACAATATGATGTTTGTGGGACCCGGATGGATGAATAAGATGGGACGCTGGGAAGCGCCATATGAATTGCTTTTGAAATCCTACTCGGACGGCTGTAAGTATTATGGAGACCTGAAAAAGGAAGGGAAACTGATCGATATGACCATGTCCGAATTTGCAGACTATTATCGGAAGAAGAAGTCTTATACGGAGCCGGAGTGCGCTCTGTGGAGGGATATTCTCTACGGCTCTGACAAGCAGCTGTTTTGGTATACCGATCCCTATATGCGGGCGGGGGTCAATATGGATCAGGGCGGAGCGATATTCGATCTGCGCCCTTATGCGGCAAAGCTGAAATGGGAGGTAGGAATCGGGACGAAGCATGTGCAGGACGCGTCCTATCCATTCCTGATCCAAGAAAAATACCGGGCTGGATATTTTACCCATTATGCTGGGGAAGGAACCATCCGCAGCGCTAAAATCTGCTATCAGGGAGAAGAAGTGGATCTGTGCCTGTGCCGCAGTAAGGCTCATTTCTCACAGGAGGGAAAGGTAAGGATCCTGACGCTGGATCCGGTGGATATCGAATTCTATGACCTGACGATAAAATTACAGAGCAGACTGTATTTTGCGGAAGGGGAAGGAACCATCCGCATCACGCGTGAGATTCTGGAAATGAGCAGACCGGGCGCCCAGGTTGAGATCAACGAGTATATGGTTGCCTGCTATGGAACCACCGAGTACCCGGAGGATATGAGCGGTATCCGTCTCCGCTGCGAGGGCAGCCAGCCGAAGGAGATCGTATACGAGTATCGGTGCAGGGAGGAAAGCCTTGCGGATGCGAAGGAAGTATCTGCAGTAATCCCCGCGATTGAGACAAAGGTGTCTATGAAAGCTTCAGAGGGCGCGGAAGGCTATGTTCGGGAGGGCTATGCGTTTTCCCCGATGTTTACGCTGGGGTATAAGAAACAGGTTTCAGAAAAGGAGGTCTTTGCGACATGGCTCAAGCTGGAAAAGGTAAATTAAATTACAGATGTCCGGCCTGTTTTATGCGGGATCTGGATATCGATATGTTTTATGATAAGGAAAAGGACGAGTATTACTGCCTGCGCTGCCAGTATACGGGAAAGGAAGCGGACGTGCTGGAAGGAAACGAGATGGTAAGGACGAAGTACAAGGCGATGTACCAGAGATTTATCAAGTTCGATTTTGAGGAATAGGATGGCGGATGAAGACGATGATTTATGGAGTGGATTTGGGATGGGCCAGCCAGTTGGAATCCATGGGATATCAGTGGCTGGATGAAAAGGGAAGGCAAAAGGATCTCCTTGCCGTATCAAAGGAGCTTGGTGTGAACGCGGTGCGCCTGCGTGTATTTGTGGACCCGCCTAAGGAAGCATTCTGGCAGAAGCGGGAGAATGAGACGTGTATGCTGGGATTCTGCGATAAGGGAAGCATACTTGCCATGGCTGAGCGCATCAAAGCACAGGGAATGAAGTTTATGCTTGTATTCCATTACAGCGATCATTTTGCGGACCCGGAATTTCAAGATATGCCAAAGGCATGGAAGGGAAAGCGCGGCGAGCAATTGGAAAAACAGGTTGCGGAATATACCAGAGAAGTCCTTAAGGCTCTCCGGAA
Source organism: uncultured Dorea sp. (assembly GCA_910584095.1). Classification (GTDB taxonomy): domain Bacteria; phylum Bacillota; class Clostridia; order Lachnospirales; family Lachnospiraceae; genus Claveliimonas. The sequence continues at coordinate 13,938 of CAJTYU010000010.1, read as the reverse complement.
CCATGGCGTTTGTCCGGACTGGGTTCAGGTGGGCAATGAAATCAACCACGGAATGCTGTGGCCGGAGGGAAGCCTGAGGAAAAATCCGGAGCGGCTGGTATGGCTGCTGAATGCGGGCTATGAGGCGGTGAAGGAAGTCTGTCCGGACTGCCGGGTAATTACTCATCTGGCCTCTGTGATGGATGATACACAGTGTCTGCCGTTTCTGGAGAATTTTTTTGCCCGGGGAGGAAAGACGGATATTTTAGGCTTTTCTTATTATCCCTATTGGGAAAAATTTGAGAGCGATAAGGGTAAGCTGACGGCAAAGTTAAAGGAATATAAGAGACGTTACCATAAGCCGGTTATGATCGTTGAGGCTGGCGGACTGGATTATGACGAGGAAGGCGGCTATCGGATCGTGGCAGACTGTATCGGGGCTTTGAAAGAACTGGAGGATCAGGAGGAGTCCGGCGTTTTTTATTGGGAGCCGGAGGCCGCGGCAAAGATCCTGCCGGATAAGTATCCGCTGGGAGCCGCGAGACTTACGGCGGAGAAGACTCTGCAGTATACAAAGGCGCTGCGGGCGTATCGGGATTGTTGAGTATTGTCCGCTATGCATGGTAGGAAAAGATCAGTTTTCAGAAGCATAGAGACAGTTTAGAGAGAAGGATGCATTTGAAAGAAAGAGAGAGGCTGCCGGGAAAACAGTCTCTTTCTTTTATTCGGCATTAATGCTTGATTTTACTTGTATTATATTTTAAAATATGTTCAGACGGGGATCTGGGGAATCCCTTTGAAGCAAACAGGAGGTAGCAGCATGCAGAAACGTATTTTAGTAGTAGATGATGATTCAATGAATTTGACGAGGACGAAGATGATTCTAAGAGAGCATTATAGTGTGCTTTTTGCGGAGTCGGGGGAAGAGGCGCTGAAGAAGCTGAAAAACGAAAACATAGACTTGGTCCTTCTGGATATTGCCATGCCGGGTATGGACGGTCTGGAGACTTTTGAACATATGAAGGAGTTAACAATAGACGTTCCCGTGATTTTCTTGACGGCGTCGGGAGACGAGGGGGACGTGCGCAGCGCTATCAAGCTGGGAGCGGCTAACTATTTAAAGAAACCGTATTATCCGCAGGAATTGCTGAAACGGGTTGCGAAGGAGTTTGAGGAATCATGAGAACAGAAGAGCAGACCAGCATGCATCTGCTTCTTGCGGTCATTGTCAGTGTGTTCAGCGTAACGCTGATCGTAGTCACGGCGACGCTGTCATGGGAGCCGTGGATGGTGCCGCTGGTAATGACCGGCTGTTTTAGCGTGTGGTGTCTTCATATCGGAAATATTGGTACGGAGCTGATTTACGAGAATCTGTGCGTCGGGGTGATGCTGACCGAATTCTTTTTCTTCGGCGTGCACAGCATCAGTCTTTATGATATACCGGCAGTAGTTTGTATAATGATTCTGGTTTTTTCTATGTTTGACAGGAAGTGGCTGTTGTATCTGACAGCCGGCTTGTATGTACTGGTACTGCTGTACCATTTTGTGTTCCTTCATACGATCCACTATCACATGGAATTAAAGGAAACGGTGCAGCTGGCGCTGGGGCTTATCGTGATGGTTGGAGCCGCGGCAATTGCAAGATACCGGATTGATAGGAGGAAGGCGGACAGAAGAAGGTACGACACGGCTTTTGCGGAATTAGAGAAGGCCGGGCGGCAGAATGCAGAATTTTTATCCAACGTGTCCCATGAGCTGAGGACTCCTATCAACATGGTGCTGGGGATCAGCGAGGTAACGCTGGGAAAGGACGTTACACCGGAAATACGGACAGATATGCAGTCAATTCAGCTGGCGGGGAAGCGGTTGTCCAATCAGATCAACAACATGCTGGATTATACGGAGATTTCCGAAGGAACTCTGATACCCACAAGGGAAGAATACATGATCACTTCGGTGCTTAACGACATGATCACGATGACGGCGATTCAGGGCAGCAGGTACCAGCTTGAGATGGTATTTGATATTAATCCGAAGACGCCTGCGGTTCTGGTGGGGGATGCGGAGAAAATTTCCCATGTATTGAAGATCATTTTGGAGAATGCGATCAAATTTACAGAAGAAGGCGGGATCAACGTCTGTATCGAGTTCCGCCGGGAGAGTTATGGGATCAATCTAGTCATTGACATTTACGATACCGGGATAGGTATGACGAATACCCAGCTTACACAGATTTATGATGATTTTTATCAGGCGGATTCCGGCAGCAGCCGGTTTGCGGGAGGACTGGGTCTGGGAATTCCCATTGCCAGAGGGCTTCTTCACGCTATGGGTGGGTTTGTCCATTTTGAAAGCAAAGGAATGGATGGGCTGCATGCGCATATTGTTATTCCGCAGGGAGTAGCGGACGATACGCCCTGTATCATGCTTCCCAATGCGGATGAACTTTGCATCGCGTGTTACTTCCGGCCGGAGAAATATAGCTGTGACGAGGTAAGGAGCTATTATGATAAATTGATTGCTAGTCTGGTAGAAGGCCTTGGTATTGAGGGCTATCAGGCCCACAATTTTGACGGGCTTAAGAAGCTGCTGCGCGCCTATAAGCTGACCCATGTATTTATCGCGCAGAGTGAATATGAAGAAAATCATTCCTATTATGAGGAACTGGCGGCTTCTCTGCGGGTGGTACTTATTGCGGAGAGAGAGTACAATTTGAGCAGGGACAGCAGGCTCATGGTAATACATAAGCCGTTTTCCGCCCTTTCCGTTGCAAATCTGCTGAATGGAGAGGCGTGGGAAAATGGATTCGAGGATGCGCAGACGCTGGGACATAAACCGTTCTCCTGCGAAGGAGTCCGGGCTCTGGCGGTGGATGACGAGGAGATGAACCTAGTGGTAGCCAAGGGCGTTTTGGGAAGCTATGGAATTGAGGTAGATACTTGTCTGGGCGGCCGGGAGGCAGTGGAGAAGTGCCAGACGGAGGATTATGATATTATTTTCTTAGATCATATGATGCCAGGATTCGACGGAGTGGAAACGCTGAGGTTCATCCGTGAAATGAATAATGGAATCTTTAAGGATCTGCCGGTGATTGCGCTGACGGCCAATACGATAAGCGGCGCAAGAGAAATGTTCCGGGTCGAAGGGTTTACGGAGTTTATTCCGAAGCCTATTGAACGTTCCGTACTGGAAAGAGTGCTGCGCAGGGTGCTGCCGGAGGAGTGTATCCGGTACGGCGTGTCGGCGGAGGAAGAACAGATATTAGAGGATGTCCCCGCTGCGGAAAAGGAACAGGTATTGACGGCGGAGGAAGAACCGCAAACGGATGCTGTTTCGGTATTGAAAGAAGAGTCGGCGCCGGAGGAAGAGCCGTATTCGGAGGATATCCCGGCGCCGGAGGAGGAAGCTGGAGAAGTTCCGGGGGCGATTCCCTACGCCAAACTTGAGAAAGCCGGGATTAATGTAAAGATGGGGCTGGATTACTGCTGCGGAGAGGAAGAGTTTTATCTGGAAATGCTGCGGATGTTCCACTCCCAGAGCGCTGCAAAGGAAGAGGAGATCATTTCTCTGTATGAAACGGCTAACTGGACGGACTATGCGGTAAAGGTCCACGCCCTGAAAAGCACTTCGCTGACCGTCGGGGCTGAAGAGCTTTCGGCCCATGCAAAGACGCTGGAACTGGCCGGAAAGCAGGGGGATATCGGATATATCAGGGAAAACCATGCCCGGCTGCTTCGGATGTACGAGGAAGTCAGCGGGAGTATGGCCGGATTATAGCGGCGGTTTCTGCTTTTTGAGTGAGTTTATAATTTGAGAGGAGGAAGCGTTGGGTGTTAAGAAAATGGTATGAGATGATCTTTGACCACAGGCTGAGCCTGCGGGAGAGGATGTTTCGCGTGGGAACCGGTATATGCATGATCGCGTCGGCATTTGTCCTGCCCATGGGCAGAAGCATGATTAATCTGCTTCTGCTGGCGGCAAGTATTGTCTTTATGTGGACGGTTGTGAGGATCAGTGTGCAGAAGAACTGCATCAACAAAGGAGCCACGCTGATTTCGGCGATGATACTGGTGCTGTTCCCGGTATGTTTTTTTACGGCGGGGGGATTTTACAGCGGAGTGCCGGAATGGCTGGTAATCTATTTTATCTATATAAGTATTACGCTGACGGGAAAGCGTAAGCTGTTGTTTTTTTTGCTTGGCGTGGCGGAGACGGAGCTCTGCTATCACGGAGCCTATCATTTCTCGGAGCTGGTTGCGAAAAATACTCAAATGCGTTCATTTTATGATTCTGCAAATTCCGTGATCATGGTGGGATTGTTAGTCAGCGTGCTGCTGATCATTTTAAATAGGCTGTATGAAGAGGAAAATGAGCTCTCCAGACAGCAGAAAAAGGAAATCGAGGAGCTGAATGAAGCGGAGAACCATTTTTTCTCCAGCATGAGCCATGAGATTCGGACGCCGATCAATACCATCATCGGACTAAATGAGATCATTCTCCGGGGGGATATCCCGGAGGATATTGCGGAGAATGCAAGGAATATCCAAGGCGCCAGTAAAATGCTGCTGACGCTGATCAACGATATTCTGGATTTGTCCAAGATCAAATCAGGCAAAATGGAGATCGTGAATGTCTCTTATGAGACGGGGGTCCTTTTTTCAGAGATTGTTAATATGATTTGGGTCAAGGCAAAGGAAAAAGGATTGGAATTTAAGCTGCATGTAGATTCCTCGATTCCCAGCATGCTCTGCGGCGACGAGGTCCGGATCAAGCAGGTCCTGATCAACCTGCTGAATAATGCGGTGAAATATACGAGCGAAGGCTCCGTCACCCTTTCTGTGCGGTGCGAGCGTCTGACTCTGAACCGGGTGCGGGTGTGGTATACGGTAGAAGATACCGGACAGGGAGTAAAAAAGGAAAACATTCCCTACATTTTTAATGCATTTAAAAGGGTAAATGAGGAGAAGAACCGCCACATTGAAGGAACCGGGCTGGGTCTTAGCATTGTTCAGCAGATGGTGGAACTGATGGGCGGGGAAATCAGTGTGAACAGCGTTTATATGAAAGGCTCCAAATTTGTAGTGATGCTGGAGCAGGATATTATCAATGATAAGGAGCTGGGGACGTTTACGCTGACCTCCCGAAGAAAGAGAAGCACTGAAGACCAGTATAAGCAGAGCTTTGAGGCGCCGAACGCACATATACTCGTGGTGGATGACAATGAGATGAATCTGATGGTGGTTCGTAAGCTGCTGTCCGAGACGAAAATTCAGATCGATACGGCGATGAGCGGTGAAGAATGTCTGAGACTGACGCAGAACCAGTACTATGACGCCATTCTGATGGATCATCTGATGCCGAAAATGGATGGGATCGAATGTCTGCACGCATTGCGCAAGCAGCCGGGAGGGTTGTGCCAGGATGTTCCGGTGATTGCGCTGACTGCCAATGCGGGAAGCGATAACCAGCTTCTTTACCGGAAGGAAGGGTTTGACGGTTATCTGGCGAAGCCGGTCAGCGGCGCGCTGCTTGAGGCGGGCGTGCTGAGTATTCTGCCGAAAGAGCTGGTGAAGCTGAGCGAAGAAGCCGACCCGTCCGAGATCGGAAAGGATGTGCTGATCTTTGAACAGAGCCATAGGAGATCTGTTATGGTCACCACGGATACGGTGTGCGACCTTCCGGACGCCTTGAAGGAGGAGTTTGGGATTTCCGTGTGCCCTTACTACGTCTATACGGATCAGGGGCGCTTTTTGGATGAGCTGGAGCTTAAGGCCGACGAGCTGCTGACGTATGTGGCCGACGGACTGAAAGGGATGTCCGAACCGCCGGAGGTGGAGGATTACGAACAGTTTTTCGCAGATAGGCTGACGGAAGCTCAGAATGTGATACATATCACCATGGCGAAGCATGCCAGCCAAGGGTATTATAATGCTGAAGAAGCGGCAAAATCCTTTGAAAATGTTACGGTGCTTGATTCCGGACACCTTTCCAGCAGCATGGGGCTGATCGTTCTGTACGCGGCCTCCATGGCGGAAAACCATGCCGGAAAAACAGAGATTGTCAATAATGTGAAAAAGCTGAGAAATTATGTATCGTCGGCCTTTATCGTTGACCGTACCAATATGATGGCTCAGGCGGGAAGGCTGCCCAAAAGAATCCAGTTTTTCTGCGACGCGCTGCTGCTTCATCCGGTTATCAAACTGCGAAAAGGCAAAATGGTGGTGGGAGGTATGGAAATGGGGGATTTTGAGCATATGGCGAAAGGATATGCGCGGAAGGTGTTCCGGGATGCGAGAAATATTGACCGGAGAATCCTGTTTATCACCTACGCCGGGATGGATGAGAAAAAGCTGGAATACATTCAGGCGCTGGCAATGCAGTATTGTCCATTTGAAAGAATTTATCTGCAGAAAGCTTCTTCTGCAGTAGCAAGCAACTGCGGCCCGGGTTCCTTCGGATTGCTGTTCATGAGAAAAAATGATGTGATGATTACCTTCTCCCAACCGTCATTTTAACAAAATTCGGCGCTGCCACAGGCAGCGCCGTGCGTCCGCCCTGCCCGGAGAGCCGTTGCATAGGGGCAGGGCATTTTAGGGACGTTTTTATATAGAAGCAAAATCAATGCGTATTTCTTCCCCATTCGGGGAATTTTTATTTTCCTATCAATATGATCACGCTTCTCGGCCGGATGGTGATTTGGTCTCCGTCGATATGGTAAGCCAAGGGCCGTTCTTCCCAAGTATCGGCTGCGACCTGCCAGCACATGGATTCCGGCAGTTCCGGCAGAGTCACGTTTAAGGCTTCCCAGTAAGCATTGGAGGCAATATAGATCACCTGTGGACCGGTAGTTTGATCCTGTCCGGCAAACATTACGCCGATATACCGGTCGTACTCTTCAAAATGCTCCTTCCATGGAGTGACGCCGTGGAAGCTGGTATCCGGGAAACCAAATACCCCTTCGCTGACATTGGTGCGCAGCACCTTGTGATCTTTCCGGAGCTGTATCATATAGCAGAAAAACCGGAACATATCCTGATTTTTTTCCAGCAGCCTCCAGTCCAGCCATGAGGTAATATTGTCCTGACAGTAGGCATTGTTGTTGCCGAACTGAGTGTTGCAGAATTCATCTCCGGCAAGAAACATAGGGATTCCGCGGCTGCACATAAGCAAGGCGAAGGCGTTGCGGGCCATCCTGCGCCTTAGAGCGAGGATTTCAGGGTTGTCGGTTTCGCCTTCCACGCCGCAGTTCCAGCTATTGTTGTCATTGGCTCCGTCTGTGTTATTCCAGCCGTTTTTCTCGTTATGCTTCGTGTTGTAGGAAAAGAGATCATATAAAGTAAAGCCGTCGTGGCAGGTAATGAAATTTACGGAAGCATTTGTCCGGTTGCGGACTTCGTAAATATCTCTCGAACCGATGATGCGCATGGCGGCGGCCTGCGCCATGCCCGGATCGCCCTTTAAGTAGCGGCGCATATCATCCCGGTAAATGCCGTTCCATTCTGCCCAGCGGTTCCATGACGGGAAGGTGCCGACCTGATACAGTCCGCCGGCATCCCATGCCTCGGCAATCAGCTTCACATCGCCAAGGATCGGATCGAAGGCGAGGGACTGCAGAAGCGGCGGTTTATTCATGGGAGTGCCGTCTTCATTTCGTCCCAGAATAGAAGCCAGATCGAAACGGAATCCGTTGATATGGTAGGTGGTGACCCAGTAGCGCAGGCAGTTTAAGATCATCTGATGTACGATCGGATGGTTGCAGTTCAAAGAGTTGCCGCAGCCGCTGAAGTTATAATACTGTCCGTCCGGCTTAAGCAGGTAGTAAATGTTATTGTCGAAGCCCTTAAAAGAGAAGAAAGGACCGTGTTCGTTGCCCTCTGCGGTATGGTTAAAGACCACGTCCAGATAGACCTCGATGCCGTGCTGGTTAAATTCCTGTATCAGATGCTTTAATTCGTTGCCTTCCCTGTTGTATTCAACGCTTGCGGAATAGCTGGTGTTGGGAGAGAAAAAGCTGACGGTGTTATATCCCCAGTAATTGTACAGCTTTTCACCGTCTACCTCTCGGTAATCCTGCATTTCGTCAAATTCAAAGATCGGCATCAATTCGACAACATTTACCCCCAGCTCCAGCAGATAGGGAAGCTTCTCCCTGAGGCCGGCAAAGGTTCCAGGATGGAAGACGCCGGAGGATTCATGCTTAGTAAAACCCCTTACATGAAGTTCATAAATGATTAAATCTTCAGTTGGAAGCAGAGGCATTGGCGAGGCGCCCCAGTCGAAGTCATCCTTGACGACCCGCGCCTTGTAATGCTGCTGCCCCTTCGGGTGGGCGACACCCCATCTGCTCTGGCCGGTAACGGCGCGGGCGTAAGGGTCCAGAAGATATTTATTCCGGTTGAAAATCAGGCCTTTCTTTGGTTCATAGGGACCGTCCACGCGGTATGCGTATTCAAATTCTTCGATATTCAGCCGGAAAACGATCATGGAATACACGTTGCCGATTCGGTAATGGTCCGGAAAAGGGATCACTGCATACGGCTCTTCCGCTTCTCGGTGGAAAAGAAGCAGTTCGATGCTTGTAGCGCCGTGGGAATATACAGTAAAGTTAACGCCGCCGGGAATGGCAGTCGCCCCATTGATATCATAAAGCCCAGGACGTATCTGGTAACCGTTGACATCATCCAAAGGGACCATATGGATCGTACGCGGCAGGTTTAATTGCTCCATGATCTTTTCGGAATTGGATTTTACAGGTTCCGGGTGATTCTGTAATGTGTGTTCCGTGTTATTCATATATAACCTCCTGTTGGAAAACGGCCGGAATAGGCAGTTTTTAGAATTTATGTTATAATTATATAATAGAATCTGGCATTTTGCAAAAAATAAAGCAAAAATACGGAACAGAGGAGTCTTTTCAACATTCTTTTATCTTGCCGGCATTTTGAAATCTGCAAGCGCCTTGTTTAGATAGTCGTTAAAAGGTTTCATGATCCGGAAAAGTTCCGCTGCTTTTACAAGAAATGCTTTTGCATCTATCAATTCTTCGTCTCTTACCGGATATTCCAGGTACCAGCTTTTATATTTTAGATAGTCTGCCTGAGGGTGCTCTTTCTCATATCCCGCAGGAACCCTCTTTAGCGCCGTTCCCTGTACAGCGAAGTGATTTTCAAAATCCGGCTCGTGGATGATTTTTTCCCATTCTTTTCCATTTTTTGCGATATAATCCCGTACCATAGTTGTTGCGTCTTTGAACATATCTGCAAACAGGCCGCCTCCTAAAAAGGATTGATTGCCCGGCTTTATCATGAGATAATAGCCGACGGGGACAGGCAGTTTCCCTTTTGAGGAGATATGAGCGCGAAATGCAGGATTATATGGCGATTTGTCGTGGCTGAACCGGGTGTCTCTTACAAGCTTAAACGTAAGGTCTTTGGGATTGTTGTGTAAAATACTGCCGTCAAATTTCCCGATTTCCAGTATCAATGTCTGCAATAAATTTTCAAATTCAGCATTTGCCTTTTTATAATCGTCCTTGTTTGCGTGATACCATTCCCGGTTATTATTCAAGCTTAATGATGATAAGTAGTCAATAATGATTTGTGTATTCATAGTATTCTGTCTCCTTTACGATTTCTGTATAATAGAAAGCTGTGTGGAATCTAAAAATTCCTGTATCAAATGCTTCATGTGTTCGGGGGATTGGTAGGTCTTACAGAATGAAAAGTTCTGCGATAAACCGTCGATATCCTCCATGGCATTTTTCACATCGATCATTGTCTGAAGGGGGATTTCCGAAGCTTCCGTATAATCCAGCTGTAATGGATTCAGCCTATGGCTCTGTATTGCGTAATTCACTCTGTCTTTGCATTTACATTTGCCGCCGCCATATTCTCCGCAGTATTCGCCTAAAAAATCCGCCATTTTTTTGCGTATCCGGGAAAGCCGCTGACGATACGCATCCGGGGTCATTTCCAAAATATCCCCTGCAATCCGGCTGTCGATTTTAAACATTGTACCCAATATGAAAATACATCTGCTCTCCATATCAAGGCATTGCAGCATTACGTTTGTACAGGACATTTTCAGTTCTTCCGCTAAAATATCTTTTTCTACATTTTGTGTCAGATCCGGTACGTCCTGCGCTTTTCCGTTTACTATATCGTTTCCATAATATTCAAAGCTCAGCGGATAGTGGGCGAACATATGCTTTTTGTAGTTTTTTAAGTGATTAGCAGCAATACGGTATACCCATGTTGTAAATGAACTGTCGCCTCTGAAAGAAGAAAGGTGCGTAATCATTTTTAACAGAATATCCTGCGTGGCGTCTTCAGCGTCTGGAAATGTTCCGAGCATCCGCAATGATAGATTGAATACAAGATCCTGCACACCTGCAATAAGGGTTTCAAGGGCGTTTTTATCCCCTGATATGGCTTTTTCGACAAAAGCCTGTAATTCTTCATTCGTTTTTTTCTTCATAGATTTTTACCTCCTAATTAATTAGACAACGCCCCGGTGTTTTTGTGACAGAAAAACCATTATTTATGACTTAAATACAAAGTACGAGCGGTAAAACTGACAAAAATCAATGTTCTTGAAACGCGCTGTTTTAATAGGGAGGGGCATTTGGGTCATAAAACTGCTTGCCAACCAAGCGGAAGGATGGTATTCTTTCCATAGGCAGTGGGAAGGTCGATCCTGTTTAATTGCGTTGACTTAACAATACTACTTTTAGGACGTACTTTCCACTATTTTAATTAAAAAAATTGAAGAGAGAGTTTGTGCATACAGAATATTTAGGAACGGGGTATTGGCAGAATAGGTGAATTATATGCAAATAAAATCTAAGAGAAAAATATTATTTATTGTATTAGCTATCGTGACTGTATTAATTCTTGTTGGAGATTGGGCATTGTCTGTGATGATATATAATGAGAATTTTAATCGGCGATTTGAAAGTTATGAACCGCTTATGTTGTATGTTGATGATTTTGACGGATTGCAGCGCACGAAATATGAGTTTACCTCCAATAAGGGACAGAAACTGGTGGGATATATGTACGATTCGGGAGAAAATCAGCATGGTATCATCGTGATGGCACATGGCTTTGGCGGAGGCGGGCATAATTCTTACATGGACTGCGTGAATTATTTTGCTCACCATGGATACTATGTTTTTTCCTATGACGCTACGGGAAATGATGAAAGCGAGGGGGAAGGAGTCGGAGGGGTTCCGCAGGGAGTAATAGATCTTGACTATGCAATTACATTTGTAGAAGAAAGCGAGAATTTCCCCAATCTGCCAATCGCTTTATTTGGGCATAGCTGGGGCGGCTACAGTGTTTGCAGCGTACTTACATACCATCCCGAAGTAAAGGCGGTTATAGCGTGTTCTGGCTTTAATTCTTCATCGAATCTATTTGAATCGGAGGGGAAAAAACAGATAGGAGACGGTATTTATCTAATGCTGCCTTTTGTGAAACTGCACGAGAGTATTAAATATGGCGGATATGCCTCAAATACTGCGATGGACGGTTTTTCAAAGAGCGACGCTTCCGTTATGATTGTGCATAGCTTTGATGATAAAGTTGTTCCAGCCGAATACGGCTACGACATTTATTATGAAAAATACAAGGACGATTCCCGCTTTAGCTTCATTCCTTTGGAGAAGGAAGGACATAATTATTTCAATGATGACGTTTATCGAAATGAGTTTAACGCGGAATTTGATAAATGGATTAAAACGATTGATTACGACTATAACGCACCGGAAAACTTGGAACAGTTTTCAGAGGATAAAGCTGAGTATATAAATAAAATTCTTGACAGGGAGAAATGGTGCAATTCATTGGATTTGGAGTTGTTTGAGGATTTTATTGGTTTTTATGATGAGAATATACGTTAATTATTTTGTGGGTTCTGGCAGATGCGGCGGCTCTTCTTTGCTTTTGCCATAACAGCAGATGGATGTAAAAGATACCTAATTATGGACCGCATTGAGATTACGAAAGAAGAGGCGTGAGAGAAGAAAAGGGAGATGGTAAGAGAATGTCGGAAATCGTATTTGAATCTATATATAAAGAAATATTTCCTTTTTGGGAGACGATATCGGATGCAGACAGGGAATATATCTGCCGTAATTCTTACCGTGTCACTTATCCTAAAGGGAAGAATATCCATGACGGCGGTGAATGTTCCGGAGTGATTTTTGTTCGTTCGGGAAGCCTGCGTCTTTATATAATGTCGGATGAGGGAAAAGAGATCACCCTTTACCGGCTGCACAGAGGCGATCTGTGTATGCTGTCTGCCTCCTGTGTATTGGATTCCGTTACATTTGAGGTGTTTGTAGACGCGGAAGAGGACAGCGAGTGCTGCGTCGTGAGCGGTCCTGCCTTTGCGGCGGTGTCGGGACGGAATCCGGACATCCGTATATTCGCGTTGGAAACTGCGGTCAGCCGTTTTTCGGATGTGATGTGGGTGATGCAGCAGATTTTGTTTATGAGTATGGATAAACGTCTGGCGATCTTTCTCTTTGATGAATCCGTCAGAACCGGTTCAGATACCATTGCATTGACACACGGGCAGATTGCCCGATACATGGGTTCTGCCCGTGAAGTAGTATCCCGGATGCTGAAATATTTTGCCAGTGAAGGGATCGTGGAGGCCTCAAGAGGCGGCGTTACCATTCTTGATAAAAAACGCCTCCGGGAATTAGCCCTTTAACATGGCAAGGATTTCTGTTTTAGGCTTTGCTCCGGCCGATTGGCTTATGACGTTCCCGTCTTTGATCACAGCCAGAGTGGGGATGCTTAAAACATGGAATTTCCGCGCCAGTTCAGGTTCCTTTTCTATGTTGATCTTGCCGATCAGGTATTGCGGGTTTTCCTCTGCGATTTCTTCCACTATAGGGGAAACCATACGGCAGGGACTGCACCAGTCGGCGTAGAAATCCAAAAGTACGAGTTTTTGGCTGGTTTTTACAGAATCAAAGTTGTTTTTGTTTACATGAATTACAGACATAATCAATACCTTCCTTTCATTATTCCTGCGCTGCTTTTGCGCATTGGGGCATACCCAAAGGGTGTTTTTTTATCTATTAGAAGTGTATCATATCCTGCTTACTGTTTCTGTGATGAAGTCACACTGCTGGTGATCCCGAAAGTCTTATTAGGAAGCATATGTTTCATCTAAAGGCCAGTATCTAAATCCTTATCTGCTAAATCAATGCATCATTCTGCAGTGTTTCATTCAAATCACACTGCAAAAGACGCTTTCCGCCAATATAATATGCAAGTGTGACAAAGAATACAATCGCAGCAGCAAATATCAAAATAGGAAGAATCGGGGCTTCCGACCAGAATACCATTGGGTCTAAATAGCTTGCTGTTACGGCAAACTGCGCAAACAGTACAGTAAGCGGCAATGTAATCAAAAGCGGTTTCCCTGCTATCACAAACGCTTCAATACAGAACATCTTCCTCATTTCCTGCGGCGTCAAGCCAATGGACATATACCTCGCGAATTCCTGCTTCCTTTGGCGGAGAAATCCTAACGTATTTGAAAAGACATTCGCAATTCCAATCATGGCAAGCAATACACAAAAAGCTCCAAAAATCATTACCATGCCTTGGATTAAACTGTCATTAGACAATCGTTCCTGTATTCGGTTTTCACTTTCGATTTCATACTGCTTGGATACAAGCCGCACGATTTCCTGTTCCAGACCATTTAAATCCGCAAGATTTGCAGTTCTGTTAGAAAGAATACGGATATAACTGTCGGATTCAGCTTCACATACCTCTCCCAGTGTTTTATTCCACATGGTAAGCGGGATGAAATGTACAAGGGCATAAGCATCATATTCTTCCCTCAGCGCAGGAACAGTCTGTGTATAAGATAAAACAGGGATTTCTACGGTTTTATCATTTTTATAAAGTATTGTTTTCTGGTTATCCTCCCTTA
>CAJTYU010000009.1 GCA_910584095.1 uncultured Dorea sp. | reverse complement strand
CCTCACATCATTATCATAGAAGATCTGAATTTACAGAAAAATTTTCACACGTCCAAAGAAAGGAAGAAAAGACATCCGGTTTATCCGGAGGGCTTTTCTTCCTTTTCCTTTGTCTGCTTTCCGCAAAAATTCCCGACTATTTTATCTGTTTTTGACTATGGTTTTTGATAATCTATGAAGTGGTTTTTAAAACTATTTATATTGACTTTTGAATCTATATAGAATATAATTGCTTTGATAATCAAACTATTAAAAGGGATTTCCCGGAAAGGTAGACAAATGAACAGACATGTATTACAGATAGGAGATAAACGAGCAAAGCTTCCGCTGATACAAGGGGGGATGGGAGTAGGAATCAGTCTGTCCGGACTTGCCGGAGCAGTGGCGAAAGAGGGAGGCGTGGGAATTATTTCTACGGCCCAGATTGGGTATCGGGAGCCGGATTTTGAGAAGGATGCAAAAAAAGCAAACCTTCGTGCCATGGCGGAGGAACTTAAGAAGGCGAGAATAATTGCTTCCGATTCCGATGGAAAATGCGAAGGGCTTCTTGGATATAATATTATGGCTGCCACAAGAGATTATGGGGATTATGTGCGTACCGCTGCCCAGGCCGGGGCGGATGTGGTGATTTCAGGCGCGGGCCTTCCTGTGGATATGCCGGAGTATGTAGAGGGAACCGATACGAAGATTGCACCGATTGTATCTTCCGAAAAGGCGGCCCGAATTATTTTAAGGATGTGGGACAGGCATTATCGCCGCACCGCAGATTTTCTGGTTATAGAAGGGGCGCATGCGGGCGGCCATCTTGGATTTTCCGCCGATCAGTTAAAGCATCTGTATGAGGATGATTTTGATACAGAATATGATAGAGAGATTCAAAAAATTATTGCCTGTGCCAGAACCTATGGAGAAAAGTACGGCGTCTATATTCCGGTAATTGCCGCAGGCGGGATTATGGAGGCGCCGCAGGTTCGGCATATGTTTGCCCTTGGGGCGGACGGCATTCAGGCAGCGACTCCATTTGTCACTACAAAAGAATGCGATGCGGCGCCTGGGTATAAACAGGCTTATATAGAAGCCGGAAAAGAGGATATCGAGATTATTGCAAGTCCTGTAGGGATGCCGGCCAGAGCGGTTTCCAATCCGTTTCTTGAAAGAATGAAAAAAGGCGGGGAACCGATTGACAAATGTTACCGCTGTCTTGAAAAATGCAGTCCTAAGACGGCGCCCTACTGTATCACGCAGGCTCTTATACGCGCCGTGAAGGGAGATATAGAAAACGGCTTGATTTTCTGCGGCGATAACGTCAGGTTCCTGACAGAGATTACTACGGTGCCGGAAGTGGTCAAGAAACTTTTCCCGTAATAAAAAAGTGTTCCTTTCTGTTATTTATAATATAAATAAATCGGCTTGTTTATTTGAAAAATCTATTTTACTAATTATAGGAACCTTATTATACTTACAAACGTGTACGTTACAACTATGATTTATATGCAGAAAAGGAGTACAAAATGAAGAAAAGGATTTTATCTACAATGTTAACGGCGCTTTTGGGCGTATCTGTCCTTCTTGGCGGATGCAAAACAAAAGAGGCGGAAAGCGGAGACGCGAAAGAAGCGGCAGAAGAGACTGAAGCGGGGGAGGAGAACGTATCCGTTAAAATCTCTGCAATCAATGCAATTTCATGGGCACCGGTATTTATAGCCCAGACAGAAGGGTTTTTTGAGGAACAGGGAATTGAAGCTGAGTTTACAACGCCCGGAGGACCCAAGGGATTTCAAGCGATGCATGCGGGAGACTGTGATTTTGCAATGCTTTCACAGGAGCCTTTATTGATTGCTAAGGAACAGGGATTGGAATCTTCCATCATTGCCGCAATGCTAACGACTAGGGTTTATGGACTGGTTTCCACCCCGGATATTACAGATATTACGCAGTTAAAAGGAAAGACAATTTTTGGAAGCGATGCGGGAAGCGCGCCCTATACGTTTACGGCCAACGTCCTTACACTGGCGGGGCTTGATCCGCTGAAGGATGTTAATTTCGTACAGATTTCCGATAATAATGCGGGACTGCAGGCATTCCTTAACGAGGAAGTGGACGCTGCATTTGTTAATATGTATACTCTTCCGGCAGCCGGTGATTTTGAATATAACGTATTGGCGGATACAACAGATCCCGAACAGTGCGAAAAATATCTGGGTTCTGCCGAATTTCCGGGAGAGATGCTGTGTACGACGGCAGACTATGCAAAAGAAAACCCGGAAATCTGCCAGAAGGTTGTAAATGCGGTCATTGACGCGCAGGCATGGATTGCCGGGCATACAGATGAAGAAGTTGCGGCATCATTGAAGCCGGTATTTGGAGATATTGATGAAAATGTGATTGCAGAGCAGGTAACGCTGATTCGGAACGAATATGCCGCGGATTGTATGATTACGGAATCAGGACAGCAGGCGGTTATTGACATGTGCGTGGAAGCCGGGGTTATTTCCGAGCCGATTCCGTACAAGGATATTATTGATATGTCGTTTGTATCGAATTACAGGAAATAACGGCAGAGGCATCGTATGAGCTATATTGAACTGAAAAACATCAAAAAGAGCTTTGATGGAAAAGAAATCTTAAAAGACATAAATTTATCGATTGAACAGGGGGAATTTGTTACGTTCCTCGGCTCCTCCGGGTGCGGTAAAACGACGCTTCTGCGCTGCCTTATCGGGCTGGAAACAATTGACGGCGGAAGCATAAGACTGGAGGGAAGGGATATTACGAACGTGCCCGCGCAGCAGAGAGGAATCAGTATGATATTCCAGCAGTACTGCCTTTTTCCGACGATGAACCTATATGACAATGTGTCATTTGGGCTGCGTATGGGTAGGATGGATAAAAAGGAAATCAGGGAAAGAGTCCGCGATGTGCTGGAATTGGTAAATATGCAGGAGCATATCAATAAGTTTCCCTATCAGCTGTCTGGAGGAGAGCAGCAGAGGGCTGCTCTCGCCAGAGGCTTGATTATGAATCCCAAGGTGCTTCTTTTGGACGAACCCTTTAGTGCAATTGATGCAAAGCTTAGAAAAGAGCTTCAGATTCATCTGAAGGAAATACATAAAAAGCTGGGTATGACATCTGTATTTGTAACCCATGACCAAGAAGAGGCTATGAGGATGTCGGATACCATTCATTTGTTTCACGAGGGGATACTGGAACAGTCTGCATCTCCATGTGATATTTACGCGCATCCAAAGACATCTTATGTGGCGGGTTTTATCGGCAGCTATAATTTGATTCCGAAAGAGATTTTTAAGGAGCTGACAGGAGAGCAGATTCAGGCGGCCGTCAGGCCGGAAGTTATCCAGTTTTCAGATACTCCCTTTGAAAAGGAAGATGGGTATTACTATTTTGAGGGAACGGTTGTGGGCCAGATACCCCAAGGCAGTATCATAAGAGAGGTAATTAAAATTCATGAAACCTTCCGCATAAATGCAGATGCAATTTTTTGCAGCAGTTTTTCGTGGAAAATGGGAGACTATTTATATCTGCGGGTTCATAAGGATGATGTGGTGATTGTATAATGGATATTCGGGAAATAGCGGAGAGATTACATATTTTATTGGATTTAGAGCGTGGGGCGGTAGGCGTAAAACTGGTATACGGCGAAGAGGAGTACCGGCAGTATAAAGGCAGGGAACTGGCGCGTCCCTTGTCTTACTGTGTAGCTGTAAAATGCGCTTCCTGTGGGCATAGCATTAAAATGACGAGGAAAATGGGAGGATGCTTTGGAGGGAACCGGGCGCTGGGACTGTCGGAATGTAATCCCGAGTTCAAAGACGGGAGCGGCGGATATAGTCTGGGATTATATGAATCGCCCCGGATTGCAGCCCGGGTTGCGGGTTCTGTTCCAATATGTTCTTCAGATACCTATGGGATTATTATAAAACCGCTTTTGGAATTTGAAAAAGAGCCGGATGTGGTACTTTTGATTTCCAATACAAGGGAAGCCATGCGCATTCTTCAGGGATATACGTACACATTTGGTTTATCAAAAGGGTTACAAATGTCAGGAAATCAGGCGGTGTGCGTAGAGGCAACGGTGACGCCTATGTTTACGAAAGAGCTGAATATGAGCATGTTCTGCTCTGGAACGAGGTATAAAGCCTGTTGGAAGGATTCAGAGGTAATAACCGGAATCCCAATAGAAAAAGCGGAAGGAGTCGTAAAGGGGCTTTTTGGCACAGTTAACGCGATAGAATTGGATGGAAGAAAGCGGGAGATTGAGAAAGGGCTTATGAAGCTTGGAGATACCGCTCTTGAGATTAATTATGGACAAACATATTTTAAAACATGGAAAAAAGAAAAATAGCAATGCGATTGCACTGCCGATCAGGGTTTCGCTGATTATCATTTTTATTCTTTTTTGGGAAATGGTTGCGAAGAATAATGTAAAGATAGCTTTTTATACCAGCTATCCAAGCGAGATATTTCTTGATTTGATAGGATTTATCCAGACTGGAGATGCATGGATACATATAGGTACTACGGTAAAAGAGGCATATCTGGGATTGTTTTATGGGACGGTTATTGGGATTGGATTAGGGGTGTTGTTCAGCCAGTTTCAGATATTTGGGAAGATTTTTGTACCGATTATTTCGGTTGTTCAGGGAATCCCTCAGCTTACGCTTGCGCCGCTTTATATTTTGTGGTTTGGAATTGGTTTTACGTCGAAGGTAGTACTGGCGTCTCTGATGGTGTTTTTTAATGTATTTTTTTCAACATATAATGCAATTAAAAATATCGATCAGCGTCTGATTGAATCGGCAGCTCTGCTCGGCGCCGGAAAATATCAGATTCTCTGGCATATTGTGATTCCAACCAGTATGCCGTGGATCATGTCGGGCATCCGGATCGGCTCCAGCGTCTGTATGGTTGGAGCGATTATCGGAGAATATATAGGCGCCTCTAAGGGTCTTGGATGGATGGTCACCTATGCTTCTTCTTTCTTCCAGATCAAAAGAGTCATGGCATGTATTTTTATTTTGATGATTATAGGGCTTTTTGTGACATGGCTTTTGGAAAAGGCGGAATGTTATGTGCTCCGATGGCGAGCGGAGACGAATCTTGCCATGCAGTCCGCAAGATAGTAGAATATTTGTGAAAATAGACATAGGAGGTATCTTCCTAATGTAATAAAAAAGACATCCATCATGACGGAAATGGATGTCTTTTATCATTTTCTTTATTAATTAAGCAATTCCGTTTACAGCTTTTGATAAACGGGCAATCTTTCTTGAGCAGGTGTTCTTGTGGTACACGCCCTTAGAACCAGCCTTGTTAATCTCAGCAACAGCGGCGTTCAGCGCAGCTTCGGCAGCAGCGGAATCCTTCTTTGCAACAGCGGTTTCAACTTTCTTGACGCTTGTCTTTACTCTGGATTTGATTGCTTTATTTCTTGCAGCCTTTGTTTCATTTACCAAAATTCTTTTCTTTGCAGATTTAATGTTAGCCAATTTGTCCACCTCCGATATCATGGATTTCGATTCACTCGATTTATCTTTGTCAGGACAGACACGGACGCCCTGACAAAACATACTTAATTATATTATGATAACAAAGGGTTAATGTCAATACATATTTTGAGAAAATCTTGTAAAAACTGTGAATAGAAATGTAAACAGTGATTTTTAACGGAAATGAGGGAGTTGCAATGATTGAAAAGTACAGTGTCCGCACGGATCTTGCTCTTGAGGAACAGGAGCGTTTTGCGTCAGATAATGTAGAGATTCCGGGCGTCGAACTGGAGGAATCCTATGATGAAGAGCGTGAAATACGGATTACTACAGTCAAGATTAAGACAGAGAAGGGCGCAAAGACTATGGGAAAGCCGGTGGGAACCTATATTACGCTGGAGGCTCCGGATATGGCGTCGGCGGACGAGGGATATCATCAGGAGGTTTCGGATGAACTGATGAAGTTTCTGAAACGGCTTGTTAAAGAGAATGAGGAAAAGGAATATTCGGTATTAATCGCGGGGCTTGGCAACCGTCAGGTGACGCCGGACGCGCTGGGTCCTTACGTGGTGGATAATTTGAATATTACAAGGCATATCATTAAGGAATATGGAAAATATGCCGTGGGCGAGGGAAATGTTAAGCTGGTAAGCGCTATCGTTCCCGGGGTCATGGGACAGACCGGCATGGAGACCGTCGAGATCGTGAAAGGCGTGGTAAAGGAAACGGAGCCGGATTTTGTGATTGCGATTGACGCTTTGGCAGCCAGAAGCTCTAAACGGCTCAACCGGACGATCCAGATTGCAGATACCGGCATTCATCCGGGATCCGGGGTGGGAAACCACCGCAATGCAATCAATGAAGAGACTTTAGGGGTTCCGGTTATTGCCATCGGCGTGCCTACTGTGGTAGACGCCGCTACAATTGTCAATGATTCCATGGAAAACTTGATTGCTGCGCTGGAAACATCTGAAACCCTGCGGGGAGTAGGGGTTGTGCTGCAGGGATATAATGCGGCGGAAAAATACGAATTGGTAAAGGAACTGATTTCTCCGCATTTGAACGGGATGTTTGTAACGCCGAAGGATATTGACGATACCGTAAGGAGAATCAGCTTTACCATTTCAGAGGCGTTAAACCGTCTGTTTACTTGACAAGGGGCTGTTCACCGGCCTGACGCACATAATTTTACGTCTGCCGGCATATAGATTCTGTATGGTTATCGTCTGCTTTAGAGTCCTTTTGTACCGGAATGGTTACAGGGAGAAGCGGCGGTGTTGTATGGGAAAGGCTTGGGTGGTAAGCAGGTGTTGAAGATACGCTGGGGAAGATATTACAGAAAATATTATCATAGATTGCAAAGGCCAAGATACAGGTTTGGGAATATCAGAGAGAGCAATTTTTTTACAAGGAATCGGATGCGCGGGGTAAACAGGAAGCTGATCACACTGTGCACTCTGGCGCTGTGCGGATATTTTCTTCATAGTGTTCAGGCTGTTACGTGGCCGGAGTTTAGAGACTGGCTGTCAGAGGGATTTTTAAAACAGTCTCAGCGGATGTATCTGGCGGGGCTTAGTTATTTGGAAGAGGATCATGCAGATTCTCTGGAAGATTGGCTGGCGGATCAGGCCATGCGTCTGATACCCTTTGGCGGTTATGTAAAAGAGAGGGATTCGGGGACGGATACGGAGGACGCCGAGACCTATGCAATGATACTTGCAAAGCAGGCAAACGATGAGA
Organism: uncultured Dorea sp.; assembly: GCA_910584095.1. GTDB lineage: Bacteria > Bacillota > Clostridia > Lachnospirales > Lachnospiraceae > Claveliimonas. Next base: position 86,707 of record CAJTYU010000009.1, on the reverse strand, counting down.
ATGCGGTGGATGCAGACGGTAATTTGATCGGGACAGACGATTCGGCCAAAACAGCAAATTCAGGAGCAGTGATCGATACGTCGGTTGAGAAAATGAGAGACTTTGATTATCTGCTTGGCAATTTCTATACGGTGGACAGTTCCACTATGATCCGGAGCGATGAACTGAATGGAGAGACGCTGCTTGGAAAGGATATGCATATACAAAAAGACGGGGAAGGTCCAAAGGTGCTGATCTACCACACCCATTCGCAGGAAATGTTTGCAGATTCCGTACCGGGAGATCCCTCCACCTCTATTGTAGGTGTGGGGGACTATCTGACAGAGCTTTTGAACAATAACTATCATATTGAAACGCTCCACCATACCGGCGTATACGATTTGATTAACGGAGAGCTGGACAGGAGCAAGGCTTATGACCTTGCGAAGCCGGAGATCGGGAAGATACTGGAAGAAAATCCCAGTATTGAAGTGGTGATTGACCTGCATAGAGACGGAGTAGGCGAAGGGACCCATCTGGTGACAGATGTAAATGGTAAGCCGACGGCGCAGATTATGTTCTTTAACGGACTCAGCAAGACCCGCTCAAACGGTGAGATTGACTATCTGGCTAATCCCTACATACAGGATAACCTTGCATTTTCTCTTCAGATGCAGGTGGCCGCCTATAAAAGATATCCCGGTTTTGCCAGAAGAATTTATTTGCGGGGGTACCGTTACAATATGCACCTGATGCCAAAATGCCTGCTGATCGAGGCGGGAGCCCAGACCAATACGGTGCAGGAAATGAAGAATGCCATGGACGTATTGGCAGAGCTACTAAATGTAGTGCTTGTCGAATAGAAAAGAACGAGATATTGTTTGCTAAATGGATTTTTTTGTGATATGCTTTTATAGTATGGGTAATTCTGCCTGAAAGGGCGGGAAAGACGTTTCGGAACGACCCGGAAAATATTCTGGAAAGGATAGAAAAATATGGCAAAAAAACCTACATATGATGCGGAAAGTATTGCGGTTCTGGAAGGGCTTGAGGCAGTCAGGAAGCGGCCGGGCATGTATATAGGAAGCGTGTCTACGAAGGGACTGAATCATCTGGTCTATGAGATCGTGGATAATGCGGTGGATGAGCATCTGGCGGGATACTGCTCAAAAATTCAGGTGATTCTTGAAAAGGACGGCTCTGCGACGGTTGCGGATAATGGACGCGGAGTTCCGGTAGACATGCATGCGAAGGGCGTTTCGGCGGCGAGACTGGTGTATACCACATTGCATGCGGGAGGTAAATTTGACGATTCGGCATATAAGACAAGCGGCGGTCTTCACGGCGTAGGCTCGTCGGTGGTAAACGCCTTGTCTGTCTATATGGACGTGGAGATCAGCCGGGACGGATACGTTCATCATGACCGGTATGAGCGGGGAATCCCGGTGATTGAACTGGAGGAAGGGCTTCTTCCAAAGATCGGGAAAACCAGAAAGACCGGGACAAAGGTAAATTTCCTGCCGGATGATACCATATTTGAAAAAACCAGATTCCGCGCGGAAGAGATCAAGAGCAGGATGCATGAGACGGCATATTTGAATCCGGAGCTTACGATCGTTTTTGAGGATAAGCGGGGGGACAGGCATGAACGGACCGAGTACCATGAGCCGGAAGGGATTCTGGGCTTTATCAGGGAATTAAACGCAAAAAAAGAGGCCATCCACGAGCCGGTCTATTATAAAGGAACGGCAGAGGGGATTGAAGTAGAGGCGGCGTTTCAGTATGTGAATGAGTTTCACGAGAATGTGCTGGGCTTCTGTAATAATATATACAATGCAGAGGGGGGAACCCATCTGACCGGATTTAAGACAACCTTTACCACGATTATGAACCAGTATGCCAGAGAACTGGGCGTTTTAAAAGAAAAGGACGCGAATTTTACCGGAGCGGATATCCGCAACGGCATGACGGCGATCGTGTCTATCAAACACCCGGATCCCCGGTTTGAGGGACAGACAAAGACGAAGCTGGACAATCCTGACGCTGCGAAGGCGGCGGGAAAGGTAACCGGGGACGAGGTGGTTCGTTTCTTTGACCGGAATCTGGATACCTTAAAGAAGGTGCTCTCCTGCGCGGAGAAGGCGGCGAAGATCCGCAAGACGGAGGAACGGGCCAAAACGAATCTTTTGACCAAGCAGAAGTATTCCTTTGACAGCAACGGCAAGCTTGCGAATTGCGAGAGCAGGGACGCTTCCAAATGCGAGATCTTTATCGTGGAGGGCGATTCGGCGGGCGGTTCGGCGAAGACTGCCAGAGACCGGATGTATCAGGCGATCCTTCCGATTCGGGGAAAAATCCTGAATGTGGAGAAGGCAAGCATTGACAAGATTTTGGCCAACGCAGAAATCAAGACTATGATCAACGCCTTCGGGTGCGGATTTTCGGAAGGCTACGGCAATGATTTTGATATCAGCAAGCTGCGCTATGATAAGATTATCATTATGGCGGACGCAGATGTGGACGGCGCGCATATTTCTACGCTTCTTCTGACGCTGTTTTACCGCTTTATGCCGGAACTGATCTATGAGGGGCATGTGTACATTGCCATGCCGCCGCTTTATAAAGCCATGCCCAAGAAGGGGGAGGAGGAGTATCTCTATGACGACAAGGCTCTGGAGAGATACCGGAAGACCCACGAGGGTCCTTTTACCCTCCAGAGATATAAAGGTCTGGGAGAAATGGATGCGGAGCAGCTGTGGGAGACGACACTGAATCCAAAGACAAGGGTGATGAAACTGGTGGAGATCGAAGACGCCAGAATGGCGTCTGGTGTAACGGAGATGCTGATGGGGACGGAGGTTCCGCCCAGACGGGCGTTTATCTATGAGAATGCCACGGAAGCAGAACTGGATATTTAGGAAGGAGCGAAAGGGACATGAGTGAAGCACAGATTATCCGCACCGAGTATTCGGATGTGATGAAGAAATCCTATATTGACTATGCAATGAGCGTCATTGTCGCAAGAGCTCTTCCCGACGTGCGCGACGGACTGAAGCCGGTACAGAGGAGGACCCTCTATGATATGCATGAACTGGGGATTCGATGGGACAAGCCCTACAGGAAGTGCGCGCGTATTGTGGGCGATACCATGGGTAAATACCACCCCCACGGCGACAGCTCTATCTACGAGTCGCTGGTGGTGATGGCTCAGGATTTTAAAAAGGGAATTGTGATGGTGGACGGCCACGGTAATTTCGGTTCCATCGAGGGGGACGGAGCCGCGGCCATGCGTTATACGGAGGCAAGGCTTGCGAAGTTTACCCAAGAGGCGTTTTTGGCGGATTTGGACAAGGATGTTGTGAACTTCCTTCCGAATTTTGACGAGACGGAGAAGGAGCCGGAGGTGCTTCCAGTGCGGGTGCCGAATCTCCTAGTGAATGGAGCGGAAGGAATCGCCGTGGGCATGGCCACCAGCATTCCCACCCATAATCTTGGGGAAGTTATCGACGCGGTGAAGGCTTATATGAAGAATGACCAGATCAGCACCAAACAGCTTATGGGGTATATCAAGGGTCCGGATTTTCCCACCGGGGGAATTGTAGTCAATAAAGACGACCTGCTTCAGATTTATGAGACCGGAACAGGCAAAGTTAAGATCCGGGGTAAGGTGGAGACGGAGGAGATGAAGGGCGGGAAAAAACGTCTGGTCATTACCGAGATTCCCTATACCATGATCGGCGCGGGCATTGGAAAATTTCTCAACGACGTGTGCAGTCTGGTGGAATCCAAGAAGACCTCGGACATCGTGGATATTTCCAATCAATCCTCCAAAGAGGGGATCCGTATTGTTATCGAACTGAAAAAAGGGGCGGATGCAGAGAATTTGACCAATATGCTCTATAAGAAGACCCGGCTGGAGGATACCTTCGGCGTAAATATGCTGGCGGTTGCCGACGGCCGTCCGGAAACGATGGGGCTTCGGAAGATCATTGAGCATCACGTGGATTTCCAGTTTGAGCTTGCCACGAGAAAATACAAGACACTGCTGGCGAAGGAACTGGATAAAAAGGAGATACAGGAAGGTCTCATTAAGGCCTGCGACGTCATTGACTTAATTATAGAGATACTTCGGGGCAGCAGGAATGTGAAAGATGCGAAGGCTTGTCTGACAGGGGGTGTTACGGAGAATATCAAGTTCAAGACAAGTATTTCCAGAAAAATGGCGGCTATGCTCCGGTTTACGGAGCGTCAGGCAGGCGCGATTCTGGATATGCGGCTGTATAAGCTGATCGGTCTGGAAATCGAGGCGCTTATGAAGGAGCACGATCAGACGCTTGCGAACATTGCAAGGTATGAGGATATCCTGAATCATTATGATTCCATGGCGGATGTGATCATAGAGGAATTGGATCATTTTAAAAAGGAATTTGCCGTAAAGCGCCGTACGGTCGTTGAAAATGGCAAAGAGGCTGTATTTGAAGAAAAGAAGGTTGAAGAACAGGAAGTGGTATTTTTGATGGACCGCTTCGGCTATGCAAGAACGGTGGACGCGGCTGCCTATGAGCGCAACAAAGAAGCGGCGGAACAAGAAAGCAAGTATGTGATCTCCTGTATGAATACCGGGAGGCTGTGCCTGTTTACGAATACCGGAAAGATGCATCAGATCAAGGTGTTGGATATTCCTTTCGGAAAATTCAGGGATAAGGGACTGCCGGTGGATAACGTCAGTAACTATGACAGCACGCAGGAACATATCGTATATTTATGCGACGCGGAACAAATGCGTTATGCATGGTTGCTATTTGCTACGAAACAGGGTATGATTAAAAAAGTAGAGGGTTCAGAGTTTCAGGTAATTAAGCGTACGATTTCGGCGGCCAAGCTTCAGGAAGAGGATGAACTGATTCATGTTCAGGTGATCGCCAAAGACCATCAGGTTGTTCTTCAGACAAAGGAGGGCTATTTCTTAAAATTCCCGGCTGAAGAGGTGGCGGAAAAGAAAAAGTCGGCGATCGGCGTACGCGGAATCCGGCTGAAGAAAAATGATGAGCTTGAGAAGGTATATTTGATTGAAGAGGGACAGGAAGCCAGAGTCCTGTATAGGGAAAGGGAGATCTGGCTGAACCGCCTGAAGCTGTCAAAGCGGGATGGAGCCGGAACAAAGCCCAGAGCTTAATACTACAGGAGGATAAAATGTCAAAAAGCGAATGGGAGAATTTCGGAGACGAAATTCGAAAAACGGTACAGGATGCAGTTGAAAATCAGGATTTTCATAGATTGAACCAGAATATTACGGATACAGTGGACCGGGCCATGGGCGCTGCATTCCATTCAGTCTCTAATGGGATGAAGAATGCGCGTACCGGCCAGTACAAAGGACCGGGCGGTTATCGTTATGGGCAGCCGGGCAGCCAGAATATGAACGGGCCGTATGGGCAGCCGGGCAGCCGGAATATGAACGGGCCGTATGGGCAGCCGGGCAGTCAGAGCATGAACGGTGGGTATGGACAGCCGGGCGGCGGGCAGCGCAAGGCGCCGTATACGATGGCTCAGGGCCGGCCGGCAGCATACAGGCGGCAGCAGGTGAAGAGCCAGACGCAAAGTCTGCCCGCACTGTATGGAAAACCTTTCGGGAATAAGGCAAAGGGCGTGATTCTTGGCATTGCGGGGGGATGGATAGGAATCCCTCTGGGACTCTATACGATTGGCGGGATATTCGCATTTCTGGCGGGAGGGTTCCAGATGGAATATCTGGCGGCCTCAGTTTTCAGCGCGGCGCTTTCGGCGGCCGGTCTGGGAGTGATGAAGTATGGAATCGGCCTCTGCGGCCTGCAGAATCGTTTTCAGACGCTGGTGAAGGGAATCGGAAACCGGGAATACTGCGACGTAAAAGAACTGGCTTTTATGATTGGAAGAACGGAAAAAAAGACGCTGAAGGATCTGCAGAGAATGAGCCTGAAGGGATGGTTTCGCCAGCCGCATTTTGACGAGAGCAAAAAGTGTTTTATAACCAGCGACCGGATGTATCAGGAATATATGAGGCTGGATTTGCAGCGGAAGGAAGAGACGGCAAGGCTGGAGGAAAAACGAAAAGAAGAGGTAAAGAGGGCAAAGGATCTGGATTCCAAGCTTTCGCCGGAAGTGAGAAAGGTGATTGAGGCGGGTGATTCCTTTATTGAAAAGATCCACGCATGCAACGACGCGATTCCCGGAGAGGAGATTTCTGCGAAGATTTCCCATATGGAAATGCTGGTGGATAGAATATTTGACCGGGTGGAGCAGAATCCGGAAACGGTTTCGGATGTGCGCAAGCTGATGGATTACTATCTTCCAACGACGATTAAGCTTTTAGAGGCTTACCGGGATTTGGATTCGCAGCCGGTTGAAGGGGAGAATATCCGAGTTTCCAAAGGGGAGATCGAGGCGACGCTGGATACGCTGAACCATGCGTTTGAGAAGATATTGGACGATCTGTTCCACCGGACGGCGTGGGATGTATCGACCGATATTTCTGTGCTGAATACCATGCTTGCCAGAGAAGGGCTGAAGGACGACGGAATCAGTCTGTCCTAGTATAACGTAAATTAAGTTTTGGATTGTTTGGCGCAGAATATTTGTTGTACTGGTACTAGCCGATACAAAAAGATAATGAAAAATGATTGGAGGAGTTCATAATGGATAATGAATTTAAGGATTTTACAGCGGTACCGGAGCTTACGCTGGATCCCTTCGAGGCTGCGCAGCCTGCGGGGGAGGCTGTTATGGCGGAAAAGGCAGAAGAACCCGCGCCGGTGTTTGACGAGAGCATGCTTTCAGAGGAAGAGAAGCGGATGGTGGATTCTTTTGCAAAGCAGATTGATCTGTCTAATTCTAATGTTATCCTGCATTACGGAGCCGGTACCCAGAAGAAGCTTGCCGATTTTTCGGAATCAGCCTTGAATAATGTAAAGACGAAGGAGCTTGGAGAGGTTGGAGAACTGCTTACCGGCGTGGTCAGGGAACTGAAAAGTTTCGGCGAGGAAGAGGAGAAGGGATTCTTAGGGATTTTCAAGAAACCCGCCGGAAAGCTTCAGAATATGAAGGCGCAGTATGCCAAGGCCGAGGTAAATGTCAACAAGATTATTACCGCGCTGGAATCCCATCAGATACAGCTTTTGAAGGATGTGGCGCTGTTAGATAAGATGTATGAGCTGAATCTCACCTATTACAAAGAATTGTCGATGTATATCCTTGCGGGCAAGAAGAAGCTCGCCAAGGTACAGAAGGAGGAACTGCCCGCCCTGATCCAGAAGGCGCAGGTCTCCGGACGCGCGGAGGATGCCCAAGAAGCAAGGGATTTGGAGGCTATGTGCAACCGTTTTGAGAAAAAGCTTTACGATCTGGAACTTACCCGCACCATTGCCATGCAGACCGCGCCGCAGATCCGCATGATTCAGAGCAACGATACGGAGATGGCGGAGAAGATCCAGTCTACGATCGTCAATACGATTCCGCTGTGGAAGAGTCAGATGATCCTGTCCCTTGGGGCGGAGCATTCGGCGAGAGCGGCCGAGGCGCAGCGCCAAGTGACGGATATGACCAATGAGCTTCTGCTCAAAAATGCTCAGAAGCTTAAGACCGCCGCCGTTGATACGGCAAGAGAGACCGAGAGAGGCGTGGTGGAGATCGAAACGCTGAAGGCGGCTAATGAATCTCTGATTTCTACCTTTGACGAGGTGATGGCGATTCAAAAGGAAGGCCGTGAAAAACGCAGGGCGGCGGAGGCCGAGATGGCAAAGATTGAGAATGAGCTTAAGAGGAAGCTGCTTCAGGTTCAAGGAGGAAGATAATAGATGAAAAAGGCAAAGGTATATTTTACTACGTTTAAAGCTACGGAGCAGGAGAATCTGCTGCAGAAGCTGCATAGGCTGATGAAGTCGGCGGGATTTGAGGAGATTGAGTTTCAGGATAAGTATGCGGCGATCAAGATTCATTTTGGAGAATATGGGAATCTGGCATTTCTGCGCCCGAATTATGCAAGGGTGGTTGCCGATTATGTAAAAGAACTTGGCGGGAAGCCCTATCTGACAGACTGTAATACTTTGTATGTGGGAAGCAGAAAGAATGCCCTCGATCATATGGAGACGGCGTATATCAATGGATTTTCTCCCTATCAGACCGGATGCCACGTAATCATAGGGGACGGACTGAAGGGAACCAATGAAACGCTGGTGCCGATTGACGGCGAGTACGTGAAAGAGGCTAAAATAGGCGCGGCGGTTATGGATGCGGATGTATTTATTTCCTTGACCCATTTTAAAGGGCATGAGATGACCGGGTTCGGCGGCGCGTTGAAAAATATTGGCATGGGCTGCGGCTCAAGGGCGGGCAAGATGGAGCAGCACTGCGACGGAAAACCCAGCGCCGATGAGGAACTGTGCGTGGGCTGCGGCGCCTGCAGACGGATCTGCGCTCATGGAGCGCCGGTGATTGAGGATGGAAAAGCAGTGATTGACCATGAAAAATGCGTAGGCTGCGGGAGATGTCTTGCCGTCTGTCCAAAGGATGCGATTCAGGCGGATTTTACAGACTCTATTGCGCTTTTGAACTATAAAATAGCAGAGTACAGCCTTGCTGTCTGCAAGGACAGACCCTGTTTTCACGTGTCCCTGATCTGCGATGTGTCGCCTAACTGCGACTGCCATGCGGAAAATGACATCCCGATCATTCCAGATGTGGGGATGCTTGCTTCCTTTGACCCGGTGGCTCTTGATCAGGCCTGCGCGGATCTGTGCAATCAGATGCCGGCTGTGAAGGGCAGTATGCTGGACGATCATCTGGAAGAGCATAAGGAAAAGGCGAAAGAAGGCGACTGTGATCATTTCCATATGACGCATCCGGATGCGGAGTGGAGATGCGGCATAGCGCACGCGGTAAAAATCGGATTGGGGACGGACCAGTATGAGCTGATTCGGATCTGATACCGGGATTTTTCAGAAAACATAAGAAAAGAAACTTGCTTTTTTGACGGGAGAGTGCTATACTGAACTATAGTTGCATAAGGTGAAGGCAGAAAGAGTGAACGGAAGTTCACTCTTCTTTGTTGAAATGGACTTGATTTCTTTTCACGGCTTAGGCCGTGATATAGAACGGGCCTTGTGTATGGCTGCATTTTAGAAAGAAGGGAAGTTTTACGTTGTCGAAAAGAGAGAGTTACGAACAGAAAACAGAAGCGATCCTGATTCCAATTTTGGAAAAGAACGGCTTTGAGCTGTGGGATGTGGAATATGTGAAGGAAGGCGGGACTTGGTATCTGCGGGCCTACATCGATAAGCCGGGAGGAATTATGGTGGATGACTGCGAGGTGGTCAGCAGAGAACTGTCCGATATCCTGGATGAGAAGGATTTTATTGAGGAAGCCTATATTTTGGAGGTGAGTTCCCCTGGACTTGGAAGGCCGCTGAAAAAGAACAGGGACTATGAAAAGAGCCTGGGAGAAGAGGTGGAGATCCGCACCTACAGGATGATTGACAAAAAGAAGGAATTTCGGGGATTATTAAGAGAATATGATAAGGATACAGTAACGATCGAGACTGACAATGCCCGGATGCAGACCTTTGAAAAGAAAGAGATTGCATTGATTCGGTTAGCGTTTGATTTTTAAATGTAAACAGGAGGAAATAAGAAAATGAACACAGAATTATTGGAAGCATTGACAATCCTGGAGAAGGAAAAGGACATTAGTAAAGAGACTCTGCTGGATGCGATTGAAAATTCTCTGATTAATGCATGTAAGAACCATTTTGGCAAGGCGGATAACATCAGGGTCATTATGGACCGGGAAACCTGCGATTATCAGTTGATCCAAGAGAAGACGGTAGTTGAAGAGGCAGAAGACAAGATCGAGCAGATCAGCCTTGAGGACGCCAAGGCTATTGACAGTAAATATGAACTTGGCGATGTTGTGCAGTTTCCGGTGGAGTCAAAATCATTCGGACGGATCGCCACACAAAACGCAAAGAATCTGATCCTCCAGAAGATACGCGAGGAGGAACGGAAGGTTATTTACGATCAGTATTTTGAGAAGGAAAAGGATATCGTAACCGGCATTGTCCAGAGATATGTGGGCAGAAATATCAGTATTAATCTAGGCAAGGCAGACGCTATGCTGACGGAGAACGAACAGGTTAAGGGAGAGAACTTCCAGCCCACAGAGCGGATCAAGCTGTATGTGGTTGAGGTGAAAAATACGACAAAAGGGCCGAAGATTCTAGTTTCCCGCACCCATCCGGAACTGGTAAAGCGCTTGTTTGAAGCGGAGGTTACCGAAGTCCGGGACGGCATCGTGGAGATTAAAAGTATTGCAAGGGAAGCGGGAAGCAGAACGAAGATTGCCGTGTGGTCTAACGACCCGGATGTGGACCCGGTGGGCGCATGCGTAGGTATGAACGGCGCCAGAGTAAATGCGATTGTAAATGAGCTGCGCGGCGAAAAGATCGATATTATTAACTGGAGCGATAACCCGGGAATTTTGATCGAGAACGCACTGAGCCCGGCCAAAGTTATTTCGGTCATGGCAGATCCGGACGACAAGACGGCAAGCGTTATTGTGCCGGATTACCAGCTTTCTCTCGCGATCGGCAAGGAAGGGCAGAATGCAAGGCTTGCGGCAAGGCTGACCGGATATAAGATCGATATTAAGAGCGAGACGCAGGCGATTGAGTCCGGCGAGCTTCCGGAGAACTATATGGAGCTGATGGAAGGCGTTTACGAAGAAGAGATGTATGAAGAGGGTTACGAAGACGGATATGCACAGGATAGTTATGAAGACAGCTATGAGGACGGATATGAGGAGAATCAGCCGTACGCCGGCGAGCCTTATGAAGAGATAGAAGAGATTGTTTTTGAGGAAGTAGAAGAATAGAAATCAGGTGATGATTTGGGAGGCAATAAAAAAATACCTATGCGCAAATGTGTAGGCTGTCAGGAAATGAAGAGTAAAAAAGAGATGATTCGTGTGATCAAAACACCGGAGAATGACTTTCTTCTGGATGCTACCGGAAAGAAGAACGGACGGGGAGCTTATGTGTGTCCGAATGGGGAATGCTTAAGGCTTGCAAGAAAAAATAAGGGTTTGGAACGTTCTTTTAAGCAGGCGATTCCGGAAGAAGTATATGAGACGCTGGAAAAGGAGATGGGGATACTTGAAACAGGATAAGACACTGTCCCTTATCGGGCTGGCAACTAGGGCGGGAAAGACAGCGAGCGGCGAGTTCTGTACGGAGCGGGAAGTGAAGGCCGGAAAAGCAAAGCTTGTGATCCTTGCTGAGGATGCGTCTGGTAATACGAAAAAAAAGTTTCAGAATATGTGTGATTTTTATCAGGTCCCGATTCGTTTATCTTATGGAAAAGAAGCGCTGGGCCATGCAATGGGAAAAGAGCTGAGAGCGTCGCTTGCCATATTGGACGAGGGATTTGCAGGAAGCATACTGAAGCAGTTGGATACACGAAAGAAAGATTAGGTTGCATAGAGGAGGTTAGTTTGTATGTCAAAGATGAAAGTATACGAGCTTGCAAAAGAGCTTGGGAAGAGCAGTAAGGAGCTCCTTGAGTTTTTGGGCGAAAAGAATATAGAAGTAAAGAGCCATATGAGCTCGATAGAGGCTGGCGACGTTGCGTTTGTAAAGAAGGCTTTTGGAGGAAAAGCAGAGACAGCGAAGACGGATAAGTCCGCAGAGGCCGCGCCAAAGGCGGAAGCAGAGAAGAAGGCCGCAGAGGCGCCGAAGGCAGAGCCGTCCGCGCCGAAGAAAAAAAATATTGTTCATGTTTTTAGGCCGCAGAATACCAGAGACGGCGGCAAAGGAGGAAACCGTCAGGGAGGACGTCAGATGGGCGGAGGCAGGCCTGGAACCGGAGGCAGGCCGATGCAGAACGCAAGGCCGATGCAGGTGCAGAACGGAAGACCCGCGCCAGGGACGAAACCGCTGAAGCCGATGCAGGTACAGAACGGAAGGCCCGCGCCGGGGACAAAGCCGGTTCAGAACGTAAAACCGGAGGCGGCGAAGGAACAGCCGGAGAAGCCTGTAAAGACAGAGATAAAGCCGCAGCAGATTCCGGCAGACGCTACAATACAGGAGAATAAGACGGCGGAAGCGCCTGTAAAAGAGAAGGCTGTACAGGAAAGCAAAGTGACAGAGCATAAAGCGCCGGAAGAAAGAACACAGGAAAATAAAGCGCAGGAAAATAAGGTTCAGGAAAATAAGGCGCAGAGCGAGCATACAGCAAATAATCGCGTTCAGAATGACCGTCCGCGGACTGAGAGACGTTCAGAGTCAAGACCGGGGAGAGGAGACCGTATGCAGGGCGAAAAGCGTCCGGATAGAAGGCCGGGAAGAGGGGACCGTCCGCAGGGCGAGAGACGTTCAGAGTCAAGACCGGGAAGAGGAGACCGCCCGCAGGGCGAGAGACGTTCAGACGGAAGGCCGGGAAGAGGAGACCGCCCGCAGGGCGAGAGACGTTCAGAGTCAAGACCGGGAAGAGGAGACCGTCCGCAGGGAGAACGGTTCCAAGGAGGACGAGGCGACAGAGATCGTGACGGCTTCCGCGGCGAGCATAAGGACCGTCAGGGAAGAAAGAGTAATCCGGCAATTCCAGCTCCGGCAATCGAGGGACAGAAACCTCAGAGAAGCAAAGGCAAGGGCAAGGACGATTATAAAAAGAAGGATTACCGGGACGACGATAGAATGTCAAAGGGCAAGAAGCAGAAGAATGAGCCAAAGCAGCAGATGCAGAAGCCTCAGCAGAAAGTACAAAAGGTGGAAGAGGTCATCAAGTCTATTATTCTTCCAGAGATACTTACCATTAAGGATTTGGCTGATAAGATGAAGATTGTTCCTTCTGTGATCGTGAAAAAACTGTTTATGCAGGGAAAGATCGTAACGGTTAATCAGGAGATTGATTACGATACTGCAGAAGAAATCGCGCTGGAATTTGATGTGCTCTGCGAAAAAGAAGAGGTTGTGGATGTAATTGAAGAGCTTCTCAAGGAAGAGGATGAGGACGAGAAAAAGATGAAGAAACGTCCTCCGGTAGTCTGCGTTATGGGTCATGTTGATCATGGTAAGACTTCTCTTCTGGATGCGATCCGGCATACGAATGTGATTGACCGGGAGGCGGGCGGTATTACACAGCATATCGGCGCGTCCGTTGTTACAGTAAACGGCGAAAAGATTACGTTTCTGGATACGCCGGGTCATGAGGCGTTTACCGCTATGCGTATGCGCGGTGCAAATTCGACGGATATTGCCATTTTAGTGGTTGCTGCGGACGACGGCGTTATGCCGCAGACTGTGGAGGCAATCAATCATGCAAAGGCTGCGGGAATCGAGATTGTGGTTGCTATTAATAAGATAGATAAGCCAAGCGCAAATATAGACCGCGTAAAACAGGAGCTGTCCGAGTATGAACTGATTCCGGAGGACTGGGGCGGAAGTACAATCTTTGTACCGGTATCCGCCAAGACCGGGGAAGGCTTAAAGGATCTGATGGAAATGCTTCTGCTGACGGCCGAGATGTCAGAGCTTAAAGCTAATCCGAACCGCCGGGCAAGAGGTCTGGTTATTGAGGCTGAGCTGGATAAAGGCAAGGGCTCTGTTGCAACGGTGCTGGTTCAGAAGGGAACCCTGCGCGTAGGAGACGCAATCGCGGCGGGCTCTGCCTTTGGTAAAGTAAGAGCTATGATGGATGATAAGGGAAGGCGTGTCAAAGAAGCCGGTCCGTCAGTTCCCGTTGAGATCCTTGGATTAAATGACGTTCCCAATGCAGGAGAGGTATTTGTAGGCTGTAAGAACGATAAGGATGCAAGAAGCTTTGCCGAGACATTTATTTCTCAGAATAAAGCAAAACTTTTGGAGGATACTAAGAGTAAGCTGTCATTGGATGATCTGTTTAACCAGATTAAGGAAGGTAACTTGAAGGAGCTTGGCATCGTGGTGAAGGCGGATGTTCAGGGATCTGTTGAAGCAATCAAGCAGAGCCTTCTGAAGCTTTCCAATGAAGAGGTTGTCGTTAAGATTATCCACGGCGGCGTAGGCGCGATCAATGAATCAGACGTAAGTCTTGCTTCTGCATCCAACGCAATTATTATTGGATTTAACGTCCGCCCGGATGCAACCGCTAAGGAAACTGCAGAGCGGGAGGGCGTGGATGTGCGGCTGTACCGCGTAATCTACAATGCGATTGAAGATGTTCAGGCGGCTATGAAAGGAATGCTGGATCCGATCTTCGAGGAGAAGGTGCTCGGCCACGCAGAGGTGCGCCAGACCTTCAAGGCTTCCGGCGTCGGGACAATCGCAGGTTCCTATGTGACTGACGGAATTTTCGAGAGAGATTGTCAGGCGAGAATTGTTCGCGACGGAATTGTTATTTATGACGGAAAGCTTGCCTCGTTAAGAAGGTTTAAGGATGATGTGAAAGAAGTCAGGACAGGATATGAATGCGGTTTTGTCTTCGAGAACTTTAACGATATCAAAGAAGGAGATCAGGTAGAGGCGTTCAAGATGGTAGAGATACCAAGATAGACGTTTTGCGGCAGAATGAAATGCCGCCGTGTGAATAAAGGAGAATAAGAATTGAGGAAAAACAGTATTAAAAATACACGGGTGAATACAGAGGTTCAAAGAGAACTGAGTAATATCATCCGGGCGGGGCTCAAAGACCCAAGGGTAGCCCCATGGACTTCCGTTGTTGCTGTTTCAGTGGCGCCGGATCTCAAGACCTGTAAGGCATATATCAGCGTGCTGGGGGATGAGAAGGCCAAGGAGGATACGATAAAGGGATTAAGGAGTGCGGAAGGGTTCATCCGCCGCGAGCTTGCGCAGGGTTTAAATATGCGCAACACGCCGGAGATTACTTTTGTGCTTGACCAGTCAATTGAATACGGTGTAAATATGTCTAAGCGAATTAGCGATGTAACTAAGGATTTGAGTATGGATGGTGAGGAAGATGCTGAATAAGTTGTTGCAGGATGCGCGCAGAGTTGCGATTGGCGGCCATGTGCGCCCTGACGGAGACTGTGTCGGCTCCTGTATGGGATTATACCGGTATATGAAGGATAATTATCCGGAGATCATAACGGACGTATATCTGGAGCCGATTCCGGAGAAATTTGGATTTATCAGGGGAACTGAAGATATCAGGAGCGAGATTTCCATTGATGCGGTATACGATTTATTTATCTGCCTTGACTGTGGTGATGCGGAACGTCTGGGATTTTCCGCGTCACTGTTTCAGTCGGCTTTACATACCTATTGTATTGATCATCACGCGAGCAACTGTTCTTTTGCGGATGACAATTATATTGTTCCGGATGCAAGTTCTACATCGGAGCTTGTATATGGATTGCTGGAGAAAGATAAGGTCACAAAAGAAATTGCTGAGTGCCTATACATAGGGATTGCGCATGATACGGGCGTATTCCAGTATTCCTGCGCATCTCCCGCAACATTCCGCGCGGCCGCCGAGCTTTTGGAAACAGGAATCGACGCGGCGTCGCTGATAGACGCTACCTACTATGAAAAATCTTACGCACAGAATCAGGTGCTGGGGCGCGCGCTGCTGGAAAGCATTGTTTTTATGGATGGGAAATGTATTGCGGCATTCATGAGAAAATCCCAGTTAGAGTTTTATGGAGTATCGCCAAAAGATCTGGATGGAATTGTGGCGCAGCTTCGGCTTACAAGGGGCGTGGAGGTGGCCATCTTTGCTTATGAGACAGAGAAAGATCTGTATAAAGTCAGCCTGCGCTCAAAGAAAGAGGTAGATGTGAGTGTCATCGCAGGGTATTTTGGCGGAGGGGGTCATGTAAGAGCCGCCGGCTGTACGATGCCGGGGACAGTCCATGACGTTTTGAATAACCTGTCCAGGCAGATTGAACTGCAGTTTGCAAAGGAGTAGCCTATGCTGCATGGAATTTTAAATGTGTATAAAGAAAGGGGCTATACCTCTCATGATGTGGTGGCAAAACTCAGGGGTATTACCGGGCAGAAGAAAATCGGCCATACAGGCACGCTGGACCCGGACGCAGAAGGAGTTCTTCCGGTGTGTTTAGGGAAGGCTACAAAGGCGAGCGGACTGCTGATAGAAAAGGATAAAGCATATCGAGCCGTGCTGCTTCTTGGAGTAGTTACGGATACTCAGGATATTTCAGGAAAAGTGCTGGAGAGACATAATACGGACGCGCTGAGTGAAGATGATACGGAAGAGAAAATTCGGGGGTTCATTAGTGAATACGATCAGATTCCTCCCATGTATTCTGCGTTAAAGGCGGGAGGGAAGAAGCTTTATGAACTGGCTAGAGAAGGAAAGACCGTTGAAAGGAAAGCAAGGCGCGTATCAATCTATGATATTCAGATTATAAGGATGGAACTTCCGCGGGTTGAGATAGAGGTATCCTGTTCAAAGGGAACTTATATCCGCACACTTTGCCATGATATTGGTGAAAAGCTTGGAGTAGGGGGATGTATGGAATCACTGCTCCGTATCCGTTCCGGTTCTTTTGAAATCGGGGAAAGCTGCCGATTAGACTATCTGCAGGAAATGATGGTAAGGGGAGAGATTGATAAGCTTCTTATTCCTGTGGACACTGTATTCCTGCAGTATAAAAAAATCCAGATAGGAGAGGAATTGGATAATCGGTTAAAAAATGGTAATTCTTTTGTTTTGAGTTGTCCGCACCTTCATCTGTCGGATAAGGAACATGTTCGGATATATGATTCTGCCGGGAATTTTACGGCAATTTATAAATATGTGCAGGAGGATAAGCGGTTTAAGGCCGTAAAGATGTTCCTGTAAATTGTAACAATAAGGGAGAAATATGCAGTATTATGCAGTATATAGAAGGATTGGAAGCGTATTGCGGAGACAAGAGGACGGCGGTTACGCTGGGGAAATTTGACGGTCTCCACCGTGGACATGAAAAACTGATCGAAAAAGTAATAGAGTATGCCAAGGAGAAAGATCTAGAAAGCGTCGTATGTTCTTTCAACATGATTCCGTATTTCGACGGTCTGAAGATAAAAAGAGAGATTCTGATGACGAAGGAAGAGCAGAGACTCAGGCTGGAGGGAAGAATCGATAAGCTTGTGGATTGTCCGTTTACTAAATCCTTCAGCTTGATTACAGCGGAGGATTTTATCAGGGACGTACTGGCTGGCTTATTCCACGCAGCCTATGTGGTTGTGGGCTGGGATTTCTGTTTTGGCTATCAGAAGCAGGGAAATATCCATATGCTCAAAGAATACGAAGAGAAATACGGTTATAAACTGATTGTGATTGAAAAAGAGCGGTATCATGGCCGGATTATCAGCAGTACCTATATTAAAGAGGCGCTGGCAGAGGGAGATCTTGCGCTGGCGAACCGGCTGCTGGGTTATCCCTATACGATTATGGGAGTAGTAGAGCATGGGAAACAGCTAGGCAGAAAGCTTGGCTTCCCTACGCTCAACGTGGCGCCGGAGGAGCATAAGGTTATACCCCCGAAAGGAGTATACGTATCGCGTACTTATGTGGATGGAGGCGGATATGACGGAATCTGCAATATAGGCGTGAAACCTACTGTTGCAGAGGAAGAACGCATGCTGGTGGAAAGTTATCTGTTTGAGTATCACGGAGATGCTTATGGCAAAAAGGCCGCAACGCAATTGCATGAATTTAGGAGGCCGGAAAGAAAATTTGCCGACGTGTCAGAGATGAAAGCATGTATTGATCAGGATATTGCGTATGGAAAAAATTTTTTTAACGGCATAATATAGAATCATGCATAAGAAAAAAGACTTTACACGCAGCCCGGCGTTATGCTATACTAACACAGTGTTAATCAACTGGTGTTCGGTAACCGGAGGACTCCGACCGTTACTTAATGCCGGCAGTGAAAAGAAAAGGAGGAAAGAATCATGGTAACAAAAGAGCAGAAGAGTCAGATTATTGCTGATTATGGAAGAGGGGAAGGAGATACCGGTTCGCCGGAAGTGCAGATCGCAATCCTGACGGCCAGAATCAACGACCTTACAGAGCATTTTAAGGCAAATCCAAAGGATCATCATTCGAGAAGAGGACTTCTTAAGATGGTTGGACAGAGAAGAGGACTTCTTGCATATTTGAAGGAGAAGGATATCGAGAGATACCGTACCCTGATTGAGAGACTTGGACTCCGTAAGTAAACCTTTCGCGAAACAGATTTTAAATGGATTTGCGACGGTTACTGTGAACGGAGCGAACAGTAACATGATTAGAGAAGATAAGATACCCGGCGGCGTAAGGCCGCCGGGCGTTTTATTATAGAGAAAAGAGCTTTCCATGCAGTAATTTTGTTCTAAAAAATAACAGTAGTATTTTTTAGTTCACTGTGTTATACTAAAAGGGATTGCGAACAGGGACAAGTATTCCGAGACCACTGAAAAGAGCATTTGTTAAAATGAATTTTTCAGTAGTTTCGGTAGTTCCTGTTTTCATGAAAGAAAATGAGTGAAAGAAAAGAAAGGAAAACTACTTATGTACAAACAATTTGAAATGGAATTGGCCGGCAGAACGCTGCGCGTTGACGTGGGCAGAGTTGCAAAGCAGGCAAATGGCGCGGTTTTGATGCACTATGGCGATACGACAGTGCTGTGTACCGCAACGGCATCTGAAAAACCAAGGGAGGGCATTGACTTTTTTCCTTTGAGTGTTGAGTATAATGAGCGGATGTATGCAGTGGGCAAGATCCCAGGTGGATTTAACAAAAGAGAGGGCAAAGCGTCGGAGAATGCGGTATTGACTGACCGTGTGATCGACCGTCCTATGAGACCGCTGTTCCCAAAGGATTACCGCAATGATGTGACTCTGGAAAATCTGGTTCTTTCGGTAGACCAGGATTGTTCACCTGAGCTTACTGCTATGCTTGGCGCGGCTATTGCAACGACAATCTCGGACATTCCTTTTGACGGACCGATTTCTACCACGCAGGTAGGCCTTGTTAACGGAGAATTTGTATTTAATCCTACCGCAGACCAGAGGGATATTTCTGAACTTGCGCTTACGGTTGCTTCCACAAAAGAGAAGGTGATTATGATTGAGGCTGGAGCCAATGAGGTTTCGGAGGAGCAGATGATAGAGGCTATTTTTGCCGCCCATAATCTGAACCAGAAGGTCATTGCATTTATCAATACGATTGTTGCAGAGTGCGGCAAACCGAAGCATGCGTATGAGAGCTGCGCAGTTCCGGAAGAACTGTTTGCTGCAATCAGAGAGATTGTTCCGCCAGAGGAGATGGAGCGGGCTGTCTTTACGGATGAGAAACAAGTCCGGGAGGAGAATATCCGCCAGATTACAGAAAAGCTGGAAGAGCGTTTCGCTGAGAACGAGGAATGGCTTGCAGTGCTTTCAGAGGCTGTTTACCAGTATCAGAAGAAGACGGTACGAAAGATGATCTTAAAGGATCATAAACGTCCAGACGGAAGGGCGATCGACCAGATCCGTCCATTGGCGGCAGAGGTAGATCTGATTCCAAGAGTCCATGGGTCGGCGATGTTTACCAGGGGACAGACACAGATCTGCAATATCTGTACCTTAGCGCCTCTTTCCGAAGCCCAGAGACTGGATGGACTGGATGAGGCTGAGACTTCCAAGAGATATATGCATCATTACAATTTCCCGTCGTATTCGGTGGGTGAGACAAGACCGTCAAGGGGGCCGGGGCGCCGGGAGATCGGTCACGGGGCGCTGGCAGAGCGGGCGTTGGTTCCGGTGCTTCCCCCAGAGGAGGATTTCCCATATGCGATCCGCACGGTATCTGAAACGTTTGAGTCCAATGGTTCGACTTCTCAGGCGAGCGTGTGCGCATCCTCTATGTCGCTGATGGCGGCGGGAGTTCCGATTAAGGCGGCGGTTGCGGGTATTTCCGCAGGTTTGGTGACCGGTGATTCGGATGATGATTATCTGGTTCTGACAGATATACAGGGGCTGGAGGATTTCTTTGGAGACATGGACTTTAAGGTGGCCGGTACCCATAAGGGTATTACGGCAATTCAGATGGATATTAAGATCCACGGACTGACAAGGCCGATCATTGAAGAGGCTATTGCCGCTACAAAGAAGGCAAGAACCTATATTCTTGACGAAGTTATGGCGAAGGCGATTGCAGAGCCGAGACCGGAAGTCGGTCCTTATGCGCCGAAGATTATCCAGATGCAGATCGATCCTCAGAAGATTGGAGATGTGGTTGGACAGAGAGGCAAGACCATCAATGCAATCATTGAGGAGACCGGAGTTAAGATTGATATTACCGATGACGGAGCGGTGTCAATCTGCGGAACCGACGCCGCGGGCATGGACCGTGCGAAAGAGCTGATTGAGATTATCGTGATGGATTTCGAGGCTGGAATGGTTCTTAAGGGTAAAGTTGTGAGCATTAAAGAATTTGGCGCGTTTATTGAATTTGCTCCGGGGAAAGAGGGAATGGTTCATATTTCTAAGATTTCTAAGGCAAGAATCAAACAGGTGGAGGATGTGCTGACCCTTGGCGACACAGTAAAGGTTGTATGCCTTGGCAAGGATAAGATGGGAAGGCTTTCTTTCAGCATGAAGGATGTTGCAGAATAGAACATTTATTACATGAAATATAAGAGGCTGGCGCGGCTGCGCCGGTCTCTGCTTTTGTTAATGCGAACTTAAGGTTTTCCTTATGCTTTTTTTAGAAATTATCCATACTGCGGTCATATTTCCAGAGTATTCTATAGAAAAGAGTGATTAACTGAAAATTCGGACAATTATTTATCATATGTCAGGGGGAGCCGGCATATAATAGTAAAGTCGGGGGTAGAAGCAGGAGTATATCACTTAGAAATGGAGGAAATTAGTATGGATAAGGGGAAATGCAAAAAAACCTATCAAGAGGTCATTTCCATGGAAGAATACTTAAGGAAACGACAGAAAATCAGAGAATCAGAACAGAAAGGGAAAAAAGTTAAGGCACTTGAAAAAAGCTCTGCCTGGCTGTTGGCAGAGCTTTATGTTTAAGCCGGTCTATTCAGAGTCGTCGTCATCTTTTCTGGAAGCCTTGCAAACAAGGGCGTATGCATACAGCAGCACAGGGAGAAGAATGGTGCAGGCAATGGAAGCTTTCAGAAGTCCTAGGGATGCTGAATGATCGAACAATGCAAAAACAAAAGTGCTTACATAGAGAAGGATCAAAAGGACGGCTCCAATCAGGGCAAAGGCGCGCTTAAATTTTTTCATAATGTAATCCTTTCTATTTTTTATAAGTTAAAATTTGTTATTGTATGATGGTTTTTCCAGATAGGATATTTTTATAATCTTCGTAGTTTTTCTTGAGAAGATTCGGTGTGTCAAGCTCGTATGGACATCGGGAACTGCATTGGCCGCATTCCAAGCAGTTCTCGATTTTTTTCATGTTTTCCTGCCATGTTTCGCTAAGCCATGCGTCGGATGGGGCTCTCCTTACCATAAGAGACATCCGTGCGCAGTTGTTAATTGGAATCTCTGCCGGACATGGAAGACAGTAACCGCAGCCCCGGCAGAAATCGCCGGTTAATTCCTTTTTTTCATTGTCGATAAACATGCGGATATCGTTATCCATTGCAGGCGGATTGTCCATATAATCCAGCCATTCTTCCAATTCGCTCATCCGCTGGATTCCCCAGATTGGAAGCACGTTGCCGAACTGCGACATATAGGAAAAGGCGGCTTTGGAATTGCTGATGAGTCCTCCGGCAAGTCCTTTCATAGCGATGAAGCCCATATTTTTTTCCCTGCACATACGGACAAGTTCGGTTTCCTTTTCTGAAGACAGATAACTTAAGGGGAACTGCAGAGTCTCGTAAAGGCCGGACTCGATACATTCTTTTGCAACTCCAAGCTTGTGGGCGGTTACTCCGATATGGCGGATCTTTCCTTGTTCCTTTGCTTCTAGCATACATTCATACATACCGCTTCCGTCGCCGGGACGCCAGCAGGTATCCACCATATGGAACTGATAAATGTCAATATAGTCGGTTTTAAGAAATTCTAAGGAAGCAGTCAGATGTTTTTTGAAATCTTCCGGTGTTTTCGCCGCAGTTTTGGTCGCGATATAAATTTTTTCACGCAATCCGGAAAATGCGTATCCAAGCTTTTCTTCGCTGTCGCTGTAAGCTCTGGCGGTATCAAAAAAACGCATGCCGCCTTCATAGGCGCGTAATAGAATAGCTTTTGCCGTCTCAAAATCCACTCTTTGGATAGGAAGGGCTCCGAATGCGTTCTGGGGTACGGTAATCCCTGTGGTTCCTAATGTAATTTGTTTCATAGTCTACCTCCGATTTTTATATGGTGTCTCTATCATACACCTGATTTGGAAAATAGACAAATTAATAATAAGGAAAAGCTTTGAAAATTATGACAAATGGTATATAATAGTTTGTGCAGAAAAAATGACAGAAGTCAATATAGAAAATTTATTCAGGATAAAGGAGATTATTAGTATGGGTGCGGCATTATTAGATCAGTGGCGTAAGATCGCATATAACGAACAGGCGGACAGAGGACAGCTTCAGAAATTCTGGGATGATTATTTTCAGATCGAGAAGGGGATTTATGAGAAACTCTTGGATGAACCGGATACGGAGGTCCGTGGAACGGTAAAGGAACTGGCTGAGAAGTATGGTCAGAGCGTGCTGACTATGACAGGCTTCATGGACGGTATTAATGAGAGTCTGAAAGAAGCCAATCCGATTGAGACAATGGATGAGGAAACGCAGGTAAATCTGGTATTTGACAAGGCGCTTCTCTATAAAAATATGGTTGCTGCAAAAGCGGACTGGCTGTATGGGCTTCCCCAGTGGAAGAATATTTTCACAGAGGATGAATTGAAGTCTTTATATAAGGAGCAGAAGGAATCCGGCACAATCCGCAAGGAGAAGAAGATTGGCCGCAACGATCCATGCCCTTGCGGAAGCGGGAAGAAGTATAAGAAGTGCTGCGGGAGATAAAGGAAAATATAGATGAAGACGATTTATGACAGTTATACATTAAATAACGGGGTAAAGAATCCTTGCGTAGGATTTGGAACATTTAAGGCGGCGGACGGTCAGAGCACGGAAGTGCTGAAAACGGCGATTGACGCGGGATACAGGTATTTTGATACAGCTTCGTTTTATGAGACGGAAGAAAGTCTTGGGAAGGCTGTTAGGGAAAAGCAAATTCCCAGAGAAGAGCTGTTCATTGCATCTAAGGCGTGGAAGACGGAGATGGGATATAGGGAAGTAAAGGAAGCGTTTGAGAGAACGCTTAGCCGTCTTAAGACGGATTATCTGGATCTGTATTTAATCCACTGGCCGGTTCCGGAAGAAGGGTATGAAGACTGGAAAAGGCTGGATATTGATACATGGAAGGGAATGGAAGAATTATATGAAGAAGGAAAGATAAAGGCGATCGGCGTCAGTAATTTTCTTCCACATCATATTGAGAATCTGCTGGAACACTGCCGTGTCAGTCCGGCGGTGAATCAGATTGAATTTCATCCGGGATACACTCAGGAGATGACGGTACAGTACTGTCAAGAGAGGGACATCCTTGTTCAGGCATGGAGTCCGATCGGACGGAGCGCGCTTTTAAATAATCCGATGATTCTGGAAATCGCAGGACATTATAAGGTGTCTGCCGCACAGCTTTGTATCCGGTACGCAGTGCAGAGAGGGATCGTACCGCTGCCTAAGTCTTCGGCTATGGAGCGGATGAAGCAGAACCAGGACGTATTTGGATTTGAAATTACCAGAGAAGATATGTACCGTCTGGGAACATTTGCACAGACCGGGTGGTCAGGGCTTCATCCTGACGGAGGAAGTACCAGAGGAACCTCAAAAAGTCTGTGTCTGCCGACGGACTAGAAGGAAAGATGAAAGATGAAATTATACAGGCATAAAGTACAATATTATGAAACTGACCAGATGGGAATTGTACATCATTCCAATTATATTCGGTGGTTTGAAGAGGCAAGGATCAATCTGATGGATCAGATGGGAATCAGCTATCAGAAGATGGAGGAGATGGGAATTATCAGCCCGGTTCTGTCTGTGGAGGCAGATTTTCTCCGCATGGTACGCTTTGGCGGTAATGTGCTGATCCGGGCCGTGATCACAGAGTACAACGGCATCAAACTTGCGGTGTCTTATCAGGTGATTGATAAGTCGACAAACATGGTCCAGTGTAAAGGCGTGACCAAACATTGCTTCCTAAATGAACAGGGAAGGCCGATTTCATTGAAAAAGAGTTATCCGGAGATCCATAAGCTGTTTGAGAAGGAGTTTGACAAGGGGAAACGGCTGGAAAAGAAAAGAGGGGATAACGAGAATAATTCTGAGACAGAGAAGGCAGAATCCTAGAAGAGGGGATTCTGTCTTATCTATGCCTTGCAGAGATCAGGAAAGAGTGGAAGCGATTATGAGAACAAATAACGAACTGCTGAATAAGATTGACGAAAAATATTCAAGACTTAGCAAAGGGCAGAAAAAACTGGCAGATTATATCCGTCAGGAATATGACAAGGCGGCGTTTCTCACAGCAGCCAGAATGGGGGAAGTGGTAGGCGTCAGCGAATCTACGGTAGTCCGGTTTGCTATGACCTTGGGATATAAGGGATATCCGGAATTTCAAAAGGCGTTGGAGGAACTGGTAAGGACGAAGCTGAATTCCATCCAGAGAATGGAGGTAACCTATGGACGCATCAGTCAGGGAGAGATCTTAGCGTCGGTGCTGCAGTCGGATATAGAGAAAATTAAGCTGACCATGGGGAGCGTGGATCAGGATGCGTTTGAGATGTCGGTAGATACCATATTAAACGCAAGGAGGATCTACGTGATCGGTATCCGAAGCTGCGCGCCTCTTGCAAGTTTTCTCAGCTATTATCTGCATCTGATATGCGAGGATGTGACTCTGATCAATTCAAACACCTCCAGTGAGATTTTTGAGCAGTTAATCCGCGTCGGGAAAGAAGATGTGGTAATAGGGATTAGTTTTCCCCGGTACTCTATGCGGACGCTGAAGGCTTTGGAATTTGCCAGCAACAGGAGCGCGAAGGTGATCACGCTGACGGACAGCGTTCATTCACCCATTAATCTGTATTCTTCCTGCAACCTGATTGCAAGAAGCGATATGGCATCCATTGTGGATTCGCTGGTGGCGCCTCTGAGCGTCGTAAATGCGCTTGTGGTTGCCCTGTGCATGAAGAAGCAGAAGGAAGTTGTATCCACGCTGGAAATGCTGGAGCAGATCTGGGACGAGTATGAGGTATACAGTAAAGACGAATTGAATATGGTAACGGACAAGGTGGAATTTCACAACCTTGGCGGAGATGATGAGTAGTATGAGCAGAGTGTTGATTGTAGGCGCAGGCGCGGCGGGCATGTTTGCCGCTGTACATGCCGCGAAGCTGGGGCATCAGGTTCAGGTGTTTGAAAAGAACGACCGTCCTGGCAGGAAGCTGTTTATTACAGGGAAAGGGAGATGCAATCTTACCAACGCCTGTGATGTGGAGGAGCTGTTTGAGGCTGTTTTAAGTAATTCCAGATTTTTATACAGTAGTTTTTATGGGTATACTAATCAGAATGTAATGCAGTTTTTTGAAAAACTGGGGTTAAAGCTGAAAGTAGAGCGGGGCGGACGGGTGTTTCCGGTCTCGGATCATTCTTCCGATGTGCTCCGGGCGCTGACAGAAGAAATGAAGAGACAGAAAGTAATCCTGCATTTAAATTCGGCTGTGAAGGAAATTATTCCGGAGAAGAAAGGTTTTGCAGTGCAGACAAAAGACGGTCGGAAATTTTTTGGGGACAGTTGTGTGATTACTACGGGCGGTTTATCTTATCCGTCCACCGGCTCCACGGGAGACGGTTACCTCTGGGCGAAGTTTTTTGGACATCAGGTAAACGGTCTGTCGCCGGGACTGGTTCCCATAGAAACGAAAGAGCCATGGGTTCCGGCGCTTCAAGGGCTGGCGGTAAAAAACGCAGCGGTATCGGTTTGGATTGGAGGCCGGAAGCTGTATGAAGACTTCGGAGAGATGCTGTTTACCCATTTCGGGGTCAGCGGTCCGGTTATCTTAAGCGCCAGCAGCAGGATTGGCAGCTGGCTGAAGAAAGAAAATCTTACCCTTTCTATTGATTTAAAGCCCGCGCTCTCAGAGAAACAGCTCGATGATAGAATGCTGAGGGATTTTGAGGCGAATAAGAACCGTCAGTTTAAGAATGCGCTTGGAAAGATGTTTCCGGCTAAATTGATTCCTGTTATGGTCCAATTAAGCGGGATTTTGCCGGAGAAACAGGTGAATGCCGTTTCAAGGGAAGAACGCAGGAATTTTGTGCGGCTGATCAAGGATTTGAGGCTGACTCTGACAAGGTTAAGGGATTATAATGAAGCGATTATTACTAGGGGCGGCGTCTCTGTAAAGGAGATTGATCCGGGGACTATGGAATCAAAGATAGTTCCGAATCTGTATTTTGCAGGAGAAGTGTTGGATCTGGATGCGGTAACCGGCGGATTTAATCTGCAGATTGCATGGTCTACCGCATATACGGCGGCGCAGGCAATACGGTAAGGGACATGGAGGTACGTAAGTGGAAGCAAAGTTTTATATGGAATACAGAGAGTCAAAGAAGGCTGTTGAAGAGATGTTTGACGCCTATTACAGTTACAAGAATTCGAAGAGGATCGGAATATTTAAATCTCCGGATATCCGGGAAAAGGTTCTTGAAAAGACCGACGAACGATGGAAGGAAATCCGGAAAATCAGCCGCAGGGAGCGGACGATCAAAGCAGAGTTTTTTGAAGAGCATTTTGTTTGCACCACAGGCGACGTGATTCAGGAATACCAGTATACAGAGATTGAGGCAATATACGAGACAGACACTACGCTGGTTTTTGTCGCGGGAAAGAAGCGGAAAAAGGAATCATTCGTCGGCTTGAAGAAGGGGAGCGTAAAGGGCAGAAGTCTTGCGGATTTGAAGAAGTTCCTTCTGGAGCGGTGCACAAATGTTAAGAAAGGAATTGAATTGTTATAATAATTTAGAAAGGCGTAGGCAGTATGGGATATAATATAGCGATTGACGGGCCTGCAGGAGCGGGAAAAAGTACCATTGCAAAGCAGGTGGCACACAAGAAGGGGTATATCTATGTAGATACCGGGGCAATGTATAGAGGACTTGCGGTTTATTTGCTGAAGAATCATATCCTGCCGGAGGACACGGAAGGAATTATCCGCGCCTGTCAGGACGCGGATGTAAGCATCGGGTATGAGAACGGCGTGCAGCAGGTTTATTTGAATGGTGAAAATATTACCGGAAGACTGAGGGAAGAAGCGGTTGGCGATATGGCGTCTAAGAGTTCCCCGATTCCGGAGGTGAGGGAGAAGCTCCTTATGCTGCAGCGGACTCTGGCAAAGGAAAAGGATGTTGTAATGGATGGAAGGGACATTGGAACCAATATTCTGCCCGATGCGGATGTAAAGGTATATCTTACCGCCAGTGTGGAGACAAGAGCGAAAAGGCGGTATGACGAGCTGAAGGCGAAAGGAGCAGCCTGTGATATTAAGCAGATTGCGGGCGATATTAAGGAAAGGGATCACAGAGACATGACAAGAGAGACCGCACCTCTTAGGCAGGCGGAGGACGCTGTATTGATTGACAGCTCCGACATGACGATCGAAGAGGTGACGGATGCGATTTTAAAGCTGTGTAATTCATAAATCCGTATATTGCCTGTCTGGCGCGGCAGGGGAGGCGGCGTACAAAGCGGCGGAATGGGAGGAAAGAGTATGAAAGTAATTCTTGCAGAGACAGCAGGTTTTTGTTTTGGGGTGAAAAGGGCTGTGGACACGGTATACAGGCAGATTGCCGAACATCCGGGCCGGAAAATATATACCTATGGCCCGATCATACACAACGCAGAGGTAATCAGGGACATGGAAGCAAGAGGGGTTACGGTTCTTAGAGGAGAAGACGAACTGGAACAGGCGAAAGACGGGATTGTGATTATCCGTTCCCACGGAGTTCCGAAACGGGTCTGCGACAGACTGGAAGAACTGGGGATTCCCTATGTGGACGCGACTTGTCCTTATGTAAAAAAAATCCATCGGATTGCCATGGAAGAAGAGGAAAAAGGAAACGTACTGATAATTATTGGAAATTCCGACCATCCGGAGGTGGAAGGAATCAAAGGATGGGCCGGCAGAGATTCCGTCGTGGTTTCAACCATAGAGGACGCAGCCGGATTGGTTCTGCCGAAGGACAGGAAAATATGTGTTGTTGCCCAGACGACATATAATTACAATAAATTCAAAGATATAGTTGAAATTATTTTAAAAAAGGGTTATGATATAATTGTTTTAAATACGATTTGCAATGCCACAACGGAACGTCAGAAAGAAGCAGAAAGCATTGCAGATGGGGTAGACGCGATGATTGTCGTGGGAGATATGCATAGCTCCAATACCCAGAAATTATTTGAAATATGCAATCATGCATGTAACAATACGTACTATATACAGACACTTGACGATTTGGATATGAATCAATTAAGGTCCGTGGAAACAGTAGGTATTACAGCAGGGGCATCCACGCCCAATAAAATAATTGAGGAGGTTCAAAATTATGTCAGAATTAACTTTTGAACAGATGTTAGAAGAGTCATTGAAGACGATACGCAATGGAGAGGTGGTAGACGGCACCGTCATCGACGTTAAGCCTGATGAGATTATTTTAAATATAGGTTATAAGGCTGACGGAATCATTACGAGAAGTGAGTATACCAATGAGTCGAATGCTGATCTTACTACCATGGTATCCGTCGGAGACCCGATGACAGTGAAGGTTTTGAAAGTAAATGACGGCGAAGGTCAGGTGCTGCTGACTTACAAGAGACTGGTTGCCGAAAGGGGCAACGAGAGATTGCGAGAAGCCTTTGAGAACAAAGAGGTTTTGAAAGCGCCTGTTACGCAGATTCTCGGCGGCGGCTTAAGCGTCGTTGTGGATGAGGCGAGAGTATTTATCCCGGCAAGTCTTGTTTCAGATACATATGAGAAGGATCTGAACAAATATCAGGGACAGGAGATTGAATTTGTAATCAGCGAGTTTAATCCGAGAAGAAACCGAGTGATTGGCGACAGAAGGCAGCTTCTGGTTGCAGAACGCGCAGAGAGGCAGAGAGAGCTTTTCGCAAATCTCAATGTCGGAGATACGATGGAAGGTATTGTTAAGAATATTACAGACTTTGGCGCGTTTATTGACCTTGGCGGCGTTGACGGACTCTTGCATGTGTCTGAGATGTCATGGGGAAGGATCGAGAATCCGAAGAAGGTATTCCAGGTAGGCGAGAAGCTGAAAGTTTTGGTAAAGGATATCCGCGATACCAAGATTGCCCTCAGCTTGAAATTCCCGGAGACCAATCCGTGGGCGAACGCTGCGGAGGATTATGCAGTGGGGACCGAGATTACAGGCCGTGTTGCAAGAATGACAGACTTTGGCGCTTTTGTTGAGTTAGCGCCGGGTGTTGACGCGCTGCTCCATGTATCCCAGATCTCACGTGCGCATGTGGATAAGCCTTCGGACGTATTGTCTGTGGGTCAGGAGATCACGGCGAAGATCGTAGATCTGAATGAAGCGGAGAAGAAAATTAGTCTGAGCATGAAGGCTCTGGAGCCGGCAGAGGCGTCTGAGGCTTATGACGAGGATGGAGAGGCTTAGGTCTTATATGTTAAAAAGGGTTATATAAAAGTATAGACAGTAAAGATAGGGATGATGAAAAATCTCTATCTTTCTGTATTTGTTAAGGCAAAAAACGTTAATTTAACGACGAAATCTGTTAAATAACAGACAGGATGTTTCTCGAAATATACAATAATTTGTCTCTGATTAGCTGGATTGACAGAGCATTTTCTTGTATAGTATAAACAGAAGGATTTTAAAGGAAGGAAGGGAAAAAGGATGGCACTGTTAACATTTAAGGGTGGAATTCATCCGGATGACGGCAAGCGTCTGGCGAAAGACAAGGCAATTGTCGATGTGAAGCCGAAGGGCGATCTGGTCTATCCGCTTTCTCAGCATATCGGGGCTCCGGCGTCACCGATTGTTGCGAAGGGCGACCGGGTGCTTAAGGGGCAGAAGATAGCGGAAGCAGGCGGATTTGTATCCGCGCCTATTTACGCGTCTGTGTCAGGCACTGTAAAAGCGATTGAGCCGCATTTTAATCCGACGGGTGCGAAGGTGAACTGCATCGTGGTAGAGAATGACGGCGAATATGAGGAAGTGGAATATGCTCCTGTAAAGCCGTTGGAAGAGATGACCAAGGAGGAGATCCTTGGCGCGATCGGAGAGGCCGGAGTTGTAGGTATGGGCGGCGCGGGCTTTCCAACCAGAGTGAAGCTTTCCCCGAAGGAACCGGAGAAGATTGACTATATTATCGCAAACTGTGCGGAGTGCGAGCCATACATTACTGCCGATTACAGGCGGATGATGGAGACGCCGGAGCTTTTGGTAGGCGGCATGAAAGTGATCCTCTCTGTATTTGATAATGCAAAAGGCATTTTTGGCGTGGAGGATAACAAGCCGGATTGTATTGAAAAGCTGAAGGAGCTTACAAAGGACGAGCCCCGTATGGACGTTATGGCCCTGAAGACCAAGTACCCCCAGGGCGCGGAGCGGCAGCTTATTTATGCGACAACGGGAAGGTCGATTAATTCTACGATGCTCCCGGCCGACGCCGGGTGTGTTGTTGACAACGTAGAGACGATGATCAACGTATATCAGGCGGTAGTAAAGGGAATGCCGTCGATCGAGCGTATTGTGACGGTAAGCGGCGACGCTGTGAACGAGCCGGGGAACTTCCGGGCGCCTTTCGGTATGAACCAGATGGAGCTTGTAGAGGCTGCCGGAGGATTTAAGGAAGAGCCTGAGAAGGTGATTTCCGGAGGACCGATGATGGGATTTGCCATGTTTACGCTGGATGTTCCCGTAACCAAGACATCTTCCTCCATTTTGAGTTTCTTAAAAGACCCGGTCAAGGGGCTGGAAGAGACGGCATGCATCAACTGCGGACGGTGCGTGGAGGCATGTCCAAGCCGGATTATTCCGTCAAGGCTTGCAGATTATGCGCAGCATCATAACTCTGCCGCATTTGAGAAGATGAGCGGTATGGAGTGCGTAGAGTGCGGTTCCTGCAGCTATGTCTGCCCCGCAAAGAGACCGTTAAAGCAGGCGATCGGTTCCATGAGAAAGATTGTTCTTGCGAACCGCAGAAAGAAATAATAAAGAGAGGAAGAGGTGAACAAAAGTGGAGAACAAGCTGAATATTTCGTCTTCACCGCATATACGTTCCAAGATTACTTCCAGCAATATTATGCTCATGGTAACGATTGCTCTGTTGCCTGCATCTGCATTTGGAGTTTATAACTTTGGAATGAATGCGCTGCTGATGTTGATCGTAACAACAGCGGCGGCTGTATTGACAGAATATATTTATGAGAAACTGATGCACAAGAAGATTACCATCGGTGATTTTAGTGCGGTTGTAACCGGTCTTTTGCTGGGACTGAATATGCCTCCGACAGCGCCGCTGTGGATGGGCGCCCTTGGAAGCGTGTTCGGTATCCTGATTGTAAAGCAGTTATTCGGAGGACTGGGACAGAACTTTATGAACCCGGCGCTGGGCGCAAGATGTTTCCTGCTGATTTCATTTACCGGACCGATGACCAGATTTATCTATGACGGCGAGACGGGACCGACTCCCCTTGCGTATATCAAGGAAGGCTCCATGTCAAGCATTAATTCTATGGATATGCTGATCGGAAGGATTCCGGGAACCATTGGCGAGACCTCAGTGATCGCCATTATTATCGGCGCGATTTTCCTGATCCTTATGGGAATCATTGATCTTCGCATCCCGGGTACATATATTGTAACATTTGTGATTTTTATTGGTATTTTCGGACAGTTTACGGCTGCGGACGTGGGACTTTTTGATCCCCATTATATTACCGCCCATCTGTGCGGAGGCGGTTTGATGCTGGGCGCATGGTTTATGGCTACCGACTATGTAACGTCGCCGATTACCAAGCAGGGTCAGATTGTATTTGGAATATTGCTGGGTGTGCTCACCGGCCTGTTCCGTCTTTTCGGCGGTTCCGCAGAGGGCGTATCCTATGCAATCATCATCAGTAACATCTTAGTTCCGTTGATTGAGAGGGTTACTCTTCCAAAACCATTTGGTAAAGGAGGAGAGAAGTAATGAATAAAATAGTAAAAAATGCAGCAATTCTTACAGCAATTACACTGGTTTCCGGCCTGCTTTTAGGATTGGTTTATGAGATCACCAAGGATCCGATCGCACAGGCGCAGGATGCTTCGAAGAAGGAAGCGTGGCAGCAAGTATTTCCGGAGGCTTCTTTGGATGATTTTGAAGTAATGGATGTGGACGCAGGCGCGGCAGAAGCTGCTGCTGCAGATTTGGGCGTTCTGGCAACAGTAGATGAAGTATGCGCAGTAGGCGATTTGGGTTACGTAGTTACAGTTACAGACAGCGAGGGCTACGGCGGAAATATCCAGATCACGGTGGGCATTACCAGCGACGGCACAGTGAACGGCGTTTCCATCCTGTCTATCAGCGAGACGGCAGGTCTTGGCATGCGGGCCGCAGAGCCTGAATTTTACGGACAGTATGAAGGAAAGCAGGCGGAGAAGTTTGTAGTGTCCAAGGACGGCGGCGACGGAGAGCCCATCGATGCTTTAAGCGGAGCCACCATCACGTCCCGGGCTGTTACCGGAGCTGTCAATACCGCTCTTGCATACTGTAACAGCACATTATTATAAGGAGGTAGTGAAGATGAATGGCTGTACTGAAAGATTATATAACGGTTTAGTAAAAGAAAATCCTACCTTCGTGCTGATGCTTGGTATGTGTCCGACCCTTGCGGTTACGACCTCTGCGATCAACGGTCTCGGTATGGGACTTTCCACGACGGTGGTACTGGTACTTTCAAATATGCTGATTTCCATGCTGCGTAAGATTATTCCGGATTCCGTGCGTGTTCCGGCGTTTATCGTAGTCGTAGCATCCTTTGTAACCATCGTGCAGTTTTTGATGGAAGGATTTGTTCCAAGTCTGTATGCGTCGCTTGGTATCTATATCCCCCTGATCGTTGTAAACTGTATCATCTTAGGCCGTGCGGAATCCTATGCGTCTAAGAACCCGGTGGTTCTGTCCATCTTTGACGGTATCGGCATGGGTCTTGGATTTACGGTAGGCTTAACGGCGATTGGTATCGTGCGTGAGATTATCGGATCCGGCAAGATCTTTGGGGCACAGATCCTTCCCCTTGCAGATGAGGCGGCAGGGAAGGCCGGCTATACCCCGATCACCATTTTTATTCTGGCGCCGGGCGCGTTCTTAGTGCTGGCAGGACTTACCGCACTGCAGAATAAGGTGAAGAATAACATGGCGAAGAAGGGCAGGAAGGCGCCGGAGAGCGCTTCTTGTGCGGACGGCTGTGCTTCCTGCACCAACAGCGCATGCGGAGGCAAAGTATTTCCAACCGGAAATGAAGAATAGGAGGAGTACATAGATGAAAGAATTATTGATTATTGCAATCGGATCAGCCCTTGTAAATAACGTTGTACTCAGCCAGTTCCTTGGAATTTGTCCGTTCCTTGGCGTGTCTAAGAAAGTAGAGACCGCCGCGGGCATGGGCGGCGCGGTTGTATTCGTTATTACACTGGCATCATTTGTAACGGGTATTATCAACAAATTCATACTGGCCAATGAAGCGATTATGGACGGGAAGCTTGTGTACCTGCAGACGATCGTATTTATTCTGGTCATTGCCTGTCTGGTACAGTTTGTAGAGATGTTTTTGAAGAAATCCATGCCGTCCCTTTATCAGGCTCTCGGCGTATATCTTCCGCTGATTACCACCAACTGTGCGGTGCTTGGCGTTGCGCTTACCAATGTACAGAAGTCTTACAATATTTTAGAG
Organism: uncultured Dorea sp.; assembly: GCA_910584095.1. Classification (GTDB taxonomy): domain Bacteria; phylum Bacillota; class Clostridia; order Lachnospirales; family Lachnospiraceae; genus Claveliimonas. Next base: position 52,704 of record CAJTYU010000009.1, on the reverse strand, counting down.
GGCGTGATTAACGGAATCGGCATCTCTGTGGGATTTTTGGTTGCCATTGTAATTTTGGCTGGTATTCGTGAGAAAATGGAGTATAATGACATTAGTGAATCCTTTCAGGGAACTCCTATCGTGCTGATTACATCGGCGCTGATGGCGATTGCCTTCTTCGGATTCTCAGGATTGATCTAAGGAGGAGCATACTATGATAACAGGTATTATTATTGCGGCGGTAATCGTCGGCGGAACCGGTCTGTTCATTGGCGTATTCCTTGGATTTGCCGGAAAGAAATTTGCAGTTGAGGTTGACGAGCGGGAAGAGGCGATCGTGGGCGTTCTTCCAGGCAACAACTGCGGCGGCTGCGGCTACGCGGGATGTTCCGGTCTTGCCGCTGCCATCGTGAAGGGTGAAGCAGAGATTGGCGCGTGCCCGGTAGGCGGAGCTCCGGTTGCTGCAAAGATTGGAGAGATTATGGGTCAGGAGGCCGGAGAACAGGTACATATGACCGCATACGTGAAGTGTGCCGGAACCTGTGATAAGGCTAAGACTGACTATGAATATCATGGCTTAGGCGACTGCATCATGATTAATATGATGCAGAACGGGGGACCGAAGTCCTGTAATTACGGATGCCTTGGAGAAGGCACTTGTGTTCAGGCATGTCCCTTTGACGCGATCCATATTATCAATGGAGTAGCGGTAGTGGATAAGGATGCCTGTAAGGCTTGCGGCAAGTGTATTGCCGTATGTCCGAAGCATCTGATCGAACTGGTGCCGTACGACCAGAAACATCTGGTTCAGTGCAGTTCCCAGGACAAGGGTAAGGATGTAATGGCGGCATGCGCCGTTGGATGTATAGGCTGCAGAATGTGCGTCAAGGTCTGCGAGAGCGAGGCAATCTCCGTAGACAATAACATTGCGCACATCAATCCCTCAAAGTGTACGAATTGCGGAGCATGCGCTGAAAAATGTCCCAAGAAAATTATTCAGATTCAATGAATTTCACTGTCTCCCTCAACTAACTCGTAGACAAGGTAATTTTTTTATGCGGATTGATTTCAGTCGTTACATCAAAAAGGTTAGACAGGAAATTATAAAGGACGCCAGTTTCTGCGTTCGGGTGGTTCTGTGGGTGGCTGTTATTGCAGCCGCCCACCGCGCCGTATTAGGGCGTTTTTTGTATAGTTTATGCCCTATGGTATTAGCAACAGGATATCCATGTCCTGCCTGCGGAATGACAAGGGCAGGCGTTCTCATGCTGACAGGACATTTTGCAGACGCATGGAAGCTGCAGCCCTTTATTTATGCGTTAGGAGTGTTTATGCTTGCGGCTGCGGTCTGGCGTTATCTGTTTCTGAAGAGTTCTGTTAATTGGATGAAATGGTATTTGATTGTGATGATGTCGTTGATGATAGCATTTTATATTTATCGAATGGCGCGGTATTTTCCGGATACGCCTCCTATGACATACTATCAGTATAATCTAATATATCGTCTGCGTTGTTTGATTCGGGCAATTGTATTTTAAGATTTATTATGGTATGATAAAGAAAGTGAGATCAGAGTTTACATTGAGGAGGACGAAAAGATGGATAACCAATTTCCAAATATACCGGAGAATACGCCGGATAATCAGACGCCGGAAAACGATATATTTAAAGAACAGACGGTATCTGGCACAGAATCGGCAGAACCTTTCTTTTCCGATGATGTAATTGGAAAAGAAGGAATTGAAGCAGAGAAAGGGGATTCCAGAGAAGATAGGCCTTATACAGATCCTAACAGCAGTTACGGGCAGAGTACAGATGCTTATCAAAATATGGGAGGATATACAAATACAGGACAGAGTCCTTATGGGAATCCGAACCAGAATAACAGCCCAAATCAGGGAGGCTGTCAGAATTTTAATCAGAGCGGCTCGGCCTATGGAAACGGGCAGTATCAGCAGCCGAACTATAACGGTAATCCAAACGCTGGTTATCAGCAAGGATTTGGGGCTAGTCCGAATACGAGTTATCAGCAGGGTTACGGCAGTAATTCGAATAGTAATTACCAGTCGAATTATATCGGGGTTCCGAACGCCGGTTATCAGCAGAATTACGGAAATAACCCAAATTCTCCCTACGGTGGAATGGATACCAGTCCAATGACAATGGGAGACTGGCTGCTTACTCTGCTTGCTTGTTTGATTCCATGTGCAGGAATTATTCTTTCCTTGATATGGGCTTTTGGAAAGAATGGTAATGTAAACAGAAGAAATTTCTGCAGAGCGCAGCTTATTATCACAGGCGTGATTTTTGTATTGTATATCATAGTGATTCTGATATGGGGAGTTTCCTTTGCAGGTGCGCTGAGCACGTATTAAAGGTTACTGTTTACTGCCTAAAAAAAGAGAGTCTGCCATCTGCGGCGGACTCTCTTTTCATGCGTATTTTATTTATCATAATTACGGGAGAAAGTTAGCTCGTTGTTTGTATCGATGAAGATCGCATCTACGTTGTCTAATTGATTGATCAGTTTCATTCCCGCTTCTGGTCCCAGCAGAAAACATGTGGTGCTCAGCGCGTCTGCCGTTAGGGAAGAATCCGTAATGATGGTTACGCTGTTCAGTCCATTGTTGCATGGATTGCCGCTGGAACTATTTAATATGTGGTGATAGAGAGCGCCATCCTTCTCAAAATACCTCTGATAGGTTCCGGAGGTAACAATAGATTTGTTTTTGATTCTTACAGAAGTAATTGGCTCGCCGCCTTCATCAAATGGTTTTTGGACACCGATATTAAAAGGAGAGCCGCTTTGTTTACCGCCGATGGCGAGTACATTTCCTCCCAGATTGATCAATGCGTGTCTAACGCCTTTGCTTCTTAGGTATTCTTTGATCCGGTCGGCAATATACCCCTTTGCGATGGCGCCAAGGTCCAGTTTGGCCGCCGGATCTAAAAGCCTCACGGTATTGCCGTCAATGGAGATCTTCCTGTAATTGACATGTGTCGCTGCTTCTGCAAGCACTTCAGGCGCCGGAGGAACAGGTTCATTGGCTTTAAAGTCCCATAGACTGGTGACGGAACCTATGGTGATATCGAAGGCGCCGTCTGACATATCGCAGTAATAAATCCCTTTTTTGATTAACGTGACCGTATCGTCTGATACTTCTACCGGGGCGCCGCTTGCAGCGTTGATCTGGGCTATCTCGCTGGTCTCTATGGTTCGGGAGAACTTAGCCTCATATTCTTCGCACATTTTCTGGCAGTGCTTAGTCAGCTCTTCGTCATGGGAATCAAAAATCTGAATGTTAATCACCGTATCGAGAGCTGTGCCAGTATAGTTTAAGGGCTTTCTGGAAAATTCAGAACAACCAGTCATACATAATATAACGACTGTCATTAGAAGCCCTGTTATCTTACGAATTTTCATGTTACACCTCGCTGTAATAGAATAAATTTCTAGCTTTGCGCCGTAGTGAATGCAAAGTCTGTGTGAACAGTAACTAGTATATCATAAAAATAGGATTATGCAAATGCCGCGTATAGCTTTTATGTGCAAAATCAATCGCTGTTAAAGATGATATGATTAGTAATTCGAACACGTGATTGCACAACTTCCTTAATTGTGATAGAATAATTTAAGATGATGTTATTACATAGTGTTAGGACGGAAGTGCAGATGGAGAATTATATGAAGAAAAAAGACTGGATATTAATAATTATTGTGTTGTGCGTGGCGGCTTGTGCATATTTCTCCCACCAGCTTCTCCGCAATACGGGGGCGGGTGAAGTGGTTGTCAAGGTGAACGGGAAACTTACCGGAACTTACAGTTTGAATGAAGATCAGGAGATTACGATTAATGGAGGCAGCAACGTATTAGAGATTAAGAATGGACGGGCGGATATGGTGAAGGCTGACTGTCCGGATCAGCTCTGTGTCCATCAGAGGGCCGTCTCTGTGAGTAATGAGAATATTATCTGCCTCCCGAATAAGGTTATTGTGGAGATACATTCCAGAACGGATAGCAAGATTGATACGGTGACAAATTAGATGGATGTGAATGGTATTCCATTATCAGCATAGAAGTTGCGGGGGAGGGTTATTTTTGAAAGTTCGAGCAGCTTATTTTGGAGTATTTACCGCGCTGGCCCTGATATTTAGCTATGTAGAGTCGCTGATTCCCTTTCACATCGGAATACCGGGGGTGAAACTAGGACTTGCTAATTTGATTATTGTGATAGCGCTGTATAAGATGAACGTGAAGTCGGCATACCTGCTGTCAGTAACAAGAGTAGTTTTGTCTGGATTCATGTTTGGCAGCCTGTTTGGAATTTTCTACAGTCTGGCAGGAGGTATGCTGAGTTTGACAGTGATGACGATTTTGAAGAAAAGCGGCGGTTTCAGCATAATGGGTATCAGTATTGCAGGAGGCGTAAGTCATAATATAGGACAGCTTATTGTTGCCATGCTTGTAGTAGAAACTTACAGTGTGGCATATTATCTGCCGGTACTTCTGACGGCGGGGCTTATAACCGGCCTAATTATTGGAATTACGGCGAATGAGATGTTAAAACGTCTGGTAAATCTGCGTACAGGTTTTGAAGGCTGATAGGAGGTTGGAGATGATTTCATATATAAGAGGACGGCTTGCGGCAATAGAAGAAAGCAAGGCTGTTGTTGATGTGGGCGGTGTGGGATATGGGATCTTTATGCCCGGAAGAGTGATAGCAAAGCTTCCCCAGACAGGTATGGAAGTGACGATACATACCTTTCTGAATGTGAAGGAGGATTCTATGCAGCTTTTTGGCTTCCTGTCCAAAGATGATCTGACTGTATTTAAGCAGGTGATTACGGTCAGCGGTATCGGGCCAAAGGGGGGCTTAAGTATTTTGTCGCAGCTTTCGGCGGATGATCTGAGATTTGCAGTTTTCTCTAATGACGTGAAAGCGATTTCAGCTTCGCAGGGAATCGGAAAGAAGACGGCGGAGAAATTGATCTTGGAATTGAAGGATAAACTGCATCTGGAAGATGCGCTGAACCATGGGCAGGAGGACCAAGAGGCCGGGGAGGCTTCTTTGGCCGGAGATATACAGCAGGATGCAGCCGCGGCTCTGACAGCTTTGGGATACGGAAGCGCCGAGGCTTTAAGAGCCGTTCGGCAGGTTCCTGTTACGCCGGATACTAAGGTAGAAGATATCCTCAAACAAGCTTTAAAATACATGGTGTAGCAGAGGGGAATTATGGGAAGAAGAATTATTACGACTGAGAATTTGGAGGAAGACGTAAAGATTGAGAGCCATTTACGGCCTCAGACTCTGGATGATTATATTGGACAGGCTAAGGCAAAAGAAATGCTGAAGATTTACATTGCCGCGGCCAAGGAGCGTGGTGAGGCGTTGGATCATGTACTGTTTTACGGGCCTCCGGGACTTGGCAAGACTACCCTTGCAGGGATTATTGCAAATGAGATGGGAGTTGGGATTAAGATTACGTCGGGTCCTGCCATTGAGAAACCGGGAGAGATGGCGGCAATTCTGAATAACCTTCAGGAGGGCGATGTTCTTTTTGTAGATGAGATCCACCGGCTGAACCGGCAGGTGGAAGAGGTACTCTATCCCGCAATGGAGGACTTTGCCATTGATATCATGATTGGAAAGGGAGCCAGCGCAAGGTCTATCCGGCTGGATCTTCCTCATTTTACGCTGGTTGGGGCGACTACCAGAGCGGGAATGCTTACCGCGCCGCTCAGAGATCGTTTCGGAGTAATTAACCGGCTGGAATTTTATACAGTGGAGGAACTGAGTACGATTATCCAGCGCTCGGCCAGAGTGCTGGAAGTGGAGATTGACGAGAAAGGAGCAATGGAGCTTGCAAGGAGGTCAAGGGGGACGCCGAGACTTGCGAACCGTCTGCTTAAGCGGGTGCGCGATTTTGCCCAGGTGAGGTATGACGGCGCAATAACCAGGGAGGCGGCGGATATGGCTCTTGATCTTCTGGATGTGGATAAATATGGCTTGGATCATGTAGACCGGAACATTCTTTTAACAATGATCCACAAATTTGGCGGAGGTCCGGTAGGTTTGGAGACGCTGGCGGCGTCTGTGGGGGAGGATTCGGGAACGATAGAGGATGTGTATGAACCTTATCTGCTTAAGAACGGATTCATTCAGAGAACGCCCAGAGGACGGGTTGCCACGGAGCTTGCTTACGGACATCTGGGGATTTCGATACCAAATTAAAGAAAATAGTTGGTTTTTGCGGACTTATAGTTTATAATGAATACAGAGTTTTACGCAAAGGAGTGGGAGGTTGCGATGGCATCATCAAAGAATTATACAGAGGTATTGATTGGCGGGAAGGTATTTACCTTGAGCGGATTTGAAAGTGAAGAATATTTGCAGAGAGTTTCCACCTATTTGAATCACAAGTTGGAAGAATGTACCAGCAGCGAAGGCTATCGCAAGCAGAGCGCGGAGACCAGAAGCATTCTTCTTGCATTGAATATTGCGGACGATTATTTTAAAGCAAAGAAGCAGGGCGGTACTCTGGAGAGCGATATTGAGGCGAAGGATAAGGAGATGTACGACCTCAAGCACGAATTGATTTCTGTACAGATTAAGCTGGAGAACGCGGATAAGACTTTGGACAAACTGAAAGAAGAGAACCGGACGCTGCAGATGAAGATTGTACAGTTGGAAACTGAGATGAAGAATAGCAAGGGTAAATAAGGCTGTCGGATGACAGCCTTATTTCGATATAGGAGTAGGAATTGGCGATTGAAATTTTGGCACCGGCAGGTGATTATGAAACATTAAAGGCGGCGGTCTGCGCGGGAGCCGATGCGGTTTATGCAGGCGGCGAGAGGTTTGGAGCCCGCGCCTATGCGGTTAATTTTAATAGAGATGAATTATTGTCAGCAATTGATTATGTGCATCTGCATGGAAGGAAGCTGTATCTGACAGTTAATACGCTTGTGAAGGAGAGGGAATTTGCGGATTTATATGAGTATCTGCTTCCTTTTTATCAGCAGGGGCTGGATGCGGTGATTGTTCAGGATATGGGCGTAATGGATTATGTGATGAAACAGTTTCCGGGACTTTCCGTTCATGCAAGTACGCAGATGACGATAACAAATGTGATTTCAGCAAAATATCTAGAATCTCTGGGTGTGACGCGGATTGTTCCGGCAAGGGAACTGTCTCTGGCGGAAATTCAAGAAATCAGCGGGAATACGGGCCTTGAAGTGGAGTGCTTTGTGCATGGCGCTCTCTGCTACTGTTATTCCGGGCAGTGTTTGCTAAGCAGCATGATTGGAGGACGCAGCGGAAACAGAGGCCAGTGTGCGCAGCCCTGCAGGCTTTCTTATGCGGCAGGGAAAGAGCAGTCGAAGGATATTCTAAGTCTGAAGGATCTATGTACGATACAGGCGATACCGGATTTAATCAGAATCGGTATTGATTCCTTTAAAATTGAAGGGCGTATGAAGCAGCCGGAGTATGTGTCGGCGGTTACAGGAATGTACCGGAAGTATCTGGATATTTATCTGGCTTCGGGCGGGGAGGGTTTCCATGTATCGGAAAAGGATATCAGGGAACTTGAACGGGCGTATCAGCGACGTGGATATTGCGACGGTTATTACTATAGGCATAATGGAAAAGAAATGCTTTCCTTAAAACGTCCGAAACAGGAAGAACGGACTGAACGGATAGGGGACAGGAAGATTCAGGAAAAAGTTAACGGGAAATTGATGATTTCTGTTGGGAAACATGTTACATTATATCTGCAGTCTGGCGGGAAGAGCGCTGAGGTGACGGGGCCTGTGGCAGAGCCGGCCGCCAGTCGCCCGGTAACGGAAGAACGGCTTGAAAAGCAGCTTAAGAAGACGGGCAGCACGCCATTTATTTTTGAAAAGCTGGATATTTGTCTCGACGGAGATATTTTTCTTCCGATTCAGGCTGTGAATGAACTTCGGCGCAGAGGCATGGAGGTTCTGGAAAAGCGGATTCTTCAGGATTTTCGCAGGGAGAGGCCGGATAATATCGGGATATCCGGAAAGGACTATAAACAGGAGCAAAAAACCGGTATTGTGCCGGAATGCATGGAAATCAGCGTATCGGTGGAAACTGCGGAGCAATTAGAAGCAGTCGGCAGTTATACGGGGATTTCCAGAATTTACGTGGAGGATGCGCTTTGGGCAGCGCCCGGAGAAAGAGAGAAACTGCAGGAGCAGCTTCTTAGGCTGAGGGCTTCCGGGCGGAGAGCGTACTTTGCAATGGCCCGTATTTTCAGACGGGAGGCAAAAGAGTTTTATGATAAACATTTTGAGGAACTTGCCGAGCTGTTTGACGGCGTGATGGTACGTAATCTGGAGAGCCTTCTCTATGTGAGAAAACGGAAGCCGGAGATTCCCGCCGCGGCGGACGGCAGTATTTACCAGTGGAATCAATATGCGAAGGATTTTTTGGGAAATTTTTCGCTGGAAAGCGTTACTGCTCCCGCAGAATTAAACCGATGGGAATTACAGGAACTAGGGGTCTGGAATATGGAGCTTGTTGTATATGGGTATCTTCCGGTTATGGTTTCAGCTGGCTGTGTGAAGAAAAATACGCAAAAATGCGACGGCAGGCCGGGATATATTTCTATGACAGACCGTCAGAATAAGAAAAATATAGTGAAAAATGAGTGTCTTTACTGTTATAATGTAATTTATAATTCAGCCCCTCTGATGCTTTTGGACCAGTACAGGCAGGTTAGGGAGCTCGGAACTAGGTCGGTCAGACTGCAATTTAGTACAGAAAATGAGAAAAGGACAAGAGAAATTCTGGATTTATATACAGCGGCGTATCAAAGGGGAGAAAAAGTCTCCGCTCCAAAAGGAGAATTTACAAGGGGACATTTTAAACGGGGTGTAAAGTAGGTGATAGATTGGTTAATATTATAGTAGAGCTTTCAAAATATATCATAATTGTGATAATCATCATGTATACTTATCTGTGTTTTACCATATTTGGATATCATGATGCGGAAAAGAAAAAGGCGCTTCTGCTCCGGCAGAATATTTTGATGTTTATGCTGCAGCTCATTGCATTTATTGTTCTGTATCTGGAGATGGATGATTTGAAGGTGGCAGGATTTTATCTGGCACAGATGCTTCTTTTTGCCGCTGCGATCCTTTTGTATACGCGCCTGTATCCTAAGGTGTCTAGGCTTGTGCTAAATAATATGTGCATGCTTTTGTGTATTGGATTGATCATGCTGACCAGACTCTCGTATGAGAAAGCATTGAAGCAGTTTTTGATAGCGTCAGGAGCTATCGGAATCAGCCTTGCGATTCCGATTATCATACGCAGAGTTAAGCTTTTGGCGGAATGGAGGACGTTCTATGCCATAGGCGGTCTCATTTCACTGGGCATAGTTGCGGTAATGGGGCAGGTATCTTATGGCGCGAAGCTCGGATTTACGATTGCAGGCATCAGTATCCAGCCTTCGGAACTGGTAAAGATTGTATTTGTTTTCTATGTGGCGGCGAGTTTTAAAGCGTCCAGGGAGTTTAAAAATGTGGTAATTACAACGGTAATCGCTGCAGTTCATGTATTGATTCTGGTTGCTTCCACGGATCTTGGGGCGGCATTGATTATTTTTATTGTATACCTTGCTATGCTGTACGTGGCTGCAAGGCAGCCGCTTTATATCGCTGCAGGGCTTTCTGCAGGCGGCGCGGCTTCTGTGGTTGCTTATCATTTGTTCGGGCATGTCAGGACAAGGGTTTTGGCATGGAAGGATCCCTTTGCCGCTTACGATAACGGGGGATATCAGGTGGCGCAGTCGCTGTTCGCAATCGGAACCGGCGGATGGCTCGGCATGGGGCTTTGCCAGGGTCAGCCGGATACGATACCGGTTGCCGCAGAGGATTTTATATTTTCAGCGATTGCAGAAGAACTGGGCATTATTTTTGCTCTCTGCGTAACGCTGATCTGTCTGAGCTGCTATGTGATGTTTTTAAATATTGCCATGCAGCTTAGGAACCAGTTTTATAAGCTGGTGGCTCTGGGACTTGGAACCTGCTATATCTTTCAGGTGTTTCTAACCATCGGCGGAGTGACAAAATTTATTCCTTCTACGGGAGTTACCCTTCCGTTGGTCAGCTATGGAGGCAGTTCACTCTTAAGTACGTTGATTATGTTTGCAATTATTCAGGGACTCTATATTCTGAGAGAAGACGAGGAAGAGAAGATTGAGAGAAAGAAAAGAGAACAACAGTTACGAATCAAGAAGAGGAAAAAAGCAGAGGAGTTACGAGCTGAGAGAAGCAGAAGAGAGAGACCGGAAAAAGAGAGAGAGAGACCGGTTAAGCTGGAGAGAGCGGAGGGCAGTAAAAAAAGAAGAGTACCTCAGGGAAAAGAAAAAGCGCGCCGTAAATAAAGAATTTGCAAGAGTAACCTACGCATTTGTCGGACTGTTTCTGATGCTGATGGGAAATATCGGTTATTTTACAGCTGTAACCAGCAAGGATATTATAAAGAGCCCTTACAATCCCAGACTTGATTCTATGGCAGACCGGGTGGTCCGGGGGAAAATTCTTGACTGCAGCGGTAACGTGCTGGCAGAGACCGATACTGCGGAAGATGGCAGTGAATACCGCTATTATCCTTATGGAGATATCTTTGCACATGTGGTAGGATATTCGGTTCAGGGCAAGTCAGGCTTGGAGTCGACTGCGAATTTTGAACTTCTGACTTCCAATGCCTTTATATTGGAAAAACTTAAGAGGGAGTTTCAGGATCAGAAAAATGTGGGAGATAATGTGGTGACTACACTGGATGTAGATCTGCAGACCGCAGCTTATAATGCCTTGGGAGACAGCAAGGGAGCCGTGATTGTGATGGAACCCAGTACCGGAAAGATATTGACTATGGTCTCAAAGCCTTCTTTCGACCCCAATGCGGTAATTGAGAATTGGGACTGGCTTAATTCTGATCCGGATAGTATTCTGCTGAATCGTGCGTCTCAGGGCATGTATGCGCCCGGTTCTACCTTTAAGATTGTAACTGCGCTGGAATACATGAGAGAACACCCGGGCAATTATTCAGATTACAGTTATGAATGTGCCGGAGAAGTAAGTTATGGTGATACGACTATACCCTGCGCGGGACATAATGTCCATGGTTCGGAGGATCTTGCGGCGTCTTTTGCGAACTCCTGTAACGCGTCTTTTTGCAGCATTGGCATGAATCTGGATGTGGCAAAATACCGGAATACGGCAAAAGGGCTTTTGATCGGCTCCAAGCTCCCCGGTGATTTTTCGACTGCAAAGAGCAGTTTCCGTCTTGACAAGAATGACTCGATGGCGGACAAAATGATGACAGCTATGGGACAGGGAGAGACGCAGGTGAGCCCTTACCAGATGGCGCTGATTACAGCCTCCATTGCCAACGGCGGTTATTTAATGAAACCATATTTGGTGGATTCCGTTACTAACTATAAGGGAACAATCATATCGGAGACTACGCCGGAAGAGTACGCGGATTTGATGACGCTGGCAGAAGCTTCTCAGCTAAAGGCTTATATGGCGGATGTGGTAAATTATGGAACAGCTTCGGTTTTGAGCGGACAGAGCTATTCGGTGGCTGGGAAGACGGGAACGGCGGAATACAGTATGGAATCTTCGGACCAGAATCACTCATGGTTTGTGGGATTTACGAATATTGACAATCCAGAGCTTGTGATCAGTGTGATCGTTGAGGAGTCTGACGGAACCAGAAGAGCGGTTGATGTGGCAAAAGAAGTATTTGACAGTTATTATTACTGATTATAAAGAGGTGTATGATGGAATACTATAGATACCTGTATCTTTCAAAAAAGCTTGAGAAAAAAAAGGACAGGATTATGGACCGGCTTGAAAGGAATAAGTTTCAGCCCGGAATCCATCTGATTCTTCTTCCCGCAAACAAGAGGAATCAACTTGAGATATTAAATGCGGCTTATCTGCTCCAGCCGGATTATCCGCAGGAGGGATTGTTTGTGGTGGGAATTGCAGACAGTTATGAAAATGCGCTGGAATTTGTGGAAAAAATATCTCAGGAGGTGTATGATAATACAAAGGGACTGGATATTCGTAATTATATTCTCATGAAAGAACAGGAAGGCTGATATGCTACATATTGTATTTGTATTTTTAAAAATAGTCGGTATCATACTGGCGGTAATATTGGGAATACTTTTGTTACTGGTCTGTATTGTCTTGTTTGTTCCGATCTGTTATAAGGGAGAAGCAGAGAGCGCCGGCACGCTGGAGGATATTCAGGCTCATGTTCAGGCTGTCTGGCTGTTCGGACTGGTGAAAGCAGCGGTGGATTTCAGAAATAAATCCCCCGACTTTTATATCAGAATTGCATGGATAAAGATAGACGGCAGAACAGAATCTATATCGGAGGAAGAGGAATCAGAACATGAAGGAAATAAAGAATATGAAAAATGCGGCGAAGAGCATAGGGAAGTTCTGGAAAAAGAAGAAAAAGAAAGAAAGGCGTCTGGCAGTGAAAAGCATCGGGAAATTAAGGAAGAGCATTCGAAAGATTATGAAGGATCTGCGGAATGTGAGGAAATTCCTAAAGAAGAATCCAAGGTACAAAAAGAAATTGGAGAAGATGTTCCGAAAATTTGTGAAGAGAGGACAAAAAGGAACAAAAGGTCTGTTAAAGAGAGGCGCAGAAAAATATCGCTTGTTAAGAAATTAAAAGAGCAATTCCAGAAATATGTTCAAAAAATCAGGCAGGCCATAGAGAAGTTCAAATGTACAATTCAGGAATTGTGTGGTAAAATAGAAAAAACATCAGAAAAAAAGGACAGGCTGACAGCATTTATCACGGACAAAACCCATACAGCTGCTTTGGGAAAGGGAAAGAAAGAGTTCATGAAGTTTCTTGGGCATTTGTCACCGAAGGCGTTTCAGGCGGATATCCATTATGGATTCGAGGATCCGTCTTTGACAGGAAAGGTTTTGGCGGGCTTTGGCGTTCTCTATCCATTCCTTGGAGACCATGCCCGGATTACGCCGGATTTTCAGCAAAAGGTTCTGGAAGGAAGCCTGCGTGTAAAAGGAAGAATTTATGTGATGCATGTGGCGGCGCTGGCAGTAAAATTGCTGTTTGATAGTAAAGTGCGCCGGACCATTAAGGATGTCAGAAATTTTAAATTATAATACAGGAGGATTCATAAGATGGCAGACAATAATTTTAAGGGAACCGTAGAGGCTTTATTTCATGGAATGGATGGTGTGATCTCTTCAAAGACAGTTGTTGGGGAGGCAATCCAGATTAAGGATACGATTATTCTGCCATTGGTAGACGTCTCCTTTGGCGTTGGAGCAGGTGCATTTAACGGTGAGAAGAAGGAAAGAGGCGCAGGCGGAATCGGTGGAAAGATGACGCCGTGCGCAGTTCTGGTGATTCAAAACGGCGCTACGAAGCTGGTGAATATTAAGAATCAGGACACCGTGACGAAGATTCTTGATATGGTGCCAGATTTGGTAGACCGCTTTACTTCAAAGAGCGATGATAAGATGACGGAAGAAGAGGTTGTGGATATTCTGGATGAGATGGAGTAATCATACGGGAATGGACAGAAGCTTTGCAGCATATAGATATTGTAAGGACCGTCTTGCAGGTGAAGGAAGATGAAACATGTGGCAGGGTTTGTGTTATTTTGGATTGCGGTTGGCATGGTGATTAATATGCTTCTGCCGAATCTATTTGTTCAGATAGTGTGCGCGGTATTGTGTGTTTTAGTCGGATACGAATTATATAGTTGTAAAAAATAGGACTATGGCAGTAAAAACAGCAGTTGCTTAGAAAATAAGCGGCTGCTGTTTTAATTGCGGCAGAAAGCGCTTCCTACCGTAATAAAAAAGTTGGAAAAAATTGAAAAACATATTGACAAAAAAATAACGAAGTGATATCATCTTAATGGTTAAAAAATTAACAAAGTGTTTCGATGTCTGAACTAGGTATTGTCAGGCAGGAAAGGATGTATTATGAAAGAAATCGTATATGTAGTCACAAATCCCCGAGGAGTCCATGCCCGCCCATGTGCGCTGCTGGCACAAAACTGTGTGAACTACAGCAGTATTGTTACAGTCAGCGCCAATGGGAAGTCGGCGGACGGCCGAAATGTACTGGAACTTCTGGGGCTGGCGGCAAAGAGGGGGGATACGCTGACGATTCAGATAACAGGAGAAGATGAAGAACCCGCGAAAGAAGCGGTTGAGAAAGTTTTGAATGGAGAGTTTCATGAAAAAAAAGCGGTGGAGCTGCTTAAAATCGCTTTCTTTGGGACGAAGGATTACGACAGAACTTTTTTCAGCGAACTGGTTAAGGATAGGGGCGAAGGAACTTATAATTCGGATATCCGTTATTTCACTTCCAGCTTGGGGCCGGAGACTGCGAATCTTGCAGAGGGTTTTGACGCTGTCTGCGTATTCGTAAATGATAATGTGTCCAGGCCGGTGGTGGAACAGCTCCACAGATATGGTATCAGGCTGATCTTACTGCGCTGTGCAGGATTTAACAACGTAGATCTGGCAGCGGCAAGGGACTGCGGCATGACTGTGCTGCGTGTTCCGGCTTATTCTCCATACGCAGTGGCAGAGCATGCCATGGCAATTCTTCAGGAGGCGAATCGCCATCTTCACAAGGCATATAACAAAGTAAAGGATAATAATTTTGCGTTAAGCGGGCTTCTGGGACTGGATCTCCACAATAAGGTTGCGGGTATTGTGGGTACCGGGAAGATCGGCGTTTGTATGGCCCGGATCTGCAAGGGCTATGGGATGACGGTACTTGGATGGGACGCTTATCCAAATAAGGCGCTGGAAGAGGAAGGGCTTCTTACCTATGTGGATAAGGAGGAGCTGTTTGAGAGAGCGGACTTGATTTCCCTGCACGCGCCCCTGTTTCCGAGCACCTATCATATTATTAATGAAGAAAGCATTGCTAAGATGAAAGATACGGTAATGCTTGTAAATACGGCAAGAGGCGGTCTGGTTGATACGGAAGCTCTGATTGCCGCCTTAAAGAAAGGAAAATTTCATGCAGTTGCCTTAGACGTATACGAGGGCGAAGATGATAATGTATATACGGACCGGAGCGATAAGGCCATTACAGACGACATTACCGCACGTCTTATGATGTTCCCACAGGTAGTCCTGACCAGCCATCAGGCGTTTTTTACAAGGGAGGCATTGCAGGCGATCGCGGTTGTGACTATGGAAAACGCCCGTAATTTCAACGAAGGAAATGATTACGGGGATGCGGAAGTAAAGGCGTAATTTGTCCGCACAGTAAAAGACCTGAGTTCTGGCGGCCGTAACCGGGGCAGACGGCAGCTAGGCTGGGAAGGAGAGGGAGAAAAGGTGTTAGTATTAAAATTTATTCTGGCAATGCTGCCGATCATCTGGCTGATTGCCGCTTTGAGCGGCCTGAAAATGGCCGGGCATAAAGCGTGTACCGCCGCGCTGCTTCTTACGCTGGCGCTGGCGGTTGGGTTTTGGAAGCTGGACATTTTGTATGCGGCCACCGCGGTGTTAGAAGGAACCTTAAACGCGCTGTGGCCAATCTGTCTGGTTATTGTCGCGGCGCTGTTTACCTATAATCTGATGCTGAAAACAGGGGCGATGGAACAGGTCAAGAAAATGCTCATGGGGGTATCCAGAGATAAACGCGTACTGGCGCTGCTGATTGGCTGGGGCTTTGGGAATTTCATGGAAGGTATGGCCGGATTTGGCACTGCAGTTGCGATCCCGGCCTCCATGCTGGCTGGAATCGGGCTTGACCCCATAGCTGCCGTACTGGGGTGTCTGGTTGTTAATTCTACGCCGACAGCCTTTGGCTCGGTAGGGGTTCCGACGGTTACGCTTGCATCTGTGACAGGATTGGATGTGACCGTTCTGTCTGGCAGCGCCGCGATGATTCAGTTTATTTTGACAATGGTTTCCCCATTTCTGATGGTATGTATCTGCGGAAAAGGGATCAAAGCGTTAAAAGGAATGATACCCATTACATTGGTTTCGGCGTTTTCCTTTACGATACCATGGTTAATTACGGCACAGGGGATCGGGCCGGAGCTTCCGAATATCATTGGCTCTATCGGCTCCATGGGCTGCATGATCGGGGCGGCAAAGATATTTAACAAGGATGTGCCGGAGGAATATATGATTGGGCCTTCTGAACAGGAAAAAACGGCTGAAAGGCTTACGGTTGGAAAGGGGATCAGGGCGTGGAGCTCTTTTATTCTTATTTTTATTTTTCTTATGGCGTCGTCTGTACTGTGTCCGCCGGTTCATGATTTGATATCCGGGATCAAAAGCACGGTCACAGTCTATGCCGGAGAAGGAGGCAACGCCTTAAGCTTTAGCTGGATTAATACGCCGGGGGTTATGATATTCCTTGCCGGAATTATTGGAGGAAGGATTCAAGGGGCGGCGCCGGGGGATATGGCGGAGGTGTTTGCCGATACCTTAAAGAAATATTGGAAGACAATCCTTACAATCTGCGCGGTGATGGCAACAGCGAAAATCATGGGCTACAGCGGCATGATTTCCGATATAGCAAAGTTTCTGGTGGCGGCGGCAGGGCCGTTCTATCCCTTGATTGCGCCGCTGATCGGCGCCCTGGGAGGTTTTGTTACTGGTTCCGGCACTTCTACCTGCGTATTGTTCGGGGGACTGCAGAGCGAGACGGCTCAGGCGCTTGGGCTGGATGCGGTGTGGATGGCTGCGGCTAATGTGATGGGAGCCGGGCTTGGAAAGATGGTCTGTCCCCAGAGCATTGCAATCGGGACGGGCGCAATTAACGCGGCGGGATCGGAGAGTAAAGTGCTGGGAGCTGTATTTAAATATTTTCTGCTGTATGTTATAGCGGCAGGAGCGATCTGTTATGCGGGTTCGCTGTTGGGAAATTAGCAGTATTTTCGTTAATATAAAATTGTTTTTCGCCATAAAATGTAAATAGCACTGAAAAATTGCTAGAATGCAAAAAATCTCTTGCATTTTGTATATTCTTCTGATACAATTGATTGTGTTGTGAGTCTGGGGAACAGGCTATTTCGGAGTGTTAGGAGGTGCAGTCATGGCTAGATGTGCTATTTGTGATAAGGGTGCTCACTTTGGAAACAATGTAAGCCACTCTCATAGAAAGACACCCAAGATGTGGAAATCAAATGTAAAATCAGTTCGTGTTAAGACTGAGGGCGGAGCTACAAAGAGGATGTATGTATGTACTTCTTGTTTGAGATCTGGAAAAGTTGAGCGTGCATAATAATGGGAAATGAAGGCCTGAGTTCTTATGAATTCAGGTTCTTTTTTGCTGTTTACAGGCCGCCGCGTGAACTGTGGCTATTTGTCAATGCATTTTATATAGCCTGCAAACAAAAGAATCAGTTGTAAATATCAGGAAAAAAGAGTATAATACACATGTTAACTTGAATTTTAAAACATTGCTAACAATATTCATAAAAGAATTGGAGGATATAACATGAAGGGAAGTATGAGTACTGAGCGCGGTATCATTACAGTTAGCTCTGACGTGATTGCGAAGTATGCGGGTACGGTAGCGGTAGAATGTTTTGGCATTGTAGGTATGGCGGCTGTCAATATGAAGGACGGCATTTACCGGCTTCTGAAGAAGGAGAGCCTGACGCATGGGATTCAGGTTTCTATTTCAGAGGATAACAGAATCAAAATCAGTTTTCATGTGATCGTATCGTATGGCGTAAGTATTTCGGCCGTTACCGATAACCTGATCAGCAATGTCAAATATAAAGTAGAAGAATTTTCTGGAATGCCGGTAGATAAGATTAAGATTTATGTCGAAGGCGTGAGAGTGATCGATTAGTTTAAGGAGGACCTTTGAAAGTGGCTACGAAGACGATTAATGCGGATATGCTTGCCAGAATGTTTTTGGCAGGCGCACAGAATATCGAGGCGAAGAAGGAATATATTAATGAACTGAACGTATTTCCGGTTCCGGACGGAGACACCGGAACGAACATGTCAATGACGATCATGTCTGCGGCAAAGGAGGTTACTGCATTAGAGCGTCCGGATATGAAGACGCTGGCCAAGGCAATCTCGTCCGGCTCTCTGCGCGGTGCAAGAGGTAACTCAGGCGTTATCCTTTCGCAGCTCTTAAGAGGCTTTACCAAGGCGGTAAGGGAAGAGAAGGAGATAGACGTACCGATTCTTGCCGCTGCCTGTGAACGGGCAAGACATACGGCCTATAAGGCAGTTATGAAGCCAAAGGAAGGTACGATCCTTACGGTTGCCAGCGGAATTGCGGAGAAGGCGGAGCAGATGCGGTCGGAGACCGACGATCTGGAGGTATTTATCCCGGCTGTCATCCAGCATGCGGAGGAAGTTTTAGCGAAGACGCCGGAACTTCTGCCGGTTCTCAAGGAAGCGGGAGTTGTGGATTCCGGCGGACAAGGTCTTGTAGAGGTGCTCAAAGGCGCATACGATGCATTTCTTGGAAAAGAAGTGGATTATTCCGCGATTGAAGCAGGAGCGGGCGTCAAGGTAACAAAGGTTACTGCGGAGGCGGCTGCCGATATCAAATTCGGATATTGTACGGAATTTATTATTCTGACCGAGAAAGAATTTACAGATCAGGACGAGCATGAATTTAAGAGTTATCTGGAGTCGATTGGGGATTCTATCGTGTGCGTTGCGGACGACGATGTGGTAAAGATCCATGTGCATACCAACGATCCGGGTCTTGCCATCCAGAAAGCGTTGACTTACGGACAGCTTTCCCGCATGAAGATTGACAATATGAGGGAAGAGCATCAGGAGAAGCTGATCAAAGATGCAGAGAAGCTTGCAAAGCAGCAGGCGGAGGCAAAGAAGGCGGAACCGAAGAAGCCGATGGGATTTATTACCGTATCCATCGGAGAAGGCTTGAATAATATTTTCAGGGAACTTGGCGCAGACTATATTATTGAAGGCGGGCAGACCATGAATCCAAGTACGGAGGATATGCTCAACGCCATTGATCATGTTAATGCGGAGACTGTATTTATCCTTCCAAATAACAAGAATATTGTTCTTGCGGCGAATCAAGCAAAGGCGCTTGTTGAGGATAAACAGATTATTGTGATTCCTACCAAGACAGTGCCCCAGGGAATAACGGCTATCATCAATTTTATGCCGGATGCAGATGCGGCGTCTAACGAGGAAGCAATGCTGGAGAGCATCGGCAATGTAAAGACTGGGCAGGTGACCTATGCGGTCCGGGATACAAAGATTGACGATAAGGAGATCCACGAAGGCAATATTATGGGCATCGGAGATGCGGGAATCCTTGCGGTGGGCTCAGATATCCATGAGACAGCGAAGGAGATGCTGGCGGCTCTGGTGGATGAGAATTCGGAGCTGATTAGTATCTACTATGGCGCAGAGGTGGATGAGGCGGATGCAGCCGCCTTTGCAGCAGAAGTAGAAACGCTTTATCCTGATATGGATGTGGATGCTCAGTTTGGCGGACAGCCCATCTATTATTATGTGCTTGCGGTGGAATAATTTGTGGAACGAAGATATTTGTAAATTATGAATGAAAGAACTGGAATTACACAATTAAAAGGAATTGGGGAAAAGACGGGAGCTTTATTCGCAAAGATCGGAGTATCTACAGTCGGGGAACTTCTTTGTTACTATCCGAGAGGGTATGACGTATATGAGAAGCCGGTTCTTATCAGTGAACTGGAAGAAGGACGGATACAGACGGTTGAGGGCGTCATCTATGGAAAGGCGGGGGTGTCCCCAAACCGTAAAATGCCGGTTACAAGTGTACAGATCAGGGATATTTCCGGAACCATAAAGGCAATATGGTTCCGGATGCCTTTTTTAAGGAGTACCTTTGCGGCCGGGGGAAAGATTATCCTCAGAGGACAGATTCAACGCCGGGGAAATGGGCTTGTGATAGAACAGCCGGAAATATTTTATCCCTGCAGTAAGTATGAAGAGAAGCTGGGAACTCTTCAGCCAAGATATCCGCTGACAAACGGCCTTAGCAATAACATGTTGATGAAGGCGGAAAGGCAGGCGTTGGAGCATGTGGATCTTTCGGCGGATAAGCTTCCGGAGGAGCTGAGGATTAGATATGGGCTGGCAGAATATAGTTATGCTATCAGAGGAATTCATTTTCCTGAGAATAAGGAAGTATTTTACCATGCGAGAGAACGGCTGGTATTTGATGAATTTCTGGAATTTATCTTGTCTCTCAGGAGGATTCGGACAAAAAAGGAGCGGCTGAAAAATAATTTTCGGATCTGCCATTGCGGCGAGACCGACCGTCTGCTTAGACATCTGCCCTATGAGCTGACAAAAGCCCAGCAGAAGGTGTGGAAAGAAATTGAAAATGATATACAAAGCGGATATTCCATGTCAAGGCTGATTCAGGGAGACGTTGGTTCAGGAAAAACTATTATTGCGGTTTTGGCGCTGATTATGGTGGCCTGTCAGGGATATCAAGGGGCGATGATGGCGCCTACGGAGGTTCTGGCAAAACAGCATTATCGCTCTATTGCCGAATTGCTCAGAACATATGATATCCCGATACAGACAGAACTTCTTACCGGTTCTATGACCGCAAAGGAAAAAAGAGAAGCCTATGCAAGAATTGCCGAGGGCAGGTCTCAGATTATAGTTGGAACCCATGCGCTGATTCAAGCTAAGGCAGAGTATCGGAATCTTGCCCTTGTGGTTACGGACGAGCAGCATCGGTTTGGGGTTCGCCAGAGGGAAGTGTTTGCAGAAAAGGGAGAGATGCCCCATATTCTTGTTATGAGCGCCACGCCGATTCCGCGGACTCTTGCCATTATCCTGTATGGAGATCTTGACATTTCTGTGATAGATGAACTGCCGTTAAACAGGCTTCCGATCAAAAATTGTGTTGTGGATACCGGATACCGCCAGACGGCATATCGTTTTATTAAAGAACAAGTATTGAAAGGCAGGCAGTGTTATATTATCTGTTCGATGGTGGAAGAGAGCGAACACATGGAGGCAGAGAATGTGATTGACTATTCCGCCATGTTAAAGGGTGAGCTTGGCGGGGAAATACGTGTGGAATATCTGCATGGTAAGATGAGACAGAGTGAAAAAGATGAGATTATGAACCGATTTGTGACAGGGGAAATACAGGTGCTCGTGTCTACTACGGTGATTGAGGTTGGAATCAACGTTCCTAATGCTACGGTTATGATGGTGGAAAATGCAGAGCGTTTCGGTCTTGCCCAGCTCCATCAGCTTCGCGGACGCGTAGGACGGGGAAGCCATCAGTCTTATTGCATATTTATGAGCGGCTCCAAGGCGAAGGAAACGAAGAAAAGGCTTGAGATTTTGAATCAGACCAATGACGGGTTTAAGATCGCGGGCGAAGATTTGAAGTTAAGAGGCCCCGGCGATCTGTTCGGCATCCGGCAGAGCGGACTTATGGATTTTCGTCTGGGGGATGTTTTTCAGGATGCGCCGGTGTTAAAGAGGGCTTCGGAGGCGGCGGACTGGCTGCTTGCGAATCATTATGAAAGTATACAAAATCTGGAAAAGAACGAAAAAACTGCCAGTGTAATATTGTGAATCCTTCATATACTATGGTTGTAGCTTAAGAAATGAGTTACACAGAGAAAAAAAGTAGAGATACAAAAAGGAGGAAAATAAAATGGCAAGTCGTTCATCTAACAGAACAGCAGTACCGGAAGCAAAGGGTGCATTAGACAAATTCAAATATGAGGTGGCAAGCGAGCTTGGAGTACCTCTCACAGACGGTTATAACGGTGACCTGACATCCAGACAGAACGGTTCTGTTGGCGGATATATGGTTAAGAAGATGATTGAAGAGCAGGAAAAGAAGATGGCAGGAAGCAAATAACTATTATTTGCAATCAATGGAACCCTCGGGAAAATTTCCCGGGGGTTTTAGTTATATGGATTTGTGCTTATCCCGTGTAAAATTATTGTACACTCCTCGCGGCAGCTATCTAAAAACGGAATATATGAAAAACGATAATTTACTGTTGACATTTAAGTTATGATGTGCTATCATACTCAAAGATAATTTAGTGCTTTAAAGTGTAACGGTTTAAAGCGCTGCGCTTTAAAGTTTCTATGTATCCGCAGAAGCTGATTGTCGCAGGTTTTGCAGAAAAGAGACTTAAGTGATGACTTGGAGGAATGAGAAATGTCAAAAGAAGTGTTATGTGCAATTATGCTGGTAGTTTTCTTTGCGGTAATGATTTATGTAGGTTTTTACTCAAGGAAGCATGCATCAGATGTTGACGGATTTGTACTGGGAGGACGCGGAGTAGGTCCGTGGCTTACGGCATTTGCGTTTGGCACGTCATATTTTTCGGCGGTTATTTTCGTGGGATATGCGGGACAGTTTGGCTGGAATTTTGGTCTCGCTTCCACATGGGCGGGACTTGGCAATGCTTTTATCGGTTCCCTTCTGGCGTGGAATGTGCTGGGAAGAAGAACCAGAGTTATGACCCAGCATTTAGACGCGAAGACTATGCCGGATTTTTTTGGAAAAAGATTTGATTCTGTTCCGCTTAAAGTGGCGGCATCCATTATTGTTTTTATTTTTCTGATACCATATACGGCGTCTCTTTATAATGGATTGTCCAGTCTGTTCGGCTTGGTGTTTGATATTCCATATTGGGTTGTTATTGCCGTTATGGCGGTACTTACGGGATTCTATGTAATTTTTGGCGGATACATGGCGACGGCGATCAATGATTTTATCCAAGGTATTATTATGCTGTTTGGTATTTGTGCGGTAATCGGTTCCGTACTGGCTGAGAACGGCGGCCTGCTGGAGGCGGCAAAGTCTCTTTGTGCCGTAACGGGGGACGCAGGCTGGAAAGGAGCTTATGCTTCTTTCCTTGGACCGGATCCTCTGGCGCTTTTATTTGTGGTCATGCTGACTTCCCTTGGCACATGGGGCCTTCCCCAGATGGTTGGAAAATTCTATGCCATTAAAAGTGAAAAGGATATTCATAAGGGAACTGTGATTTCCACTGTATTTGCGATTATCGTAGCGGGAGGATGCTATTTCTTGGGCGGTTTTGGAAGATTGTACAGTGATAAAGTGATTATTAACGAGGCAACCGGAAAGCCTTTGTTTGATACGATTGTGCCTACCATGCTTTCTACGCTGCCGTCGGCTGTTATCGCAGTGGTAATCGTGCTTGTACTTTCTGCCTCCATGTCTACGCTGTCTTCGCTGGTACTTACATCCAGTTCAACATTCACACTGGATGTGATTAAACCGGCGGTAAAACAGGAAATGTCAGATAAGAAACAGGTATCAATTATGCGGAGTTTTATTGTATTCTTTATTCTGATATCGGCAGTAATTGCAATCTTTAAGGACGCTCATCCGGAGGTAACCTTTATCGCTCAGATGATGGGAGTTTCTTGGGGCGCGCTGGCGGGAGCATTTTTGGCGCCGTTCATGTATGGATTGTACTGGAAGGGCATTACAAAGCTCTCTGTGGCTGTATGTTTTATCTGGGGCTGTGCGATTGCGGTACTGCAGTTAATCGTAACCCTTGGCGGTATTGACGTAGCCGGCTGGGGCACGGTGCTCGGATACATATTCAAGTCTTCCATTAATTCTGGAGTTGTAGCAATGGCAGGCGGATTGATCATTGTACCGGTTATCAGTATGTTCACAAAGAAACAGAGTGAAGGCGAAGTCCAGAAGATCTTTGCATGTTATGATGAGAAAGTAGTAATCTCTAAGAAATCATCTCTTCAGGAATAAAAATTTCATTAATTTCCTTTTTTTGCAGGCTGTGGTTGACAATAATCACAGCCTGTTATATTATGTCTACACAGAGACCTGAGAGAATAAAAAAGGGTATTGACATTTGGGAATAACTATAATAAGATAAGTACATGAGCGCGAACGCCTGTTCGCAAGAAGGAGAAAATAACATGGCAAGTGATAAGAAAAAAACAGCAGAAACAGCAGCGGATAATAAGAAGAAGGCTTTGGATGCGGCAATCGCAAAGCTGGAGAAGGATTTTGGAAAAGGAACTGTGATGAAACTGGGAGACCCGGCGGCGCAGGTTGCGGTAGAGACGATACCGACAGGTTCGCTGAGTCTGGATCTGGCGCTTGGGCTTGGCGGCGTGCCGAGAGGACGTGTGGTAGAAGTTTACGGACCGGAATCCAGCGGCAAGACAACCGTTACATTACATATGATTGCGGAGGTTCAGAAGCGGGGCGGCATTGCAGGGTTTATTGATGCGGAACATGCACTTGACCCAGTATATGCGAAGAATATCGGCGTAGATATAGATGAACTCTATATTTCTCAGCCGGACAGCGGCGATCAGGCATTGGAGATCACTGAGACAATGGTTCGTTCCGGCGCGATGGATATTATTGTAGTGGACTCCGTCGCCGCCCTTGTGCCCAGACAGGAGATTGAGGGGGATATGGGAGATTCTCACGTAGGACTGCAGGCAAGGCTTATGTCTCAGGCGCTTAGAAAGCTTACCCCGGTAATCAGCAAGTCTAACTGCGTGGTGATATTTATTAATCAGCTCAGGGAAAAAGTGGGAGTGATGTTCGGCAATCCTGAGACTACCACAGGAGGACGCGCATTGAAATTTTATGCTTCCGTGCGGATGGATGTAAGAAAGATTGAGACGCTCAAGCAGAGCGGCGAGATGGTTGGAAACAGGGTTCGCGTTAAGATTGTAAAGAATAAGATTGCGCCGCCTTTTAAAGAGGCTGAGTTTGATATTATGTTCGGCAAAGGAATATCGAAAGAGGGCGATATTCTGGATCTGGCGGTAAATATTGAAGTGGTGAAAAAGAGCGGCGCATGGTATGCATATAACGGGGATAAGATCGGACAGGGAAGGGAGAATGCAAAGCTTTATCTGGCGGGACATCCGGATGTGATGAGTGAGATTGAAGAAAAGGTAAGACAGCACTATCAAGGATCCGCGGCGCCTGAGGAAAAACCGGAGGCAGCGAAGGAAGAGAAGGAAGAGAAGAAGCGTTCGAAGTCTTCTGAAAAAGATACGGAGAAGGATGCGGAATAATATGGTTGTTACAGAGATTAAAGCTGTTACTAAGACTCGTTTCCGAGTATATCTGGATGATGAATTCGCCTTTGTATTATACAAAGGCGAATTATTTCGCTATCATCTGGAGAAAGGCGCAGAGCTTTCAGAAAAGGACTATCAGGAAATTAGGCAGAATATTATTTTAAAAAGAGCAAAGCTTAGGGCAATGCATCTTTTGACCGATATGGATCGAACGGAATGCCAGCTCCGTGATAAGCTCCTTACGGGCGGATATCCTGAAGATATTGCGGAACAGGCGATAGACTATGTGAAGTCCTTTGGATACATCAATGATCGCGAATATGCCAGGCGTTTTGTTGAGAATAAAAAGCATATCAAGAGCCGGAGGGAGTTGTACGCGCTGCTTTCCAGAAAGGGACTGGATTCTGGATTGATTGAGGATGCATTAGAGGAATGCTTAGGAGGCGGGGATGCTGAAGAGGCAATATACGCACTATTGCGCAGGAAAAGATTTAATCCGGAAGCCGCGACAGAGAAGGAGAAGCAGAAAGCAGGCGCATATCTTGCAAGAAAAGGGTTTCACTATGAGGATATCCGCCGGGTGCTACAGCTTTATAATGAATAGTAACATTTTCTGACTTTTTCTCGGTTTACGTTAGTTTCTGTGATTGTTTTTTTGGGTGTCATCGGTTATAATTTAGAATATACATACTTGTACGCCATACTTTTTATAATATGGAGACGTTGTTTCCTGTATTGTTAAGCATTCCGGGAGGATGTGCGGCTTCACATGAAGAATTTAAGCCGCAACTGTCGGAATATTATAGCGCAAAGATGCGAGAAGTGTATTTTTGTTTCAAGATATTAATTTGAGGAGATATGAGCATGAAAACAAAAGTGAAAACAAATGATGAAACAGGGATGAAAATCCAAAAAAGGAAACGCGGGATTGCGAAGAAGCTTGTAGGGGCAATCATGGCAACGATTGTGATAATGGTTGCGGCGCTGCTTTTGATTGTCTATAGCCGGGTATCGGACGCACTGTTGGAGAAAAGCGAGAAGCTGCTTGGCGAGACTACGGATAAAGCGGTTCAGGAAACCAGTGCATGGATGAATAAAACGCTGACTATGCTGGAGATGCAGAGGGATGCAATTGAATATGGAGATATGGATATTCCGGAGATGACGGATTATATCAAGCATACGGTGAAACAGAACGATGCATATCCTGCGGGAGTGTACGTGGCGTTAACAGACGGTTCCTTGTATCATGCGTCGTTTGTACCGGGACCAGATTTTAATGCATTGGAAAAATCATGGTATCAGGACGGTATTCAGTCAGAGGATTTTATTCTTGGAGACGTATATTTTGATGAGGACAGCCAGTCTTATGTGGTAGGAGCATCCGGTATATTGAAAGGTGCAGACGGAGAAACGCGCGGAGTTGCCGCCGCAGATGTATATTTGGATTCTATATCTGATATTGTAGCGGATATTCAGCTTGAGAAGACCGGAGGTATTTTCCTTGTAGACACCCGGACGGGAACGATTATTGGACACAGAGATAAGGATATGACCGGACGGGTTATGAGTGAGTTCAGCGGGGATATGTATGCTTTTGCCGATGAGCAGATTCAGAATAATGATTTTGGACTTTCCTTATATGAGGATGATACGTACATACAAGTAACTCAGGTGCCTGGAAGCGACTGGATGGCAGTAGCATATGTGTCCAAAGGAGAAGTGCTCAGCGATTTGGTTACATTAACCGGAATGATGGGAACAGTGTCTGTTCTGGCTGTAATTATCGCAGTGTTTCTTATCATTATTTTGGTTCGAAGAATCATAGGCAGGCCGGTTGCTGAACTGAATAATGTGGCGGCGAAGATTGCGGAGGGAGAACTGGACCAGACGATCCGTCATTCCTCTAATGATGAGCTGGGAGAACTGGCAGATAATTTCGGTCGGACGGTAGAACGGCTGCGGGATTATGTAGTCTATATAGATGAGATTTCAGAAAAGCTTCAAGAAATTGCAGAAGGAAATCTTAATTTCCAGCTCACGCATGAATATCTGGGTGAATTTGCAAAGATCAAGAGGTCGCTGGAGGCAATTTCAAGAGCATTTAATGATACGATGGGACAGATTAATGTAGCCGCCGGACAGGTTTCGGAGGGTGCAGGTTATGTCTCGGAAGGCGCGCAGACGCTTTCGCAAGGGTCTGCACAGCAGAATGAAGCGGTAGAGCTTCTGGCATCCCATATCACGGAAGTTTCGGAGGGAATACAAAAAACTGCCAAGGGGGCGAAAAAGGCCAGCGAGATTTCTAAAGAAGTGGGCAACAACATTTTGGAAAGCAATGATAAGATGCAGCACATGAACTCGGCAATCCAGAAGATTAGCAATAAGTCTACAGAGATCCACAGCATTATTAAGACGATTGAAGATATTGCATTCCAGACGAATATTTTGGCTTTGAATGCTGCTGTAGAAGCGGCAAGGGCAGGCGAGGCAGGAAAAGGATTTGCCGTGGTGGCTGACGAGGTACGGAATCTTGCCGGTAAATCTTCAGAAGCGGCAAAGAACACGACAGTTTTGATTGACCAGACGGTGGAAGCTGTAAAAGAAGGAACCAGCGTGGCGGAGGATACGGCAGCATCTATGATGGCAGTTGTAGCTCAGGCGGACGAGGTAAATAAGCTGATTGAGGAAATGGCGGAATATTCTGCTGCGCAGGCATCTGCTACAGAAGAGGTTATTCGTGGAATTGACCGGATTTCGGATGTTGTACAATCCAATCTGTCTACGGCAGAAAAAAGCGCCGCCGCCAGCGAGCAATTATCAGGTCAGGCTAATATGCTGAAAGATTTGGTTTCAAAATTTCAATTAAAGGATTAGTAGATTTGTGGAACAATTTGAAATTCTGGTCAGAATGCTTGACATATTTGTTAAAACAGTATAAACTTTAAATGTTGTATTTGTACAATGAAAATTAAATAAGGAGGTGCTCCTGTGCCAAATGGAATTGTGATTGCTGTGGCCGCAGTGTTCGTTATTGCAGCGGCAATTGTCAGTCATTTCGTGACGGTTTCCAATATGAGGAAGAATGCAGAGTCTAAGATTGGAAATGCGGAAAGCAAAGCGCGCGAGATTATTGATGACGCAGTTAAGACGGCTGAGGCAAAAAAGAAGGAATCTCTCTTGGAAATTAAAGAAGAATCTATCAGGACAAAGAATGAGCTCGAGAAAGAAACAAAAGAACGAAGAGCAGAGTTACAGCGTTATGAAAAAAGAGTATTATCCAAGGAAGAATCTTTAGATAAGAAGTCGGATGCAATCGAAAGACGTGAAGCGGCATATACAGCAAAAGAAGAGCAATTACGTCAGCGTGAGACGAAAGTAGAAGCGCTGAGTAAACAAAGAGTACAGGAACTTGAAAGAATCTCAGGACTAACCTCCGAGCAAGCAAAAGAATATTTGTTAAAAACTGTTGAAGACGATGTAAAACATGACACTGCAAAAATGATAAAAGAGTTAGAAGCGCAGGCAAAGGAAGAGGCGGACAAGAAGGCAAAGGAATATGTCGTAACTGCTATCCAGAGATGCGCTGCAGATCATGTGGCCGAAACCACTATTTCGGTTGTGCAGCTTCCAAGCGACGAGATGAAGGGAAGAATCATAGGACGTGAAGGACGGAATATCCGTACCTTAGAGACGATGACGGGTGTGGAATTGATTATTGACGATACCCCGGAAGCGGTCGTTCTCTCAGGATTCGATCCAATCCGCAGGGAAGTTGCAAGAATTGCACTGGAGAAGCTGATTGTCGACGGGCGTATCCATCCCGCAAGAATTGAAGAGATGGTTGAGAAAGCGCAGAAAGAAGTAGAAGCTATTATCCGTGAAGAGGGAGAAGCTGCTGCGCTGGAAGTTGGCGTTCACGGAGTTCATCCGGAATTGATCAAGCTTCTCGGACGTATGAAATTTAGGACCAGTTACGGACAGAATGCACTGAAGCATTCTATCGAGGTATCACAGCTTGCGGGTCTGCTGGCTGGTGAAATTGGGCTGGACGTGCGTCTTGCTAAACGTGCGGGGCTCCTGCACGATATTGGTAAATCGATAGATCACGATGTGGAAGGATCGCATATTCAGATTGGCGTTGATCTTTGCAGAAAATACAAGGAATCAGCTATTGTTATCAACGCGGTCGAATCACATCACGGCGATGTGGAGCCGGAAACCTTGATTGCATGTGTTGTTCAAGCTGCAGATACTATATCGGCGGCTAGACCGGGTGCGAGAAGGGAAACGATCGAAACATACACAAACAGGTTAAAACAATTAGAAGAAATCAGCAATCAGTTTAAGGGTGTTGATAAGTCTTTTGCTATTCAGGCAGGTAGAGAGATTCGAGTTATGGTAGTTCCAGAGCAGGTATCTGACGCAGATATGGTATTATTGGCGAGAGATATTTCCAAGCAGATTGAATACGAGCTGGAATATCCGGGACAGATTAAAGTGAATGTAATCCGTGAGTCTAGGGTTACTGATTACGCAAAATAATTACCATGTAGAAGATAAATGTGAAAGAACCGGGTCTTTGATCCGGTTCTTTTTTCAATCATTCAGAAAACAGTAAAGGAAAAGGAGGAGAAAGAAATGGCTGATGAGGTTAGGAGAATTAAAAGAGAACTGGTTCATAGGGGAGCGGTAATTGATATGTATTGCGATACCATGGAGTTTGAAAATGGCAATACCGCCAAATGGGATTACATTCATCATGACGGCGCTGCGGCTGTTGTCCCGGTAACAGATGAAGGCAAGATTCTGATGGTACGCCAGTATCGAAATGCGCTGGAGCGGTATACGCTGGAGATTCCGGCAGGAAAGCTGGACGACCCGAAGGAAGAGGGAATCGTGTGTGCATCCAGGGAATTGGAAGAGGAGACTGGCTATCGCTCAGAGAATCTAGAGTGGATGATAACCCTTAGGACAACCGTTGCATTTTGTAACGAACGGATTGAGATATTTGCAGCACATAATCTGATCGCGTCAAAACAGCACTTGGATGAGGACGAATATATCGATGTAAAGGCTTATACTGTAGAAGAATTAAAAGAGAAAATTTTTTCTGGTGAGATTGAGGATTCAAAAACTGTAGCAGCTCTTTTGGCATATGATATAAAATATAATCGAAAGGCAGAATAATCTGTAATACCGGGCATATAATGAAATATCCTGACAGTATGAGGTGAATACATTGTGGTAAAAAATTACGGCAAAGTCATGATATTGTATTATATGGCCGGTTTTCTCAGCGGTATTTTGTATACAAATTTGATTTCAAAGGATTATGCCGCGTCTCTGGGAATCTTTAACGATTATTTTCTAAACCAGTATGTTCAGGCAGAGCTGACAGGGGGGCCGTATCTGTGGTATTTGATAAAGATAAGGGTTGCGCCGTTGTCTGGTATTCTTCTTTTTCGTATGGAGCGTATCCGGAAACTGGCGGCGGTGGTTTTCCTGATATGGACGGGCTTTTTGTGTGGGATGATATTTACTTCGGCTGCAATGAGGCTGGGGATAAAAGGCATTGTTCTGTGCCTTTCAGCGCTTTTGCCTCAGGCGGTATTTTATGGCGCCGGGTATGCGGTTCTTTTAATGGGTCTATACTATTATCCGAAAATAAATTGGAATTTTCAAAAAACTATTGCAGTTTTTCTTGCTATTTGTATAGGAGTTGCGTTAGAATGTTATATGAGTCCAGTTTTGGTAAAAATAATTCTTAAAATGTTTTGATTTTTACCGCATTTGTACTTGTAATCTATATATACAGTAGGAGATAGGATTATGGAAAATAAAGTATTAGATTATGTAGAATATTTAAAAAGAGAAAAGAAGATTTCTGTAAACACAGAGATGGCATACCGTCGCGATTTGATGAAGCTTGTGAGATTTCTCGATTCACAGGAGGTTACGAGTATTGAAAAGATTACGGTTACCAATTTGAATTCTTATATGCTATATATGGAAAAACAGGGATTGACCAATACTACTATTTCAAGAAATGTAGCGTCCATAAAAGGATTCTTTCAATATCTGAAAAAACAGGGGATTATAGCGGAGGATGCGTCTGAGACTTTGACGAGTCCAAAGATTGAAAGACATGCGCCTAAGAGCGCGTCTAAGGAGGATGTAAAGAAAGTTTTGGCAGTTCCTACAGGAAAAACGCCGAAGCTTCTCAGGGACAAGGCTATGATTGAACTGCTTTATTCTACTGGGATTATGGTAGAGGAATTGGTCAGTCTTAAGGTGGACGACATCAACATGGAGCTTGGATATCTGCAGTGCCATTTTGACGGGAATCAGAATGCCTATCCTCTTGACAGACAGTCGCAGAAGGCTATGCGGGCTTATTTGAAGAATGGCCGCGATAAGCTTCTAAAAGGAACAGAGTCGGATGTGCTGTTTCCGAATATATCCGGGAAGAAGATGAGCCGGCAGGGATTCTGGAAGATTCTCAAAGGTTACGCCGCGAAGGCAGGAATCAAAGGCACGATTACGCCAAGCATGCTGAGACATTCTTAATCTTTTGTATTTTTCCAGTCATTTGGATGACGGCGGTATCGGCAGGAGTAAAAGACATATGATAAAGGGCAAGTCACATCGGTTATAGGATGTGGCTTTTTTTGGTTAAATAATAAATACAAAGAAGGAACAGAATCAATTGGGAAGCAAGAAGGCCCCAGAGATATCCATTAATACCGAAAAAAGGAATGCATAAAAACACGCTGAGAATCCGGACAGTAAGGCTGACAGTATTGAATAAGAAGGATTGGCTGGTTTTGCCGAGCCCGTTTATAATGCTGATCAAATTGCTGTTTGTATAAAGGAACGGGCAGATCCAAGCCAACGTAATGATAAAGCTGCCTGCCATGCTGCTGTGGAAAATGCAGCTGCCGATAAACCGGCCTGTGAGCAGCAGTCCGACGCAGCAGAGACTTCCTAAAAGAAAGCATCCGCTGGCGGCTTTCTTGACCAGCTGATTCATCTGCTGTCTGCTGTCTGCGGCCTGAAGTTCAGCGATAGCGGGAAGCATCATGGAGGCGATGGAATTGGTGATGGCGGAAGGAAACATGACGCAGGGCAGAGCCATTCCGGTTAAAACTCCGTACATGCTGAGGGAATGGCTGGTATCCATACCGTAGTTACGCAGCTGGATTGGAATAGAGACAGCTTCAATACTCTGCAGTATGTTAAGAAGAATACGATTGGCAGTTAAAGGGATTGAGAGTCCCAGCAGTTCCATGAGAGCCTTATGTATGGGCTGACCAGAAGCTTTTGTGGGCGGACAGAAAATTTTCTGCCTGCACCGAAGCATGTAGACGCAGAATCCGGCGGAAGCAATCTCTCCGATGGCAAGTCCGGATGCCGCCACAAGTATACCCGGAGGATTTCCTTCGGAGGTAAACAAGAGAAATAATAGATATACTCCTGCAACGCGTACAATCTGTTCCAAAAGCTGAGAGAGAGCCGGAATTTTTGTCTGCTTTAGTCCCATATAATATCCACAGATGCAGCTGTGAAGGGAAGCAAATGGAAAGGCATAGGATAGTACAACCAACAGGGAGGCACATCGCTCTTCGCATAAAAAATGAACAGCGATAAATTCCGCATTCTGTTGTACAAAAATCATTGCAATGACAGAAAGGCATACGGATAAGCCAATGCCGGCATATAGAAGCTGTTTGGCCTGAGAATGCCTGCCTATTGCAGATTTTCCGGCAACACATCTGGAGATTGCGGTCTGAATGCCTGCGCAAGTAAGAGAGAAGCCAAGGGCATAAACTGGAAATATCAGCTGGTACAGGCCGACGCCTTCCTCGCCAAAGCTTCTGCTTAAGAAAATACGGTAAAAGAAACCGATAATTCTTGTGGCGAAACCGGTGACTGTAAGTATAAAAGCGCCTTTGATTAGAATATTTTTCTGTGACATGCGGTCTCCATTATTTTGATATCTTTATAATTTATTCAAAATACTATCTTGACAGAACCGGATTGCGGTGATATTCTACTAACAGAAAAAACCTAGTAAATTACTAGGGATTTTGAAAAGAAGGTGGGAAATTGAAGCTTTCGACCAAAGGAAGATATGGTTTGCGGGCATTGATTGATCTGGCACAATACAGTGAGGAAGAACCTGTATCGATTAGCTGCATTGCCGAGCGGCAGAACCTGTCGGAGAGGTATCTGGAGCAGCTGATGTCCCTGTTAAAAAAGGCGGGGCTGATCAAGAGCATCCGGGGAGCCGGAGGCGGTTATGTACTGGCGAAGGATGCAGGAGAGATATCCGTTGGGGATGTGCTTCGGGCGCTGGAAGGAAGTTTGGAGCCTGTAGATTGTTCAGGGTATGGTTCCGGCGAAGAATGTGCCGCATCCGGCGGATGTGTGACAAAATATGTATGGAAACGAATCAATGAAAGTATTAATCAGACGGTAGACGAGATTAAGCTCGATACGTTAGTTGAAGAAAGTAAGCAGCTTTCGGTCTGCGGTAAGGAAAAGCCGAAGAGTTGTAATAATTAGGAGGACCAGAAGATGGAAAGATTTATTTATTTGGATAATGCGGCGACTACCAAGACGGCGCCGGAGGTTGTAGAGGCAATGCTTCCGTATTTTACTGAAAAATTCGGCAATCCCTCCAGCGTGTATAGTTTTGCTTCGGGAAATAAAGACGTCATTACGAAACAGAGAGAAACGATAGCGGATGCGCTGGGAGCAAAGTCCAATGAGATTTATTTTACCGCCGGGGGTTCTGAGTCGGATAACTGGGCGCTGAAAGCAACGGCGGATGCATATAAAGATAAAGGAAGGCATATCATCACGACGAAGATTGAGCACCATGCTATCCTCCATACAGGAGAGTATCTTGAAAAGCATGGCTTTGAAGTGACTTATCTGGATGTGGACGAGAACGGCGTAGTAAAACTTGAGGATTTGAAAGCGGCCATTCGCCCGACGACGATTTTGATTTCAGTGATGTTTGCAAATAATGAGATTGGAACTATTCAGCCGATTAAGGAGATTGGACGTATCGCTCACGAGCGGGGTATTTTATTCCACACCGACGCAGTACAGGCATTCGGTCAAGTCCCGATCAATGTGGACGAGTATCAAATAGATATGCTCAGCGCCAGCGGCCATAAGCTGAACGGGCCGAAGGGAATCGGTTTTCTTTATATCCGGAAAGGCGTGAAGATCCGGTCCTTTGTGCACGGCGGGGCACAGGAGAGAAAGCGCCGGGCGGGTACCGAGAACGTTCCGGGGATTATCGGACTTGGCGCGGCGGTGTCACGCGCAGTACGGACAATGGAGGAACGCACGGAAAAAGAAACCTGGCTGAGGAATTATCTGATCAGCCGGGTGATGAATGAAATTCCATATACAAAATTAAACGGGCACAAGGAAAATAGGCTTCCGAATAACGCGAATTTCAGTTTCCGTTTTATAGAAGGCGAATCCTTGCTGATAAAGCTGGATATGAAAGGAATCTGCGGATCCAGCGGTTCTGCATGTACTTCCGGGTCGCTTGACCCTTCCCATGTACTTCTGGCAATCGGGCTGCCTCATGAGATCGCCCATGGGTCGCTTCGACTTACGCTGAATGAGGAGATTACAAAAGAAGATATTGATTATGTTGTGGACAGCCTGAAAGAAATCGTGTCTGACCTCCGGTCAATGTCGCCACTGTACGAGGACTTTCAGAAATCAGAAAAGAAAGCATAACGGCTTATCAGATAAAAAAATTAAAAGAAAATTGGAGGAAATAAACGATGTATACAGAAAAAGTAATGGATCATTTTCAGCATCCCAGAAATATGGGAGAGATTGAGGATGCCAGCGGAGTAGGTACTGTCGGCAATGCAAAGTGCGGAGATATTATGAGGATTTATCTGGATATCGATGAGAATCAGATTATCCGCGACGTTAAATTCAAGACCTTCGGATGCGGCGCGGCAGTCGCTACCAGCAGCATGGCTACAGAGCTTGTAAAGGGAAAGAATATTCAGGAGGCGATGGCGGTTACCAACAAAGCCGTGATGGAGGCTCTTGACGGGCTTCCGCCGGTAAAAGTGCACTGCTCGCTTCTTGCAGAGGAAGCAATCCATGCGGCGCTCTGGGATTATGCCGAGAAGCATGATATTAAGATCGAGGGATTATCCAAACCGAAGTCAGATATTCATGAAGGCGAGGAAGAGGAAGAAGAGGAATATTAAAAGAGGTTTTGT
Source organism: uncultured Dorea sp. (assembly GCA_910584095.1). GTDB lineage: Bacteria > Bacillota > Clostridia > Lachnospirales > Lachnospiraceae > Claveliimonas. Next base: position 17,342 of record CAJTYU010000009.1, on the reverse strand, counting down.
TTGCCCATGAGTGGAAAAAAGGTTGTAGTAGGAATGTCCGGAGGAGTGGATTCTTCTGTGGCGGCTTATCTTCTAAAAGAACAGGGTTATGACGTGATCGGAGTGACCATGCAGATCTGGCAGGATAAGGAACCGCAGTTTCAGCAGGAGAATGGCGGATGCTGCGGCTTGAATGCTGTGGAGGATGCCAGAAGAGTCGCCGCGAAACTAGACATTCCTTACTATGTAATGAATTTTAAAGCAGAGTTTCAGAAAACGGTGATTGATTATTTTACCGATGAGTACATAAAGGGGAGGACGCCCAATCCCTGTATTGCCTGCAACCGGTATGTAAAGTGGGAGTCGCTTCTTAGGAGAAGCCTATCAATCGGAGCCGATTATATTGCAACCGGTCATTATGCGCGTATTGAAGAGCTTCCAAATGGAAGGTATTCCTTAAGGACGTGTGCTTCAGGAAAGAAAGATCAGACCTATGCCCTGTACAGCTTGACTCAGGAGCAGCTTGCAAGAACGTTAATGCCGGCAGGAATGTATGAGAAGACGGAAATACGCAGGATTGCAGAACAGCTTGAACTTCCGGTGGCAGATAAACCAGACAGTCAGGATATCTGTTTTGTGCCGGACGGAGATTATGCCTCTTTTATAGAGAGGGAACGCAGCACCCGGTTCCCGGAAGGGAATTTTGTTACTATGGACGGAACCGTGGTGGGAAAGCATAAAGGGATTATCCATTATACGGTAGGGCAGAGAAAGGGTTTGGGAATTGCATTAGGGTATCCGGTATTTGTCATAGAGATCCGCCCCGAGTCCAACGAGGTTGTGATCGGAAGCCGTAACGAGGCTCTGGTCCGTCAGGTGAGGGCGGGCAGGTTAAATTTCATGTCTGAGGGGGATTTAACGGAGCCGAAGCGCGTGTGGGCGAAAATCCGGTATAACCATAAAGGAGCATGGTGCACAGCAAAAAAAATCGGAGAGGATGAGCTGTGCTGCACTTTTGAGGAGCCTGTTTTGGGAGCTGCTCCGGGGCAGGCAGTTGTCCTTTATGACGGGGAATACGTACTTGGCGGAGGGACGATTACAGGAGGGAATAGATGATGAGAGCGGATGTTCATATGCATTGTAATTTTTCTAGTGACTCTAAGGCCAGGCCAGAGGACATGGTTGAAGGGGCTATTGCAAAGGGTCTTGAGGTCATTTGCTTTACGGATCACTATGATAAAGACAATTTTGACTGGGGTTCGGAGGAGATTTTTGACGCAGAGCGCTATTTTAAAGAGATGCCGCTTTTAAAGGAACGGTATAAAGACAGGATTGATATCAGAATTGGCGCAGAGATCGGGCTTCAGCCTCATTTGGGAGAGTTTTACAAAGGATTTACAGAGAAATATCCGATGGATTTTGTAATTGGTTCGGCTCATTCCGTGCGGGGACATGACGCTTCTTCAAAAAGAATTTATTTAGATCACACGGATCAGGAGGCATACAGGATACATTTTGAAGAAATCCTAGAGGATGTACAAAAGATTAAATCTTATGATGTTCTTGGGCATATGGATTATATGGTGCGTTACAGCAATCAAGGTGTAAAAAGCTATTCCTGCGACGATTATATGGATGTGATTGAAGAGATATTGAAACAGATTATTTCCGATGGAAAAGGAATTGAGTTGAATACATCTGGATTAAAATATGGAATAGGATTCGCCCATCCTCACGAAAAGATATTGAAGCGATACCGGGAACTTGGCGGAGAAATCATAACCGTAGGAGCAGACGGGCATACTCCGGAACATATAGCGTATGATTTCCATCTGGTTGACGAGCTATTAAAGGAAAACGGATTCCGGTATTATACGGAGTTCAGGAATAGAAAACCGGAATTTATCAAGCTGTCTTAAATAAAAATGATTAATCAAAAAGTTTGTGCAAAAAAAGCGCGAACTTTTTTTCTGTTCATTAATCCTTTTCCTATACTGCAGACGTTATAATCTATAAGGGGACGCCCTTAAAGGAGAAGATCTTAATGCGCGAAGAGATATTATTAAAGAGACTGCGGGCCGGAGATACTTCCGCCATGGATGATTTGGTACGCTTGTATTATCCGGAAATACTGAGGTACTGTAAATGGCACGCGCCGGATGCATATCTGGCGGAAGACGCGGCTCAGGAGACTTTTTTAAAAGCAATAAAATATTTTGGCAGATGTGGATTTTCCGGGAAGCTTCGGAATTTTCTGTATAAGATTGCGGGAAATACCTGCATCGACCTGTACAGGAGCAAAGGGCGGGATTATGTGCCGTTAGAGGAAATGAATACGAAAATTATTTGTGAAGAACCGGGGGTTGATGAGGCCGAGGAACGGATTTATATTAGGGAACTGATCAGGAAATTAGAGCCGTCCACGCAGGAAATTGTAATACTACGGTTTGGACAGGAACTAAAGCTTAGGGAAATCGCCGATATTATGGGAATGCCTATGCGTACAGTACAGTCGAAGCTGAGGGCGGCGCTGAAGGAAATAAAAGCTCAGCTAGTGACTGATATGCATAGTTTTACTAAATCCGGGCATATCGGCGCACCAATGAAGGGAGGGGAATCAGATGGAAAAAGATATGGAAAATAGGATAAGAAGAGCGCTTACAGAAGATGAACCGGTATCAGAACAGGCGGCAGACAGGATGGTTCTTCTTGCCAGAATGCAATGGAATACTCAGGATTTCAGAAAAAGAATCGGATTTATGGATCTTTTGCTGTCGCAGCTTTGGTTCGCGGGCTGGAAAATGTGGGTGTTCGAGCTGATAATAGCAGCCGCGCCAACCCTTCTTATCATACAATATGCAAAACTGCATGTGATTACGCCGGTAAAAGCGGCATTTTCCCTAAGCTGTCTGGCGGTAGGCATATCGATGCTCTGGATTGTATTTATTTACCGGTCCAGTTATTACCGAATGATGGAAATAGAAGCGGTTTCCTATTTTTCCATTAAACGGCTGCTCTTATCCAGAATACTGATTTTATTTGTGGGAGAGCTGGCGGTGATTACAGGGATTTCAATCGTGACGTCCGCGTATTTGGCGTTTGGATTTAGAAACGGTATGGCGTACATGTTATTTTTCCTAGGCGTGTGCGGAAATGGCATTTTGTTTATGCTCAGAACCACGGAGACCGGGCGGGTATGCCGGTATTTTTTGACATACGGAATCCTGCTTTTTATCGTGCTGCTGCTTTTATTCCGGTTTCTTCCGCAGTTTTTTTATGAGGAACTGCAGACATGGATTGCTTTGGGCAGTTTTATTTTATTTGGATACTATATTTATCAAGGATTTCTGATTGGGAAGCAGCGGGAACGAACCACATATGCCTGATAGGAGGAAACGGATTATGGAACTTAGAATTGATCACATTACAAAGCAATATAAGGATAAACTGGCGGTAGACGATGTGTCTCTTGAGATTACGCCGGGGGTATGGGGCCTTCTGGGTGCAAATGGGGCGGGGAAAACTACGCTGATGAAAATGATTGCCGGGATTATGAGTCCGACTTCCGGCAAAATTATGTATGACGGTATACCAATTGCGTCTCTGAAAGGGAATTACAGGGATATTTTCGGTTATCTTCCCCAGGATTTTGGCTTCTACCCGGAATTTACCGTTAAGGATTATCTGGAATACGTGGCTGTTTTAAAAGGCCTGCCCAAAATACAAACTAAGAAAAAGATTGCGGAACTGTTAGAGCAGCTTTCCCTTGGGGATGTGAGGCGGAAACGGATCGTGAAATTATCCGGCGGAATGAAGCGGCGCGTAGGAATTGCGCAGGCGCTCCTAAACGATCCGGAAATTCTGATTTTGGATGAGCCTACCAGCGGATTGGATCCGGGAGAGCGGGTACGGTTCAGGAACCTTTTATCGGAATTTGCCCATAACAGAATTGTGGTAATATCTACCCATATTGTTTCGGATGTAGAATACATCGCTACGCAGAATGCGGTTATGAAAAACGGAAAGATTATACAGACCGGCTCGACACAAGATCTGGTAAGGCATGTGGCCGGAAAGGTATGGTCCTGCCGGGTTCCGGCCGGGGAAGTACAAGGATGGGAGAAAGAAACTCAGGTGGTGAATCTAAGAAATGAACCGGACGGAACCGTGGCGCTCAGGTATCTGGCTGATGAAAAAATGACAGAGGATTCGAGAAGGGTGAAGCCTCGGCTGGAGGATCTTTACCTGTGGCTGTTTCCTCAGGAAAGCGGGGTGGAAAGATGAGAATTTTTTTGTTGGAGGTCAAACGTGTATTGAGAACAAGGATGACATGGGTACTGCTTGGCGTAAGTTTAGCGCTGACGGCGTTTCTGGCATATATCCCAGTGACTTATGAAGGGGCTGTTATAGAGGAGGACGGGAAGGAAACGGAACTTCAGGGGATTCAGGCAGCCCGGTTTTACCGGCAATACAACGACACTATATACGGAGAGGTGACGGCAGAGAAGTTAAGAGAGGCCATAGAGAAGCGTCTGGAAATCTATCCCGTATATGATTCAGAGTACGGAGAAAATATTCCGTCGGATGTATACTATAAGGAACTGGCTCCGTCAGAGCCATATGTGCATGGGATCCGGGAAGTGTTTGCCGATCCAAAAACCGGGATTGCGCCTCAGATGCTGGAAATCCCGCCGGAGTACGCAGAGGGGTATTATGAAAGGCTGACAGAGAGGCTTTCCTCGATTATGAAGATGGAGCAGAAGGATTACCCTTCAGCAGAGAAAATAGCGCAGGAGAAATTTGGAAAGGTGGAACGCCCCTATACGTATTACTACGGCGCAAATAGTAATTCTATGGATTATCAGGTGCTTCTGATCTTTGCCGTTACGATTTTCTGCGTGGTAATTGCAGCCCCAGTATTTTCGGCGGAGTATCAGACCGGGGCGGACGACATCCTGCGCTGTACCAGACATGGAAGACTTAAGCTGGCCGCCGTAAAGATCCTGTCTGCGCTGTTGATTACCGGAACGGCGTTTGTTCTGTGCGGAGCGCTGTTCATTCTGATTACCAACAGTTTGTTTGGCTGGGAGGGGACGAAGACCTCCATACAGATACTTTATTCGGCCACCAGCCTTCCGGCCTGCCATGTGGGGCAGCTCCAGTGGGCGAATCTGGCGGGGAGCTTTCTGATCCTGCTGTCCTGCATCAGCTTTACCCTGTTTTTATCCGCAAGGATGAAAAATAACGTAAGCGCTTTGGCAGCGGGCCTGTTTTTTGTGATCCTTCCGGTGGTGGCGGAAGCGGCCCTTCCGGGAGCGGCAGGGACATGGCTGGGGTGTTTCCTTCCTTCCGGGGGGATCGGAATGTCCAACTGCCTGCTGTATTCGCTGGTTGACTATCATTTCCTGCATGTGGGGCAGGCATCTGTGTGGAACGTAGATCTGCTCCTGATAGTCCGGGCGGCAGAGATTCCGCTGTTCATTTTCCTGACGGCTTATACCTATTGCCGGAAGGGAAGCGCAAAGTAACCTCGGCATTCGGGAAGAACAGGATTCCGGGGGCGGCAGTTTACCATTAGGCAAATTTGCCTGTTTTTTCGCTCAGCTGCTGTGTAGTTTGACCAAATATAAGCGGCCGGCATATCGCGGGCCGCCGGTAAAGGCTTTGAATCATAACAAAATTAGCCTTTCCTTCCATAAAAATGCAAAAGAGACTTGAATTTTTGTACAAGATTTAGTAAAATAATATTCGGTTGATGATTCTTTAACAAAGAAACGCTAAAGAATCATAAAATACGTGGCTGTGAAAAGCAGTTAATAATCATTTAGGAGGAATTAATCATGGCAGTAAAAGTAGCGATTAATGGATTCGGACGTATTGGACGTCTCGCATTCAGACAGATGTTTGGAGCAGAGGGATATGAGGTAGTTGCAATCAATGACCTGACATCTCCAAAGATGCTTGCTCACCTGTTAAAGTATGATTCTTCACAGGGCAAATACGCTCTGGCAGACAAAGTTGAAGCTACAGAGGATTCTATCGTTGTTGATGGAAAAGAGATTAAGATCTATGCAAAGGCTAACGCAGAGGAGCTTCCATGGGGTGAGATCGGTGTAGACGTAGTTCTGGAGTGTACAGGCTTCTACACATCAAAAGAGAAAGCATCCGCTCACGTTAAGGCAGGAGCTAGAAAAGTTGTTATTTCTGCACCGGCAGGAAGCGACCTTCCTACAATCGTTTACAATGTTAACCATACATCTTTGAAGCCGGAAGATACCGTTATCTCTGCAGCTTCTTGTACAACAAACTGTCTGGCGCCTATGGCTAAGGCATTGAACGGCCTTGCACCGATTAAGTCTGGTATCATGCAGACAATCCACGCTTACACAGGTGACCAGATGACTCTTGACGGACCGCAGAGAAAGGGCGACTTAAGAAGATCCCGTGCAGCGGCAGTGAATATCGTTCCAAACAGCACAGGCGCAGCTAAGGCTATCGGCCTTGTTATTCCAGAACTGAACGGCAAGCTCATCGGCGCGGCACAGCGTGTTCCGACTCCTACAGGATCTACCACAATCCTTACAGCAGTTGTTGACAAGGCTGTAACCGTTGACGAAGTAAACGCAGCTATGAAGGCGGCGGCTACAGAGTCTTTCGGATACAACACAGATGAGATCGTTTCCAGCGATGTAATCGGTATGAGATTCGGATCATTATTTGACGCTACCCAGACAATGGTATTGCCAATCGACGACAATACTACAGAAGTTCAGGTTGTTTCATGGTATGACAATGAGAATTCTTACACAAGCCAGATGGTAAGAACAATCAAATACTTCTCTGAATTAGCGTAAGAGGAAAGGAATGCTGCCAATGGCGTATCCCATAGATTGCGTATTGCGGCATTGAGAGAATAAGAGACTCAGAAAGGGTCCGGTCTGAGAGGACCGGATCCTTTTTATGATATAAGAAACTTCGTTCTGATTTATAGAAGCGTCAGGATATCATTTGACGCTTGCATTACAATATTAAGTAAGGAGACAGATATATGCTGAATAAAAAATCGGTAGAAGATATTAGCGTTAAGGGCAAAAGAGTCCTTTGCAGATGTGATTTTAACGTACCTTTGATCGAGGGGAAGATTACGGACGAGAACCGTCTGGTAGCTGCTCTTCCTACAATCAAGAAACTGATTGCAGACGGCGGGAAAGTAATTCTCTGCTCGCATTTAGGCAAGCCAAAGGGAGAGCCGAAGCCTGAACTTTCTCTTGCACCGGTAGCTACAAGGCTTTCCGAACTGCTTAGTCAGGAAGTGAAGTTTGTCCCAAGCAATGTTGTGGTAGACGACAGCGTGAAAGCTGCCGTAGACGCAATGGCGGACGGCGACGTGGTTCTTCTTGAGAATACGCGTTACAGAATCGAAGAGACCAAGAACGGCGAAGCCTTCTCCAAAGATTTGGCGTCTCTGTGCGATGTATTTGTAAACGATGCGTTTGGTACGGCGCACCGGGCGCACTGCTCCAATGTGGGCGTGACAGAGTATGTTGACACGGCGGCAGTAGGTTATCTGATGCAGAAGGAGATTGATTTCCTTGGAAACGCCGTAAATAATCCGGAGCGTCCGTTTGTAGCGATTCTTGGCGGCGCAAAGGTATCCAGCAAGATTTCTGTTATCGAGAACCTTCTCGATAAGGTAGATACCCTGATCATCGGCGGCGGTATGTCTTATACCTTCAGCAAGGCAGAGGGCGGCAGTGTTGGCAATTCCCTCTTAGAGGCAGATTACTGCGAGTATGCGTTGGATATGCTGAAGAAGGCAAAGGAAAAAGGCGTAAAATTACTTCTGCCTGTAGATACCGTGATTGCAGACGATTTCTCTAACGATGCAAATTCCAAGGTGGTAAAGGCCGGCGAGATTCCAGACGGCTGGCAGGGGCTTGATATCGGGCCGGAGACAGCTAAGATTTTCTCTGAGGCTGTTAAGGACGCTAAGACAGTCGTATGGAACGGACCAATGGGATGCTTTGAGATGCCGAACTTTGCGGCGGGAACCGAGGCGGTTGCAAAGGCGCTTGCGGATACAGACGCTGTAACCATCATCGGCGGCGGCGATTCCGCAGCGGCGGTAAATCAGCTTGGCTTCGGCGATAAGATGACACACATTTCAACAGGCGGCGGCGCTTCCCTCGAATTTTTAGAAGGAAAAGAACTTCCGGGCGTAGCAGCCGCAAACGATAAGTAAAAAGCTTGGCGAGGTATTTTTGAGCCTAGCGTTTACTTAGTCCGCCGAACTTAATAAGGTTATTCACGAATTTAGTGAGGCGGACATACCGGAAAGCTTGACGAGGTTTTTTCGGGCAATAGAGATAAATATAAGAAGGAGAATGGAAAATGGCAAGAAGAAAGATTGTTGCAGGTAACTGGAAAATGAATAAAACACCCAGCGAGGCGGTTGCCTTAGTTGAGGAGCTCAAACCATTAGTAGCCAGCGAGGATGTGGACGTGGTATTCTGCGTTCCGGCGATTGATATCATCCCGGTTGCAGAGGCAGTAAAAGGCACGAATATTGCAGTTGGCGCTGAGAATATGTATTTTGAGGAGAAGGGAGCTTACACAGGCGAGATTTCTCCGGCTATGCTGGTAGATGCAGGCGTAAAATACGTTGTTCTCGGACATTCTGAGAGAAGAGAGTATTTTGCTGAGACCAATGAGACGGTAAATAAGAAGGTACTCAAGGCGCTTGAGCACGGCATTACTCCGATTATGTGCTGCGGCGAGTCTCTGGAACAGAGAGAGCAGGGCGTAACGATGGATTTCATCCGCCAGCAGGTTAAGGTTGGACTTCAGAATGTAACGGCTGACCAGGCGAAGACGATGGTAATCGCTTACGAGCCGATCTGGGCAATCGGAACAGGCAAAACGGCTACTACCGAACAGGCGCAGGAAGTATGCGCAGGCATCCGTGCATGTATCGCAGAGGTTTATGACGATGCGACGGCAGAGGCAATCCGTATCCAGTACGGCGGCTCTGTAAATGCGGCTACCGCTCCGGAGTTATTTGCACAGGCGGATATCGACGGCGGCTTGGTAGGCGGCGCAGCGCTGAAACCGGATTTTGGAAAAATTGTAAATTATAAATAATTAAGAGCAAATCAGAAAGATAGGCTGTATGGCTGGAGGGATAACAGCCGTACGGCCTATTTTTCGATTTGCCGGCAGAAAGGATTGCTGCAGGACATTTAGGTTTGCAATTCTGACATTTTGGAGTATAATAGAAACGTGAAAAAACGCTGCGTAAAAGCGTATATAAGGAGATATGACAATGAGCAAGAAACCAACAGTACTTATGATCTTAGACGGCTACGGCCTGAACGACGAGACGAAGGGCAATGCAGTGGCGCAGGCAAAGCGGCCTGTTATGGACAAGTTGATGAAGGAGTGCCCTTTCGTAAAAGGAAATGCCAGCGGACTTGCAGTAGGTCTTCCTGACGGACAGATGGGTAATTCCGAGGTGGGGCATCTGAATATGGGCGCAGGACGCATTGTATATCAGGATCTTACAAAGATTACGAAAGCAATTCAGGATGGAGATTTTTTTGAGAATAAGGCGCTTTTGGCTGCCTGTGAGAATGTGAAGAAGCATGGTTCCGCCCTGCACATGTACGGTCTGGTATCGGACGGCGGCGTTCACAGCCATAATACGCATATTTACGGGCTTCTGGAGCTGGCAAAGAGGCAGGGGATTGAGAAGGTATACGTACACTGCTTCTTAGACGGGCGTGATACGCCTCCGGCATCCGGCAAGGAGTACGTAGAAGAATTAGAGGCAAAGATGAAAGAAATCGGCGTAGGCGAAGTTGCAACGGTTATGGGCCGTTATTATGCAATGGACAGGGATAACCGCTGGGAGCGTGTGGAGAAGGCTTACCGGGCGCTGGTTTACGGTGAAGGCGAAAAGGCTGTAAGCGGACCGGAAGGGATTCAGAACTCTTATGACAAGGATGTGACAGATGAATTTGTGCTTCCTACCGTAGTGGAGAAGGACGGCGCTCCGGTGGCGACGATCAAAGAGAATGATTCGATTATTTTTTTCAATTTCCGCCCAGACCGTGCAAGGGAGATTACCCGGACGTTCTGCATGGATGACTTTACAGGCTTTGACCGGGGCGAGAGGGTAAAGACAACATATATATGCTTCACAGAATATGACGTTACGATCCCGAATAAACAAGTCGCATTTGTAAAAGAGGAGATTACCAATACCTTTGGAGAATACCTTGCTGCAAATGGATTAAAGCAGGCGCGTATTGCAGAGACGGAGAAGTATGCCCACGTTACATTCTTCTTTAACGGCGGCGTGGAGGAACCTAATCAGGGAGAGGACCGTATCCTTGTAAAGTCGCCGAAGGTTGCGACCTACGACCTGAAACCGGAGATGAGCGCTTATGAGGTGTGTGACAATCTGGTAGAGGCTATTAAGTCCGGAAAGTACGATGTGGTTATCATTAACTTTGCCAACCCGGACATGGTAGGGCATACCGGCGTGGAGGCCGCTGCGATCCAGGCGATTGAGGCAGTAGACGAGTGCGTGGGCAAGGCAGTGGATGCCATTAAGGAAGTAGACGGACAGATGTTTATCTGCGCAGACCACGGCAATGCGGAGCAGCTGATTGATGATGAAACCGGGGAACCTTTTACCGCCCACACCACGAATCCGGTTCCATTTATTCTGGTAAATGCAGACCCGGCTTATAAGCTTAAGGAGGGCGGATGTCTGGCGGATATCGTTCCTACGCTGTTAGAGCTGATGGGAATGGAACAGCCGAAGGAGATGACAGGGAAGTCGCTGCTTATAAAATAAAACAGAAGATAACTGTATGAACCGGGCCTTGGTGAGAGCAGATCAATCCAAGGCCCTTTCTGTCATAAATGGGGGAACAATGGAATCTGCCGGGCAAAAAAGTTTGAATGATAATGGGACAGGGACTAAAAAGAGGTACCGGAAGAAATCTATAAGATTATTATTGAAATAATGGAAAAGACCGAGTATAGTTATAGATAAAAGAAATACATTAAAAAAGGAAGGGCAGATATCCTTTTATATACGGAAAGTATTACGTTTTAAAGCAGTAAAAAAGAAACTGTTAAGACAGACAGGAGGGCAGAACGATGGATAAGAAAGCAATGTTTAAACTGACCTATGGACTATTTATTCTGACGTCCAGAGAAGGGGAAAAGGATAACGGCTGTATTATCAATACCGCCGTTCAGGTTACAACAGAACCGAATCGTATTACGATTGCAGTGAATAAGAAGAATTATACCCATGATATGATTCAGCGCACAGGAGTATTTAATGTTTCCATGCTTTCGGAGGAATCGAAATTTGATACCTATAAGCACTGGGGATTTCAGAGCGGAGCCCAGACCAATAAGCTTGCGGGTATGGACTGTCCCCGGGCGGAAAACGGCGTGGTTTATATTGCGGATGAGACGAATGCATATCTGTCGGCAGAAGTGGTTTCTTCAACAGATTTGGGAACCCACACATTATTTTTGGCAGACGTGACAGGAGGCGAGGTGTTGTCGGACGCAGAATCAATTACCTATAGCTTCTATCAGAAGCATGTGAAGACAGCGCCGAAGGATGCAGAGAAAAAGAAGGGATTTATCTGCAGCGTATGCGGGTATATCTACGAAGGCGATACGCTGCCGGAGGACTTTATCTGTCCATGGTGCAAGCATCCGGCTTCAGACTTTAATCCGCTGTAAGGAAAGAGATACGATACTGGACAGAATACGCTGGACGTCCGGTTTGTATAGAAAATAATAGGAGGCAGAAGGATGAGAATAGAATTTGATGATAATTTGATTACGGGGAATGAGATGATCGACACACAGCACAAGGAGCTGATTGAGAGAACTAACCAGTTTCTGGATAAGCTGGAGGAAAACGTGAGCCGGGTAGACGCCATTAAAATGCTGGATTATTTGGACGAGTATGTGGAGTTTCATTTTGGAGAGGAAGAAAAGCTTCAGGAGGAGATCCGGTATCCTGGACTTGGCGAGCACAGGAAGAAGCATGAGGAGCTGCGCAATACAGTAAAAGAGCTCTATGCCATGTTAGATGAGGAAGAAGGACCGTCGGAGGCCTTTGTAAAACAGGTAGAGGTCAACGTAGTAGACTGGCTGGTACGCCATATCCAAGGCTTTGACCGTTCTGTGGCAGAATACCGCTTTATGACGGAGAATGCCGATAAATTATAGGCAGGGTAAATCCCATGGGCTTCCGCTTTTTACAACAGGGAATCTCCATGGGATTTTTTACTAACGAGCCGGTCTGTTCATACTCAGCCGGATGGCGGCTTAAGCGAAAAGAATCAGCCTTGTTTTTTTGTTACGGGAATCCATACTTCATATTTTGCATTTTCCGGTTCTGGATTTAGATATACCTCGATATCCGGGGCGTTGGCGTATTCATATCCGGAAGAAGGCAGCCATTCGGCTACAATTCGCCTTTCTAGTTCTTGGATGGACTGATTGCATCCCTCCCCGAAAAATACGGCCCATGTAGACGCGGGAACCGTGTATTCTTCAAAATCCCCTTTTTCTTTTGTACTTGAAACGGCAATAAAATATTTCCAGTCTTCTTCATCGCCGCAGGCGCTTATGCCCTAAAGCCCCATAGGTTCGGCGTCCATCGTTTCAGATAATTTCTGTATTGTTCCGTTTAGGACAGCTTTCTGCCACATGTCCGGTACGACGGTGAAGTTCTTCTCGATTTCTTTGTATAGCGGCGCGGATACTCCGACGATGAGGAAAGCCTCTCTTTTTCTGCACAAAATAGAGAGGTTTGGGAACTGTTTCATAGCTGATACCTTTTAGAACTGTGAATGTAATTTGTTTTGCTGTTGGCAAATCGCAGAGAATTCGCTATAATAGAAATACCAAAATAAGAGCAAGTAACAGGAAAGGCGGCATACATATTATTAATTACAGATTTTAATATACGGATTAAAGAGTAAACGACAAGAAAGAGAGGAGAATACTATGGAAGACAATATTTTTTTTAAAGATAGGAAAGAACTGAAGCTGGCAGATTATATGCAGGCCCAGGAAAACGGCAGGGAGAATCTCGGTTCCGAGCTGCCGGTTGCTGTTTACAGGCTTCTGGAATATTCCATTCGGGAAGAGCTGAAGGAACAGTTTGGAAAGGAAGAGCAGATCCGTATTTTCCGGAACGCGGGCTATCGGGCGGGTGTGTATTTTGCCGAGAAATATCTGGATTCTTCGCTGGACATATCCGAATTTACATCGCTGCTCCAGAAGCGTCTGGAACAATTCAAGATGGGAGTGCTGCGGATTGAGAAGCTGGAAGAGGATACGGGGAAAATGGTCCTTACAGTTTCCGAGGATGCGGATTGTTCGGGACTTCCTCTTCTGGGAGAGACCGTCTGTAATTATGATGAAGGATTTTTAGCCGGGATCTTGACTTCTTATACGGGAAAGCCTTACACTGCAGTAGAAGTAAACTGCTGGGCAACCGGGGACAGGGTATGTCGGTTTCAGGCGGATATTAACGAATAAACAGGAGGATTGTTGCAGAGGTGGATACGAAACAAAATTGTGAGCGTTTATTTGAATATATGAGGGGGATTCTTTATGATTCATGGATTGAGCATTTTGATGTAGGCGAATTAAGTGAACCATACCGGGATTTGGGACGGGGACTTCAGTATATGCAAAATTCGGTGAATGAATTGGTTGCGTATTCGGCAGAGCTTTCCAAGGGAAATCTATCGGTAGAATTTCCAACGGAATATAATTTCCTGTGCGAGAATCTCAAAAACCTTCACGCGAACCTGAATCATCTTACATGGCAGGCTAAACAGGTGGCGAAAGGGGATTATTCCCAGCGCGTAGCGTTTCTGGGAGAGTTTTCCGATGCTTTTAACGAGATGACAAAGCAGCTCCGGGAACGGGAGGAGCAGTTAAAGGAGGAAGCTAAGAAGGCGAAGCGCCGGGCGGAGCTGATCGAGGGGTACAATGAGCTTTTAGTAGAGATATTGAGCAAGCGCAAGGAATGGCTGCTCGTTGTGGACAGGGACACGAAGGAAATCCTGTACTGCAATAAAAGGAAACAAATCGGGTCGCTAGACGATACATTCTGCCAGACCTGCAAGCGGCGTCTTTCTTTTCAGACTGAACTTTTAAACTGGAAGAGCAGTGCGCAGTATCAGGTATGGGAGATGCAAGGGGAAGTGGACACCTTTTACCGGGTTACCTCATTCCAGATGGAATGGAAGGAGCGGTCTTCTTATGTGCATGTGGTGGTTGATATTACCGAGGAAAAGCGCAATGTGCGTAATCTGACCAGCAATGCATATTTTGATCCCCTAACGGGAATTAAGAACCGTACATTCTTTGAAGAATATATGGGAATTGTCATTCGTGACGAATTGGATGCAACGCTCTGCTACCTGCAGTTAGACGGCTTAGAGCATGTAGCAGACATGTTCGGCCGCCGGGAGGGCGATGCTTATATTCAGAATTTTGTTGAGACGATTAGAAAGAATTTCCGAGGCGGGGACACGTTCGCAAGGATTGGAGGAGATGAGTTCTGCGTTGTTCTATCCGGTAATATGGCAGAGCTGATCAGCCGAAAGCTTGCTGAGATTCTCAGGGAATTTCAGGAGGAAGTTACAAGGCAATACCAGTGCAGCTTCAGTTATGGTATCGTAGAGATTGACGGGAAGGAGAACAAATTGACGCTTACTGAGATTCTTGGGCAGGCAGAAGACATTATGTATGAGTGCAGGAACCGGAATATTGAGAAATATCCGCAGATTTTCCCGGATGTTCCCCAGAAACCGGAACAATAACTGCAATTTCTGTCTGTGATAATCAAATTAGCAAAGGACTGAGGATAAAATTATGAACAGACGTCCCATTTTTCATGTGAAAAAACACGTTCTTTTGGCTGTTGCCGGATGCGTCTGGCTGGCTGCGGGAATCAATGTGGCAAGGCTTGGCATTCTTTCTTATGGAAGGCTGTCTCAGATCAGAATATTTCATATCATTTTGTCCGTTGTCGTTTTCTGCGCGTTTGGGCTGATGTTTTTTAAGATGAGTATCAAGCACACTAGAAGGATTAAAGGATACCGGGAGGAATTCCGCCCGATATGGCATTTCTTCGATCTGAAATCCTATCTGATCATGGCGGTTATGATGGGCGGCGGGATCGGGCTGCGCGCCTCCGGCTTTGTGCCGGATGTGTTTATTGCCGTATTTTATACGGGCCTTGGCTGCGCGCTGGCTCTAGCCGGTATCTTGTTTTGGGTTATGTATGTTATCTATTATACAGAAAGAAAAAAGCAGAAATGAAGCGCAGTCTCCATGGATTTGAGAGAAGGGTCAGCCTTCTCTTTTTTCAGTGACGGATATGCCGCGACAGAGACGGAATCGAAAAAAGACGTCCTGGGAGATTGCGGGAAGCGGCTATGATATGGTTCTTCTGGATTGTAACCTGCCGTCTTAGAGAGCAGGATTGCGCCGGAGAGATTTGTGCGGAGGTGAAGTATGACAGAAAGAGAAAAAATGTTGGCAGGACAGCTTTATGACTGCGGAGATATTGAGTTATTAACTCAGTGGCATAAGGCTAAAGATTTGGCAAGAAAATATAATCAGACGAACTC
Source organism: uncultured Dorea sp. (assembly GCA_910584095.1). Classification (GTDB taxonomy): domain Bacteria; phylum Bacillota; class Clostridia; order Lachnospirales; family Lachnospiraceae; genus Claveliimonas. Next base: position 1,668 of record CAJTYU010000009.1, on the reverse strand, counting down.
TGCCGATGCCGGAGAAAAGGAAAGAATTTTAAGTGAATTGCTTGGTGGAAAAGGTAAAAATCTATGGATAACAGCACCTTTTTACGTTGATTATGGTAATAATATTTATTTTGGAAATAACTGCGAAGTAAATATGAATTGTACCTTTTTAGACGATAATATTATTCGTATCGGAGATAATGCTTTAATTGCACCGAATGTACAAATATATACAGCGTTTCACCCAACAAATGCGATTGATCGTTTTGGAGAACCTAAAGAAGACGGTTCGTTTGAATTTTGTAAAACACAAACAGCGCCGGTTATCATAGGCGATAATATATGGATTGGCGGCGGAGCTATCATTATGCCAGGTGTTACGATAGGAAATAACGTCGTAATCGGAGCAGGAAGCGTTGTTACAAAAGATATTCCTGATCATACAATAGCATATGGAAATCCTTGCCGAGTAGTAAGGGAAAATAAATAACTTTCCATTTATCGAACATTACCCATCCGAGGAAGAACTATATGTTTTTCCCAATTAGAAAATTATAAATAATTTCAAATTTTTTGAGTTTCTTTAAACCTTTCTTAATCCCTTTAGTTAAGAAACATCGTTTGTAAAAACCCTATGGCGGATAGCTTTTGGAAGTGTTTTCAGCGATTAAGAGAAAAGGAAGCTTGGCTAATGAACTCCACAGAGTGTTCAGCCTCATGCACTCTCAAATGCAGAAAAGCTGAAAAAGGTCTTTGCTGGCTTGAAGTTCTTCCTTAAAATGTATATAATATTGGCTAATATACACTGTAAACCAATTCCCACAATATAGGGATTTTCTATGAATCCTATAGGGAAAACAGAGCGCAAAAAAATTGTGAAAAATATGCAAAAACCGAAAGGAAACCTATGAGAAAACTAGCCTTAAATGATGAAATATTACTAAAAATCGAGAAGCCCGCCCGCTACATCGGCGGCGAGGTGAACAGCGTTATGAAAGACCCTGAAAAGGTGGATATCCGCTTCGCTATGTGTTTTCCGGACGTCTACGAGATCGGCATGTCCCACCTTGGCATCCAAATCCTTTACGATATGTTCAACCGCCGGGAGGACGTATGGTGCGAGCGGGTATATTCTCCATGGGTAGATCTAGACGCGGTTATGAGGGAGCAAGAGATCCCTCTGTTTGCATTGGAATCCCAAGATCCGGTGAAGGACTTTGATTTTCTGGGGATTACTCTCCAGTATGAAATGTGCTACACTAATATTCTGCAGATTTTGGATTTATCCGGAATCGGCCTTCATGCAAGTGAGCGGAAGGAGAGCGACCCCATCGTTATCGGCGGCGGCCCCTGTGCCTACAATCCGGAACCTTTGGCGGAATTTTTCGACCTGTTTTATATCGGGGAGGGCGAAACCGTATACGATGAGCTTTTAGATGCCTACAAGGCGAATAAGCAGGCGGGCGGAAGCAGACGTGAATTTTTGGAAGCGGCATGTCAGATTGAGGGGATTTACGTACCCTCTTTCTACCAGACGAATTATTGTGAAGACGGAACCATTGAGGAGTTTTATCCGGTTTATCCGGAAGCGCCGAAGCGCGTAAAAAAGCAGGCGGCTGTTGATGTGACAAATACTCCCTATCCGGAATCCCCGGTGGTGCCTTATATCAAGGTGACGCAGGACAGGGT